>JAFRRO010000036.1 GCA_017428025.1 Clostridia bacterium
GGACTGAAAATCCCTGTGTCGGTGGTTCAAGTCCACTCTGAGGCACCATCCTGCGGGAATAGCTCATTTGGTAGAGCGCAGCCTTGCCAAGGCTGAGGTGGCGGGTTCGAGCCCCGTTTCCCGCTCCACAAAAACAAGGCGGCTGCAGCCGCTTTTTCATACAGGTTTCGGCGCCATGGCCAAGCGGTAAGGCACGGGTCTGCAAAACCCTCATCCCCGGTTCGATTCCGGGTGGCGCCTCCAAAACAAAAGCACCCCAAAGCGGGGGCTTTTGTTTTGGAGATGGTACTCCCTCAATCGAAGCAGCGCGTCAGCGCCGGTTCGATGAGGGCCGATTCGGGGGTGAATGAAGCCCCGGTGGGGCTTCAGAGCCGAATCGTGACCGAGCCCGCAGGCGAGAAGCGCCTCCAAACAAAACAGCACCCCTTGCGGGTGCTGTTTTGTTTGGTCGTGTTACTCCCACAATCGAAGCGGCGCGTCAGCGTCGGTTCGATGAGGGCCGATTCGGTGGTGAATGAAGCCCCGGTGGGGCTTCAGAGCCGAATCGTGACCGAGCCCGCAGGCGAGAAGCGCCTCCAAAACAGAAGCACCCTAAAGCGGGTGCTTTTTGGGAGACGGACGATTCCTTTCCACGCACAAGGCACGGCCGAAAATGGGGAAAGATGTTGATTTTCCTTCTGCTTTCTGCTATGATCGATATGAAAGAATATATGATTGTTTGAGGCGTCAGGGACAAAATACGCATCAGGCGTGTCGTCGGACCGAATCCGAACACACGCGGGATTTGCGATCGGATCGGGCGGCGTGCTATTTCGATGAGGGATGCCGCGGAGATCGGTGCAGCGTACAGGGACGGCTTTTTTGCGCACACGTTGATGCGAAACCGGGAGAATCGATGTTGCTTTGCTCGGATGAGGAACTGTATCGGGAATATCTGGAACGCGGAAAGCAGGAAGCGCTTCGCTGCCTGTTTGACCGTTACAGCGAAGGGCTGATGCTGTTTCTGTTCGGATATGTGCACAGCATGGAGGACGCCGAAGAGCTGATGATCGACTCGTTTGCAGAGGTTGCGGTCGGTCCGACCGTGTTTTCGGGAAGAAGCAGCTTCAAAACGTGGCTGTTTTCCGTCGGAAAGCATCAGGCGCTGATGTTTCTTCGAAAAAGGAAGCGCGAGCAACTTGGGACCGGCAGCGAGGCGACGGAGACGCGTTCGCCGGAACTCGACTTGCTCTCGGATGAGCGCAAACGGCATCTATATCTTGCTCTGGAACGTGTGGCGGACGATTACCGGATGGTTCTGTGGCTGCGATACATCGAGGATATGTCAATTGAAGAAATCGCCGGAATCATGAAAAAACGGGTGAAGCAGATCTACAATCTGACCGATCGCGGCAAGCAGGCGCTCAAAAAGGAACTCGAAAAAATCGGGTTCGAATATGAGCAGATCTGACAAGCCGATTCGGAACGAAAAGACAATTGCCGAAGTGTTTTGCGGCGAACGGCACGGCGAAAGGAGGCGGAAGAAATCATGCCCTATATGATCGGAGAGGTTTTTTCGACCGGTCTCATGATTCTGACGACGATCGTTTTGCTGGCGGCAACCGTTCGCTTGCTGGTGCATGCGAATAAGTCCATGACGGCGGTGTATTTTGCGTTTACGATGGTCAGTATTCTGCTCTCCGAGTTTTACTGGCTGGCGTACGATATCCTGCGCGGTGACGTACGAATGCCGTTTGCCGCCAACGAATTTGCCGAAGCAGCGTTCTTTCTGCTGCTTGCTTCTTCGCTTCGTACCGTCTTCAGGGAGCGTTTTCCCGTTTTCGACCGGGCGATCCTGCTGACGGCATTGTATGCCGTCGGCAACATTGTGCTTTGGATTCTCTGGAACGGCGACTGGATCGAAGCGCTGCTGACCGGTCCGGCATATCTGTATTTTCTGGTAATGGCGATGTTTGCGCTGCGTCAGTCCGAAGCGATCCGCCGAAGCGGGCAGATTGTGTTGGGATGCGCCGCGTTTGCTTCGCTGGCTCTGATGTATCTCGCGCACTTCATCCCGTCGGTATCCGCTGCGATGGATCTTGTGAACTATATCCTGCTGTTCGGTGTGCTCGGCGCAATGGTGCTTGGGTTTGTCCGTGCGCTGCGAACGGGCAGAGAATCGCGCGTTCTTCTGGCGCTGGCGTACTGCGCCGTGGTATGGGCGCAGAATTCTCTGTATATGAGCACCGGATGGTGGTATGCTGCGATGGAGATGCTGTATGCCATGACGATGCCCGCCATGTTCTTTGCCGTCAGACGGGAGGTGATCGCATGATCTATGCGGAAAACATCCTGCTGTGCATCGCCGTGCCGCTGCTGCTGTCGCTTCTGTTTGTACGGGGCGGAGCGATGCGGTTTATCACGGCGTTTCTGGGCGGAATGATCGCCTGCCTGCTTTCGGCGTATATCAGCGGGTATCTGTATCTCGTCACCGGCTTGACGCGTCAGGACGTGTCGATCTTTCTGTCGCCGGTGGTTGAGGAATCGCTGAAATTCATTCCGCCGGTCTTCATTCTGCTGGTTTTCTCGCCGAACGACAGAGATCTGATGCTGATGGCAGTCGGCATCGGCGTCGGTTTCGCGACGTTCGAAAATATCTGCTATCTGCTGACGGAAGGCGCCTCCAGCTTACTGTTCGTTCTGATCCGCGGTCTGGCGGTCGGCGTGATGCACATCGTCAGCATGGCGACGCTCTCCATCGCGCTCTCGATCGCACGGCGGCTGCATGCGCTGACGCTGCCCGGGATCCTCGGCGCGCTGTCGCTGTCCGTGGTTTTTCACGGACTGTACAATCTGCTCGTATCCGCCCCCGGCGTCACGTCCTATATCGGATACCTGCTGCCGCTCGTTTCCGCGGGATTCCTGTATATCCCCTGCCGGCTTCTCCGGCTCGGGACCGCGGAACCGCCGCAATCGTAATTCATTCCGTCCCAAAGACCGTCGCAGGACGGTTTTTTCTTTTTTTGGGTGAGAAAAAAGGCGCAGTTCTGCAACCAAATAACAGAGAGAACTGGAGGTGAATTGCTTTGCGGGAGAAGAATGACGCATTCGAAGAAGTGCTGCGGCGAACGGAAGACCGTAAGCGGCGCAAAGAGAAGAACCGTATGAAATGGATCTACGGCTGCGCCGGAGCAATGACGGTGCTGATATTGGCGCTTGCGTTGTTGCCGCCGGTGCACATCGACGGGAAAGTGGACCAGACGATGGGATCCTTTCTGCTGAACGCCGAAGCGGGCGGCTATATTCTGGTCGGCGTGATCGCATTGGGTATCGGCGCTTTCATCACACTGCTGTGTGTGCGGAAAGCGAAAAAGAATCAGTTTAAAAAACAAAACGGAGGGCGTAATGATGAAGACAAACCTGTGGAGTAACCCGTTCAGGAAGGGAATTTCCCTTTTGCTGACACTGCTGATGGTGATTTCACTTCTGCCTTTGCACACCGTGCTGGCAGACGATGACACGGAAACGCCGTCGGAACCGGCCGGTGAAGAACCATCGATCGTGATCCGAACCGAAAACGGCGATATCACGCCGGAGGAAGACTGGGATGTCGTCTATCCGTACGGCACGTTCGCGTTCGGCAACTATCAGGCGGACGTTGCCGAATCCGGCGCGTTGACCGCCGACGGACAGGCCATTCCGGAATCGATCCTGATTCCCGTCTACCGTCTCGGCGGCGCCGTCGGCAGAGCGACCGTACGCATCATGTACGCGCCGGCGATCACGACGAACGAAGACGGAACCGAGCAGGTCTTTGACTATGCGGCGTCCGGTAAGCAGGACGTGCTGATCGAGGTCGAAGACGCGAATCCGATCGCAGCCTATCAGCCGCTCGGCATCCCCGAATCGGAACGCAATATGAAACCGGCGGCGTGCGAAGTGAAGCTTCCGGATGCGCCGGAGGATGTATCGCCGGAAGACGAGCTCGTTCTGACGCTGTCCGGGATCGCGGACACGGAAGCGGAAGCGTATCGCTGGCAGGTCTGCCGCGAGGACGGCTGGCATGACATCGAAGATGCGAATTCGCCGGAACTGATCGTCACCTGGGGCGACATCTGGGACTTCGAAAATCAGGAGCCCACGGGCTATGATTTCCGCTGCCTGCTGAAGAACGGCGACGAGATCACCTGCTCGAGATCCATGCTCGGCGAGGTCTATGAACCGATTGCGGATCCGGAGCCGGTGCCGGAAGACCTCGTGATTCCGGACGAGCCTACGTTCAGCACCGTGACGTTCGAAGACGATTGGGATATCATGGAGTTTGCGATGACGTTCGCCGACGGCGAGACGGTCAAATACATCCGTGTGACGGCGATCGAGGACGAGATTCCGGAGCTGCCGGAGTTCGGTCTGTTCACGATCAGCGGCTGCGAGGGCGGTCTTTTGAGCGACACGTGCAACACGCTGACGCTCATGGTATCGGACAACGACGCGCACGGCGAAAGCACGGTCGGTTTTGCGGACGAAGCGATTTCGGCAAACCGTGAGGACGGCTTTGTCAAGGCGAAGATCGCGTGTTCGGGCGATACGACCTACAACATCACGGTGCATTACGAGACCGCGGACGGAACGGCGGTCGCGGGCGTCGACTACGCAAAGGCGGAGGGCGTGCTGGCGTTCGCCGGTTCGATCGATGAAATCGAGATCCCGATCGAGCTGATCGCGAATGACGCCACCGAGGACAAGACCTTTGAAATCGTTCTGTCCGACATCCTCGGCGGCGGCACCGAAGACCTCTGCAAATTCGAGCGCGAACGCGTGACGGTGACGATCATGGGACAGTCGAAGACGCCGGGAAAGAACGGCGCGGGACTGAACCTTGCGTCTCTGCTCGCCGGCACAAGCGGTTCGGACGTTTCGGGCAGAGTCGCGGAAGGCGAAAACGCACTGATCGGCAGCAACAAAGAGCCTGCCGTGACGGCGTCCGTCGCCATGGTGACCGGCGAGGACCTCGAAGCCGAACTCGTTCTTTCGGATGACACGCGTTCGCATTGGATGGGTCCGTGCTATAAATTCTCGCGCAATTATACTTCGAGTGATGGCAATTCCTCCTACAGTAACGGCTCGTATTGGCGCGACTGGGACGATATGCTCGGCAATTCGAAAAACGTTTATAATGACATCGACGTTGCGTACGGCGGATCGGGCAATCTGAGTATGAATTGGGGACCGGACAGCGACGGCGATCCGGACCACCCGCGGCTTGATCTCATTCAGAATACGACGCGTACACACAATGGCATCAAATACACCACCTGCACGCTGGACGGCAACTATCGCGGATCGGCAAAGATCAAGTGGGGTAACAAAGACCACAAAGCAGGCGAATATTACGATCAGGTTTCCATGGCGTTCGGCTGGGTGGAACCCGGCGTGCGCCAGATGGACGTCATTCATAACCGCTATCTCCGTCCGAAGATCGAAATCTCGGTCGGCGACTGGTCGCAGAGCAAGTGGTTCGACGTGGATACGGATACCGATAACGGCGACTGGAGACCGGATCACTGGGATATGTACTGCCAACTGAGAGGCAGAGACGACTGGAACTGGGGGTACGGGTACTACAAGGATCCCGGCTATGTGGGTACGTTCAAACACGGCCTCGACGGTCCGTATCTGGATTACGGCGAAAACTTCAGCATTAATCTGTATTTCAAGTACTACCTGGCATGGACGCACCGTGAGGCGACCACCTATCATAAGAATGTTACGACAGGCGAGCATTACTCGAAGTTCGACATTCGTGAGGTCAGCGGTCACAGACGCACCTATCAGAATTCGAACCTGGGCATCGGGCTTGTGCTCTACACGGTCAACGACGAAGACACCGCAGGCGGATACACGGCGTTGCCGTATACCAGCGGTATCTATGGTGAGCTGTCACCGAAAGTATATATCAAAGAAAAAGAAGGCGGCGTCAATGCGAATGGCGAGATCTATGTCGGATCGAAGCTCATCATCGACTTCTCGAACGTGCCGGGTCAGTTCAGGATTCCGAATGACGGCGTGCGGTTGTTAGGCGACTGGACTTCCTTTGAAGTGAAAAAAGAATCGGATCGGGTATTCAGCTGCATACTGATGCCGGACAGCGCAATGACCGAAACCATCCAGAAAGACAGATTCACGCTTCACGTCTGCTACGACCGCGTACAGACCATCAAGATCGACGTCGATTCGTCCTCCAAGCGTGATCTGGGAGACATGCAGTCCTCGCCGGAAAGCTATATGCGTGCGTTTGAAAAGATGTTCACAGATGCCGGCAAGAATCTATCAGAACAACAAGGACAGCAAGTAGATGGGGAATTCTCGTATGTTACGGCGTGGACAAAAGCATGCGACCCGGTCGTGGAATATACGGATTCCCATGGAAACACATATGATCTCGTGTTTACTGCGGAGACCGGAAGTCCCAAGTCGTTGAAATTCGGTACAATAACTTGGTATGATGAGGGCAAAAAATATAAAGACTATGACGGTCCTTTTGCAGACGACAGAGACGGAGTTTTCAAACTGGAAAAATCAGTCACTAATCTGCAAATGATCAACTTCCATCAGGATCCGGAAGATTATATCGTCTATAATAAAAAGGCGTATGCCGGCGATCAGGATATTCCGATCAGCAAAGACGATATGGGCAACGCGGAGCTGGTATTCCGGTTCTATGATTCCGAATACCTGGAAGCGCTCTCGATCATGAGGGTCGATATCGACCATGTCGAGATCTACTGCGACGAAAACCAAAACGGAATCATCGAAGGCGAACTCAATGAAGACAACTTCTTCGAGGTCGCAAAAGGCTCTCCGGACTATCTGTACATGCGTGTGAACGGCGAGTATCCGGATTCCACGTTCCGTCCGCAGCTGGATAAGGACGGCAACGTGATCCAGTACATCATGAAGGTCTATTACACACGCCGTCCGCGCGCGTATAACGTGCCGGAGGGTTACGACGGGGACCAGAAAGCGCAGATGCTGCCCGCGTTTGTCAGCGCGATCACCGATCCGAAGGAGACGGAGGGTCTGACGAAGGAACAGCTCTCGTACCGCTATATGCGCGCGAACAATACGGACGATCGCGTGATGTTCGGCGCGGAAGCCGCCGGCATCGAGTACGTCGATATTCCGATGGGCGGCGACATCGGCGAAGTCACGATGGATGTAGCGGTGGACTACGCCTATGAAGCGGACGGAAAGACGATCCGCGACATCACGGAGACAAAGATCTTTACATGGGAGCCGAAGTATAAAGGCAGCCTACTGATCCCGTTCGATGCGCCGGATCAGATCACCGATACCAACAACGTAACGGGCGGCAACGTCGATCTGGGAGGATCAGATCCGTCATCGGCGGCAGGCAAAGAAATACTGAACAACTATCTCGGCGCGTTTGTCGGCAGAACGACGTTCGCCATCGGCATTCAGGAACAGCAGCTGCCGCTGGTCGGAACCAAGACCCAGCCCGGCATCACGACGCTTGACGAGATCAAACCGGAATACGTCACGATCGGACCCGTGCGTACGGTCCCGAGCGCGGACAACGTGGTCAATACGAAGAACAGCCAGTCGCCCGGTGCAACGGACGGCACGAGCCCCGATCTCGGCAGCGATTACGGCGAGTTCAAGCAGGATCTCGGCGTCGAGCTGCCTTCGATGGACCTGAGCCTCGGCGACTACGCGACCATCATTCTGGACGGCTATCAGGTCGGCTTTGCGATCGGCATCCCGATCTTCAAAAACGAAAAGACCGAGTATACGTCCGGTACACAAACGGGCAACACGGCGACAACGGAGAAGCCGTCGTATACGGACGGCGACGGCAACGAGCATACGGTTAAAGAGGAGAAGAATTTCAACACAAATACAACGACGACAACGGACGAATATACGGCGAAAGATCCCGACGCGCCGAACGATGCGAAGAAGCGCATTTCGAGGAAAGTCATTGAGACGGTAGATGAAAACGGCCACAAGACCTACCGCACCGAGACAACGAAGCAGACGAAGCAAGACGACGGCACGTGGCGCAACGGCGATACGAAGATCACGGACACAAAGCCGGAGATCCCGAGTCAAAAGGCGGGCAAGAAGGCTGCGCAGTATGCGGGCGACGCGCACGGTCAGATGCAGACGCTCGGGCAGTTCATAAGCGCGGTCGGCAAAGGACAGGGCACAAACTACTTCAAAGATGCATTCAGTGACGACTCACTTGATAAAGCGCGCAACGGCGCGGCGGCAATGAAGAAGTACAGCGTGTCGTTCAGCCTGCAGATCGCGATCATGTTCGAATACAACCCGATCGACAACTGCCACTACTTCAAGAACGCGGGCCTGACGGCGACGCTCGGCTTCGAGTTTACGCTGCAGATGCGGTTCACACCTTGCCCGGTGTTCTACCTGTACATCAAGCTCGGCGTGGAGATCGAGGCGAATATCGGCCTGAGCTGCTACCGCCTGCGCAAAGAGGGCGATCCGATCACGAAGTTCGAGGTCGGACGTGCGTTGGTCGATCTGTCGAAGGGCAATACGATCAAGTTCAAGCTTGACATGCGCAAGAGCACGGAGAACCACGCGCGCGGGTTCGTAATGGATCTTTCCGGCGACGTTCTGATGAGGCTCTACACGAGCAACGCAGCGGACGCATATCCGGAGAGCGTCGGTCTTCTGAAGGGCGACGGCGGTGAGAAGGAAGTTCTGCTGAAGGACTATGATAAAGAGGTCTACGTTGAACTGATCCCGTACGCCGGTGAAATCTCGGCAAAGAACCTCCGCCCGATCATCGGCGCGGAAAGCAAGGTCGTCTTTGACGGACTGACGATCGCGCCGAGCCTCAGCATCGAGGCGGGCATCGGCGCGGGCATCGAGCTTCTGAAGATCGAAGCGTTCTTCAAGATCAGCACGTCGATGGCAATGACGATGGGCGGCTACCTTGAGGAGACGGATTCGTACGAGGGATTCTATATCAAGTCGTTCGAGGGCTCCATGGCGGTCGGCATCAACATCACGGCGGCGTTCATCAACTACTCGCTGGATGCGATCGCATTCGGCTTCACCGGCGAACAGCACGGCACGCGCGGCTACTTCTCGTGGCACATCAGCTGCTCTGCGGTCAACGGATCCTACGATCTTTGGAGCAAAGACTGCTACACCTCCGCGGACGGCAAGACGCTTCCGGGCGAGCCGCAGCCGCCGGATGGCGTAAACATCTTCTCGGACAATCCGGATATGACGTTCTATGACGCGAACGGTGTCGACCTGTCGGACAAGGACGCCGACCCGAGCAAGTCGGACTGGACGTTCCGGACGGACGTTCTGGCATGGCGCTGGACCGGAGGCGTATTCATCGGCGAGATTCCGCAGAATTCGGACCTTGCCGAAGCGAACAAGGATGGCGTTTCCGTTCAGTTCGACGAGAAGCAACCGCAGATCAATGTCTACTTCTCCGGTGAGATCGAGGTCAGTTCCACACGCACCGGTAAAACCGATACGTATACCAGCTCCCCTGCGAAGCTGAAATTCGGCAGCGGCGAGAGCGACAACACAATCACAATCACGTGCACAGAAGGCACCAAGCTCGACCGCTATGAGATTCCGGACCGTGCAGGCGCGGGCGCAGGCGGGTTCCGGAACGTCAGCGAAGGCAACGGTGAGAGTCTGGTCCACATCAGCGGCCCGACGGACATCTCCAAGACGCAGCGTGTCGTTGTGCCGAAGGAGGACTCGCGAGCGATTGCCGCAACCGGAACGGACGACTTCCAGCTCTCCGGCTACAGCAACAGCGGCGACGCGAAAGAACTCGTTACGGGACTTGCGACCGGTTACGACTATCAGCTCGTGCAGGCGAAGGGCGAGAACTACGTCGTCTATCCGCTGATGGTCAACGGCGTCCCGCAGCTGGTCTTGAGCCGCCTTGTCATGACCGGCAATCTGGCGCAGACGACAGGTCTCGTGCATCCGATCGATGAAACACAAGTGCTCGATCTGGGCAATGACGGCCAGGCCGGCGCGCTGCTGCTGGACACCGACGGGTTCATGGATACGGACTTCGACGCCGCGGAAAGCGAAAACGGGCTGCTGATCAGCTGGATCTCCTACGGCGACGAGAAAGGCAACGTCTACGAGGTCAAGCAGCGTGAGATCCCGCTCGTCGAAGGCGCGACGCTTGCGGACCCGGTCGTGCTCGCAAGCGGCGCAACCGTAAGCATGCTGGCGCAGTCGACCGGAACGGAAACGGTCTGGGTCAGCGCGAGCGGCGACGGCAGCACGGACAACGAGAGACTTCGCAGCTGGCTGATGGCGACGCATCCCGGTCTCGAGGATGAAATGCTGAACAGCGGCAAGACCGTTGATCCGAATCTTGCGAGCGCGGTCTTTACATGGAATACGCAGTCTGCGATCAACAGCATGAGCGGCGACAACAGCGTCCTGAATGTGAAGAGAGGCGACAGCGTACTGACTGCCGCGGTTGACGACGGACAGCATATCACGAACATGGAAACTGCACAGATCGGTTCGACGGTCTATGTGCTCTACACCACGTCGCAGGTCGCTTACTTCGACCCGACGGCAGAAAATCCGGAGTCGCTCGACGCGGGCATGATCAACGCAGATACCGAGCAGGGCAACTTCTATCGTCTGTACCTGCGCACGCTCGATGCGGACGGCTTCTCCGAAGAGAAGCTCCTGAAGGCGGTGATCGACTTTGCCGGCTGCACGGAAGACACGATCGCAGGCGCGACGCTGAAGGACGGCGTATACTCGAGCTCTTCGCTGGAGAAGCAGCAGCTCGACCCGTACTTTGCGAACCTCCGGTTCATCAATGCGAACGTTGACGGCAGCGGCGCGAGCAACTATGCGCTGTTTGAGATGAACGGCAACACGTGGCTGCTGAAGCAGGCTGACATGGACGACCTGCTCAACGACAGCGGCAGTGCGGAACTGATCCCGATCTTCAGCGAGACCACCGGTACCGAAGTCGCAATCGGCGCGGACGAGGACGGCAACATGAGCATCGTCTACACGGCGCCGGTCTCCAACAGCCAGTCGAACGCGATCTTCACCGCATGGTGGGATCAGCGCGAACAGAAGTGGGGCACGCCGACGATCCTTGCGATGCGCAATCTGCAGATCTATGAGGACAGCATCAAGTACGACATGAGTCCGGAAGATACGGAAAAAGCGTATCTGAGCGATGGGGGATTCAAGACGCCGGGCGGTCACACCGGTTCGAAGGATAAGCTGGTCTTTACAAACCTCCAGATGACGACGCGTACGGTCGAAAGCGACGGCGAAACGAGGAAGCAGCTGATCGTGCTGACAAACGGCGCGATGACGGAACTTGAAAAACACACGTTCGAGATGGGCGAAGGCAAAGAACCGTTCAAGACGTACATCCCGAAGCCCAACACCAAGGCAAAGGTCGGATTCTACGGAATCGCGTTCGGCGCAGGCAAGCAGGGAATCGACGAAGTGACGCTCGACCTTGCGAGCTGCAACTTCAAAACGGGCAGCACGCTGACCGGCAACGTCCAATTCCGCAACACCGGCACGGCAATGCTCCGCGCGAGCGACGTCGAGCCGCTTACGGTGAAGCTGTACATCCATAGGGAAACAGACAAGGACATCGATCTGGCAACCTGGCTGCTGACCTCGCCGATCCCGTCCGGTATGACTGCGGATCTGTACTTCGATTCGCTTCCTCTGACCGAAACCCTGAGCACGGGCGACGCGTTCTATCTGGATGTTCAGGAGTATTCGTTCGCAGGGGAAAGCCAGCCGTTCTCGCAGACGGTCAAGGATCTTCTGGTTGTGGAGGATAAGCCGGATCTGAGCGTCGATGGTTTTGAGGCGTCGGTCCTTGCGATCGATGGAGACAGAGTGAATCTGAAGGTCTATGTGTCGGTCGTCAACGGCGGTTCGAAGACGGCGAACGGCGCCTTCCTGCAGTTCTCCTATGATTCCGGCAAAGTCGACGCAGACGGTCTTCCGATCTACAAAGCGGTTGACATCACGGGCAGCGATCTCAATACGAGCATGCAGGAGCATCGCGGCACAAATGACGCGCAGAACGGTATCTACCGGCTGCTGAACGAGAAAGACGGTTCGAACATCGATCCGGATTACTACCGTACCGTGTACGGTACTCTCAGCGTGCCGAAGGAGTGCTTTATCCAGACCGAGACGAAGAGCGGTCTGCATCTGAAGGTCGAAGCATTCTCGGATGCGGATACCCCGAACATTGTGGAGAGCGTGGTATACACCTCCGAACACAATGAGTACAACGAGATCAACAACCGCTCCGAAGTGATTCTCAAGCACGAGACGGTATTCATCGTGCCCGGCCGCATCAACACGGCGCTCGGCACGACGCTGACGCTGCCGGTGCAGTACGCCACGACCGCCGATGCATCCGATATCGTGCTCACGGAAGTCACGGACGGCACCGAAGGCTGGGAGCCGCGCATGGGTATCTGCTATTACGACGCCGAGCGTCAGGTCATCGTTGCCGCGCCGAATGCCAAGGCGCAGGAGATGATCGAAGCAGGCGAGGTCCCGACCGGCATCCTGCAGCTGAAGGATATGAAGACCAACTCCATCACGGCGATCGCCTACAAGATCGGCGCAATGGCGGAAGGCGTCAATATCTACCGCGACGACACGACGTTCACGTTCCATGAACCGGACGATTCGTTAACCGATGTGTACGCGGCGGCTGCGGACAATCCCGCATGGCTCTTCCTTGATAAGAACGTCGAAGTCGGCTGGACCGGCGGCGCAGAAAAAGAGTTCCCGATGAACAACGACCTGACGCTGGCGAATACCGACGGCGCGTACTTCGAGTTCAACACGGTTGCGGACACCCTGACGTTCTACTTCATGGGCGAGCTCACCGTGCAATCAAAGGCGTTCGGCGTGACGAAGACGATCACGGAGTCCCCGGCAAAGATCGAGTTCAGGAACTCGTCCGGCGCACAGCACATCGTCCGAGTCACGGCAAAGAAGGGCGCGCGTATCGACCGCTTCGTACCGACGTACAAGGTCAATACGGTCGTAGAGACCGATCCGGAAGCGCCGCAGATCCTCTGGAACCGCAGCTTCCCGGATGTCGCTTCGATCAAGACGGGCGGCAGCATAGAGATGACCTGCTACATTGTCGACGGCACCGGCATCAAGGAGGTTTCGCTCAACGGCGTCACGCTGGACGAAGAGACGACGCCTGCGCTGGTCAAGGTCAACGACAATCTGTACTACTTCACCTATACGTTCACGAAGAATCTGGAGAAGGACGAAGAGTTCACCGTGCGTGCATGCGACCTGTCCGGCAACATATCGTCCGGAGACGTCAACGTGAACTGGTTCAATGACGTGCCGAGCACCTCGGCGAATTCCGATGCGCCGGGACTTTTGCCCGAACATCTGCGTCTCCTGAACAGTCAGTATGAGCCGCTTGAACCCGGTGTCATCAACTACCGGCCGTGGCTCGACTGCACATATGCGACAGCAGACAATGAGACCGTCGAAGCGCATCTGTTCCAGGATGGTACGTTTGCGAATCCGGCGCTCGAACAGGCAGAAGATGCGCAGCGCTGGACGGTGAACGTGAACGGGCTCTATCTCGTGCGCGTGGATCGTGACGACGATACATGGGCGAGAGCGATTATCGCGGTCGATTGTATAGATGTCACGGTTCCGCAGCTGTCGGTCACCGTCGGCGACGGCATCCTCAAGATCTATGCGTCCGACGATCACAGAATCGAGTCGCTGACGGTCAACGGGTATCCGATCCAGGTGTCCGGCGCGAGCTATTCCGGAGACTTCCCGATCCCGCTTGGAGGCGAATACACCGTTACGCTCAAGGACGACGCGGGCAACGAGCAGACAGAGACGGTCCGTGCCGTGATTCCGGTCACGTTCGAACTCGAGAAGGAAATCATCTGCCCCGACGGCAACATCTCGGGTACCCTGTCCATCGTGGCGGCAAGCGCGGCGGGCGGCGACTACGATCCTGCAAAGAGCAAGCCCGGAAACAATGTCTATGTGACGGACTATGAATTTGCGGCGGTCAGCGGCGAAACGACGGAAGCGCCGACCGAAGGATGGACTGCACTGACAAGCGACCTCGTTCTGGCGACGGAGCTTGGAACCTACACCGTGTTTGTACGCGATACCGCGGGGAACACGACGTATCAGACGGTACGGCTGATGCATGACTTTGCATGGGATGTACAGGAATACGTCTGGACGGAGACGGAGACCGGCTACACCGTCACGGGTACGGCGATCTGCACCAACGATGCGAGCCATGTTGTCACCGAAACCGTGGATGCGGTCTATGCGGTTGTGTCTCCGGCGACGACACGCAGAGACGGTACCGGAAGATACACCGCAACGTTCACCGACGAGCACTTCACAACGCAGACGAAGGATATCGTCCTTCCGATGCTGCTGCCGACCTTCTACTGCGAAGACGTCATGGCGGTCGATGCGCTGACCTATCGCGACGGCAAGGTGCTGTACCGCTACGACGTCAAGATCAAGAACGTTGACAGCGATGATAAGGCGGTAGGCGGGCAGGTCTACATCGGCTTCGATAAGGACACGCTGCAGTTCGTTGACGCCGAAACGGATCTCGAAGGCGAGACCGGCGTCCACGCATACTACAAGGGCGTGCTGGCGTTCGGCTGGGCGTCCGGCGGAGACGGCGTCACGCTCAATGACGGAGACGTGATCGTATCGCTGTACTTCCAACTCATCAAACCCGTTGCCGACGGCACGGTGCTGGCATTCACGTTCCCGGAGGAGAACAACGGCTTCAAGACGGGACTGGCGTACCTGATTCCGGAGGGCGGCGTCGAAGATGCGCCGGCGGTTCTGACCGAGGACGGCAGCATCACGTTCGCCTATCCGGAAGCAATGACGATTGCCGGAGAAGATGTGATTGCCAACGATATCTATGTCGTGGAGAACGGCGAGATGCTGTATCCCTACCGGATCCGCGTCAGAGACTTGCCGGAAGCCGGTCTGCTGGTGAACAGCGCGCAGATCTTCATCAACTTTGACCGCACGATGCTGACATGGCGCAAGGCGGAAGGCATGGTTGACTGGACGATCACAGAAAACGACAGCGCGCTGATGGCGACATGGGCGTCCGACACGGAGGTCCTCCTGAAGAACGAGGATGTCATCCTGACGCTCTGGTTCGCAGGCACGGACAACGTCAAGCCCGGCGATGCGGTGCAGATCGCGTTCACCGTCAATCCGCTCGGCAGCGGCACCGAACTGTCGTACCTGTTCGCAGGAAAGGTCGTAGCGGCGGAGGCGGCAACGGTCGACGGCAGCATCCTGTTCGAGCCGATCCTCTACGGCGATGCGAACTGCGACGGTCAGGTGACCTCCGCAGACGCCGCAATGATCCTGCGCACGCTGGTGAAGCTCTCAACGCTTACGCCGCGCGGTACGCTCAACGCGGATGTCGACTGCGACGGTCAGATCACTGCGGCAGACGCCGCAGCAATCCTGCGGTATCTGGTTTCGCTGATTGACGCGCTGCCAATCTCATAAAACCATCTGCTTACGGGGCGAAGCCGCATCGGCTTCGCCCCTGTTTTTTGTACGGAACGTTTTTCGATGAAAGGCGCGTTTCGCGCCGCCGTGCGGCACGGGGAACAACAAATCCCCTGCTGTTTCTGTTCTGCTTTTTCCCGGATTTCATTGCAGGACGGTTCGAAATGTGTTATGATAATCGGAAAGGAATTCCGCGCCGCGTGCCGTTTTCTTCATCGAAAGGGAACGGACCGGCGAAAACGGCATCCGAACGAGGTCATAACGGGGGGTTCGATGCCGGCGGTTTTTCGGATACCGAACATATCGGCAATCGAATTGACAGGAGGAAAAAACAATGTTTTCATTCAAAGGTCCGGGCTTCAAGATTTTTGCGGCGATCCTTGCCGTGATCGCACTCGGCGTCGGCATCTATTTCACGTTCTTCCAATCGAAGGGCTATGAAAAGGCCGAAGCAACCATCGTTTCCATTGAAAACGATCCCGATTACATTCCCGATCCGGACACCGCAAACGACGTCAGACGGATCGTGACCGTAAAGTACACGGTCGACGGCAAGGAATACACGACGCAGCTCGACTCCGACAGCGCGTCCTACGAGGTGGGCAAGACCGTCCGCATCCAATATGATCCGCAGAACCCCGCGAAGATCACGTCCTCCAAGGGCTTCGGCGTCTATCTGATGATTGCGGGCGCGGTCATCCTGCTTTTAGTGGTCGGACTGACGGTCAAGAAGAAGCTCGACGTCCGGAAGCTCAAGGAAACGCAGGGCGAGACCGTCTATGCGCCGTCCGAGCAGGGCGAACAGCGCGAGCTGTACTTTTTGACCGATCTCGGCACGCCGAAGGCCGGGCACCGCATCGAGGACAAAAACCGCAACGTCCTCTACGAGGCGAGTATGACGAAGTTCACGCTGGCTGGCCCGTTCGGCTTCGACTTTATCGACCATGAACACGGCACGACCAAGGCGCATCTTGTCGGGCATCAGGAGGAGGCGGACCGGAACTCCTTCCTGTTCGACAACCACTACACCTTCTCGCTGGACGGCGAGGACATCTGGAAGCACCTGAAACGGAACGGCGTCAAGGTGGAATCCCGCTTTGCGCAGGGCAAGGTGCTGTTCCCGTCCTACACGGTTTCGAGAGACGGCGCGGAGATCGGCTATATCGAGGCTTCGAGTCAGTACGTCCACGAGGAGGACGCCGAGGAACATGCGGTCGCGAACAACGTCCCGGTGCCGGGCTTCTACCGCATCTTCACGAGCGAGAAGAACCTCGATCTGCTGTTTGTCGTTGCGCTCGCGTTTGCGCGCAGCGGCGCTACGGACGACAAGGGCGGATCCCGCAGGATTCTCTTCAACACCATGAAAGGCTGATATCCCGCAAATTGCACGGGATGTTCGGAACAGATAAGGATCGGGAGACAAATATGGACAACAAACAGGTATACAAAAAAACAATCGTGCTTTCCGTCGCTGCGCTGTGCCTGTCGATCGCGGGCCTGATCGTTGCGCTGCTGCCGAAGCAGGCAGCGGGCGACGTCCAGTACGTCATGTACCTCGGCACGAACGATAAGGATACGAACGAGCCGGTGTTCGCGCCGGACGAAGCCAAAACAAAAGCGGAAGAAATTCTGCTCAGGCATGTCGGCGGCTGGACGATCCAGGAGGCGAACGGCGGCTGGGCGGACGGAGATATGCTCTATCGCGAATATACGGTCGTCATCTATCTGAGCGACACGAGCGCGGAATCCGTCCACGCCGCTGCGGACGAATTGATTGCGGCGTTTCACCAGAGTTCCGTTCTGATCCAGAAGAACGTGACCGCAACCGAGTTCTATTACGGCAGACCGTAAGCGGTCCGGCTGCAGCATGGCGCTGCATGTTTTGCGGCGCCGGTATTCAGGTTCCCGTGAATCGGAACACATCATCAAATAACCCGTTTCGGGGAAAAGGAGCAAAGCCATGACGATTCAAAAAACCAGAAATGAAACTGCGCTGACGATCGCGTTATCCGGTCGTCTGGACACCGTGACCGCGCCGGAGCTGGAAGCGGTGCTGAAGGACGCGCTTGCGGACGTTTCGGAGCTGACGTTTGATTTTGAGAAGCTCGACTACATCTCTTCGGCGGGGCTTCGCGTGCTGCTGTCTGCCCAGAAGACCATGAACCGGCAGGGAACCATGAAGGTGATCCATGTCAACGAGATGATTCTGGAGATCTTCGAGGTCACCGGCTTTTCGGACATTCTGACGATTGAATGACCGTCGCAATCAACCGCATCGGGAGACGCCCATGAAGCTGCTGCGCCAACACATTACCGTCAAAAGCATCGCCGGCATCGTGCTGCTGCTGGTGCTGTTTTCCGTGATCGTCGGCATCATCGGCTACCGGACCTTTACCGACGCGCTGCTGAACCAGTATGCGGAAGGCGCTTTTCTGACGGCGCAGACGGCGGCCGAGCTTGTGGACGCCGACAAAATCGACGAATACGCCCAAAGCGGCGGCGTCACGCCCGCATACAAGGCGGTATGGGACCGGATGGACCACCTGTGTAACTCCTCCGGATCCACCTTCATCTATGTGATCGTGCCCGACCGGTCGGATTACCGGCATATCACCTTTCTGTTCTCCACCATCGACCACGACAGTCATTACACCAAGTACGATTTCGGCTTTGTGCGGGACACCACCAACGACGAATACCGCGAGAAATACCGCGCGCTCTACGAGCTGGAAGCGGACCGGGAGCTGGTGATCCGGGACAAGGGCAACATCGAGACCGATTCGCACATCACCGCCATGATCGGACTCAAGGGGACCGACGGCAGCGTGAAGGGGATCCTCTGCGTTCAGCGGCAGATGGACATTCTCGCCGGTGTACGCAGCACCTTTCTCGGCAAGATCGCGCTGGCCGTTGCGGTGCTGGTGCTGCTCGTGATCCTGGGGCAGAGCATTTATCTGCATCGGGTGCTGCTGCATCCCGTCAACCTGATCACGGAGGAGGCGGCCCGCTTCTCCCGCGAGAATACGGCGTCGGAGCAGAAGCTGCAGAACACCATCCGCAATAGGGACGAGATCGGGCAGCTGGCAAAGTCCGTCGATACGATGGAGGAGCAGATCGAGACCTATATTTCGGATATTACACAGATTACCGCCGAGCGGGAGCGCATCAGCACGGAGCTGTCCCTCGCCACCCGCATTCAGGCGGCGTTCGTCCCCCACCGGTTCCCGCCCTTCCCCGACCGGTCGGAATTTGCGCTCTACGCCTCCATGGATCCCGCAAAGGAAGTGGGCGGCGATTTCTATGATTTCTTCCTGATCGACGAGGACCATCTCGGTCTGGTCATCGCCGACGTGTCCGGCAAGGGGATTCCCGCGGCGCTGTTCATGATGGCTTCGAAGATCATCCTGCAGAGCTGCGCCATGCTGGGACACGGTCCGGCGGCGATTCTGACCAAGACCAACGAGGCCATCTGCTCCGACAATCAGGAGCAGATGTTCGTAACCGTGTGGCTCGGCATTCTGGAAATCTCCACCGGCAGACTCACGGCGGCAAACGCGGGACACGAGTATCCGGTGATCAAGACGTCCGACGGCGACTTTGCGCTGCTGAAGGACAAACACGGCTTCGTGATCGGCGGCATGAACGGCGTCCGGTACCGGGAATATGAGATTCAGCTGACGCCGGGCGCAAAGCTGTTCGTCTATACGGACGGCGTGACCGAAGCGAGCAACGCGAAAAACGAGCTTTTCGGCACCGAACGGATGATCGCCGCGCTGAACGGAGCCAAGGATGAAACGCCGGAAGGAATCCTGCTCGGCGTGCGCCGCGCGGTGGACGACTTTGTGCAGGATGCGGAGCAGTTTGACGATCTCACCATGCTCTGTCTCGAATACAAAGGCCCCAAGACGGCGGTGCCCGCAAAGGAGCTGACCGTGGACGCCGCGGCGGAGAACATCCCTGCGGTGACCGCTTTCGTTGAGGCGGAGCTGGACGCCGTCGGCTGTCCGCCGAAGGCAAAGCTGCAGCTCGACGTGGCAATCGACGAGCTGATGGCGAACATCGCGCAATACGCCTATGCGCCGGGGACCGGTCCCGTGACCGTGCGGTTCGCATACGAGGAACCGTCGAAGACGGTGACGCTGACCTTTCTGGACAAGGGCATGCCCTATAACCCTCTGGAACAGGAGGATCCCGACGTGCATCTTTCCGCAGAGGACAGACCGATCGGCGGGCTGGGCATCTTTCTGGTGAAGAAGACCGTGGACGGCATGGACTATGCATACAAGTTCGGGCAGAACGTCCTGACGGTACGGAAAAAGCTGCAATAGAAGAATCCGGCGACAAACGGGCTGCCGGTTTGAGAAATCCGCGGACAAAGGATCGGCTTTCCGCTCCGTCCCGAAGATCGCTTTTTCGGACCGTGATCCGCTTTCCGTCGGATCGCGCAAGAGATACAACCATTGAAGACAAAGGAGACCGGAACCATGGCAGAAGAAAAACGGTTTACAAAAGCGACATGGCAGATCATGGAGCAGCTTCTGGAGGTGGACAACCTCGACGACGCGCTCTCCGGCAGTCTGGAAATCATCGTCAAGACGCTGAACAGCGAAGCCGGCGCAATCTGGCTTCTGGATCCCAAGACGGATCGGCTCACCCCGATGTTCCACATCGGTCCGGCGGACATCTCCAACATCACGGTGGAGAACGGACTCGGCATCGAGGGCGTCGTCACCAAGACCGGCAAGTCCGTGATCGTGGAGGACGCGGCAAGCGATTCGCGCTTCGAGGGCTCCGTGTTCGACGACAACGGGCTTATCACGAAGACGATGATCTGCGTGCCGCTCAACAACCTGCACGACGTGATCGGCTGCGTGCAGATCGTCAACAAAAAGGACGGCTCGCTGTACGACGCGGAGGAGCTGAAGCTCTGCGAACGCATGGCGTCGCTCGCCGCGATCACGATCGACGAAAAGGGACTGGCCGTCGATCTCGGCGAACAGAAGGAGATCCTTGCGACGCTTCGGAACGTCACCAAGGAGTTCCCCTCCGGCGACGGCGTGCTGCAGGTGCTGAAGGGCATCAACCTCGACGTCTACAAGAACGAATTCGTGGTCGTCCTCGGCGAATCCGGCTGCGGCAAGTCCACCATGATGAACATTGTCGGCGGCATGGACTTTCTGACCGACGGCACATTGACCGTCGAGGGGAAGGATTTTTCGCATCCGTCCGACGCCGAGCTGACGAAGTACCGCCGCGAGTATGTCGGCTTCATCTTCCAGTCCTATAACCTGATGCCGAACCTGACCGCGCTCGAAAACGTGCAGTTTATCGCGGAGCTTGTGAAGGAACGGATGGACGCGGCGGACGCGATCGCAAAGGTCGGACTGGCGGAACGCGCCAACAACTATCCCGGACAGATGTCCGGCGGTCAGCAGCAGCGCGTGTCCATTGCGCGCGCGATCGTGAAAAAGCCGAAGCTGATCCTTGCCGACGAACCGACGGCGGCGCTCGACTATACGACGAGCATCGAGGTGCTTTCGGTCGTCGAGGATATCGTGCGCAAGCAGGGCGCGACGGTCATGATGGTCACGCACAACCCCGAGATCGCCAAGATGGCGGACCGCGTGGTCAAGGTGCGCAACGGCAGGATCGCGAGCATCAAAAAGAATCTGCATCCCGTGCACGCCGAAGAGCTCGTGTGGTAACCGGCCATGAAGAAGACTCAGATCAAGGACGCGCTGCGGAATATTTGGAAACAGAAGGTTTCGTTTCTGTCGATCATTGTGATCGCGCTTTTGGGCGTGACCACCTTTTTGGGCATCGGATATTCGGCGGCGGCATTGCGGAACAACGCATCGACGGCGTACAACCGGCAGAACTTTCGCGATATCGAGGTCATTTCCACGCGCCTGCTGACGCCGGAGGATCTCGACTGCATCCGCGTGCTTGATGGCGTAACGGACGTTGAGCCGGTCTGGCAGACCGCCGCGAACGCATATATCGGCGACGAAAAGCAGGTCATCAATATCATCACCGCGACGGAGCGGATCAATCTCGTCTCGACGGTCGAGGGACGCATGCCCGAAAACGCTTCGGAATGCGCGATCGAACAAAACGTCGCCGAGGGAGCCGGATGGAAGATCGGCGACGAGATCGAATGGGCGGAAATGACCGACGTCACGGGGCAGTTCTTTCTCGGCGCGGATCCGTTTACGATCGTCGGCATCGTCGCGCATCCCGATCACGCAAGCAAAAGCGTGCCGGAAACGCCGTATATGATCGTCAGCGCGGACCGATTCGATCGGGAGGCCATGGGTAACTGCTGCATGAAGGCGGAGATCACCGTGGAAAAAGCGGCGGACGTCAACCGGTTTTCTAAGGCATACGATGAAACCGTGGCGGCGGTTTCCCGGGAGATCGAGCAGCTCTCCGCGGAACGGATCGCGATCCGCGACGCGCAGCTCAGGGATCAGGCGCTGCAGCTGGTCGAGGAGGCGGAAAAGGCGCTTGCGGAGAACAAAGAGCAGCTGAAGACGAGGACCGAGACAAGGGATACCCTGCTCGGCATCATCGGGCAGGCGGAGCTGATCGTGGGCGGCATCGAGGGAATGGATGCCGCAGTCGATTCCCTGCGCGAGCTGAGGCAGCAGATCGAGGAGAAGAGTTCCGATCTGGACGACGCCGAAGCGATGATCGCGGAGGTCGAAACGATGCTCAAAGAACAGCGCGAGAACGCGGAAAACATGGAATCCGGCCGCTGGTTCATCTTCGACGGACACGGCAGCGCGAGCTTCGTGCAGCTGATCATCGGCAGCGGGAACCTCAAGAGTCTGGAAATGACCTTCTCCCTGTTGTTCGTTCTGGTCGGCGCGCTTGTGATCTACGCCACGATCAGCAAGATGATCGACGAGCAGCGCACGCTGGTCGGGACGACCAAGGCGCTCGGCTTCTTCAACCGGGAGATCCTTGCAAAGTATCTGCTGTTCGGACTGTCCGCGACGGTGCTCGGCACCCTGTTCGGCGTTCTGCTTGCGCGGTTCGTCTTTGAACCGTTCATTCTGAAGGGATACGGCGCGTACTACACCTATGATACGACGGCGCCGACCGTGACGGTCGGACCGACGCTGATCGTGCTGCTTGCGGGGATCGTCCTTGCCGTCGGCGCGATCGTGCTCGCCTGTTACCGGCTGATTCGCACGCCCGCGATCCGGCTGATGCAGCAGGCGGTTCCCAAGGGCAGGAAAAAGAGCGCAAAAAGCGGAAAGCGGCTGCTGTCGCTGTATTCGCGCCTGATTCTTCTGAACATGCGCACGGATCTCAAGCGCGTGATCGTGACGATCGTCAGCGCCGCGGGCTGCTGTGCGCTGATCGTCATCGGATTTACGCTGAAAGCCGCGGTGAACGGCTCGGTCACAAACCAGTATTCCTCCGTCGTGCACTACGACGCGAAGGTGCAGTATGCATACGGCGAGGAGATCGAAGCGGAGCTTAAAAACTCCGGCGCGGACTGCGTGCCGCTGTACGACGTCTACATCACCTACCGGATCACGGACAATCAGGTGGGAGAACTGCTCTGCGGCGATATCGCCGCCATCGAATCCATGTACCGTCTGAACGACTGGCGCACCGGAGACGCGATCGAACCGACCGACGAGGGCATCCTGATTCAGCGGCGGCTGGCGGAGATCGACGGTCTCGACATCGGAAGCGAGTTTCAGATCACCGTCGGCGGCGCGAAAACGGCAAAGGTCCGCGTGGCGGGCATCTTTGAAAACTACATCGGCCGCTCCATGGTGATGAGCACCGAATACTATGCGTCGCTGTTCGGTGCCGCGCCGACGCCCAATTCCTTCCTGATCCGTCTGAACGGTGCGGACGAGGAGGCGCTGCGCGAGCGGCTCAAAACGGTTTCGGGCTTAACCGGCTATACGCCGGCGTCGGCGGACCGGGCGATGTTCGACTCCGCAACCTCGGTCGTCAACAGCATCGTCGTGCTGTTCATCGTCTTGGCGGCGATCATGGCGGGCGTGGTGCTGACGAATCTGACGAACATCTACATCATGCAGAAGAAGCGCGAGCTTGTCGTCATGCGCATCAACGGCTTTACGGTCAAAGAGGTCATCGGCTACTGCACGCGGGAAACGATCGTGACGACGATTGCGGGCATCGTTCTGGGCATCGCGCTCGGCTCCGGCATCGCCTATCGCATCGTGCGCTTGATGGAACAGGCGTTCATCCGGTTCGACCGCAGCGTAAGCCCGCTTGCGTGGCTGTACGGCACGCTGATCACGGTGCTGTTTACGGTCATCATCAACGCGATCGTCCTTCGGAAGGTGAAGCACCTGAAGCTGACGGACGCCGCATAATCGAACCGCGCATGAAGCGTACCGCATAGGATTCTTCAAACGGCTCCGTCAGGGAGCCGTTCTTTTCTTGAAAAACGAAAAAGAGAATTGACAAGCCATTTTATCTGCGATACATTTGATTTATCGAGAGAAACCAGCAAAGGAACGGAACACAGAGATGCAGGATAACGGGACAATCGAAGCAAACGAACGAATCTACCGGAATGCGCTGCTGCTGATCGAGGGGCGGCTCTATACGGAAGCCGCCGCCGAATTCGCCCGCATCCCCGACTACAGGGACGCCGCAAAGAAAAAGCTCGAATGCGAACAGATGGCAGTCACCTCGCATCTCGACGATCTCTATGCGGAAGCCGACAAGGCCGCCGCCAATTTCAATGTGCGCAGCCAGGAAAAGGCAATCCAGCTCTTTGAAAGGATCCGCGGCTACCGGGACGCCGACGGACGAATCGAGCAGGCGCAGCGCAGGATTGAGGAGATCCTGCAGAAGGAACGGACGGACCGCGAGGAAGCGATCCGCGCCGCAAAGGAGGCGGAACAGAAAAGAAAGGCGCGCAAAAAGCGCATCGTCCGATTCGCGATCGCCGCCGCCTGCGTCGCCGCGGTCTGCGTTGTCGGCGTGATCCTGTTCCGGAAGTACGCCGTCCCCGCAATCCGATACGACCGTGCGATCAAACAGATCGAAGCCGGAGAGATTGACGAGGCGTACCGCACCCTGCACGGCTTGCACTACCAGGACAGCAGCGATCTGGTCTATGACATTGCAAAGGACCGTCTCAGGGACGCCGAGGTCGGCTCCACCGTTCTGTTCGGCTCCTATCCGCAGGGCAGAATCACATCCCAAGCGAAGGATCCCATCGAATGGATCGTGCTCGAAAGAGACGGCAGCCGGATGCTGCTGATCAGCAAATACGCGCTGGACGCGCTTCCGTTCATGCGATACGACTATGATCCGTCTGTATCGATCGTGTCATGGCGGACAAGCGTGCTGCGCGACTGGCTGAACGACGAGTTTCTGAACACCGCATTTGACGACGGCGAGATCCGCATGCTTGAGCGCACGGCGATCTGCGACATGCTTCCGGACGGTACATACGACATGAGAACCTTTGACCGCGTGTTTCTGCTGAGTCTCAGCGAAGCGAAGAAGTATTTCCTCTCCGATGAAGACCGCAAATGCCTTGCCACGCAGTATGCCCTCGGATTCGGCGCGTACCGCAGCAGCGTCGGCGAAGCCTGTCTGTGGTGGCTGCGCACGCCGGTCGAAGAATCGGTCATTCTGGAGACCACGGACGAGCTCCGCTATGCGGGGGAACGCGTAGCCTGCGTCGGCACGTCCGGCGAAATCATCGAGGTCGGTCACGCAATCCAGAACCGCGGCTACGCCGTGCGTCCGGCGGTCTGGATCGATCCCGAATCGTCTGCGGACCTGACGTTTTCGAAATAAATCTATGACAGTGAACGGAGAATGCAACATGACCACACAGAATTATGTCTCCTATCGCGACCGTCTGGTCGGCGCGGTTTCCGAGGTGATCGTCGGAAAAGAACAAGAGATCGAGTTGATCGCGATCTGCTATCTCTGCGGCGGGCACATTCTTCTGGAGGACGTCCCCGGGACCGGCAAGACCATGCTGTTCCGCGCGTTCGCAAAGGCGTGCGGCGGCAGCTTCAAGCGCATCCAGTTCACGCCGGACGTCATGCCGAGCGACGTGACCGGCATCAATTTCTACAACATGAAAGCCGGCGAGTTTGAATTCCGTCCCGGCCCCGTCTTTGCGGACATGGTGCTTGCCGACGAGATCAACCGCGCAACGCCGCGCACGCAGTCCAGTCTTCTGGAAGCGATGGCGGAAGGGCAGGTCTCCGTCGACGGCGTCACCCGCGCGCTCAACCGCACCTTCATGGTCGCCGCAACGCAGAACCCGATCGAATCCTACGGCACGTTCCCGCTGCCCGAAGCACAGATGGACCGCTTTATGATGCGGCTGAAGCTCGGCTACATGACAAGGGAGGAAGAGATCGGCGTGGCGCTCCGGAAGGATACGAACGACCTGATTCAGGCGCTCTCGCAGGTCGTTGCCGAAGAGGAGACGCTGCGGCTTCGCGCAGAGCTCGATGAGATCGAGATCAGCGAGCCCGTCATGGGGTACCTCATGGACATCGTCGAAAAAACGCGCAACGACGACCGGTTCAACATCGGCGCGTCGCCCCGCGGCACCATTGCGCTGTGCAAGACGTCCCGCGCGTACGCTGCGTTTCACGGACGCGCGTTCGTAACGCCGGACGACGTCAAGACGCTTGCGCCGCACGTGCTTGCGCACCGTCTGTATTACCGGACCGCCGTCGGCAGCGCCGAAGCGGACGCGCTGTTCCGCGATATGCTGAAGGATATCCCCGTTCCGACCGAAGAATAATCTTTCCGGACATGTTTCCTCTGTTTGTGATCGTCATTCTGGTTGCGCTGGTGCTGCAGCGGATTTTCGTCCGCAGCGCGTCGGACTCCCAGAGCATACGGTATGAATGCAAACCGTCGGTCCGCTCCTGCGAACCGGGGGCTGAATTTCTTGTGTTCAGCACGGTACAGAACCATTCGCGTATGAAAACGCCCGCGATCCGCATGGAGGAACACTTTCCGCGCAACCTCAACGTGCTCGAATCGGAACAGTACAACATCAAGAACCTGTCCGAGGAGCATCGCATCTACCGCAGCACCGTCACGCTGCACAGGCGGGAACTGGTCAGGCGGTATCTGCGCGCCTCCATTTCGGAGCGCGGCGAATACCGGTTCGAATATGCGGACTTCCACGCCGGCGATTTTCTGGGCTTCTGGGAAAACGACTACCGCATCGAAAACAATCACAGCATCGTCATCTATCCGCCGAAGCTTGAAAACGCCGACTTTCTGAAAGCGTTTACCAACGAGATCGACGAGATCGCTCTCAAGAAGCAGTTTTTGGAGGATCCGATCTCCGTGCGCGGCTATCGCGAGTACACCGGCAGGGAGCCGATGCGCAATATCAGCTGGACGCAGAGCGCCGTCCGCGGCGAGCTGATCGTCAAGCAGTTCGATCCGGTGTGGGCGCAGTCCGTGCTGCTCGTGCTCGACGCGGAATATCACGGCAATTTCGATCACTACAACCGACATCTCGAATACTGTTATTCGCTGACGCGAACCGCGTGCGACATCCTTGAACAGCGGCAGATCGGCTACCGGCTGATCACGAACGCGATCATTTCGAGCGGGATCTCAAGCTTTTCCGGAGGCACCGGCACGGACGGCTTCTACGGCAAGATCCTCTACGCTCTCGGCGTCGCGAAATGCGGCTGCGTCTGTTCCGTCGAGGAACTGATGCGCACGGCATGCTCCGGTCCCGCCCGCCGCGAAGTGATCGTCTTCCTTTCTACCCACAGGAATGAAAAGACGGACCGCGCGCTGCAGAAGGCGAAACTGCTCTCGAACGGGCAGGTTCTGGTCCTGTTTGCGGACGAGATCGAACCGGCGCAGACGGAAGGAGGCGCGGCAGTATGACACGGTTTTTCCGCACCGCATTTTCTGTTTCGCTCGTTTCTCTGCTGCTGACGCTCGTTTCGGGCGTCGCAACGGGCGTGCATATGCCCTTTACGGCGTTCTCCTGCCTGCTGTTCGGGCTTCTGGTCTTCCTGCTGCCGCAGTCGGTGCCGAAGCTTGAGGGCAAAGAAACGCTCTTCGCGCTGCTCGGCGCGGCGACGGCGCTGCTCGGTTTTCTGCCGCTTCTGATTCTGCGCTGTCCGGTCTTCCACTATGTTTGCTACGGTCTTTCCGTTTTAGCGGCGGCGATCTTCCTCGTCTCGCTCCGTCACAACACGACGCACAACAATTTCAAGGCGCGATTCGGCTTCATTACGGTTATACTCATCTGCTTGCTTGTCTATTTCGTGATGAGCGCAACGACGATGCGCCGGAATGCGAACAGCGTACAGTCCACGCCCGTTCTGGATCCCGAAGCATTGAAGATCGCGCTGAACGATATCATACCGCTCGCCATCGTTCTGCTGGCGTCGGGCGTGCTGTGCCTCAGAGGTCTTCGCGCGCAGAACGGCGCTGCCGATGAAGCGTCGTACCGGCGCCGTCAGCTCCGCGACGCGCTGATCTTTACCGTGAGCGTCAGCGTCGTATTCCTTGTCGTGCCGCTGCTGAAGCCGGTATGGTCTCTTTTGCTTGAAAACGTCCTTGCGCCGTTTGCGCGAATGCTCGCCCTGCTTCTGGAACGCATCGTCACCGGCGCCATGAAATCGAACGCGCTTTCCCAGTTTGAAGAAGCCGTTGCTTCGGCAAAATCGACGCAGACATCGTCACAGGCCGCTCCGAATGCAACGCCGCTGCCCTCGTCCGGCACCATGACCGCGGACGGCACGCCGCCGCCCGCGACGATCCGGCAGGGCGATTATCTGTACCTTGTGATCGGCTTGCTGGTCATGGCGGTGATCGTGACCGTCGCGGCGATCATACTGGTCAAGGCGCTGCGCCGCTTCAAAAAGTACGAGCGCAGCTATCCGAACGAGAGCCGCGAGGAGCTTCCGAACACCGACGAGCCGAAGAAAGAAGCGAAGCCGTCGAAGCGCAGCGCCGATCCGCGCAGACGCATGCGCTATCTGTACGCGGACTTCCTGAAGCATCTGCGAAAGACGGCGCTGCAGCGGGCGCGCACCGTCGCGGATCCGAACGATACGAACCCGGATCCGCACGCCTGGGGCGAATCGAACAACAGCGGATATGCCTGGATCCGCAGCGGGCTCACCGAGCTCCCGTCGTATTCGGCGTCCACCTCCTTCCAGACACTTCGGAACGAGGGGATCGCGTACGAACGCGCGTCGACCGTCATGCGGTGGTTCGACCGCCGTCCCAAGGAACGGAAACCGAACCGCAGAACGCTGCAGATCTTCAAAACGAGCACCTGCGCAGAGATCCGGCGCAGCGCGGTGCGGATGTCATGCGCGGACGAAGCGGACCTTTCCGCGTTCACGGCGTACTATGAGCAAGCCCGCTACCGGATGAACGAGGCGCCGTCCGCAGAGGACGCGGCGCGCATGGCGGAGCTGTTCGGAAGGATCAGACCGGAGCTTTGACAGGATCGTTTGCGCTTTGCAGCCGATTGACAATCCCGAAAATCGGTGATACGATCGATTCGGAAACAACACAGGCGGGAGGCAGACCATGCAATTGAAAATCGACCTGAACGCAGATCTCGGCGAAAGCTACGGCGCGTACCGGTACGGGGCGGACGAGGCGCTGATTCCCCTCGTTTCCTCCGTCAACATCGCCTGCG
Organism: Clostridia bacterium; assembly: GCA_017428025.1. GTDB lineage: Bacteria > Bacillota > Clostridia > Christensenellales > CAG-138 > UBA3792. The sequence goes on from JAFRRO010000036.1 coordinate 29,273, forward strand.
GCTGGCACGGCGGCGATCCCGCTGCCATGCGAAGTGCGGCGGCGCTTGCGGCAAAGCACCATGTTGCGATCGGCGCGCATCCGGGGTATCCCGATCTTGCGGGCTTCGGACGGCGCGCGATGGCGCTCTCGCCGAAGGAAGTCACGGACGGTCTGCTCTATCAGATCGGCGCGCTGGACGGCATCTGCCGCGCGGAGGGCGTTCGCGTCCGGTATGTCAAGCCGCACGGCGCGCTCTATAACGCGGCGGCAAAGGATGCGGCGCTCGCGGAAGCGGTCGCGGAAGCGATCCGGCTCTACGATCCCGCGCTCGTGCTGCTCTGCCCCGCAAACAGCGCCATGGAACGGGCAGCAAAGAACGTCGGCGTTCGCGCCGCGCGGGAGTTTTTCGCCGATCGGGCGTATCAAAACGACGGCAGTCTTGTGCCGCGGAGTTTACCGAACGCCGTGATCACGGACGAAGCCGCCGTCTGCGCGCGCGTGAAAACCGCGGTGCAGACGCAAACGGTCCTCTCCGTCAACGGCAATCCCGTATCCCTGCCGTTCGATTCGATCTGTCTGCACGGGGACAATCCGAAGGCGGTTCGCCTTGCCGGATCGATCCGCGCCGCGCTTGCGGAGGCGGACGTGCGGATCGCATCGTTCGTATGAGCGGCGGCATGGAAAACCGGCCGAAGCTTTTGCCGCACGGCGACCGTGCGGTCGATATCGTTTTTGAAAACCGCATCTCCCCCGCGATCAACCGTCGAGTGATCGCGCTCGACGCCGCGATCCGAAGCGGCGCGCCGGAGGGGATCATCAACTGCATTCCTGCCTACCGCACCCTGACCGTGGAATACGATCCGATGCGGATCACCTACGGGCAGGTTTGTTTGTTTTTACGCGGCATTGCAATGACCGCCGACCTGCCGCAGCAGGGGCGGCTATTGCGCATTCCGGTGCTCTACGGCGGCGCATACGGACCGGACCTCGAGACGGTTGCGGCGCATGCGGGGCTCTCCGTGCAGGAGACGATCCAAAGGCATGCCGAACCGGAATACCATGTCTATATGATCGGCTTTCTGCCGGGCTTTCCGTACCTCGGCGGGCTCGATCCGAAGCTCGCCTGCCCCAGAAAAGCGACGCCGCGCCTGCGCGTAGAGGGCGGCAGCGTCGGCATCGCCGGACTGCAGACCGGCATCTATCCGGAAGCTTCTCCGGGCGGCTGGAATCTCATCGGCCGTACGCCGATCAGGCTGTTTGATGCAGATACGCTCTCCCTGCTCTCTGCGGGCGACCGGGTGAAGTTTGTGCCGATCGACGCGGAGACGTACCGCGCAATCTGCGAAACGGGGGTGTGGAACGCATGACGGAGATCGTGAAAAAGGGCTTTCTGACGATTCCGGTTTCCGCAAAGCGGCATCTTCTGGAGCGGTTCGGCGTTCCGTGCGGCGGTCCGGCGGACCGGATTCTGTACACGCTTGCAAACCGGCTGGTCGGCAATCCGGACGACGCCTGCGCGCTGGAGGCGACGATGGTGCTGCCCGAGATTCGCTTTCACGAGGACGGCGCGATCGCCGTCGCGGGAGGGCTCGACCGGCTGCTTCTCCGGCGCGGCAGCGAAACGGTCGCCGTTCCGGTCAACGCCACCGTGCCGGTTCGCGCAAAAGACGTGCTGCTTTCCGTTCCGATCGTGCGCGGGATGCGGGCGTATCTTGCGATCCTCGGCGGGATCCGGTGCGACGCGCTGCGCGCAAAGGGCGTTTCCGACGGGCAGATGCTTCTCACAGACGGCGGCAGACCGAGCGTGCTGCGCTCGGCGAACGCGCTGCCGATCCGGATACCGAACGACGAGGTTGAGCTCCGCGTGATCGCGGGCGTGCAGCAGGAGCTGTTTTCGAAAGAGGGCGAAGCCGTCTTTTACGGCAGCGCCTATACCTATACGCCGGACAGCTCCCGCATGGGCATTCGCCTTTCGGGACCGGCGGTTGCCTATTCGGGCGGCTGCGACGGAAACATTCTTTCCGAAGGGATGCTGCCCGGCGACGTGCAGATTCCCCCATCCGGTCAGCCGATCCTGATGCTGACGGACTGTCCCGCAACCGGCGGCTATGCGAAGATCGCGCATGTGATCGCCGCCGATCTGCCGCTTGCCGCGCAGCTTCGCCCCGGCGCAAGGATCCGTTTCCGTCAGACGGACGTCGCATGGGCGCATGTCGCGCTGAGAAGACTGCTGCTGCAGCTGGACGCCTGCGTGACGGACCGCACCTGACCTGCCGCGTGCAGCCGCAACCTCCGGCGCTTGCGTATTGACACGACGGGGCTTCTGTGGTACGAATAAAGACAGAAACCGGATGCACGGAGGAAGATATGGGGCGGAAACTCATCAAGCTGACAAAAGCATATGAAAAACAGCTCGGCGAGATGATCGACGAGTGGAAAGCCGATCAGGAGGCGAATCATACGAACCGTTCTCCGGGGGCGATCTTCAAAAACGATTATCACGATTTCGATTTCTATCTCGAACATCTGGAGCTGAAGGAACCGACGGACGGCAAGGTGCCGGATTCGGTGTTCTTTCTGCTTGACGAGGAGCGCGACCGGCTTTTAGGCGCGGTCGATATCCGCCATTATCTGAACGATTTCCTGTACCGCGAGGGCGGGCACATCGGCGACGGCATCCGCCCGAGCGAGCGCCGAAAGGGCTATGCGACCGAAATGATCCGTCTTGCGCTTGACGAGTGCCGAAAGCTCGGCATCGAATGCGTGCTGATGGTCTGTGACAAGGACAACGTCGGCTCCGCAAAGTCCATCATCAACAACGGCGGCATCCTCGAAAACGAGTTTATGGGTTCGGAGGGCGTGATCGAGCAGCGCTACTGGATTCCGCTCGGCAGCTGCGGCGAAAACGCCGCCGATCCGGAACGGATTGCAGGCGAAGGGAGAAACGCATGAAACGGGAACTCGGAATCGCAAGATGCGGGCTTGCCTGCTGTCTCTGCAGCGAAAACGCGCATTGCAGCGGCTGCAATTCGGGCGACTGCCCCGACAAGGGCTGGTGCGAAAACCGCAGATGCTCGATCGAAAAAGGCGTCGGGCACTGCTTCGAATGTGCGCCGGATTGCAGAAAGGGGCTGCTCCATAAGATCAAGCCGTACGGATTTACGCTGTTTGTCAGGCGTTACGGCGAAGCGGCGCTTCTGGACTGTCTCGAACGCAACGAGCGCGCGGGCGTCGTTTACCATCGCGAGGGCATATACGGCGATTATGACGACTTCGACGACGTCGAAGAACTGATCGACTTTATCCGGACCGGAGAAAAACGGAAATGAAATCGATTCTGATCAAGGATACCACGCGCGAGGAGCGCGAACAGATCGTCCGGCAGGCGCTTTGGGGCGCGTGCGGGAGCGAGTGCGAATTCTGCAACGGCTGCGACAATCTGGGCGGCGGCAGGATCGATGAACTCTATCAGCCCTATATCGACGGGGAAAAGGAGATCGCCGAGATCAACGCGGCATACCGCGCCCCGTTCGTACGATAAACAAAAGCGAGGGAATAGGCATGAAAAAAGCATTGCTCATCATTGCATGTATCATCGTCGGAATACTGTTGACCGCAGGAGGTGTATTTGCCACGTTATCCGTTATCGAACGCCTGAGAATCAAAAATGACGATCTCAACTACTGCTCCGTGTCCACCGGCGGCGGCATGCTCGGCGGCTACACGCAAGCAACGCTGCGCACGCAAAAGGACGGCAGCGTCGTCTATGAGGTCCGCAAAAAGGAAACCCATGCCGACCGCGAAGTGACGACGGTCTATCCGGCAAGCCCCGAAGCGTTTGCGCACATCAAGGAGCTGGTTCAAACATACAACCTTTACGGCGCAAGCAAGCGGCGGTACAGCGACATGTTCGTTCTGGACGGCGACACGACGCGCATCTCGTTCTCCGGAAAGAACAGCAGCTTCTCCGTCTCCGACACCCAGGATCTGAACCGGAAGATGCGGACGGGCTTCCGCGAGGTTGAGCGCTATCTGAGCACGCTTGCGACCGGCGAAGGCGAGACGACCGTGGAGCCGCAGACGGCGATGCTGTATCTCAAGAGCGGCTACACGCTGCAGTTTATAGTTCAAGACGCGTTCGACGGAAAGCTGGACGCGATCCTCGCCGAGGAGCGCGAGGTTTCGGCATTCGGGGAAAGCGGCATCGTTCTGTACGCGGGCGAGCAGCCCGACTGCTCCGGCGCGGCGCCGGTTTCGGAAGCCGGTGCGGGAACGATCGTCTATGACGGCGAAAGCGGACAGATCGTTCTGCTCTATGCCGATTATGCGTTCGAACACGATGTCTGGATTCTGGCGGCTTTGGACGGCTACGTCAGCCACGCCTGTCCGCTGATCGCCGAAATGGAAGGGACCTATCGCCTCTTTCTGAATTGACGGGAGAACACAAATGAAAATACTGGTTTTAAACGGCAGTCCGAAGCGGGATCTGAGCGATACCATGCATATCACCCGCGCGTTTTTGGACGGCATGAACGACGCCGCGCCGCAGGAGATCGAAACGATCCATGTGATCGACAAACACATCGAATACTGCACCGGCTGCTTTGCCTGCATGCACAACGGCGGCACCTGCATCCATGACGATGATATGCGCGGGATCCTTGAGGAGATCCTTGCAAGCGATCTGCTGATTTTGAGCTTCCCGCTCTACAACTACGGTCTGCCCGCGCCGCTGAAAGCGCTGATGGACCGCACGCTGCCGCTGAGCTCGATGGCGATGCAGAAGATCGGCGACCGCTACGAGCACGTCGGACAGGCGAGCTTTTCGCATCTCGGCTACGTGATGATCTGCGGCAGCGGGTTCCCGAACAGCAAGCATAACTTTGAGCCGATGGTTGCGGAATTCAAACTGATGTTCCCCGAAAACCATACGATCCTCACCGTGCCCGAAAGCCCGATGTTCAACGCGCCGGAAGCCGCGGTCGTGACCGGACCGCGCCTTGCTTTGGTGCGGCGGGCGGGCAGAATCTTTGCCGAAACCGGCGAGATTCCCGCGGAAACGGTCGAAGAAATCGGTTCGCCGATGATCCCCGAGGAGGTCTACGCCGCGATCGTGAACGGCATGAACGGGAAGTGAGGGAGCATGGTCATTCTTCGAGACATGATCGAATCGGATATCGAGGACTATGTGCGGTGGTTTACCGCGGAGACCGAATGGATGGACTGGGACGCGCCGTGGGAGAACGAGGAAACGACGCCGGAAGCGGAGCGCGAAAGTTGGACGGAATACTTCGGGCAGGTGAGAGACCTTCCCGAGGACGTGCCGCGCAAAAAGTTCGAGATCGAGCTGGACGGCAGGCACGTCGGCTGGGTCAGCCGCTACTTTGATCTCGATTACGTCGAAAATCCGGAAAAGATCCCCGCCGTCGGCATCGACGTCCCGGAGCGAGACGCGCGCGGCTGCGGCGTCGGCACGGAGGCGCTCCGGCAGTTTATCGAATATCTCAAACACTGCGGATACCGCCGCGTATACACGCAGACATGGTCGGGCAACGTCCGCATGCTGCGCGTTGCGGAGAAGCTCGGCTTCGTACCGTACGCCTGCGTGAAAGACCTTCGCACGGTCCGCGGGCAGAAGTACGACGCGCTGACGCTGAAGCTGGAACTGATCGGGGAGGAACAGCCATGATTATCCCGGTCGATCCATCGAATCTCATGGAAGCGGCGGCGGTGCACGCCGCGGCGTGGCAGGCGTCGCACCGCGCGTTCTGCACGCCGGAATTTGCGGAAAGCCATACTACGGAGCGGCAGGCGGCGTATTTACAGCGCAAGCTGGACGCAAAAAGCCGGATCTTTCTGCTCGTCGACGACGGACCGAAAGGCGTCGTTTCCGTGACCGGGAGCCTTATTGAGGATCTGTACGTGCTGCCGGAGGAACAGGGAAAGGGGTACGGCACGAAGCTTCTGCGGTTTGCCGCAGCGGTCTCGACCGGTACGCCATCGCTGTGGATCCTCGAAAACAACGCAGGCGCAAGGCGGCTCTATACGCGGCTCGGCTTTTTCGAGACGGGGAACCGCAAGATCACTCCGGGCGGGCTCGACGAGATCGAGTTCGCGTTAAAGCCCGAGCGCATGGAGACGGAACGGCTGATCCTCGACCGGATCAGAGAGACCGATAAAGAGGACTATTTCAACAACATCTCGCACGACAAAAAAGTGCTGGAAACATTCATCTGCCGCTATGCGGAATCGCTCGAGGAATTCGACTTTTCGACCTACCTCGGACGCGAGGATCTCTTTGCGATCCGCCGAAAGGACACGGGGCGGCTTATCGGGATCATCCTGTACTTTGACGAATCCGACGGCGTGTGCGAGATCGGCTACGGACTCGGCTCGGCGTACTGGGGGCACGGCTATGCGACCGAGGCGGTGCGGCGGTTTCTGACCTATCTGTTCGACGAAAAGGGCATGCACACCGTTACGGCGTCATATTTTACCGGAAACGACGCGTCGCGCCGCGTGATGGAAAAATGCGGCATGACGTATTCGCATACGAACGAAAAGGAACTGACGTACCTCGGCGTCGAACGCGATCTCATCTATTACTCCGTCGGCAGGGCATAAAACAACGGCCTGCGTGTTCAAAACGCAGGTCGTTTTTTTGTTTTGCTCAAAGGTTCGGCGCGTAGGTCAGCGCGAGCTTGAAAAGCTTTGCGCCGTTCTGCTCGCCGTACAGAAGATACGCGTTCTGCGACGCTTCGTGCTGCAGAAGAAGCGTATCCCCCTCCCTCGCCTCCTTGGCGTATTCCGTCTGCACCGACGTGACGGCGCGGCTGCGCAGCTCCGGCGGCATCAGGTCCTCGGCGAGGTCGAAATAGCGCGTGTTGTTCATATGCCCGTTGAGATCGACATAGCTGTACGGCACGGTGAACGAGCCGGTTTCGGCGGCCTGCGGCATCTTCGGCGAGACCGGCAGCGCAGGCTCCTTTCCGGTGTGCACGCCGCGGATCCGGATGTCATAGAGCTCCGGAAAGACGACGCGGCGCGTGTTTTGATCCATCAGCGCCCACAGCGCGCTCGCCTCGACGAGCGCGTTGCCCCGCCGGTCCTCGATGCGGTAGTAGCGCGGGAACAGCAAGTGCATCGTCTTGCCCGGCCACGAACGCAGGCGGATCGGTTCGTCATAGACCGGCAGGCGGTGAATCTTCGCCTGCTGCAGCGTGACGATCCAGAGAAGACCGCAGTCGAGCGTCTTCTCGCGCCCCATGCCGAGCTCCGTGGTATGCGCGATCGACGCCTCCTGCAGCAGCGTAAAGAGGCGCGACAGGCGCAGCCTGCGGTTCGCGTCGGTGTCGGAGCTCAGTATGCGGTATTCGATCGAATAGATGCTCATGCTTTCGGCAGACGTTTGTCGATCGCATCGACGACGTCGCCGAGCGTGGACAGCTTTTGCCACTGGCGATTCGGGATGCGCACGTCGAACGCCGCCTCAAGCCGGCAGATGATCAGCGTGAAGCCCATCGAGTCGATGCCCGTGTCGGTGTTGATGACGGTGCTTTCGTCGAATTCCTTCCCCTCGAGTTCCGGCAGCGAATCGACGATGATTTCTCTCGTTTTGTTCAGAATCTCTTCTCTGCGTGTCATAGCCCTTCTCTTTCCCGTTGGATCGCCCAACGCATGATTTTTCCGCTTGCCGTGCGCGGCAGCGGCTTTTCGTAAAACTCGATCCGTTTGATCTGCTGATTGCGCGGACGCTGATCCAGCACCGGACGGATCTTTTCCCAGATCGCGCCGGTCGGTCGCACTTCGCCCTCCAGCACCAGAATCGGCTGATCGTCGATGAGCAGGATGCAGGTCGCTTCGCCGCCGAGCGCGTCGGACAGCGCCTGTTCGTACTCCGGCAGATACAGCTTGGTGCCGTCGGACAGCACCAGCATCTCCTTCTTGCGTCCGGTGAGCCTCAGCTTTCCGTTTTCGTCGATCGTGCCGAGATCGCCGGTGTGCAGCACGCCGTCGATCAGCACCTTTGCGGTGTCCTCCGGCTGCCGCCAGTAGCCCTGCATCACGCAGGTCGGCGCCGTGAGCAGCACTTCGCCGTCGTCGGCGATCGTGATCGTATCGTCGGGGCAGACGGTCATCGCGTACGGATCGCCCTCGCCCAGCGACAGCGCGACACCGGAGCTCGTTTCCGTGAGTCCGTAGCCGAAGCAGACGCGCGCGTCGGTCGCCTTTGCGGCGGTCAGGATCGCTTCCGGACAGCCGCCCGCGCCGATCAGGATCAGTTTCAGCTCCGGATTCAGCGCGCGATAGCGCAGAAGGAATCCCAAAAGCGCCGGAACGACGCTGATCGCCGTCGGACGGAAGAAGACGCAGTCCTCGTGGAAATGCCGCGCGCCGCGTCCCAGCGCCACGCACGCCCCGCACGAGAGTCCCCAGAGAAGTCCGCAGACGAAGCCGAACACATGATCGAGCGGCAGCATGCAAAGCAGCGTATCGTCCTTCAAAAGCGGCAGCAGCGCGCCGCCGTTATAGGCGGAATTCATCAGCGAGGCGTCGGTGAGCACGACCGCCTTTGCGCGGCTCGTGGTGCCGGACGTGAAGAACAGAATCCTCCCCTCGCCGCCCTCGGCGGAATCGCAAAGCGCCGGTTCGAGCGCTTCGACAAGATCGGGATCGCCCCAGAGCGCGTCGAGCTCCGCCTCTCTGATCTGCTCGATCAGCGTTTCTTCGGCGGCGTTTTCGCTGAGCAGCACGGTTCTGCGTCCCGCAAGCACGGCTGCAAAGATCTCGATCACGCAGTCGAACGAGCCGTCCGCCAGAATCCCGTACGCCCGCTTATCCTCTCCGCGCAGCGTCTCGGCGCGGACCTGTACGCGCTGCCGAAGCTCCGCAAAGCTGCAGACGGTCCGTTCCCCGTGCTGCGCATACGCCAGCGCGGGCGCTTCGGGCGTTTGCCGCGCCCGATCCTCCAAAAGCATTTGAAATCCAGAATAACGCATGTTTCCGTCCCCTCCGCAGGATAGTGTATCATGTTTTTCGCAAGATGAAAAGAACTTTTCGGTTTTTGCAAAAATATGCAAAAAATACGTGCAAACCGCGTATTGATGCGTTATAATAATAAGGATGTGAGAAATCACAAATTTCGGGAGGAATAAAGATGGATAAGAACATTCGTATCTGCATCGTCGGCGGCGGTCCTGCGGGCCTTTCCGCCGGTATGTACCTGGAACAGAAGGGGTATGAGAACTATACGATCCTCGAACGGCTCGACCGCGTCGGCGGCAAGTGCTGGTCCCCGACGTATAACGGTCGCCGCTACGAGATGGGCGCGATCATGGGCGTGCCGAGCTATTATGCCGTGCACGACGTGGAGGAATTCTGCGGCATCACGCACGACGGTCCGAAACTCAACCGCAACTACAAGAACAAAGAAGGCAAGGTCATCGAGCCGTTCGAGCCGAAGAAGAACATTCTCAAGATCCCGCGTCTGCTCAAGATGAAGAAGCAGGTCAAGAAGCTCGGCGAGCTTCTCGAAACCAAGTACAAGGGCTATGACGTCAACGGTCACCGCGGCGTCGCCGAGGGCCGCTACGACGGCTTCTCCCAGGCGAACGCGAAGCGCGAGCCGGTCAAGGGCGAGAACCCGAACCTGAAGGATCTCTGCCTGCCGTTCTCCGAGTTCTGCAAGATCAACGGCGTTGAGCTCACGCAGGACATCTGGATCGGGCCGTACACCTCGTTCGGCTACGGCTACTTCGACGAGATCCCCGCGGCGTACGTTCTGAAGTATCTGGACTTCCAGACCACCATGAACTTCGTCAAGGTCAATCTGTGGACGTGGAAGAACGGCACCCAGTACATCTGGGAGCAGCTCAACGCGCACCTCAAGCATCCCGCCCGTCTGAACAGCAAGATCGAGAAGGTCGAGCGCAAAGACGGCAAGGTGTACGTCACCGTCAACGGCAAAGTCGAAGAATACGATAAGATCATCGTCACCGCGCCGCTGTACATCCCGAACAAGCGTGCGGACGGTCAGGTCGGCATGGTCGATTACTTCGACGCGCGCGAGGACGAGAAGGAGCTCTTCTCCAAGATCGACTACGAGCGCTACGATGTTCTCGCCGTCGAGAACAAGCCCGAGGATCATCCGGAGATCTCCTACTACGTGTTCGAGAACATGCAGAAAGAACGCCTCGGTCATCTGATGGTGTACTATCGCCGCTGGAAGGATACCAAGGATCAGGTCATCACCACCTATGCGCTGCGCAAGCACAAGGACACCGCCGAGATCCCGTACGACGAATGCAAGAAGATGGTTCTTGAGGACCTCAAGATCATGCACAACCCGGCTTCCAACGTCGTCAACGAGTGGAGCGTCTACTACTTCCCGCATGTCTTCTCCAAGGACTACAAGGCGGGCTGGTACGACAAGGTCGAGGCGATGCAGGGCAAGTACGACACGTTCTATGCCGGCGAGATCATGAGCTTCGGCGACATGGACGAGACCGCGGAATACTCCCGCGAGCTGGTCGAACGGTTCTTCTGAGAAACGACACACAGAGGGAGCGTATACCGCTCCCTCATCTTTGCAAAAGGAGAATACCATGAAATTTTACAAAGACCACTATGACGTCATCGTCATCGGCGGCGCGCTCGCGGGGCTGTCGGCGGCGCTGATGCTCGCCGAAAAGGGCAAGGACGTGCTGGTGCTCGAGCGCCACAACCTGCCCGGCGGCATCGCGACGAGCTTTGTGCGCGGCGGCATCGAGATCGAAGCCGCGCTGCACGAGATGATGGGCATCGGTCCCGAGGGCAAGCGCCTCAAGATCGGACAGTTTCTGGAGGATATGGGCGTCAACGTCGACTGGCTCAAGGTGCCCGAGGCGTATCACGCGTCGCTGCCCGGCATCAACGTGACGCTGCATCCGGGCTTTGAGACGTTCGCAAAGGAGATCGACGCCGAGGTGCCCGGCACGTACGAAAAGGTATTGAAGCTTCTGAACCTCACGCACACGGTGTTCGACTCGGTCAACGAGCTTTCGATCCATCCGGCGAGCAAGGTGCAGATGCTTCTGAAGCACGAAGCGTTCGTCAAGACCGCGGGCTATTCGACGCAGGAGGTGCTCGACACGTTCGACCTGCCGCAGAAGGCGCAGGATATGATCGCGCCGTACTGGATGTACGTCGGCTCCGGATTGAAGGAGCTGCCGTTCACGGTCTTCTGCATGCTGATTGCGGACTACATCGGCTACGGCTCGTACATTCCGCACAAGTTCAGCCACGAAATCAGTGTGAAGATGGCGGAGCGCGCCGAAGCGATGGGCGTGCAGATCGAATACCGCCAGCACGTCGAAAAGATTCTCGTCCGTGACGGCAAGGTCTACGGCGTACGCACCGCGCGCGGCGACGAGATCCATGCGGACTACGTGATTTCCGCGCCGTACCCGAACAAGGTCTATACCTCGATGATTGAGCCGCTCTTGGCGGTGCCCGAAAAGGCGATCAAGGTCGTCAACGGCAAGCGCATCAGTCTGACCGCATTTTCGGTCATCCTGATCCTCGACAAACCCGCCGAGGAGCTGGGCATCCGCGATTACAGCATCTTCTACGGCGACACGATGGACACCGAAGTGCTGTACGAGAACCTTGCGGGGCTCGGACCGTACCGCTATCTGACCTGCATCTGCCATAACCACGCGAATCCCGACGCGACGCCCGAAGGCACCTGCTCGTTCTCGATCACGACGCTGCCGCGCGTGGACGGCTGGAAGACGGTCACCGCCGACGAGTACGACCGCGTCAAGCACGAGGTCGCAAAGCAGATGATCGACGATATGTCGAAGTATTACGGCGTGAACCTTCTGGATCACGTGCTCGAAATCGTCATCGAAACGCCGATGACCGTCGCGCACTACACCGGCATGTGGAACGGCTGCATCTACGGCTACGCCC
>JAFRRO010000037.1 GCA_017428025.1 Clostridia bacterium
CACCATACCCCCATGCGTCACGATCGCTATGATGGACTCCGGACCGTTTTCCGAAAGCACTCTCTGCAGTGCGTTTTCAGCTCTGCGGCGGAATTCGACCTTGGATTCCTGTCCGTACACTGCCTGATCAATGGGAAGGTTCCAAACGGGCGGATAAAGCCGGTCTGCGTCTTCGCGGGAGAGGCCGGCCAACAGCCCATTGTTGAACTCCATCAGATCCGGATCAAACTCGATCGCAATTCCGGTCTCATCGGACAAGTGCTTCGCAGTTTGAGCTGCCCTCTTGAGCGTGCTTGCGTAAATGCGTGAAAGCCGATAATTCCCGGCTACATATTTCGCCATGGCAGCAGCCTGCCGATGTCCCTTTTGAGTCAGTTCAAAATCTGCCCTGCCCTCGTGGACGTCCAGATTATCTGCTTCGGATTCACCATGCCTGATCACTAGAATAATCATATTGACCGCCCCCTCAAATCCCGATTTATCGGAGCTATTCTAACACATATTTCAACATTACGCAACGAAATAGCACAGCCGACCGAAACCGACTGTGCTGTTGAAAATCCCCCTTGACAAATCTCCTCTGATCCCGTGCTTTTCGTTTTGAAGCGTTTTTATGCGTACAGCGATTCGAGATATTCCGCTACGCCGTCGTCCTCACAGGCGCCGATGATGAGGTCGGCTTTTTCTTTGACCAGATCGTTTCCGTTTGCGACGCAGACGCCGGTGCCCGCCCATTCGATCATATCGAGGTCGAGCGTGTTGTCGCCGATCGCGGTCACGTCCTTTCGATCGATACCGAGCATGGCGGCAAGGCGTTCGAGCGCGCTGCCCTTGGTTGCGCTTTTCGAGCCGAGCTCGATGAATCCGGGCTTGCTCTGCAGCACCGAGATATGCCGCGGCAGCAGGCTGCGAATCTCTTTGGCAAGCTCCGCCTCCCTTGCGGGATCGACGAAAAACAGCACCTTCGGGACGTTGTCGAGCGGACGGTACAGAAGATTCGGATCCTCGATGAACGGGATCTGCAGCGTCGAAGTATAGCGCTTGGTGAAATCGTTGCCTTTGCGGAAGATCACCGTGTCTTCCTCGTAGATCTGCGCGTGGATGTCGTATGCGTCGGCGATCGCAAACGCCGTAACGACGTCGACCGGACGCAGATAGTTTTCGTACAGATGCACGCCGGTTTTTCCGTCGCTGATGACGGCGCCGCCGTAATGGATCAGCGGACCGTCAAGAGACAGTGATTCACGGATCGCCTTGGTGCCCAAAAAGCCTCTGCCGGTTGCGAGCACGACGGTCACGCCGTGTTCTTCGGTCAGATGGATCGCGCGCTTCAACCGTTCGCTCGGAAGCTTGCCGGTGCCGATCAGCGTATCGTCGATGTCGAGCGCAAGAAGCTTCATCTTTCGTGCTCCGCCGCGTCGCGAAACGCCGCATGTACCTCGCCCGCCATGTACAGCGAACCGACCGCAAGCGCCGGTCCCTTGCTCTTCATCGCTTTGTGCACGGCGTCGGCAACCGTTTCAAACGGCGTTGCCTTTGCGCCGAGCGCGCGAATCTCCGCCGCAAGCTCCTCCGCCTTCATGGCGCGCGCGTTGTCCGGCGTTGCGGTATAGAATTCCTTCGCAATCGGGATCAGCAGCCGAATCGACTTTGCAACGTCCTTGTCCGCCATCATGCCCATAACGACGATCGCCTTTTTGCGCTTGAAAAGGCGCTTGTACGTGTCGACCGTGCCCTTCACGCCGTGCGGATTGTGCCCGCCGTCGACAAAGAACGGCGGCTCCTCGCGCAAAAGCTCGAACCGCGCCGGCCATTTGGTCGTTTCGAGTCCCTTCCGCAGCGCTTCGTCCGAAATCGCGACGCTTTTTTCGCGCAAAAGCCCGACTGCGTCGATCACGGTTGCCGCGTTGTACATCTGATACTGTCCCAAAAGACCGAGCTTCAGATGCGCATAGCCGCGATAGGAAAACGTCTGTCCGTGTAGGTCGTACGTCTCCGGTACGATCGTGGAACGGTCGCAGATGTGCAGCGCCGCGTGATGCTTTTCGCACGCGTCTGCGATCACGGGGAGCGCGTCCGAATGCTCGCCGTAGAACAGCACGGCGCCGTTGTCCTTGACGATACCGGCTTTCGCTTTCGCAATTTCCGCAATCGAATTGCCGAGGATGTGCATATGATCGTAGTCGATCGCCGTGATGATCGAGAGGATCGGCGTGTCGATGACGTTGGTCGAATCGAGCTCGCCGCCGAGTCCCACCTCGAGCACGACATAGTCGCAGCGCTTGCGCACATAGTACAGGAACGCGACCGCTGTGATGACCTCGAATTCGGTCGGCAGGCTCGCCATCGAATCGACGATCGGCGCGATCTCCGTGACCAGCGCCGCAAGGTCCTCGTCCGGAATCGGTTCGTCGTCAAACTGGATGCGCTCGTTGAACCGGTCGACAAACGGTGAAACGAACAGACCGGTTCTGTATCCCTGCGCATGCAGAATGCGCGACAGCATGGCGCAGGTCGAGCCCTTGCCGTTCGTCCCTGCGACGTGGATGAATTTCAGTTGTTTCTGCGGATCGCCGAGCAGGTGACAAAGCTCGATCGTGCGTTCGAGACCGAGCTTGGAACCGCGCCAGTAGAGTCCGTGGATATATGCGACGGCTTCCTCGTATGTCATTTGGAACTCCCTCCTTCGATGCCGCGCTTCGCCAGCGGCGCAAGCAGCATCACAAGAATGATATGCACAACGGTCATAACGGCAATCAGCGGCAGGCGGCTCGCAAGAAGCGCCCAGTAGGACAGTCCGCCGTTGAATCCCAGAATGCACAGCCACACCGGCGTCAGGAACACCGACACCGAAAGGTTTGTGAGGACGATCGAAAGGCTCGTCGCCCAGATGCGCTTCATGTGCGGTTCGAACAGCCGGTAAAGCAGCCCCGGCAGCACGCCGATCAGCACGGCGTTCAGCGCGAACAGCGGGTTCCATGCGTTGCCGGAATTGCTGATGAACGTTCCGCACAGGTCTGCAATGAACGAGCAAAGCCCGCCCAGAACCGGTCCGAGCGTGATTGAGCAGAGATAGATCGGCACCTCGCGGAACGTGATGCGCACGCTCGGCACGATGTAGAATGTGAACGGATGAATGGAGAGCAGAACGGCAAGCGCCGCGAACAGCGCGGCAAACGTCAACTGTCTTGTTGTGATTTTGCGCATCTGTTTCCCTCCTTTCTCGAAATCCAACCTATCATACACCAATTCGATCCAAAACGCAAGAAAGCTCTCAAATTTGAGAGCCTTCTTGATGAAAAATCAATCAGTTCTCTTCTCTCTGCCGCTTATTGCGAATCAGAATCAGAATGATGGCGAGAATTGCAAGCAGAATCACGACGACGATGCCGGCGATCACCGCAATCACAAGCGCGCGGTTCGGCTGCTGCACCGGATTCGGATCCGTATTCCCGGGCTCCGCCGTCGGTTTCGGCGTCTCGATCGTTCCGACCGGTTCTGCGGTCACTTCTGCGACGGGCGCTTCGGTTGCGTCCGTTTCCGTACCGGGCTCCTGCGTCTCGGCAGCGGGTTCCGTCGTCTCGACCGTGCCGTTCGGATCGTCGGTCGCGGGCGCTTCGGTAGCCGCCTCCGTCGGCGCAGTCGTCGCGCCGGAAGGCGTGTTCATCGGCATCGAAGTCACCGGCGGTTTCGGCGTGACAAGCCCGCTGTCCGGCGTTGCGATAATCGACGGTTCCGGCAGTTGGGACGTCTGCGGCACGGAGTGTCCACTGTTGCTGGGCTTCGGCGTGTCGGTCGCCTGCGGTCTCTGCGTTTCCACCGCGGGCTCGAGCGGATCGTAGGTTGCCGCGGGCGTACCGTTTTCGGTGATCTCATAGCCCTCGGTATAGACGCCGCCGATCTGCACCGGATTGATGTAGAAGCTGCCGACGGAGCGATACGAAGAAGCGTCGATCGCGTGATAGCGGATGCCGTTGAAAACGAATTCGCACGCGCCTTCCTTCTCGATGCGGAACTCGAGCTGGAACAGGAAGCCGTTCGCGTCGGTGCCGAACGCGTCGGCATACGCGAACGCAAGCTTGCCCGCCTCCGACTTGCTCGGGATCCAGAGCGGGCTCTTGCTGTTCATCAGCGAATTGAGATTCTGCTCCTCGTCGCGCAGGTTGATCGAACCGAGCGTCAGCATCTCGGGATCGTAGTCCAGCGTGCCCTCGAAGGAGTCCATCACGAGTCCTTCGTCGAGATTCGGATAGCAGTAAAAGTCGACCTTGACGATATCGCCGACCGCGCCCTGTACGGACTCCGAGGTCAGCAGCATTTCGCCTTCCTCCATTGCGTTTGTCACAACGGGGAACAGCATCAGGAGCAAGGCAACGATTAGAAGCCATGCAAGTTTGCGTTTCATGTATATACCTCCTGTTCGGGTTTTGCGGCTATCTGCCGCCGGTGCAGCTCGATCCGAAGATCGAGTCAATCAGTCTTTCAAACCAGCCCTTTTCTTCTTTCGGCGGTTCGTACTGCGGAATGTCCGGAAGGTCCGGTTCCGGAAGCGGCGTTGTATCCGCGACCGGCAAATTCATATCAAGGAGCGCGAACATCCGGCTTTCGGAACGGTTCGTCGCGCTGTCGTAGATCGAATACCCTTCGCGCTTGAGCCGGAAGCCGTAGCTGCCGCCGCTCAGAATGCGGAAGCGCAGATGCAGCAGCAGTCCGCTGCCGCGGTGTCCGAGCGCGGATGCGCAATGGTACTCGAATCTGCCCGCCGTCTCCGTGCCCTCGAAGCCGATGAACGAACCGTCCAGAATGTCGGATTCCGGAACGCCGTCGATCTTGACCAGTTCGATCAGCTCAAGAACATTCTGATCGTATGTAAGGACGAAATCCATCGATTCGAACGCCGCGGTCTCGCTCGGATAGTCGATCTCCGCGTCAAACCGCACGTCAAGAAGATCGCCGTCGGCCTCGGCCGTCAGCTTTAAAGAACGCATCGGATTCTCTTCCGCCGAAGACGCCGCGAACGGCACGATCAGCAGCAGCGCAAGCAGGCAAATCAAAACTCGTTTCATGCACAACCTCCTATTAGAGCAGTATAGTACAAAAAAAGCAATTCGTCAAATCCTTATTGACAAAGCGGCCGTTTTTTCTTATCATAGATTAAAACCGCCGAATGCGTTTGTCAATGGTTTTGTGCAGACCGTCCGGCGTACCCCGAAGGAGGAAGATCATGCAGATCTACAACACGCTGTCGCGCCGCAAGGAAACGCTCGTTCCGATCAAAGAAGGACAGATTTCCATGTACGTCTGCGGTCCGACCGTTTACGATTTCTTCCATATCGGTAACGCGCGTCCGTTCGTCGTGTTCGACACGCTGCGCCGGTATCTCGAGTATCGCGGATACAAAGTCAGGTACGTGCAGAACTTCACCGATATCGACGACAAGATGATCAACCGCGCCAACCGCGAAGGCACGACGGTCAAGGAGCTCGGCGACCGCTTCATCAAGGAGTATTATCAGGACGCGGACGCTCTGGGCATCGAACGCGCAACCGTCAATCCGCGCGCGACCGAGCACATCGGCGACATCATCAAGCTTGTCAAAAAGCTAATCGAAACCGGTCACGCCTACGCCACCGAAAACGGCGACGTGTATTTCTCCGTGCGCTCCGATCCCGGCTACGGCAAGCTCAAGGGACAGGACATCGATGACATGGAAAACGGCGCGCGCATCAGCCCGACCGAGCAGAAGCGCGATCCGCTGGACTTCGCGCTCTGGAAGGGCGAAAAGCCCGGCGAGCCGAGTTGGCCCTCCCCCTGGGGCAAAGGCCGTCCCGGCTGGCACGTGGAGTGCTCCGCGATGAGCATGAAGTATCTCGGCGAAACGTTCGACATCCACGGCGGCGGCATGGACCTGATCTTCCCGCACCACGAGAACGAGATCGCGCAGAGCGAATGCGCCACCGGCAAGCCGTTCGTCCACTACTGGATGCACAACGGCTACATCAACATCGACAACCAGAAGATGAGCAAGTCGCTGGGCAATTTCTTCACGGTGCGCGACATCGCGAAGGAATACGATCTCGAAGCCGTGCGCATGTTCCTGCTCTCCGCAAACTACCGCAATCCGGTCAACTTCTCGCGCGAGCTGATGGAACAGACCGTGACTTCGCTGCATCGGCTCTACACCGCGCGCGACCGGCTGTTCGACACCGCGGTTGACGAAACGGCGGACGACGCCTCCGTCCCCGCCGCGCTCGACGGCTTCCGCGATCGCTTCTGCGAGGCGATGGACGACGATCTCAACACCGCGGACGCGCTGGGCGTGCTGTTCGACTTTGCAAGATGGATCAACATCTTTGCGACGAACGCGCACACGAAGGCGGGCATCGACGCGGTCAAGGCGCGTTTTGCCGAGCTGAACGGCGTTCTGGGGCTGGTCGTCAAGGAAAAGAAAGAAGACTTCCCCGCCGAAGCTCTGGCGCTTCTGGAGGCGCGCAAGGAAGCGAAAAAGGCAAAAGACTGGGCGAAAGCCGACGCAATCCGCGACGAGCTCAAGGCGATGGGCTTTGCGGTCGAGGACACGCGCGAAGGCGCGAAGCTCAAGAGAATCTAAATTAGAAAAGAACGGAAACACAAAGGAGAAAACCATGACGTATTTATTCCCGATCCTGCTGCTTGCCATGAGCATCTATGTCTTCTACAGTGCAATCACCGGAAAAGGCAGACTGTTCTCGATGGAGAACATCAAAGAGGATGCAAAAGAAAAGGTGCATAAGCTGCTCCGCACGCTGTACTTTGTGCTCGGCGCGATCATGCTGCTGATGGCGCTTTCCAACTTCGGACAAAGCGTGCTTTACAGCAACGCGATGATCGAATACGAAGCGACCGATACGTACAAGTCCGATTTTGCCGACGTCATCAAGGACGGCACGGTGGAATACGAGGGCAAGACGTACACCGTCGAAGGCAGGCACTCCGTTGAAGAGATGGACGCGATCCTGCGCGCGGCGATGGCGGTGCATCCCGACAAGTTCCAGTCGCAGTCCGCAGGCTTCAGCTGCCTCGGCGGCGGCGCAAGCAGCAACGTCGCAAACTATTATAAAGCGATCCCCGTCACCGATCAGAACGGCCGTCAGGTCTATACCAGCTCGATCGGCAGCGTCCGTTCCGACGCGAACGACGGTTCCTTCCTGTCAAAGCTGTACAACGCGATCTCCTCGAAGACGATGAGCATCCTCTCCTACGTCTTTATGGGGCTTGCGGTGCTCTGTGTCGTGGCGATCTTCATCATCATCAACAAGTTCACGGACAAGGAAAAGCTCGCCAAAGCAAGAGCGCAGCAGGTCAATCCTGCGATGCCCTCCTCCGCCTTCAACTTCGACGACGAGGACAAGAGCGACAAATAAGCGTCAACCACCCAAAGGAGCCTGCGGGCTCCTTTTTTTGCGCAGAAAAACGAGCCGTTAAGAAACTCGAAAGAGGATCTTAACGGCTTCTCTTTATTTGCGA
>JAFRRO010000038.1 GCA_017428025.1 Clostridia bacterium
GCGTCGACGTGGGCGTCGGCGTCGGATCAATCATCTCGGGATTCGTCGTATAGTAGGTCGCATCGCCAGGAGTCCCCTTCCAGAAACGAACGTAGCTCGCCGTAGAATTGTTGCTGTTGCCCGTCCAGAAATACGGACCGTCAACGTAGAACGCAATGAGCGGATAGCTGCCGCCCTTGGCGTAGGTGGCGCTGCTCGCTTGCGTTTTGCTGCCGGGCTTCCAGTCGCAGTAATCGGAGCTGTAGGTCCGGTAACCGGCAAGATAGTTGCTTGCGTCTTCGCCCAGATACGTGCCCGTCGCAACATTCTGTATGGAATAATTGTCCCCGCGCGGCTGCAGTGTAAACACGTACGTGTCAGAGACGTCCGTCAGCGTCGTTCCGTTCAGAACGGCGCCGGTCACCGTATACGCGTCGCAGTTAAAAGGCCCTTCGATCGCTGCACCGTCGGAACTGACCGAAACGCCCTTCATCAGGTACATGGGACTGGAGGATGTGTCGGCGGTTCGGTACGTAATCACGTAGTTGCCCGACCAGTCGGACGGCGCCTCGGAGATCAGCGTATAGACCGGCGCCCCGACGTTCTCTTCCGCACGGGAATAGACGGCATACAGCGTGACGTGATCGGTCACCGTGTAGTCTGCGCCGGGCGCGTAGTATGCAGGTCTGGATTCCGTTTCCCCGGGGATCTCGGTTTCCGTCCAGCCGATGAACGTCCAGTCGTCCGGATTGACGGTCACGGAGGACGGCAGGGTGATCGTGCTGCCGTGAAGCGCGGTCTCCTGTCCCTGTGCGATACCGCCGGCAACGAAATCGACGGTATAGCTGGGTTTGGGCGCAAAGATTACGCGGATCGTGCAGTCGCTTTCCGGATTGACACGGATGATATTGCCTTGCACGGTTGCGGTCGCCGTGCCGCTCACAACCTCATAATCGGCAACATAGCAGCCCTCCGAGGGCACGCATGTGATCTTGGTATCTTCGACCGAAACGGTGCCCCATGCTTCATTGTTGGAGATCGCCGTAACGGTATAGGGAGAGACAAACTTGATGCCGAAGTACTGCAGATTGGAACCGGCGTCCGTCGGGGGCGTATAGACGCCGTTGACCGGTTTGACGGTGATCGCACCGCCGCCCTTGATCGAGCAGCTCGATCCGGTAAAGATGATCGGGGACAGCAAATCCCACGGATTCTGCAGATCGTTGTATTGAGACGGATCGTAGCCGTCCTGCGCCTTGAAACCGTAGATGCCGCCGTACTGATCCTGCGAAGCGTTCGCGGTCACGGCGATGCGGAAATTCCGGACGAGCTCCGCGCAGTTCACGCCCGTTGCTTTGGTGATGGCATTGACCTCGCTGCTGGTGTATTGATCGGAGATCTGCCGATAGATTGTGTTGCCGAATCGGGTGTACAGATACTGGGCAAAGAAGGACACCTGCGCGTAGAGCGCCAGCACGTCGCTGATGTTGTTGCTCCAGTTGTACATCGAATACCCGTTGTGGAGCTGAAAGCTGCTCTGATACTCGAACTCCGCAGGCGGATTCTGCCAGTCGCCGTTGTAATAGTACTCCTCCCAGGACTGGATGCGGTTGACGACGGAGCTGCCGGGATAGCAGATCTCCTCGGCGGCGGCGGAGAAGCACTCGTTGAGCCAGGTATCCATTCCGCTGGTGTTGGAGTAGTTGATCAGATGCTGATACTCGTGCACCATGGTGTTGTAGGTATCGTCCATCCGCTTGTAGACGTTCCCGCTGTTCGGGTTCTTGTAATAGACGCCGGGATAGGTGTCGATGTTCAGAATGGGAACGCCGTTGTTGGAAAGGTCGACCTGATAGAAGAAGCCCGCAATATAGCCGCCGGAGCCGTTCCAGCCCTCGTCGATGTTGTAGTAGAGCATGTGGAGCTTGCCGTCGCCGGAAGAACCGTTCGAGTGATTGCCGAACGAGGATTGCATGAGATCGAACTTGGAGTCGAACTCGTCCGCCGCCATCTTGGCATATGTCTCGTCGATCTCATCCAGCGGATAGGTATTGTTCGCGGAGGAAACCGGCGTCCAGATATAGCAGTGTTCGCCCACATAGAGACACTCGAACTCCATGCTGCCGCTGCCGGTCGGAGAATACTGGCTCAGGATCGAGAAGGTTTTCTTGGAACCGACGTTGTAGGACGCTTTGGCAGCCATCGGCTCCGGTCCGGGCTCCGTCGCTTCCGCCTGCTCTTTCAGAACGGAGTCGATGTCGATCTTCCAGAACGGAAAATCGGCGTCCGGCAGCGTCTGCATGTCCGGATTCGGAACGATATTCGGCTCGACGGTCGTCTCGATCAGACCGGTCAGCTTGCCGGTGGACTGAGAGTTGGAGGCGCTTGTGGACGGGTTGTAGATCACAACGTAATCGCCCTCGTAGCCGTCTGTCGGATCGTCGTCAATGCAGATCCTCTCATGGCGAACCCCGCGCGTATCCGAGAACAGCAGATCCCCCGCCGTTCCGGTTTCCGCCGACGACACGCCCTGCAGCATCGTAAGAATCATCAGTAGACTCAGCATCAAACAAAACAGTCTCTTTTTCATACAAGTCCTTCCCGTTCGTTTCCTGCTTCAACGCATGAAATATCGGTACGATTATAGCAGAAACCGCATGAAATAGCAACGGTTGCCGCCGCCTTTCTCCGAAAAAAGCGCACGCAAAAAGGAGCCGGATTTCGGCTCCTTTCGGATTCTTATTCTTATTTCTTCTCGTCGATGCGCTCGCGGATCTTCGCTGCCTTGCCGCTTCTGTCGCGGAGGTAGAAGAGCTTCGCTCTGCGGACCACGCCGTGACGGACCACTTCGATGCGGCCGATGCGCGGGCTGTGATACGGGAAGGTACGCTCGACGCCGATGCCGTAGGACATACGACGGACGGTGAAGGACTTGCGGATGCCGCCGCCCTGAATCTTGATGACGATGCCTTCAAAGTTCTGCAATCTCTCACGATTGCCCTCGACGACCTTCACGAATACGCGAACGGTATCGCCGACTTCCAGCTCGGGCAGATCGCTGCGGAGCTGTTCTTTTTCGAGTTCACGAATGATGTCGGACATGATAAATTTTTCTCCTTTTTCTTAATGAAACAGGCGTTCACGATCACAAGTGTCGGCGGACCGCCCGATGTCGCAAGGCGCATTATACCATAGCCGTCATGGAAATGCAAGCCCTATTTTTGCGGTTTTTCGGGATTTTTTCCGAATGTGCCCAGGAGGCACGGACGCATCCTGCGCGTCTTTTCCATCGCCTCTTTGTGACGCCACTTTGCGATGTTCGCATGGTGCCCGTTCAAGAGGATCTCCGGCACATCCAGACCGCGAAACGACGCGGGACGCGTGTATTGCGGGTATTCGAGGATGCCCTGCGCGTGCGATTCGTCCTCGGCGCTCTCCTCGCTGCCCAGAACGCCCGGAATGAAGCGGGAAAGGCAGTCCACGAGCACCATCGCGGGCAGCTCGCCGCCGGTCAGCACATAGTCGCCGATGCTGATTTCCTCGTCGATCAGCGTGTTCACGCGCTCGTCGACGCCCTCATAGTGTCCGCACAGCAGCACGATGCGATCGAGTTTACTAAGCTCTCTTGCGCGCTCGCTCGTCAGAAGCTTGCCGCGCGGCGTCAGCAGGATCCGGTGCGGCTTATCCTCGCCGCAGACCGCCGCCATGCAGTCGAAGACCGGCTGTGCCATCATGACAAGCCCTGCCCCGCCGCCGAACGGATAGTCGTCGGTCTTTTTATGCTTGTTGTCCGCCCAGTCGCGGATGTTGTGCGTCTGAATCGAAAGCAGGCCGCTCGTCTGCGCGCGGCCGAGGATGCTCGCGCTGCACACGCCGTCGAACATCTCCGGAAACAGCGTGAGAATATCAATCCGCAAAAAGCCCGACCTCCTTCAAAACCTGCGCGTCGAACACGATTCGTCCGCCGTCGGTGTCGACCTCCGAAAGCACACGCTTTAAGGCGGGCACCATCAGCTTGCCGTGTTCGATCTCATAGACGTCGTTCGCGCCGGTCTCGTAGACATTGGTCACCTTGCCGAACGCGCGCCCGTCGGTGTCAAACGTGTCGCAGCCGATCAGGTCCGCCACAAAGTACGTGTCCTTCGGCAGCTTTACCGCATGCGAACGGTCGACGCACAGATATCCGCCGCGCAGAGCGCTTGCCTGCTCGGGCGTCTCGTAACCGTCGATTCTGACGATCACCGCGTCGGGCGAAACGGACTGTACGCAAAGCTGCACGGGCGTTCTTTTCCCGTGCAACTCCACATACGCTTCCGATAATCCGCGAAAGCGCTTCACATCGTCCGTCAAGGGATCCAGCTTCACCGCGCCGTGCACGCCGTGCGTACGCGCGATCAGCCCGATCCGGTAGAACGCTGCGCTCACAGGATATCGACGACGACCTTCTTCTCGTCGTTGACGGACGCCGCCTTGACGATCGCGCGGATCGCCTTTGCGATGCGTCCCTGCTTGCCGATGACCTTGCCGGTGTCCTCGGGATCGACGGACAGCTCGATGACCACGCTGTCGTCCTCCTCACGCTTCGTCACGCGGACGGCGTCGGGATGGTCGACAAGGCTCTTGGCGATGTATTCCACCAGCTTGTCCATACGCGCCTCGATTATTCGATCGCGCCGGCCTTCTTCAAAAGACCGCGAACGGTATCGGTGGGCTGTGCGCCGTTCTTCATCCACTGCTGCGCGCGCTCGTTGTCAACCTTCAGCTCAACGGGTTCCGCTGCGGGATTATAGTAACCGAGCTCCTCGACGAATGCGCCGTCACGCGGTGCGCGGGAATCCGCGACGATGATGCGGTAAAACGGCTGCTTCTTGGCGCCCATTCTTCTCAGTCTGATCTTCAACATGGTTTTGTTTCTCCTTATCCTTTTTCTTTTTTTGATTTTATCGAAAACGGCTTTGCCGTGTTCGTCCATTGTATGGTTATGTCGGTACAACCCCTCAGTCGCCTTCGGCGCCGGCTCCCCTTACACAGGGGCGCCGGGAAATGCTCGCCCTTGCCCTCCCTGTGCAAGGGAGGGTGTCAGCCGTCCGGCTGACGGGAGGGTTGTTCTCCTTAGAACCCGAACGGGAATCCGCCCCGCTTGTTCTTCTTGCCCTTTTTGAACCCGCCGGTCATCTGCTTCATCATCTTGCGCGACGCCTCGAACTGGTTCATCAGCTTGTTCACATCTTGAATCTGCGTGCCGCTGCCGCGGGCAATGCGGCGTCTGCGCGAGGCGTTCAGGATATCGGGATTCTGGCGTTCCTTCGGCGTCATCGCCTGGATGATCGCCTTGGTGCGTCCCATCGCCTTCTCGTCGATCTGAAGTCCCGAAAGCTTGCCGCCCATGCCGGGAATCATCTTCAGGATGTCCTCCATGGAGCCCATGTCCTTCATCTGCTCCATCTGATCGAGGAAATCGTCGAGCGTGAAGGTGTCGGTGCGCATCTTCTTTTCGAGCTCCGCCGCCTTTTTCTGGTCGAACGCCTGCTCGGCTTTTTCGATCAGCGTCAGCATGTCGCCCATGCCGAGGATGCGGCTTGCCATGCGGTCCGGATGGAACGGCTCGAGATCGGTGAGCTTTTCGCCGGTACCCGCAAACTTGATCGGCTTGCCGGTGACCGCGCGGACCGAGAGCGCCGCGCCGCCGCGGGTGTCGCCGTCCAGCTTGGTGAGCACGACGCCGGTCAGCGGGACCGTCTCGTTGAACGCCTTTGCGACGTTGACCGCGTCCTGACCGGTCATCGCGTCGACCACGAGCAGAATCTCCGCGGGCTCCGCCGCATTGCGGATGCGCTTCAATTCCTCCATCATGTCCTCGTCGATGTGCAGTCGGCCTGCGGTATCGACGATCACGACGTCCTTAAAGGTTCTGCGCGCCTCGTCCAGCGCTTCGTTGACCGTCTTGACCGGATCCTGCGTTCCGTGTTCGTAGACCGGAACTTCGGCTTTGCCGCCCACGACCTTCAGCTGTTCGATCGCCGCAGGGCGGTAGATGTCGCATGCGCAGAGCATCGGCGCTTTGCCGTACTGCTTTTTCAAAAGCATTGCAAGCTTGCCGCACATCGTCGTCTTGCCCGCGCCCTGCAAGCCCGCCATCAGGATGACCGCAGGCTTCTTTGAGCCGAAATCGAGCTTGGCGTTTGTGCTGCCCATCAGATTCGTCAGCTCCTCGTTGACGATCTTGATGACCATCTGCCCGGGCGTCAGGCTTTCGAGCACATCGGTGCCGACCGCGCGCGCTTCCACGCGCTTGACGAAGTCCTTGACGACGAGGAAGTTGACGTCCGCTTCGAGGAGCGCAAGCTTGATCTCGCGCATCGCGTCCTTGACGTCGCGTTCACTCAGCCGCCCTTTGCCGGTCAGCTTTTTGAATACGCTCTGCAATTTGGATGAAATGCCTTCAAATGCCATCTTCGTCCTCCCAGATGCCGCTCAGTTCGGAAAGCCCGCGTTCGAATGCCGCGCGATCGGATTCGCGCATCGGCACGTCTTTGAAACGATTGCGCAGCGCACGGATCAGTTCGGTCTGCTTCGCTTCCCTGCGGATCAGCCCCACGGCATCCTCCGCCTCGCGAAGCTGCCGCTCGGCGCGCGTCAGGATGTCGCGCACGCCCTGCCGCGAGATGCCCTCGCGCTCGGCAATCTCCGAAAGCGAACAGTTCTCGTCCGTGTATTGCCGGAGGATGCCCGCCTGCCGCTCGGTCAGAAGCGGCTCGTAGCGATCCAGCAGCATGCCCAATTCGAATAATCGTTCCATACCTCGCTCCGAAGGTGTAAAGGTCTTTTCCTTTACACTCGTTCCATTATACCGGTTTTCCGCCGTTTGTCAAGTACAATTTTTCAATTCTCGTTCCGCTTTGCGTTCCGGGATTCTTCGCTGACGCTCAGAATGACAAACGAGCAAGAGCCGCTCTCTCCGTTGTCATCCTGAGGGCAAAACCCGAAGGATCTCAGAACGGCGAAGGATACGCGCGA
>JAFRRO010000007.1 GCA_017428025.1 Clostridia bacterium
AAGACAACCCACCCGTCTTTTGCTTCGCAAAATCCACCCTCCCTGTGCTGAACTTTGCCGAAGAAAAAAGCCTTCCCCTTGTGGGGAAGCCTTGCTTATGCGCAAAAAAAGAGGCTCCCCTGTGGATGGTACGCGCGTGAAGCGCGCGATCTACCGCAGCAACGAAGCGCAGCGGAGTGTTAAAAGGAGAGCTGTCAAGGTTTACCGAGACTGAGGGGTTGTTTCGTGCCGCAGGCATATCGTGCGGCGTGCGGCGTCAAGCCGTATATCGTGCGGCAGCGCCGTATATCGTGTTTGCGTCAGCAAACATATCGTGCCCGTTCTGCGCCTTTCGGCGCACAATCGCTTACAGCGCCCGCAGACGTTCGATCTCGCGGCGGACACAGTCGACCGTTTCGCCGCAGGTGACGTTCCATTCCTCCCTGAGGAGCGTAATCTCGCGTTCGAGCGCCGCAATCCCGCGTTGCTTGTCCCCCATGCGTTCGCATACCTGCGCGATGGATTCGCACGAATCGAGCATCCGCGGCGGCTTCTGAATCTCCAGCGCCTTTTCATACTGCGCGATCGCTTCCTCGAACATCCCCTGCCGTGCGTACACGTCGCCCATGGACAGCCACACCAGCCACTCGTCCGCGTATGTTTCGCACATGCCGTTCCAGATTTGCATGGCTTTTTCGCGATTGCCCGCAAACCATTCGATATTGCCCCGATACAGCGGTACGCGGAAGGTCATCTCGTGCTTTTCCATCTCCGCGACCGCCTGCCGCGCCTCGTCGAAGCGCTGATCCTCAATGAGAAGATCCATCAGGTAGAGATACGCGCGGGACGCGTCCGGATGCGCCTTGATATGCGCTTTCCAGAATTCGATCGCCCTGTGGTTCGTCCAGCAATACCAGTCCACGCCGCGTCCGCCCATGGCGTCGTAGAGCTCGCCGTATGCGTCGCGGTTATACGGATCGCGGCGGATCGCTTCCTTTGCGGCAAGCTCGGCGCGCTCCCTGCACTGCACGGCAAGATGGTTCTCCATGTCCGCAAGCAGAGAATACGGCTTCGGATTGTCCGGCTCCTTCATGCCCTTTTCGAGCAGAAAGCGGCGTTCCGTCTCCACGACGGCGGGATCGAACACGCGCTCGTCCCAGATCATGTTCTGAATACGCTCCATGCGCGTATCGTCACTCAGCGCAAACAGCGCGTCGATCGTGACGCCGAAGTACGCGGAGATCTCCGGCAGAAGCGAGATATCCGGCAGCGTCTCGTTGCGTTCCCAGCGGCTGACCGCCTGACCGGTCACGCCCAGCTTTTCCGCGACGGTCTCCTGCGTGAGCCCGCGCGCGGTGCGAAGTTCCTTAAACTGTTTTCCGAATTCCATCGGTTTGTCCTCCTGTTTCGTTCTGTTCACAGGATAGCAGACCGGCGCGCCGAAGAACAGCGCGCCGTTTGCAAGCGGGTTCAACAGGCGGTTGAATCAGCCGCCGATCATCACGCCGACGTTGCCCAGAAGCAGCAGGCGCAGTATGCCGATCAAAACGAGATGCGCGGGATAATAGATGTAGAACAGCCATTTCATGCCCTTCCACGTGCCGCGCTGCCCGTTGTAGCGCGCAAGCAGCGGGATCGAAAGCGCCGTGCACATCTGCAGCACGCCGTAGACCTTGTCGATGCAGAAGAAGAACACGAACGCGTACACCGCCGTCCAGACCATCATCCAGATCATGCGCTTTTTGAAGCTTTCGCGCATGCCCCACAGATACAGGATCGCCACGACCGCGACGCACGACCAGTCCGACGGAAACGAGATCGCAAGGATCGGCACAAGCAGCAGAAACTTGAGCCACGTCTTGCATTCGGAATCGAACAGGCGGATCGTGATGAGCCCCCAGAACAGCGACCAGATCACGCTCGTCTGATTGAAGATGCTCTTGACGAACGGCAGAAACGAGATCCCGAACGCAAAGCAGTAGGCAAAGTGCGACACGATCGCGAACAGCAAAAGCCGCAGCGCATACTTTTTGAAATTGCGCGTGTGCGTGTACCCCTCCGCGATAAAGAACCACATGATCGGCGCGGTGATCCGCCCGATCGCGTGCAGCGCCAGAAGCCACGGCATATACCGATAGCCGGGATACAGAATCCAAAGCACATGGTCGAGCGTCATCGCCGCGATCGCAATGAGCTTCAGCGCGTTGCCGGTCAGTCCCTTCCCCGTCTGTTCCATCTCAGAATGCGTTCTCCAGAATAAAAGCGTCCTCGTCCGGCTTTGCCTTCTTGTAGCCGAACTGATCGAACCACGGCGAATACGTGCGCGCCGTGATGCTGCGCGTCATCGGATCGAAGGTCAGAAGCCGCATATACCCGAGTCCGTCCTTGCGATCGTCCTGATAGTTGAACATCAGCGTGGTGAACGAGCGTTCCTGCACGCCGTCCAGATCGTCGTCAAAGAGATCGACGCGCCGCTGCGAGCCGCGCTGATGTCCGCAGAGCATGAGCCGCGCCTTGGGATTGTCGGTGACGACCGACAGGAACAGTTCGCGCCCCTGTCCGGTAAACCGTCCGTCCGGCTGCAGTCCGGCGTGGATCACATAGAGCACCGTCGCGTCCGGATGCTGTGCGGATACGTCGGCGATCCAGTCCCTGAGCTTGCCGCCGCGCACCTCGTACCCGATGCCGAACACCAGAAACTCCTCGCCCGCCGCCTCAAAGGTCACGTACGCGGCAAGTCCGTTTTCGTAGGTCTGCCCGTCCTTCATCACCGCCTGCGCGTAGGGACGGTTCAGGAACAGGGAATACTTCACGTCATCTCCGCCGACGTCGTGATTGCCGCAGACAACCATCGAGGGAATCTCCTCGAGAACCGGCATCAGCGCGTCCGTCGCCGCGTCCCACATAAAGGTCGAAGCGCCGTCCACCACGTCGCCGGTGTGCGCGAAGAACACGATGTTCCACTCCTCCCTGTTCGCAAGGATCCAGTCGCGCATGCTGTTGAACACGTCCGGAAAATGCCGCGCCAGGTTCTGCGTGTCGCTCATCCATACCACGGTGAACGGCGTGGGCATCGGCGTCGGCGACGGCGTCGGCGTGGGCGTCGGTTCGGGCGTCGGCGTGGGCGTCGGCACGGGCGACGGCGTGGGCGTCGGCATCGGCGTCAGAAGCGCGGGCGTTTCGTGCAAAACAACCGCATCGACCGCTTCCGGCGTCGGCGCGGGCGTGTTCGCTTCCGACGGCGCACCGTTTTGTCCGAGGCATGCCGAAAGCAGGACTGCCGCGATCGACAATCCGCAGAAATACAGGATTTTCGTCAATTTCTTCATACGGCAAAGTGTACCACAGATCGGCAAAAAAGGCAACGTTTTTACATCTTGCTTACAACTTGTTCAACCTTTTATGACATTTTGGACGAATTTGCGTGCTACAATGCAGTTAACAAAGATTGGAAAGGGCATTCTTTTATGACATATATGTACACCGCGATCGGCATTCTGCCGGTCATTGCGATCGCCGCGGCGCTTCTGTATCTGCCGCTCGCGATCCTGCTGCATCGGCGCAAAGCGCCGTATCCGTTCATCCGGCACGCTGCAAACTACGTGCTGATCGGCTATCTTCTTGCGCTCGTCTGGGTGACGTTCTTCTGGGCGTCCACGAACATTCCGCTGACGCTCGACGAGCGACTGCATCTGCTGCCCGGCGATTCGTTCCGCTACGCGCTGCAGTACGACGGCGGGCTGTGGTCGAGCCAGATCATGTGGAACGTCTGCCTGTTTATGCCGCTCGGCGGGCTGCTGCCCTGCGTGTTCCGAACGCTCCGCAAGGGCGCGTGGAAGACCGTGCTGATCTGCCTGCTGCTGTCGCTTTGCATCGAATTCGTGCAGTTCTTTATCGGGCGCGTCGCGGACATGGACGATCTCATCTGCAACACGCTCGGCGGCGTGTTCGGCCGCGCGCTCTACACCGTCGCCGCGTGGGCGCTTCATAAAACGCGCTTCTTCTCCCCGATCTTCACCGACCGCGCAAAGACCGCGGGACACATCGCCGCAATTGCCGCAATGGTGCTGATCCTGCTCGTCCCGACCGCAATCGACCTTGTCAACGCCGCCCTGCCGAACGGGCTGATTCCGGCATTCTGACGCGCCGCGCACTGTCATGCGGTGACACCCGGACTGTCACGGGATGACCATATCACCTGTCATGAGATGACCGTACCCCCTGTCACGGGATGACCGTACCCCCTGTCACGAGACGGCCCGGAAATAAATAATAATAGTAATAATATAATAGGCGACGTCCGTCAGTCAGTCATAATGGATCGACCGTGACAGACGGACGGACTGATAGAAAACCGTTTTACACAGAATCGTTTACGGAGGTATTATGAAACGCATTCTTTCCCTGCTGCTTCTCTGCCTGCTGCTCGCCTGCGTCCCGACGCCGGAGCAGGAATTTGTCGTCAACAAGGGCGACGACCGGCTTGCGGAAACGATCGGCAAAAACGGCGAAGATTTTTCCGTCGAGGTCTATCGCGGCACGCTGCCCGAACGCATTCGGGAGACCGTCGACACGCACAGCGACGCCGTATCCCTGACCGTCGATGCGGCCGTCGTGTTTCCGGATTGGGACGCGGTTCCGACGCTCGAAGTCGCGCCGTGCGGCAACGATACGGACGCGATCCTGTGGCTCGGCGCGCATATGGCGCAGGGCGGGTACTTTGCAAAGATTCCGGTCGATGCGAACGGCGAAAAGCTGCGGACCAAAGCGCTCATTCTTTCCGAGGTCGAAAGCCGGCACAGCATGAGCGACCGCGCGGAACAGGCGCATCCCGAATTCGATGCAGAGCAGATTGCCGCATACCGCGCCTCTCTGGATCGTGAGATCGCCGATCTGATGCAGGAATACCAAAGCGCGCCGGACGCCGCGGTTGAACGCATCGACGATCTGCGCACGCTCGGCGCAAACGGTCTCATACAGCTCGGTCTGTTCAGCGAAAGCGGGCACTGGATCGCGGACGTTTCTCTGGTGTTCGATCCGAAGAATCCGCAGCGCGAACAGCTGACAATCTGGGGCGGCGGAACGGATCCCGAATGTTTCTCCTATTGGCCGGAACCGATCGACGATACCGACGCCGCGATCCGGTGCGCGGAGCAGATTCTGAAGGAAATCGGATATGACACGCACTATACGGTTGCAAGCGCGCAGGAAGGAGCCGCGGGAATCGGCGTGATCTGTGCGCCGAAGGTCAAAGATGTTTCGTACAGCCTCGGGACCGGCGGCGATCCTGCCGCTTCCTACGAGGAATACTTCCCGGAGGACACGCTGGAGCTTGTGTTCGCAAAGGGAACCGGCATCCTGCGGTATGTCCAGTGGATCGGCAACAGCCGCTTTGTGCGGGAGGCTTCGGAGAATGTCGAGCTGCTGCCGTTCGACGAGATTCAAAGCATCGTCAAAAATGATCTCGGCTGTCTGCTCTCGTGGACAAACGGGAACGTCAGGGAGCGCACGATCGAAGTCACCTCCGTCCGTCTGGAATACAAGCGCATACGCGTGCTGAACGATCGGCGGCGGCTGCTCGTGCCCGCATGGACGGTCGAAGGGATTGTCACGGACCGCGGCGAGGTTTCGGACGCCGACACCGGCGCAGCCGAACCGTTCACCGAAGAAACGCGCGGCATGCTTCTTATTCTGAACGCGATCGACGGCTCGCTGATCGAGTCCGCAAAGACGAACTGAACGGGCGAAAGGACCGGTTTCCGGTCTTTTTTCGTTTTTCGCGTTATGTTTTGCGGACGTCGCGGCTCTTATTAGGTGAAACCGGTTTTTCAAAAGGAACAAGTATGGAACAATACGAACGATTTGATCGCATCTATGCGCAAACGCGCGACGGACTGCTGCGGTATCTCTGGGTTCGCACCAGCGCGGCGCCGGAAGCCGAGGACCTCTTTCAGGAGGTCTATCGCAAGTTCTACGTCCGGCTCTCCCGCAGCGTGCTGCCGATCCTCGATCCGGAGCGCTATCTCTATTCGATTGCGAAGAAGGAGCTTTCGCGCTATTACCGGCAAAAAGCGAAGTGCGTCGAAGCGGAGCAGCCGATCGAGACCTTGACGGATCTGCCGGCGGAAGACGTGCCGATCGACGAACGTCTGCTGATCGAGGAGCGCAAGGACGCCGTCTGGCGGCTCTTGCAGAACGAGCCGCCGCTCAACCGCAGAATCTTTGTCCTGTTCTATGCCTGCGACCGCACGCAGAAGGAAATCGCGGCGTCGCTCGGCATCGAAGAAACGGCGGTCCGGCAGCGCCTGTACCGCACACGGCAGCGGATCCGCGCCGCGCTCGAATCGCAGAACCCCGATCTTTGAAAGGAGCCGCCATGAAGGAAAAACAGTATTTCCGGCAGTTGATTATGGAATATGCCGTCGACGACGCGGCCGTCAGGGCACGAGCTTGCGCGCCGGTTTTGTCCAAAGCGGTCGCATGGAAGCGCGCCGCCGCCGTTGCCGCCCTGTGCTTTGTCGCGCTGATCGCCGCGGTCTTTGCGATCCCCTCCGCCCGCGCCGAGGTGCTCTCGTGGTTTCGGACCATCTCCGCGGACCGGTACTTTGCAAACGCGCCGTCGGAGCGCACACCGATACCGGAGCTTGACGCCCTGACCGTCACCCCCGCGCCGGATCAAAAGCAGCCGGTTCAGGTCACCTATGTCAGCGACGAGCCGATCTGGCAGGAGATCGCGGCGGATTTCTCCGTCACCCTCAGCGAAACCTTCTTCGACGGAAACACGCTCTATGTCGCGATGGACTTCGACGGACTTTCCGGATACCCGCTGTATGAGGAAGAAAGCGAAAGCTTCACGACGGCAGGCGCGCCGCGCCGCTACCTTTTACAGGAAAAGGGTTCCGCGGAAGATCTGCGCATGATGCTCGGCAACGACGAGCAGGCGCTTGCGCCGTTCCTCTCGGGAGAGGCGGAATACCTGTGCGGTCCGACCTGCGAGCTCATCCTGACGCTGCCCGATCGACCGGAGGTTGAATACCGCAGCTGGATGTATTACCTCGGCTCGGCGGGCGAAGACGCGATCATCCGCGCATTCATGACCGAATACGGCTCGCTCGATACGCTCGACGAGGCGGGCGCGGAAGCGCTGCACCGACAGATGTGGGACTATTTCAAAGAGAACGGCGCGCACGTCGTCGCCATGTTCTCGCAAAAGCCCGACGCGCAGTTTGCCGATGAAAACGGCATCGTCCGGTTCAACGCCCGCTTTGTCGTCGACACGCGCAGATGCGAACGCAGCGAAGTCAAACTGGATGTCGATCTCGGCACGGTCGACGTCGACGTGACGGCATACAAGTATCTGCCGCAGCAGCGGCTCGTGCCGGTTTCTTCGGAGCCGGTCGCGCTGTCCGGCGAGGTCGTTTTCACCGAAACGCCGTTCAAAACGCCCGGAGAATACGTGAATCACACGGTCCTTACGGACGGCGCAACGCTGTCCGTCAAAGAGGGCGGCTCGCTGAACGCGCTCGGGATTCGCGGCGTCAAGCTGTGTCTGAAGCTGCCGGAAAGCTGGAGCGACAAGCTCAAATTTGCCTTTGCCACGTCGCTGATATTCTCGGTACAGCTCGACGAGGACACGGAACTGCTGCTGTCCTGCTCTACCCATGCGGACGAAAACGGCGATTATATTCTGGAGCTTTCCGACGAAGACGCGCTGCTGTTCCATGTGTTCGGCAAAATCTCCTCGATCCGGCTGGTCCCGCGCATCTCGCATTTCGCGTCCGTACAGATCCGGAAGGGAACGTCGGACCTGTTTTCGGAGCCGGAGACCGTTGCAACGGTCACGCTCGGTCCGAACGACCGGTTTGACACGCGCATGGTTCTGAAGGATCGGGATGTGTCGTTCCAAAGCGAAACGGTCGTCTTCCCCGAGTGGGCGATCACGCTGAAAACCCGATAAGCAAAACAGGCGGAATCCGGTGCAAACAGCAGCAAATACCGCTGCTTTTGCTCCCTGCGCCCAAATTTTCAAATGATTGACAGAAAAGGAGAATGAACCGATGAAACGAATTGCTCTTATCATTCTGACGATGCTGCTTCTCGCCGCCTGCGTCCCCACGCCGGAGCAGGAATTTGTCGTCAACAAGGGCGACAGTATCGCGGAACAGAAGATCAACGAAACGTCCGGCGCGGAGGCAGGCGCGCAGACCGGCGTCGGGCGTCAGACCTTCCCCGACCGTTGGGACGAGGAACCGATTGCCGAAAGCGCGCATCTCATCGTCCGCGCGCACGCCGACATCCGCACCAAAGCGGACGGGCTCTACCCCGTCTACCGCACGCGTGAAGCCGAGATCACGGCGAAAACGGTCGAAAACATTGCGGTGAAGTTTCTGGACAAGCCGACGTCGTCCTCGGAATCGCTGATGACCAAGGACGACTACGGACGGGCACTGCAGCACTTTTTGGACGAGCGCGCACGCTATGAGGAATGGGTAAAGGCTGGCAAGCCGGACGACTGGAGCAATGTGGACGAGTGCGAATGGTCGCCGGAGGAGATCGAAAGAGAGACAAACTGGTACATGGAGCGGATCAAAAACGCGCCGGACAGTCTGACCTCGCAGGCGGTCAACGATTATTCCGGACTCATACCGAACAAAATCATGACGTTTACGCTTGCTTCCGGCGAAACCGCAAGCATCAGCTTCAACGAACAGTACATGATCATCGGAAAGGGCTGCAGCGGCGTTCCCAATCTCTACTCCGTATACAATTATCAGGAGGACCTTGAATGGAAGGAAGGCAAGTACGCGAAATGGATGAACCCCGAAATCTCTTACGAGGACGCGCAAGCCGTCTGTCTTTCGGAGGCGGAACGGCTCGGATTTACGGGCTTTACCATCGCGGGCAGCTATGAAGCGACGCTGTTCAACAGCGTGGGCGCCGAATGGACTGCGGTCACGGGCGGCTGGTGCTTCGATCTCACGCGCGGCTTTGACGGCTATCCGCAGTTTGCAAGCGATGTGTATGCGTCGCAGAATCTGGATTACGGCAGCGGCGACGACTATACGGTCAATAAGGTCATTCGGAACGAGCGTCTCACGATGTTCGTCTCAAGGGACGGCCTTCAGATGATCCGGTATGACGGACCGAAGGACGTCTCGGGACTGGTCAACGCAAATGTGGAGCTGCTTCCGTTCGATGAGATCAAGGGACGGATCGCAAACGCGCTTCTCAGCTGTTTCCCTTATGAAAGGGCGGCAGCGAGCACGGAGGGACGCGACGAAAACTCGCCGCGGCTCGAGCTCGAAATCTATGAGATCACGCTTTCGACCTTCACGCTGCATATCAAGGATTCGACGGATTTCTACGAAATGCCCTGCTGGCTCGTCTCCTACGACTGCTGCGATCCGGTGCGCGGCGAAGCCGACTGGGAATACAGGAAGTCGATGCGCGAGTTTGAGCTGAACGATCCGAACCTGCAGCACGATGTGCTGGTTATCAACGCGGTCGACGGCTCGATCGTGCACCCGG
This sequence comes from Clostridia bacterium, assembly GCA_017428025.1. Lineage (GTDB taxonomy): Bacteria > Bacillota > Clostridia > Christensenellales > CAG-138 > UBA3792. The sequence goes on from JAFRRO010000007.1 coordinate 9,508, forward strand.
ATTACGGCTACTGACGCTTCGCGTTCGCGTCGATGAAAGACTTTATCGACGCGAGTTTGCACCGCCTGCCTATCGCCTGCGGCGACCGGGCGGCAGTCGGCGAAAGATGTCAAGTCCGCCGCGCATGTCGCCGGATTTGACGGACTGGTGTGGAAAGCGCTTGTCATCCTGAGGGCACAGCCCGAAGGATCTCAGAGCGGTAATGCATATACAAAAGAGGGCGGTTTTTCCGCCCTCTTGCTTTATTGTCCTGTGTTATTTGATCGGCTCGAAGTCGGCGGCGCCGTGCTTGCACAGCGGGCAGATGAAATCCTCGGGCAGCTCGTCGCCCTCGTAGACGTAGCCGCAGACCTTGCACACCCAGCCCTTCTTGCCCTCGGTTGCGGGCTTCGGCTTGACGTTCTTCTGGTAGTAGGTATAGGTCATCGT
>JAFRRO010000039.1 GCA_017428025.1 Clostridia bacterium
CAGATGGTTCGTCGGCTCGTCGAGCAGCAGCACGTTCGCGCCGGACAGGACGAGCTTCAGGAGCCGGATGCGCGCCTTCTCGCCGCCGGACAGCGAGCCGATGCGCTTTTCGAGATCGTCGTTTTTGAACAGGAATCTGCCGAGCGCGCCGCGCAGCTGATTGGTGTCCATGTGCGGGAACATGTCGGACAGTTCTCCGATCACCGTGTTCGCGTCGTTGAGATCGTACGTGTGCTGCGCATAGTATCCGAGCCGCACGCCCGCGCCGATCTTGTAGGTGCCTTCGGTCGGCGGCTCCTCGCCGGTCAGAATCTTCAGAAGCGTCGTTTTGCCGCAGCCGTTCGCGCCGATGATGCAGACGCATTCGCGCGTCCATACGGTCGTATTGAGATGCGCAAACACGCGCTGTTCGCCGAACGATTTGCCGAGCTCTTTGAGCACGATGACCTCGTTGCCGGTCGGCGACGGCGTCTGGAAGCGGAATACGATTGATTTCTCGTCCTTCTCCGGCTCGACCATATCCGCTTTGATGCGGTCGATCTGCTTTTGTTTGGACGCGATCGTGACATAGTTGCGCTCCTGATTCCACTGCCGCTGCTGCGCGATGATGCCCTCGATGCGCCTGATCTCCTTCTGCTTTCGCAGATAGAGCCTCTTTTGAAGCTCGCGTTCGCTCATCTTGCGTTCCATGTAGCGCGTATAGTTTCCGTCGGTTCCGCGCATATGCCGGTTCTGCAGTTCGAGCATGCGCGTGACGGTGTCGTCCAAAAACGCACGGTCGTGCGAGACCACGAGCACCGCGCCCTTGTAGAGCTTGAAGTAGTCCTCGAGCCATTGGATCGCCGTCACGTCCAGATTGTTGGTCGGTTCGTCGAGCAGCAGCAGATCGGCGTCTTCGAGAATCGCGCGGGCGAGCATCGCCTTGCTGATCTGCCCGCCGGAAAACGTCGTAACCGGCCGCGAAAGCTCGTCCTCCGAAAAGCCGAGCCCGAGCAGCGCCGAGCGCGTCATGGCGCGGAAGGTCGAACCGCCGCCGCGTTCCAGCGCTTCGAGCACCACGGACTGCCGCGCGATCAGGCGGTCGCGGTTTTCCGCATCCGTCTGCAGCCGTTCGACGATGCGCGTCTCCTCGGCTTCGAGATCGAGCAGCGGACGGAACGCTTCGAGCGTGAAGCTGTACAGGTCAACATTCTCGGACAGCTTCGGAATCTGTTCGACATAGGAGAGCTTCGCGCCCTGCCGCATCCCGAACGAGCCGGAATCGTACGGCTCCTTGCCCATCAGAATCCGCATCAGCGTCGACTTGCCGCTGCCGTTCACGCCGATCAGCCCCACGCGTTCGCCGGGACGGATCTCGAAGGAAACGTTCTCGAACAGCGTGCGGTCCGCAAAAGTTTTGGTTAAGTTTTCCACATGCAGGATAGACATATGGGAATTATACCACAAAATTCGTTATTTGGAAATAATTCTTAGAAATTTCAAGATTATGACGCATTCGGTATGGTATAATGGAGGTGAAAGGAGTCGAACGATGGATCGAAACGTGCCCCGCCTGCCCGGCAAACAGAAAAAGACCTTTCCGATGACGCTGCGGATCGTATGCGCCGCGGCGGTCTGCGCCGTTCTGGCGGGCTTCGGATTCTTTCTTCTGCTCCACGGACATGCCGGTCGGCTGCTTCATTCCGCAAACGCGGCTTCCGAATACCTGACTGCGGAAGAAACCTCCGTATTCGCAAACAATCAGACGCCCGTTCCCGTTGCGGCGACGCCGCTGCCGACGATGGAGCCGACGCCCTCGCCGATGCAGAACCGGATCGCCGTCTCGCGCTATGCGACGCTGCAGCTCGGCGACAACAATTCCGCAGTGTCCGATCTGCAGCAAAAGCTCATGGAGCTCGGCTACATGGACGTCGACGAACCCGGCACCCTGTTCAATGAATCCACGCAGAACGCGGTCATGCTGTTTCAGCGCGCAAGCGACACGAGCATGACCGGCGTCGCCTCGGCGGAGCTGCAGGAAAAGCTGTTCTCCGACGACGCGCAGGAATACCGCATCAAGCTGAACGACGACGGTCCCGACGTCAAGAGCATTCAGCGGCAGCTCGCGAATCTCGGCTACTATACGGACCGCATCACCGGTTATTTCGGTCCGCAGACCGAGGAAGCGGTTTTGCGCTTCCAGTCCAAGAACAACATGCATACGGACGGACAGATCACGCGCGACGACTGGGATCTTCTCTATTCCGACGACGCGGTCGCGCTTGCGACGCCGACGCCGGAGCCGACGCCCACGCCGAAACCGACCGTAAAGCCGACGGCAAAACCCACGGCAAAGCCCACCAAGACGCCGAAGCCCACGCCCAAACCGACGGCGAAACCGACCAAGACGCCCAAGCCCACGGCAAAGCCCACCGGCAAGACGACGCCGACGCCGAAACCCACCAAGACGCCGAAACCCACCGCAACGCCGAAGCCCACCAAGACGCCGAAGCCCACCGCTACGCCGAAACCGACCAAGACGCCCAAGCCCACGCCCACGCAGAAGCCGACGCCGAAGCCCGGCAGCGACAACGCGAGCTACGGTTCGAGCGTCAGCGAGTTCATACGCTGCGCGGAGGATCAGCTCGGCGATCCGTACATCCTCGGCGACGAAGGTCCGAATTCGTTCGACTGCTCGGGACTCGTCTACTACTGTCTCACGAAGTGCGGCATCAAGGTCGGACGGCGCAACGCATACACCTATTCAAACTACGACAAATGGGAGCGCATCGATTCGGTCGACAATCTCAAGAAGGGCGATCTGCTGTTCTTCAAGAGCGATACCTCCGATAAGGTCAACCATACCGCCATCTATCTCGGCAACAAAAAATTCATCCACGCGAGCGCCAGCAAAGGTCAGGTCGTACACAGCTCCTTCTCCTCCTACTGGTACCGCAATTTCGTCTGCGGAAGGCGGGTATGGTGATGTCCTGCTCCGTCTGTCCCAGAAACTGTCAGATCGACCGAACAGCCGCATGCGGATTCTGCGGCTGTTCTTCCGTTCCGCGCATTGCGCGCGCCGCCCTGCACTTTGACGAGGAACCGTGCATTTCCGGCACAAACGGTTCCGGCACGATCTTCTTCTCCGGCTGCAACCTCAAATGTATCTTCTGTCAGAACATGGCGATTCAGGACGGTACGCTCGGCGAGCCGTTCACGGTCGAACGTCTTGCGGAAACGATGCAAAAGCTTGAAGCGCTCGGCGCGCACAACATCAACCTTGTCACGCCTACGCCGCACCGCGACGCGATCGCTGCGGCGCTGCGGCTTGCAAAGAAGAACGGGCTCAAGATCCCCGTTCTTTACAACACCAACAGCTATGAAACGGTCGAAACGATCCGGGCGTTTGAAGGACTGATCGATATTTACCTGCCCGATCTCAAGTACGTCGATCCGAAGCTGTCGCTGAAATTCTCGCGCGCGGCGGACTATTTCGACGTCGCGATCAAGGCGATCGAAGAAATGTTCCGTCAGGTCGGTCCGATGGTGTGCGATGAAAACGGCATCGCCGTGCGCGGCGTGCGGATCCGGCATCTGGTGCTGCCCGGCTGCGTCTATGATACGCGGCAGGTTCTGGACGCGATCAAGGCAAAGTTCGGCACGGACTGCCCGATCTCGCTGATGTCGCAGTTTACGCCGATCCCGCAGTGCACGGTCAAGCCGCTGGATCGCCCGCTGACAAGGCGTGAATACGAAAGCGCGCTCGATTACTGCCTGTCGCTCGGCTTTACGAACGTCTATACGCAGGAACTGACGAGCGTCGGCGCATCGTTCACTCCCCCGTTTTCCGATCATGTGGAGCTGTAAGCCATGAAAGAACAAACCGTTTTGCATATCGCTTCGCGGATGCGCGACTTTTCGGACCCGGTCGATGTGTCGCAGATTCCCTATGAGGAATGCGACGGATTCTATTCCGTCTGGAAGATCACCGACGCGCGCGGCTCGTATCTTCTGAAACGCACCGCATCCGAAACGGAGCTTGCGATCTATCGAAAGCTCCGCAACCGTATCGACGCATTGCCGACGTTTTACGGCGCGACGGAGTATCGCGGCAAGCCGTATCTTCTTCTTGAATTTGTCGAAGGACACAACCTGATGCATGCAACGCGAAACGATCTTGGGCGCGTACTCGATGCGATGATCCGGATGCAGGACAGGTTCTGGGGATCGAGGCAGCGCGTCGGAGAGCCGTTTTCCGCCGCTTTGCAGTCTTGTCTGAACCGAAAGGCGTATCTCAGCGAAACGGTGCTGATCGACGCGTTCACGCGGTTTGAAGCGATGTACCGGACGCTTCCGTGCACGCTCTGCCACAACGATTTTCTGCCGTTCAATGTGATCGTCGGCACGGAACGCACCGCGTTTATCGACTGGGAATACGGCGGCATTCTCCCCTATCCCGCCATGCTTGCGCGGCTTTTGGCGCACACCTCGGAGCACGGCGAAACGCCGTTTTTCATGACGCAGCAAGACCGTGACTTTGCGATCGAAACCTATTACGATCGTCTGATCCATAAGAAAGGCATCTCCCGCGCGGATTACCTTGCGGCGATGAACGCCTTCCTGTTCTATGAGAGTCTCGAATGGGTGTATGTCTACCGCAAATACAACAAGCCGCCCGACGCGCTCTACGATTTTGCGCTCAGGCAGTCGCATGATTTTGCGGAAAAGGTGTGACATGAAAAAGCACGGTGAAGAGGCACTCTGTAAAGGGTGGTTTTCAAGCAATAAAAAACGGACGGAGGAAATGCATCGATCCTCCATCTATTTATATCTTGGCTCCCCTGTGTAAGGGGAGCTGTCACCGATAGGTGACTGAGGGGTTGTTAAGCCGGGGATTGAGCTCGACAACCCTTCCGTCTCGCTTCGCGATCCACCTCCCCTTACACAGGGGAGGCAAGAGTGATTGCGCTTTTTCCAGAAGAGCGCACTTACTCACCGCTATACAGCGGTGGGACGTGCGTTTACAAACAAAAAACCTCCCGAAAAGAAATTGTTTCCCGGAAGGTTTCAAATCTGTTTCATTCCGATAAACCGGAA
>JAFRRO010000040.1 GCA_017428025.1 Clostridia bacterium
CCGCCGTTCCGCCGCAGCGCACGAGGCAGTTGCCGCCCGCTTGCTCGGCGTACTTTCCGGTTTCGACGATCAGCTTGCGATCGCCTACCATGGTTTCGAACACTCTTTGCATTTTTCTTTTTCCTCTTTTATCTTTATTTAATTATAACCGAACAAAAATGCCGAAACACGCAGCCAAAAAAGAGTGGCGGGAGCTAACCCCCGCCCTTCTTTTACTTTCTGAGGTTCAATGCTGCGATGATCGCTCTGTAACGCTCGATGTCCTTTTCCTTCAGATAGTTCAGCAGACCTCTGCGGGTACCGACCATCTTCAGAAGACCGCGGCGGGAATGGTGATCCTTCTGATTCACCTTGAGGTGCTCGTTGAGGTGATTGATGCGCTCGGTGAGGAGTGCGATCTGGACCTCGGGAGAGCCCGTGTCGCCTTCGTGCAGTGCGTACTTTGCAATGATTTCCTGTTTCGTCATGATTTTTTCCTCCTGTTTTTGGTATCCCCGCAGGCTGCGTATGGCGTCGGAGAGTCGCATCAACCCAGCTTACGGTTTAACATTGGACAGTTTAGCACAACCGTTCCAAATTGTAAACACCTTTTTTGGTTTCTTTCAAAACTTTTTTTGCGATCTGCGCGTCCCGTTTGATCTGCGAAAACAGCGCTTCCTTGCTTTCAAACCGGCGCTCCTCGCGGATGCGGTCGATGAGCGCGACGCCGATGTGTCTGCCGTACAGATCGATCCGCTCGTCGATCACATGCGTCTCCACCGTGCGCGTCCGTCCGCCGACCGTGGGATTGGTGCCGATGTTGGTGACCGCGTCGTAGCAGACGCCGTCCAGGATCAGCACCGTCGCGTATACGCCGTCGGGCGGCAGGATCTGATTCCCCTCGGAGAGGTTTGCCGTCGGGCAGTCGAACTGCCGGCCGAGCGCCTTCGCGTGCACGACCTCGCCGCACAGCACGTGCGGACGTCCGAGCAGCATCGTCGCGGTCGGAAGATCGCCGCTCTTGATCGCTTCGCGCACATAGGTAGAGGCGCACGCGACGCCGTTGACCTTGACCTCGTCGATCACGATGCAATCCATGCCGCGCACCGCGCAGAGCAGATGCAGCAGCTTCGTATCGCCCTTCGCACCCGCGCCGAAACGATAGTCGTAGCCCGCGACGATCGCGGTGACCGTGCCGTGATAGCGCGCGTTCAGCCAGTTGACGAACGCTTCCGGCTCCATCGACGCAAACGTACGGTCGAACGGAACGCTGTCCACGCGGTCGCAGCCGCAGTCTTTGATCAGCGTTTCGCGCTGCCGCGGCGTGCAGATATAGTCAAACGAACCGGTGAACAGCTCCCGCGGATGATTCGAATAGGTGAACGCCGTCGCTTCGTCGCCGAATGCATGCGCCGTCTCGGCAGCGCGCCGAAGAAGCGCGCGGTGCCCCATATGCACCCCGTCGAACATGCCGAGCGCCACAACCGTTTGTTTCATAGTTTCTCCATTCTGTTGCGCCCCGCAGAGCGCGTGCGATGTGACACCCTCTCCCGTCAGTCTGCGCCTCCCCTGTGCAAGGGGAGGCGGATCGGCGAAGCCGAGACGGAAGGGTTGTCATTCCGTATACAAATGCACCTTCAGCACCGCGTCGCCGTTCCGTACCGTGCCGACGCCCAAAAACCCTCCGCAGTACATGCGATAGATGCCGTCCGCCGCGTTCGTGCGCGTCGGAAGCCCGTTCATCGCCGGTTTCCTTCGATCCGCTTTGAGATCGAGCCGCAAAAGATGCGAAACCGCTTCCTCGCAGGAAATCAGCGATTTCGAAAGCCGCCCTTCGGCTTTCATCGTTTCGAGCTCGGCGATCGTGAACGTCCGGTCGAGCGTAAACGCGCCGGACGCCGTGCGCAGCAGAAACGCCATATGCGCCGGAACGCCGAGCGCCTTCCCGATGTCGCTGCAGAGCGTGCGGATGTACGTCCCGCGCGAGCAGACGACCGACAGCAGAAAGCGGTTTTTCCCGAGCGTTTCCGCGCGTTCGAGCGTCGCAATCGTGATCTCGCGCGATTTGTCGGGGATTTCCTTTCCCTCGAGCGCGAGTTCATACAGTTTTCTTCCGTTGTATTTCAAGGCGGAATACATCGGCGGCGTCTGCAAAAGCCTTCCCGTAAACTGCGGCAGCACGCCGTCGAACATCGCTTCCGTCACGACGCGATCGGACGTCTCCGTAACGATACCCTGCGCGTCCTGCGTGTCGGTCGCAGTGCCGAACACGATCTCGCAGAGATAGGTCTTCTGCTTGTCCACCAGATAATCGAACAGACGCACGGCGCGCCCGACGCACACCGGCAGCACGCCCGCCGCTTCGGGATCCAGCGTACCGAGATGCCCGACGCGTCTGGTTTCGTAGATGCGCCGCACATCGACCACGACGTCGCTCGAAGACATCGAAGGCGGCTTCAAAACGGCTGCGATTCCTTCCATCATCTGAGCGCCTGCTTAAGCGCATCGCGCATGAGTGCATACGCCTCGGAAAGCGGCATTTCCAGCGTGCAGCCCGCCGCGCGCTGATGCCCGCCGCCGTGAAACCGCTGCGCCACCGCCGCCACGTCGCAGGTGCGCTTCGAACGCATGCTGACGCGGATCGTGCCGTCCGAGGATTCGCGCAAAATGCATGCCGCCTCGACCGTATCGATGTCGCGCACAAAGTCGACCAGCCCTTCGCAGTCGTACTTCGTTGCGCCGTATTGATTGAGCACCGCCTTCGGGATTGCGACGATGCCGAGCCCGTCGTCCGTCAGCTCCGCGCCGGTCAGCACGTAGGCGATCATCTTCGCCTTGGCGACGCGCATTTCCCGGAACAGGATGCGGTTGATCTCCGGCAGATTGATGTCATACGCCATCAGCTTCGCCGCCGTGTCGAACGATTCCGCGGTCGTGTTCGAATACGCAAAGTTGCCCGTGTCCGAGCAGATTGCGACGTACAGCGCCTCCGCAATGCCGTGCGTGAACGTGACGCCCAGCACATCGAGCAGCACATAGATCAGCTCGCCGGTTGCGCCGACGTCCTCCACCCAGTCGCCGTCCTTCGACGTGCGCGGGTTGGTCATGTGATGGTCGATGCAGAACTGATACGGCGCCTGTTCGAGGATCGGCTGCATCCGGCCGGTGCGCGCGTGATCCGCGCAGTCGACGAAGATCACGGCGTCCTGCGGCGCGGGAAGCGTTTCGTCGCTCCGCACCGTGTCCGCGCCCTCCATGAAGGAAAGATAATCCGGCACCGGATCGGGGCAGACGACCGTCGCATCCTTGCCCATCGACAGGAGCGCGGCGCGCAAAGCAAGGCAGGAGCCCAACGTATCGCCGTCGGGCGAACGATGGGCTGCCAGATAAAACGATTGATGTGATTGGATGAATGCCGTCGCCTGCTCGAGGTTCATGCTTCGTCCTCCCCGTTCTTTGCGTCGTCCTTGTGCAGCGAGCGGATCACCTCGGAGATATGCACCGAGTACGCGATCGAATCGTCGCCGACAAAGCGGATCGACGGTACGCGCCGGATCGTCATGCGTTGACCGACCTCGTGCGCGATAAAGCCCGCCGCATGGTTCAGCGCGTCGACCGCCGTCGCGGCGGCGTTCGGATCGGTGTCATAGACCGAAACGTGCGCCTTGGCATACTTGAGGTCCGGCGTGATCTCCATGTCGGTGATCGAAGTCACCGCGGGGATGCGCGGGTCCTTCATGTCGAAGATGATCGCGCTGACCGTCTTCTTGAGCTCCTCACGAAGCCGTTCGTTTCTGACCTTTGCCATCAGCGTTTCACTTCCTCCATCATATAGCACTCGATCACGTCTTCTTCGAGGATGTCGTTGAAGTTCTCGATCGAGATGCCGCACTCATAGCCTGCCATGACCTCGCGGACGTCGTCCTTGAAGCGCTTCAGCGAGGCGATCTTGCCGTCGTGGATCACGATGCCGCCGCGGACCACACGCACCTGCGCGGTACGGGTGACCTTGCCCTCGTTGACATACGCACCCGCGATCGTGCCGACGCCGGAGACGCGGAACGTGTTGCGCACCGTGCAGCGGCCGAGTTCGACCTCCTGGAACACCGGCTTGAACATGCCCTTCATGGCGTTCTCGACGTCCTCGATCGCGTTGTAGATGACGCGGTAGGTACGGACGTCGACCTTTTCCTTTTCGGCGGTCGCGCGCGCCGTGGAATCCGGACGCACGTTGAAGCCGATGACGATCGCGTTCGACGCGGATGCGAACATGATATCCGAACCGGTGATCGCGCCGACGCCGCTGTGAATGCAGCGCACGCGGACTTCGTCGTTCGAGAGCTTTTCGAGCGCCTGCTTGACCGCTTCGACCGAGCCCTGCACGTCCGCCTTGATGATGAGGTTGAGGTCCTTGAGCTCGCCCTCCGCCATCTGGTTGAACAGATCGTCCAGAGAGACCTTCTGCGCCTGCTTGACCTGCGCCGCCTTGAGCTTGTCGATACGCTCTTCCGCAACCTGACGGCTGAGCTTGTCGTCGTTTGCCGCGAACAGCACGTCGCCCGCAGCCGGAACCTCGTTGAAACCGAGGACCTCAACCGGCATGGACGGACCTGCCGCATTGACCGAACGGCCCTTGTCGTCCATCATCGCGCGGACACGCCCGTAAGCCGTACCGGCAACGATCATATCGCCCTTTCGGAGCGTACCGTTCTGCACCAGAACCGTCGCCACCGGACCGCGCGCCTTGTCGAGCTGCGCCTCGATGATCGTGCCCTTTGCAAGGCGATCCGGATTTGCCTTGAGCTCCAGAACATCCGCCTGCAGCAGCACCATTTCAAGCAGCTGATCGAGATTGATCTGCTTCTTAGCCGAGACCGGCACGCAGATCGTATCGCCGCCCCATTCCTCGCTGACAAGGCCGTATTCGGTGAGCTGCTGCTTGACGCGATCGGGATCCGCGGTGTCGCGGTCGATCTTGTTGATCGCGACCACGATCGGGACGCCCGCCGCCTTGGCATGGTTGATCGCCTCGATCGTCTGCGGCATGATGCCGTCGTCCGCCGCCACCACGAGGATAACAACGTCCGTGACCTGCGCGCCGCGGGCACGCATTGCGGTGAACGCTTCGTGGCCCGGCGTGTCGATGAAGGTGATCTGCTTGCCGTTCAGGGTGACGGTGTACGCGCCGATGTGCTGCGTGATGCCGCCCGCCTCGCCTGCGGTGACGTGCGAATTGCGGATCGCGTCGAGGAGCGACGTCTTGCCGTGGTCGACGTGTCCCATGATCGTGACGACCGGCGGACGCGGCTTGAGCGTTTCGGGTGCGTCGACGTCGTCCGCGGCGTCCATCAGGACGTCTTCGAACGATTTTGCCACCTGCTGTTCGAGCGTGATGCCGAACTCGCCGGCGATCAGCTCGCAGGTGTCGAAGTCCAGCTCCTGGTTGATGTTCGCAATGATGCCGAGCATCAGAAGCTTTTTCAAGATTTCATTGGCGGGTTTGCCGAGCTTTTCACTGAGTTCCTTGACCGTGATCGTCTCGGTCGTAATCACCGCGTGATCGATCACCACGGGCGCGGGCTTCGGCTGCTGCGCCTCCGCCTGCTGCTTCTTCGCCTTGCGGCGATTGCCCATCTGACCGTCGTCTTCCCAACCGCGTGCGGTCGGTCCCTGTTCCTTCATCATCGATTTCTTGTTCTTTGCCTTCTTATCGGCCGGATCGTAAGATTTCTTCTTATCGGCTCTGTTGTCGTTTCTTCCTTTATTGGTGTCCGAGGGACTCGGCGGATTGATCACCACCGCGCGCGACGTTGCGGCGCCGCGGTTGTCACGGCGCTGTCCGCGCGGATCCGTTCCGCTGCGGCGGTCGCCCTCCGCCGTCCGCTGCGGCTCCCTCTGCGGGCGCTCGCGTTTCGGCGCAGCCTGCTCGCGCGGCTGCTGACGCGGCTGTTCCGGCGCGGGCTTCGGCGTTTCCTGCACCTCGGGCGCAGGCGCGGCATGCTCGACCGGAACCGGCTGTTCGATCTCCGGCGCCGGCGGCTCTTCCGTGCCGCCCGCATGCGCAGCAAGGTCCGTTTCGCTTTCGAGCAGCGCTTTCAGGCGCTCGGCGCGCTCGCGTTCCTCGCGCTCCTGCCGTTCCTTTTCTTCGCGGTCGATCATGCTTCCTTCGGTGCGCCGCGCCGCGTCAAGAAGCTCGCCGATCGAGCCCTTTGTCGCGCCCAGCTCATGCAGAAGCGACTGCATCTCCGTTTTCAGATTTTTTGCTGTTTCCAGAAAATTCGTTGCCATACTCATCCCCGCTTTTCATCGGTATTGGGCATTGCGCCCTCGATCATTTTTACAAATGCCGGATCCGTCACCGCCATCACGATGCGGGCGTCCTTTCCGATTGCGCGTCCGACGGTCTCCACCGTATAGAACGGGATCCCGCGCGTTTCGCACATCCGTGCATAATGTTCCTTCGTTGCGTCCGAAGCCGATGTTTCGAGCAGCACCAGCTTCGCTCTTCCGTTTTTGATCGCCTGCTCCGCCGCGAACGCGCCGCTCTGCGCTTTTCCGGCTTTCATGCACAGCCCGATCGCGTTATACAGCCGATCCATGTTGTGCGATCTCCGCAGCGAGTGCTTCTTTGAGAGAATCGTTGAGCGGCGCTTCGAGCGCGCGTTCGAGCGCGCGCGTTTTGATCGCGCGTTCGAGGCATGCAGACGAACGGCACAGATACGCGCCGCGTCCGTTCTGCTTGCCCGTCGCGTCAAACACAAGGATGCCCTCCGGCGTTTTGACGACGCGCATCAATTCTTTCTTCGCCCGCATTTCCCGACAGGCGATGCACATCCGCATCGGGATCTTCTTCAACGCTTACTCCTCCGCTTCCGGTTCCGCCGCATCCAGCACCGCGTCCGCCTGCGACTGGCTCTTGATGTCGATCTTCCAGCCGGTCAGCTTCGCGGCAAGACGTGCGTTCTGTCCTTCCTTGCCGATGGCAAGCGACAGCTGCGAATCCGGCACGACGACGCGCGCGGCCTTTTCTTCTTCATTGACGTAGACCATCAGCACCTTCGCCGGGCTCAGCGCCTTCGCGATGTAGATCGCGCTGTCCGAATCGTACTCGATGATGTCGATCTTCTCGTTGTGCAGTTCGTTCACGATGCGTTCCACACGCGCGCCGCGCGGACCGACGCATGCGCCGACGGCGTCAACCTGCGGATCGGTCGAGAACACGGACACCTTGGTGCGGAAGCCCGCTTCGCGCGCGATCGACTTGATCTGCACCGTGCCGCTCATGATCTCCGGCACTTCGAGCTCGAACAACCGCTTGACAAGGCCCGGATGCGTGCGGCTCACGACAACCTGCGGTCCCTTGTTCTCCTTGCGGACCTCAAGCACATAGACCTTGATGCGCTCGTTGTTCTCGTATTCCTCGCCCGGGATCATCTCATTCGCGGTCAGGATGCCGTCCGTCTTGCCGAGCTCGACGTATGCGTTGCCCTTCTCGACGCGCTGCACGATCGCGGTCAGGATCTCGTTTTCCTTCTCAATATATTCGTCATAGATGTTGCCGCGTTCCGCCTCACGGATGCGCTGCACCATGACCTGCTTCGCCGTCTGCGCCGCGATGCGTCCGAAATCCTTCGTAAACGCTTCCTCCTCGAGCACGTCGCCGAGCTCGTACAGCGGATTGACCTTCTTCGCGCGTTCGAGCGAGATCTCCTGCGACGGATTCTCGACCTTCTCCACGACGGTCTTGCTCGCGTAGATGTGAAGCTCGCCGGTATCGCCGTTGACTTCGGCGCGCACGTTGCCGGTCGAATTGTAGTTGCGCTTGTAAGCGACGATCAGTGCGGATTCAAATGCGCTGATCAGCACGGATTTCTTGATGCCGCGTTCCTTTTCGAGCGCGTTCAAAGCTTCGATAAACTCTGCATTCATGTTTCGTTCCTTTCTTCGTTAAAACCTGATATTCGGGCGGACGAGCGCGCAGTCCTTCTTGCGGACCGTCATGGAATCCCCCGCTTCCGTTTCGACGGTGAAGCTGTCCGCGTCAAATGCGGTCAGCGTCCCGATCCATTGCTTTTTCCCGTTCAGCGGCGCATAGAGCTTGATCTCCAGCTCCGTGCCCATGGCGCGTTCGAAATCGCGCTCCTTCTTGAGCGGCCGGTCGATCCCGAGCGACGACACCGACAGCACGTATTCCGATTCGATCGGATCGGCTTCGTCGAGGATCGGTTCGATCGCGCGGCTCACCGCTTCGCACTCGTCGATGGTCACGCCGCCCGTTTTGTCGATGTAAAACGTCAGCACCCAGTCGCCGTATTCCTTTTGATACTCCACGTCGCAAAGCTCGAATCCCATCGACTCGATCTTGCTTTTGCATAGGTTTTCGCAAATTTCCGTTGTCTTCATTCTTCCCTCAAAACGAAAGAGTGGGTTCTCCCCACTCCTTCAAGTTCAACATTCCAACGAATGCAGTATACCACGCTTTCCCGGCGAATGCAAGCATTATTTCGAAAAACGGTCGATCTTTTCGAACAGTTTCTCTTCCTCCGGTGCCGGTTCGTCCGTGCGCGGCACAAACAGCTGCGACTTTGCGTAGTGCGCCATCGAGAAATACGAGAGCGCGACCGCGGCGGACAGCACCGCGATGTTCCACGGCTGAATGCTGTCGATCGGAAAGCTCAAGAGCGTCAGCACGATCCCGAACGCAAACAGTCCGGTCGCCGTCTTGCCGTACCAGTCGGAATACGCGACCTTTCTGCGTCGCAGCATGAACAGCCCGCCTGCCAGCATGAGTCCTTCCTTGACCGCGACGAGAACAAACAGCGCAAGATAGATGCCGTAGTCCTCGCCCGCGCGCGCCTTTGCAATCAGGATCACGACGAGCGCCGTCACCGCCATCAACTTGTCCGCCAGCGGATCGAGAAGCTTCCCGACCGGCGTGATCCAGTTGAAGGTGCGTGCCAGAAAACCGTCCAGCACATCCGTCAAAAACGCCAGCACATATACGCCGAGCGCCCACCAGTAGTTTTGCGGGTGCGCGATCTTTGACGTCAGAAACAGCCACGCAAAGACGCCGACCAGCACGATACGAAACGCGGATAGAATATTGGGGATGTGTTTCATTCAGATACTGCAGTCCTCTACATACAATTCGCGAACGGCGTTCGGATCGACCGGCACGGTCTTTTCGACCGGCGCGGGCTCCGGTTCGTTCGCCTTCTTTTCCTGCTCGTCGCGCCAGTCGAAATACTTCATCGCGACCTGCGGCAGCAGCGCGTAGCTCAGCACGTCCTCCTCGCTGTGCGCGCGATCGCCGAGCTCCGCCTTGTATTTCTCGAGCTCCGGCTCCAGAAGGTCCGCGGGGCGGCAGGTGACGACCGGTTCGTCGCCGATCGCAAGCTTGCGCACTTCCTCGTTGACCGGTCCGGGCAGCTTGCCGTATTCGCCGCGTAAAACCGCCTTGGAGTTGTTCGGGAACGTCTTATAGCGTCCGACGAGCACATTGAACACCGCCTGCGTGCCGACGATCTGCGACGTCGGCGTGACGAGCGGCGGATATCCGAAGTCCTTGCGCACCCGCGGGATCTCCGCGAGCACGTCATAGTATTTGTCCTCCGCGCCTGCGTCCTTGAGCTGCTTGATGAGGTTCGAGAGCATGCCGCCCGGCACCTGATACAGCAGCGTGTTCGTATCGACGCGCAGCGATTTGTCGGAGATCAGACCGTCCGCTTTCAGCCGGTCGTACACCTTGCGGAAATACTTCGCGCACTCGCTGAGCGCATTGAGGTCCAGTCCCGTGTCGCGCTCCTGTCCCTTGAGCGTTGCGACGAGCGATTCGGTCGCGGGCTGGGACGTGCCGTTGCCCAAAGGCGACAGCGCGGTATCGACGATATCGACGCCCGCTTCCGCAGCTTTCAGCAGCACCATGTCGCCGGTGCCGGTGGTATTGTGCGTGTGCAGGTGGATCGGAATGTCGACCTCCGCCTTGAGCCGCTTCACCAGAGAGTATGCGTCATACGGCAACAGAAGATTCGCCATATCCTTGATGCAGATCGAATCTGCGCCCATCTGCGCCAATTCCTTCGAAAGCTTCACGAAATATTCTTCGCTGTGCACCGGCGAAGTCGTGTAGGAGATCGCCGCTTCGCAGAAGCCGCCGTACTTGTTGGTGTACTTGATCGCGGCCTCCAGATTTCTCGGATCGTTCAGCGCGTCGAAGATGCGGATGACGTCGATGCCGTTTTCGATCGCCTTGCGGCAGAACTGCTCCACGACGTCGTCGGCATAATGCTTGTAGCCGAGGATGTTCTGTCCGCGGAACAGCATCTGCAGCTTCGTGTTCGGCAGCGCCTTGCGGAGCGTGCGAAGCCGCTCCCACGGATCCTCGTTGAGGAAGCGCAGGCAGGAATCGAACGTCGCGCCGCCCCAGACTTCGAGCGACCAGTAGCCGATCGCGTCGAGCATTTCGCAAGCGGGCAGCATCTCCTTGGTGGTCATGCGCGTCGCCGCCAGCGACTGGTGCGCGTCGCGCAGGATGGTATCGGTGACAAAGAGCTTACTCATTTGCAATTCTCCTTATTTGAACAAGGTCAGAAATACGCCCGCCGCAATCGCGGAGCCGATGACGCCCGCCACATTCGGGCCCATGGCGTGCATGAGCAGGAAGTTCTTGGGGTTCTCCTTCTGTCCCACGACCTGCGAAACACGCGCCGCCATCGGCACGGCGGAAACGCCCGCGGAGCCGATCAACGGATTGATCTTCTGCTTCAGGAACAGGTTCATGATCTTGGCAAGCAGCACGCCGCCTGCGGTGCCGCCCATAAACGCGACGACGCCGAGAACGACGATCGCAAGCGTGGAAAGCTGCAGAAACGTCTGACCGGTCGCCGTTGCGCCGACGCAGACGCCGAGGAAGATCGTGACGATGTTGCAAAGCTCGTTCTGCACGGTCTTCGAAAGACGCTCCGTGACGCCGCATTCCTTAAAAAGATTGCCGAGCATCAGACAGCCCACCAACGGCGCTGCAGAGGGAACCAGCAGCGCGACGAAGATCGTAACGACGATCGGGAAGATGATCTTCTCGGTCTGGGAAACGGCGCGCAGCTGCGCCATCTCGATCTGACGCTCCTTCTCGGTGGTCAGCGCCTTCATGATCGGCGGCTGAATGACCGGCACGAGCGCCATGTACGAATACGCCGCGACCGCGATCGGTCCCAGAAACGCCGGCGCCAGCTGCGAGGTCACGAGGATCGCCGTCGGGCCGTCCGCGCCGCCGATGATGCCGATGGACGCCGCGATCTTTTCAATCGGGGTGCCGAGGCTGTTCATGAACGGGAGCTGGAACGTGAGGATCGCGAGCACAAACGCGATATAGATGCCGAGCTGTGCCGCCGCGCCGAGAATCAGGCTCTTGGGGTTCGCGATCAACGGACCGAAGTCGGTCATCGCGCCGACGCCCATGAAGATCAGGCACGGATAGATGCCGAGCTTGACGCCGAGATACAGGTAGTCCAGAAGTCCCGCGCCGCCGGTGAGATTCTCCCAGTGCACATGCCCGCCGGAGAAGAACTCCTCATGGAACATGCCTGCGCCGGGAAGGTTTGTGAGCAGCATGCCGAATGCGATCGGCACGAGCAGCAGCGGCTCGAACTTCTTGACGATCGCCAGATAAAGCAGGAAGCATGCGACGAGAATCATGATCGCGCACTTCCAGTTGTCATCGACGAAGAACAAAGCAAATCCGGTTTGCGTAAAGAAGCCGGATATTGTTTTCCAAATGGCTTCCATAGACGCCCCCGCTTACGCGATCGTGCAGAGCAGCGAACCGCTTTCCACCGTGGAACCCTTGGCGACCGCGATGATCGTGATCTTGCCGGACGCCGGCGCGAGGATCTCGTTCTCCATCTTCATGGCTTCGAGGATCATCAGCTGCTGACCTTCCTTGACGGTATCGCCGGGCTTGATATTGACCTGAAGAATGTTGCCGGGCATCGGCGCCTTGACCTCGACGCCTGCGCCGGACGGTGCGGACGCGGGTGCGCTCGGCTTGGATTCCGCCGCCTTTGCAGCGGTTGCCGCGTCGATCTCCTCGACTTCTACTTCATATCTGGTTCCGTTGACATTGACAGAAAACTTACGCATGGTCTTTTCCCCCTATTCAATCCACTTTTTTGAAAGATACAATCCGAATTCCGCCGACGTTCTCGCCCATCACCGTCGCAATCGCGGCGGATACCGCGGCGATGATCTCTCCTCTGTCGCCTTCCGGCTCCGGCGCGCTCTGCGGCACGTCCGGAACGGGCACCGGCTCAACCTTCTTTGCGCCGATGCGCCGCATGATTGCGCCCATGATCTTGATGATCAGGATCAGCGCGATCAGACCGATGAAGACAATCCCGAGTCCGAGAAGAAATGTGATCAACGTCGACACCGCAACCGAACCGCCCTCAAAGACCAGTCCGGCGCCTTCTTCTGCAAACAGCATAATGAACCTCCATCCTGTATTACGGACAACATCTCAATCTTGCCCTTTTACTGTATTATTCGACGGAAAACCTCTTTTTCCTTTTCTCGTTATTACATATCATATAATCAATTTCCTTATATGTCAATGCCGCCCGTACGTATATTTTTGACGGCTCCGCAGAAACTATCCCCATGCTGACCTTGTTTTTACGCGCGATCTTTCTCGATCTTTTTGTGCTGCTGATCCTGCGTCTGACCGGCAAACGGCAGGTGAGCGATCTGCAGCCGTACGACCTTCTGATGACGCTGATCATCGCCGACCTCGCCAGCACGGCGATCGCCGACACGGATATCCCGCTGCTGTACAGCATCGTGCCGATCCTCGCCCTGTATCTGGTGCAGCGGGTGCTTGCAAAGCTCTCGCTGAAATCGTCCGCCGTGCGGCGGTTCCTGTGCGGGACGCCGCAGATTCTCATCATGGACGGCGTGCTGCAGGAGCAGGTGATGCGCCGCACGAACTACACGGTGCGCGATCTCATGGACAGTCTGCGCAGCAACGGCGTGTTCGACGTCGGCGAGGTTGCCTATGCGATCCTCGAGACGAACGGCAGCGTCAGCGTGCTTCTGAAGGACGCGTTTCTGCAGCCGACCAAGCGGGATCTCAAGCTCAAAGAGGAGTCCTCCGCCCTGAAGCATCTGCTGATTCTGGAGGGCAGGCTGCAAAAGAGCGGGCTGGATTCGCTGCACCTCGACCGGAAGCGCGTCGACGCCATTCTGAAGCGCAACAAGCTGACGCTCGGCTCGGTGTTCTTTGCGCAGATGGACGGCGACGGCGATCTGTACATCCAGCTGGACCGCGCGCACAGCAGCCGGATCCTGCATCTGAAGGAATCGATCTGAACGGAGGAAACCATGGGATTTACCGTCTTTCGCACCTGCGCGACCGTCGCAGTCTGTCTGCTTCTGGCTGCGCTGTTCATCTTTCCGTCGCAGACGCTCTGCCGCTTTGCCGACGAAGCCGAAGCGCATCTCAAGCGTGCGCAGGAGGCGCTGCTCGAAGGCGATGCTGCCGCTGCCGAACCGTCGTGCCGCGCGCTGACGGAGCTCATCGACGACCGGATGCTGGCGCTCGAACGGTTCCTGAACCACGCGAGCGTCGATGCGCTAGGCGCATCCTTTGCCATAGCGTACGCCGCGGTGCGCATCGGAGACGCGGGCGCGGCGATCGAAGCGCTTGCCGAAGCCGAAACGATCCTCGAACGGCTGCGCGGAATTGAACTTTTTTCTCCGAATTCGCTTCTTTAAGATTGTTTCTTGCCGCAACCTGTGGTATACTGGTTTTAATATCAAATCGAGGTGTACCGCATGAATGCAAGCGATCTGGACCGTCTGATCCCCGCCGCACGCGACGGTAAGCCGGATTTTGTGATTCGAGACGCAAAGGTCATCAACGTCTTCACAAAGGAAATCGTCCGGACAAACATAGCGATCGCCGGCGATACGATTATCGGCGTCGGAAACTACACCTGCGAAAACGAATATCACGCGCACGGCGCATACCTCGCGCCGGGCTTTATCGACGGGCACGTGCACATCGAGAGCTCGATGGTCGTCCCCGCGTCCTTTGCGCAGATCCTGCTGCCGAAGGGCACGACCACGATCATCGCCGATCCGCACGAGATCGCAAACGTCGCCGGAACCGAAGGCTTAAAGGCGATCCTCGCGCTTTCGAAAGGTCTGCCCCTCGACATCCGCTTCATGCTGCCGTCCTGTGTGCCCGCAACGCCGTTCGAACACAGCGGCGCGACGCTGTCCGCAGCCGATCTCGCGCCGTTTCTCAGCGAGCCGAACGTGCTGGGGCTCGGCGAGGTCATGGATTATCCGTCGGTCGTCTCCGGCGCGCCGGATATGCTCGAAAAGCTCGCCTGTTTCTTCGACCGTCCGATCGACGGACACGCGCCGATGCTGACCGGACGCGCGCTGAACGCCTATTGTCTCGCCGGTCCGCGCACCGATCACGAATGCTCGAATTATCCGGAGCTCAAAGAAAAGCTGCGCAACGGCATGGTGCCGCTGATCCGCATGGGCTCCGCCGCCAACGGCGTGCTCGAAATGTTCGATGGCATCGTTTCGGACAGCCTGCCGACCGACCGCATCTGCTTCTGCACCGACGACAAGCATCTCGAAAGCATTCGCTCCGAAGGACATATCAATCACATCGTCAACGTCGCGATCTCGCGCGGCATCCGCCCGCTGGATGCCATCCGCATGGCGACGCTCAATACCGCGACCGCGTTCGGGCTCCGGCGCGTCGGCGCGATTGCGCCGGGCTATCGCGCAAACCTGATCCTGTTCGACGATCTTCACACCATCGAACCGTTCGCCGTCTTTGCGAACGGCAAAAAGATCGATCCCGCGGCGCCGATCCCCTCGCCCGCCGTTCCGGAATCCGTCAAAAACAGCGTGCATGCCGCGCCGGTCGACGTCTCACGTCTGCTGCTCAGGCCGCAGACCTTTATGCCGATCATCGAGACGGTGCCGCAGCAGCTCGTCACGCGGCTCGTGCACCGCGAAGTGCCGACCGACGAAAACGGTTACTTTGTCGCAAAGGACGGGCTCAACAAGCTTGCGGTCATCGAACGGCATCACGAGACCGGATGCGTCGGCGTCGGCATCGTCGACGGGCTGCATGTACGGGGCGGCGCAATCGCCGCAACGGTCTCACACGATTCGCACAACATCGTGATCGTCGGCGACAACGATCCGGATATGCTCAAGGCCGCCGAAATGCTCAAAGCCTGCGGCGGCGGGTTCACCGTCGTTTCGAACGGCGCTGTCAAAGCGCTTCTGGAACTGCCGGTCGCCGGATTGATGAGCGACGCGCCGGTGGAAACGGTGCTCGAAAAGCAGCGCGCCCTTCTGAATGCCGCGCGCGAGCTCGGCACAAGCGACGACTGCGATCCGCTGATTCTGCTCTCCTTCCTCGCCCTGCCGGTCATTCCCGAAGTACGGCTGACCGACTGCGGGCTGTTCGACGTCACTACAATGTCGTTCCTCTACCGGAACTGAACGGAGGTACCTATGTGTCTGTTTCGTAAGAAAAAAGGCGACCGGCAAAGCTCGCACGACGAGTGGCACAACCAGTGGCAGAGCGCGTTCCCGCCCGAATGCCGCGACGTGCCGGTCACGCACGACGGCGTGACCTACGTTGCGTACGTGCTGGTCGGGCATACCGTGATGATGCTGCAGGACGGGCTTCTGATGGAAGCGACGTTCTTCGACGTTTGCGAGCATTTCCAGCGCGCAGGCTATCATGTCGTCTGGCTGATGCGCTGCACGCAGGACATCCGCAACGGATACCTCAAGCGGAAACACTCCGACGGCGGCCGCACGCACTGGCTGTGGAAGAAGCCGACGACGAATTTCGGACGCTGGAGTTCGGATCAGCAGCACGCCTCGATCGTCCTGCAGGTCAAGGAACTGCCCGCCGGCAATCCGAAGGACTGCACCAAAAAGATTCTGCAGCGCGTGGTCTGGGCGGAGAGCGACGATCCGGAAGCGATGGTTCCCTCGCGCACGACGTTCGTCACCACCTATGTGCCGGACACCCCGCCCGAACTGATCCGCTGGCTGAACGGCGAATCGTTGAGCCGGTTCCAGGACTGAACATAACAAAAATCGACCGGATTTCTCCGGTCGTTTTTTTGTAGAATTTTCTATCGTTCTTCTCGGAAGTACGCAAGACCGAGGCTCTGCGGCGGCTGATCCTCGCGCTTGTGGCGCAGCGACACCGTGATCAGCACGATGATCGTGACCGCGTAGGGCAGCATCTTGAAAATCTCCTGCGAGCTGCGGTTGAGTCCCGGGATGAAGTTGTAGAGCCAGCACAGCGCGCCGAACAGGTATGCGCCCCACACCGCGCGCAGCGGCTTCCACGTGGCGAAGATAACGAGCGCGACAGCAAGCCAGCCGAGCGCTTCGATGTTTCCGTCGTTTGCCCACGTGCCGTTGATGTAGTCCATGACGTAGTAGAGTCCGCCGAGGCCCGAGATCGCCGCGCCCGCGCAGGTGGAAAGATACTTATACTTCGTGACGTTGATGCCCGCCGCGTCCGCCGTCGCCGGATTCTCACCGACGGCGCGCAGGTTCAGACCGACGCTCGTGCGGTTCAGCACCCAGCTCAGAAGGATCGCCAGCGCAATCGCGAGGTACGTCATGTAGCCGAAGTTGAAGAACAGCTTGTGCACCGCGCCGAGCGGTTCGGTGATCGTCAGCGTCTTGCAGAAGACGCGGCTCGTCAGCGCGACGGAGATCTGACCGACGCCGCCCGCCATCTTGTTCAGCGAACCGCCGAAGAAGTTTGCAAGACCGGATCCGAAGATCGTCAGCGTAAGACCGGTGACGTTCTGGTTCGCGCGCAGCGTGATCGTCAGAAACGCATAGATCAGACCGCCGAGCGCCGCCGCCGCAAGCGCGCAGCCGAGCGCGATCAGCATGCCGACCGTGCCGTTTGCCGCCGGATTGTTGAGCTCGTAGAGGAACGCGCCGATCAGACCGGCAATGCCGCCGAGGTACATGATGCCCGGAACGCCGAGGTTCAGCTGACCGGATTTCTCGGTCAGGATCTCGCCCATCGCGCCGAACATGATGACCGTGCCGAAGCTGACCGCTGTGGTAAAGAGGGAAATAAACTGTGTCATTTGGCTTTCTCCTCCTTATGAACAAATCCGAATTTCAGCTTGTAGTTGATGAAGAACTCGCTGCCGAGGATGAAGAACAGGATTACGCCGGTCAGGATGTTCGACACGTCGTTGGAAAGCTGGAACTTCGAGGCGATCGCGATCGCGCCCTTGTCGAGGAAGACGATCATCGCGGCGATCAGCACCATGACGAGGGTGTTGAACTTCGCGAGCCATGCGACGATGATCGCGATGAAGCCGCGTCCGCCGGACGTATCCGTGGAGATCGTGTGGTCCGCGCCCGCCACCGCAAGGAAGCCTGCCAGACCGCAGATCGCGCCGGACAGCGTCATCGAACGGATGACGACCTTCTTGACGTTGATCGCGGCGTAGCGCGCGGTGTTTTCGGATTCGCCGACGACGCCGATCTCATAGCCGTGCTTGCTGTACTTGAGGTAGATATACATGGCAATCGTCAGCAGAACGACGATCAGCACGTTGAGTCCGTACATCTGCCCGAACATCGGCGAGAACCAGCCCGCCTTGGAAACCGAGTTGATCGTGCCGACCGTGTTGCTGCCTGCCGGATGCTCCCAGATCGGAATGAAGAACGACGTCAGCTGGATCGCGATGTAGTTCATCATCAGCGTGAACAGCGTTTCGTTCGTATTCCACTGCGCCTTGAACACCGCGGGGATCATGCCCCAGATCGCGCCCGCGATCAGGCTCGCCGCCGCCATGATGACGAGCAGCAGCCAGTTCGGAAGTCCCGCGCTGCCGAGATAGATCATGCACGCCGCGGCGCCGATGCCGCCGACGAGGATCTGACCTTCCGCGCCGATGTTCCAGAAGCGCATCTTGAACGCCGGCGCAAGACCGACCGCGATGCACAGAAGCAGCATCATGTCGCGGATCCAAGCCCACATGCGGCGCGTGGTGCCGAAGACGCCTTCGAACATTTCCTTGTACACCAGCAGCGGGTTCAGACCGGAGATCGCATAGATGATGATCGCATTGATCATCAGCGAGACCACCACCGCGATCAGGCGGATCAGCCAGCTCTTCCATCGAGCCATGCCGTCGCGTTTGCTGATGCGAACGAACGGTTCTCTCTTGATGCTCATGCTTTCACCTCCTCATGTACGGGCGCATCGGTCTGTTCCGATTCCCGCAGTTCCTGTTCGGAGGGCTTGCCGAGATGCGTCATCATCAGACCGACCTCCTCCTTCGTCGTCGCTCTGCCGTCCACGATGCCGGAGACCTTGCCCGCACACAGCACGAGGATGCGGTCGCACAGCTCGAGCAGCACGTCGAGGTCCTCGCCGACGTAGATCACGGCGACGCCTTTCATCTTTTGTTCGGTCAGAAGATTGTAGATCGTGTAGGATGTATTGATGTCGAGACCGCGCACCGCGTATGCCGTCATCAGGACCGTCGGGCTCTGTTCGATCTCGCGTCCGACCAGCACCTTCTGCACGTTGCCGCCCGAAAGACGGCGCAGCGGAATACGGTTGATGTCCGGCGTAACGACCTCGAGGTCGTTGACGATCTTCTCCGCCAGCTTCTTCGGGAACTGCTGATCCAGAAGCGGGCTCTTGCCTCTGCGGTAGCTTCTCAGCATCACGTTCTGCGTGATCGTCATGCCGCCGACCAGTCCCATGCCGAAGCGATCCTCCGGCACGAACGACAGCAGAATGCCCTTTTTGATGATCTCGATCGGCTTCATGCCGTTCATCAGCAGTTCTTTCCCGTCCGGCTCGATGTAGGTGATCTTGCTTTCCGGCGCCGCCTGCTGCAGACCTGCGATCGCTTCCAAAAGCTCCTTCTGTCCGCTGCCCGCGATGCCCGCGATGCCGAGGATCTCGCCCGCGTTCGCCGTGAACGAGACGTCGTCCAGCTTCTTGACGCCCTCGATGTCGGTCACGGTCAGGTGTTCCACGCGCAGCCGTTCCGTCACTTCATCCGCCTGCGGGCGGTCGATGTTCAGCCGCACGGCGCGGCCGACCATCATGTCGGTCAGCTGCTGCGGGTTCGTTTCGCTCGTCGGGATATCGCCGATGTACTCGCCCTTTCTGAGAACCGCGACGCGGTCGGAAATCTCCATGACCTCGTGCAGCTTGTGCGTGATGATGACGATCGATTTGCCGTCCGCGCGCATGTTGCGCATGACGGCGAACAACTTGCGCGTTTCCTGCGGCGTCAGAACCGCCGTCGGCTCGTCGAGGATCAGGATGTCGGCGCCGCGGTACAGAACCTTGACGATCTCCAGCGTCTGCTTTTCGGAAACCGACATGTCGTAAACCTTTTTGTCCGGCTCGACCACGAAGCCGTAGCGGTCGCAGATCTCGCGCACCGCCTTGCGCACGCCCTTGAGGTCGACCACCGTCTTTTCGTTGAGACCGAGTATGATATTCTCCGCGGCGGTCAGCACGTCGACCAGCTTGAAGTGCTGGTGGATCATGCCGATGTGCAGATCAAACGCGTCCTTCGGCGACCGGATCTCCGCAAGCTTTCCGTCGACGAAGATCTCGCCTTCGTCGGGATAGTAGATGCCGGAGAGCATATTCATCAGCGTCGTCTTGCCGCTGCCGTTTTCGCCGAGCAGCGACAGGATTTCGCCCTTCTTCAATCCGAGGTTGATGTTGTGGTTCGCAACAACCTTGCCGAATCGCTTGGTGATGTTTCGAAGTTCGATGGCGTATTCCAAATGCTTCATCCCTTCCGTCGAGGATTGGAAACGGCTATACGTTTCCGTATATGATTTTAACAAAAAAACCTCGCCTTGTAAACCGGAAACGCGCAAAAAAAGGAAGAAAATCTGCGCGCAAAAGAAAGAGCGGCTGTTTATACAGCCGCCCTCTCGGGATCAAACAAATCAGTTGTTGAGCTCGGTGATGCCGTCGACGCGCAGTTCGAAGTACGGTGCGCTGCGGAATTCGGACTCATGGAAGTAACCGTCCTTGATGCACTCGATCTCTTCGCCGATGTACTGATAGGCAGTATAGTCGGAGTTCCAGGTCGAGAAGTTGTAGACGAGCGTATCGACCGCCGCGCCGCCCACGGTGAAGTTCTTGACGTCGAACGGATGGATCGTGCCGTCCTTGATGCCCTTGATGACTTCTTCCACCTTCTCTGCGGTGCCCGGAGCGCAGGACTTGCCGAGCGCGGAGATCATGACGCCGTCCGCTTCATAGCCCGCGGTATAGTCGTGCGCGACCTTCTTGCCCGCCATGAAGTCCTTGAGCACGTTGGTGTAGAGAACACCCCAGTTGTTCTGCGCGCTGGTGAGAGCCGCATCGGGCGCAACGCTGAGCATGTCTACGTTGTAGCCGACGCTGTAGTGGATCTCGCCGTTTTCAAGCGCCGCCTGAACCGCGCTCGGTGCGCCGGTGGAGTCCGCATGCTGACCGATGATGACGCAGCCGCGTGCCATCAGCGCCTTCGCGGTCTCGTTCTCCTTGTTCAGATCGAACCAGGACGAGGTGTACTGCACATCCATGTGCGCTTCGGGAACGATGGACTTGATGCCGAGGAAGAACGCGGTGTAGCCGGAAACGACCTCTGCATACGGATAGGCGCCGACATAGCCCACATAGGGATCGGTGACCTTGCCTTCATCCATGAGCTCCTTGAGCTTCAAACCCGCAACCACGCCGGAGACGTAGCGGGACTGATAGGTCTGCGGGAACATGTTGACCACGTTGTCAAGCCCGCAAACGTTCGCCGTGTCGCCCGTGCAGGGTACGAAGACCACGTTCGGATACTCCGCCGCAGCCTGCACCATGTAGGACTGATGACCGTAGCTGTTCGAGAAGATGATGTTGCAGCCCTGCTCCGCAAGGTCAACCGCCGTGTCGTAGCAAACCGAGGTTTCCGGAATGACATACTTCCAGACGGTCTGCGTTGCTTCGTCGATGCCGCAGTTCTTCAGAGCTTCCTTGATGCCTTCGATGTGCGCATAGGTGTAGCCCTCGTTCTCATCGCCGACCAGGATGATGCCGACCTTGATGCCGCTCTCGTTCTTCTCCGAGGAAGAGCATGCCGCAAAGGAAGCGACCATCAGCAGGCACAGTACGATAGCCAAAATTTTCTTCATGTTTCCCTCCATAATCATTCTTTGTTTTTGCTGTATTCCATCACATTTCTGTGCTGCAGCCCATGAAAAACACAGTTTTATTGTACCTTGTTTCCGTCGATTCGTCAAGGGATAGCGTTTGATTTATCCTTGAAATACGCGTAAAAATATCGTAAAGCGCCGCGCCGCAAACAGGCACTTCCGCACGCGCCGTCTTTTCTGCGCTCCCCGTCCTGTCCTCCGCACAGCATCCGCCCTCTTGTCATCCTGAGAAGCGATGGCACGCGCGGGAAGCGCGCGTACCACCCACAGGGAGGGCTTTTGGGTGTGCGCAATGCACGGCTTTCCCTTGAGGGGAAGCTCCGCGAAGCGGTGATGAGGTTTTTTCCGCTTGAGAAAAGACTTTTATACCGTAACGGATACGGTATTTTTTGATTCTTCCTTACCGTAACGGATACGATACTTATGATTCTCTACCGTATCGGATACGGTATTCGTTATTACCGTATCCGTTATTACCGTATCCGTTATTACCGTATACGATATAAATATCGTATTTGGTACATAGGAAGAAACTCCGCGCGGTTGCGAAGAACGGCGCCATACACAGAACAAAAAAGAAGGGGCTTCCCCCTTCTTGGTGATTATACGCGCGCGGTGCGATACAGCGCTGCGATTTCCGCTTCGGACAGATATCGCCACTCACCCGGCTTCAGCTCGCCAAGCTTGAGCGGTCCGTATGCTTCGCGCTTGAGGCGCAGCGTGCGGTGCCCCACCGCTTCGAGCATGCGGCGGATCTGGCGGTTGCGTCCCTCGTGGATCGTGATCGAAAACGCGGTGCCGCCGGTCGTGCTTCTGCGGATGTTCGTGACCTTCGCCGGCGCGGTGATGCCGTCCTCGAGCTGCACGCCGTTGGTCAGCGCCGCGATCTCCGATGCGGACAGCGTGCCGTCGCACACGACGCGGTACGTCTTCTCGACGCCGTAGCGCGGATGCATCAGATGGTTGCACAGCTCGCCGTCGTTGGTCAGAAGCAGCAGCCCTTCGGAATTGAGGTCCAGACGTCCGACGTTGTAGAGCCGGTACGGCAAATCGCCGACAAACGCCTGCACGGTCTTGCGCCCCGCTTCGTCGCTCGACGTGGACACCACGCCGCGCGGCTTATAGAGCATCAGGACCACGCGCTTTTCGGCCGGTTTCAGCGGCTTCCCGTCCAGCCGGACGTCGTCGGTCTCCTCCACCGACATGCCGAGAACGGCCGGAATGCCGTTGACCGTCACCCGTCCGTCCGAAATGATCTGTTCGCAGGCGCGGCGCGACGCCACGCCGCAGTCCGCCATGAATTTCTGCAGCCGCATAATGCCCCTCGCGGTTCAGCCGATCCAGTCCGAAACCGTCCTTTGCAAATATTCGAGAAAACCGGGCGTGTCCGCCGCTTCCGCCGCGACGATCGGGACCGAACAGACCGCTATTCCGTTGCGGTACAGCGTCGCCGTGCCGACCGGATCGCCCGCCCGCACCGGCGCGCAGAGCGCCGGCTCGAACGACGTTTCGACCGTAAACGTCTCGTCCCCGCCGATTCTCACCGGATACAGTATACCCGAAATCGGCGTCGCAGGCAATGCTTTTTTGCCGCTGTTTTTGACCGGAACCGTAAAAACCGTGCGCCCGTCCACAAACAGCGCCGCGCGATAGGTCGAAAACGCGTCGTCGAGCATCGAGACGGCGGTCTTCCACATCGACGGACAGTTCAGCACCACGCCGACCAGCTTCATGCCGCCGCGCTCCGCCGCAAAGACGAGGCACTTCCCCGCCGCCTTCGTGTAGCCGGTTTTGACGCCGATGCCGCCCTCGTATTCCCACAGCAGCCGGTTCTTGTTCTTGAGCGTGCGCGGCGTTTCGCCGCCGGTTTCATAATAGCGCGTGCGGACGATCTCCGAAAACACCGGATGGTCCAGCGCCGTCTTCGCGAGCAGACAAAGGTCATGCGCGCTCGTATAGTGCGCCGCGTCGTGCAGACCGTTCGGATTGGTAAAGTGCGTGTCCGAAAGCCCCAGCTCCGCCGCCCGCGCGTTCATCCGGTCCGCAAACGCGCCGGTCCCGCCGTCGAGAAAACAGGCGATCGCCACCGCGGCATCGTTGCCGGAGCGCAGCATCAGCCCGTAAACGAGGTCCCGAAGCTTCAGCTTTTCGCCCGCCTTGAGGTACATCGACGAGCCTTCGGTGCCGACGGCTTCCGGCGCGACCGTCACCGTCTCGCCCATCCTGCCCGATTCGATCGCAAGCAGCGCGGTCATGATCTTGGTCGTGCTCGCCATCGGCAGATGCGCATTTTCGTTCTGCGCGGCGATCACCCTGCCGGAATTCGCCTCGAGGAGGTACGCCGCCTGCGCGGGGATCGCATCCGCGTGCGCGGGTTTCGGCAGCAGGAGCAGCGCCGCGACGAGCAGCGCCGCAAGCGCGCGTTTCACGCTTCCTCCTCCCCCTTCTGGCGGCGCATGTCCTCGATCGCTTCGCGGATCTCGTTCATCGCGGTCGGGATCAGCTGCACGAGCCGGTCGAGCGTGTTGTCGCAGTCCGCCTGCAGCAGCGTCGCCTTGCCGCCCTGCATGTACAGGAACGCTTTCGGCGTGATCGAGACGCCGACGACGCTCGCGCCGAGAAACGGGTAGCGGTCGGCGTCGCTGTCCGGCTGTCCCTTTCTCTGAACGGTCTGCGTCGGGAAGTCCCCGCCGCCCGCGAAAAAGCCGAGCGAGACCTTTGAGACGGGGATCAGCACCGCCCCGCCTTCGCCGTAGATCGGATTGCCGACGATCGTGTTCACGTCGATGATGTTCTTGACTTCGCGCATCGTGGTTTGCAGAATGGTTTCAACAGGATGCATATTCGGTCCTCTTTTCTTGAGATTTACGGCTATTGTTTGCCGCTTTCGCCCGTTCTATTCGCCGCATTCGCCGAAGTCCGCGCACCGCGTCGACCGGCTGCAGAATCGCGCTGCCCGCAGCCGAAAGGCGAAGCACGGAATCCTTTGCCGGATGCACGCGGACGGCGCCGGTTTCGCTCACGCGCGGAATCAGCATCGAGAGCGCGACGCCGAGAATCCCGGCGTACCAGATCGACCGTGCCGGATCGCCGCCGATCCCGAGCGTGACCGAAACGCGCAGGTTCCGGATCTGCAGCCCTTCCAGAATTCCCTCCGCGCCGTTCTGTTTGCGCTTCACGAGCGACGTTCGCTTTTTGCCGATGCAGAGCGTGAAGACCGGTTCAGAAAACAGATGAATCCGCAGCCTGACCGGAATCGGGATCAGCCCAAGCACATAGACCTTCAGATGCACCACAGCGCCGCGCAGGCCGAAGCGCAGCCGCGCCTCGACGATCAGCGGCATCGACAGCAGCAGCAAAAGAAACAACAGAACAAACAAAACGATCAGAACCCACATATGTACAGCATTCCCGCCGCATCGTTTTTGCATACAAAAAGGACCGTCCGAAGACGATCCTTTCGATTTGTTTGTTTATCGCATGCCCTTGTCGTACGGAATACCTTCCGCCTTCGGCGCGCGGGAGCGCTTCGAAGTCAGCGCAAGGACGATCAGCGAGACGATGTACGGAAGCATGTTGTACACGCTCTTCGGGATGTTCAGGTTGTTGAGGAAATCGAAGCCCGTGTAAACGCTGCCGAGTGCGCGGAACAGACCGAACAGCAGCGCCGCCAGCACGATGCGCACCGGTTTCCACTGACCGAAGATCATAACCGCCAGGGACAGGAAGCCGAAGCCCGCAACGCCGACGTCGAACGACCACTGCGAAACGCCCGCCGTGATGTACACGATGCCGCCGAGTCCGCCCAGCGCGCCGGAGATCATAACGCCCGCGTAACGCATCTTCAGCACGTTGATGCCGACGGAAGCAGCCGCCTGCGGATGCTCGCCGCACGCCTGCAGACGCAGACCGAACTTGGTCTTGTAGAGGACGATGTACGAAGCGATCAGCAGCACGAGCGCGAAGATCAGAAACCAGCTGTATTCCGTGCCCTGCACGATCAGGAGCTTATCCTTGACTGCGCTGTAGATGACTTTCGGGGAGTTGTTGGAGCCCATCGTTTCCGCGATGTTCACCGACTTGACGACGACCGTTGCCGCCGCCACGCCGAGCATGTTCATTGCGGTACCGACGAGCGTCTGGTCCGCCTTGAACGTGATGGACGCAACGCCGAGCAGCAGGGAGTAGATGACGCCCGCCGCAATCGCGACGCCGACCGTTGCCAGAACAACCCAGATCGCCGGAGTCGTCACGCTCATGTACTTCAGCACCAGCGAGCCGCCGAGCGCGCCGATGACCATGATGCCTTCGAGACCGATGTTGATGACGCCGGAGTGTTCCGAGAAGCACCCGCCGAGTGCAACCAGCGTCAGAACGGAGGTAAAGACCAGCGTATACTGTATCAAAAGATCCATTATTGTTTACCTCCTTCCGCTTTTTCGGCAATTGCTTTTTGCTTCTGCAGCTTACGCTCCTCCGAACGGTCGACCAGGCGGTTCAGCGTCGTCTTGAAGAACAGCACGAAGCCGCACAGATAGATGATGATCGCGGAGATCAGGTCCGCAATCTGCGGCGGATAGCTCTGCGTGTTGAGGTTCAGAGCGCCGCCGTCGGTGATATGCTGAATGAAGAACGAGGAGAAGATGGAGCCGATCGGATTCAACGCGCCGAGGAACGCGCCCGCGATGCCGTTGAAGCCCATGCCCGGGACCGACGACTGGTTGATGTCCCACTCTTTGAAGCCGGAGAGGAAGTACAGACCTGCCGCCGCGCCGGAAAGCGCGCCTGCGATCAGCATCGTCAGGATGATGTTGCGCTTTTCCTTCATGCCGCAGTATTTCGCCGCGTTCTTGTTGAGACCGGTTGCGCGAAGCTCATAGCCGAGCTTGGTCTTTTCGAGCAGGATCCAGATCAGGATTGCCAGAATGATCGTGATCGGCAGCGCGATCGTAACTTTGGTGTTGCCGTTGAACAGCTTATCGAGACCGAGCCGCGGGAGCAGCGCGCTCACATTGATCTGCGCGATCTCGTAGGTGTCCTTCTTGCCGACCGGTGCGAACGGCGCAAGCAGTGTGTTGACCGCATACAGGCTGATCCAGTTCAACATGATGCAGGAGATAACCTCGTTCACGTTGCAGTACGCTTTCAGAAGACCGGAGATACCGGCAAGCAGCGCGCCTGCGACGATCGCCGCGAGCAGGCAGACATACCACGGAAGTCCGAGCGCCAGCGCGCAATAGAGGCACGCGCCCGCGCCGACGACGTACTGACCTGCCGCGCCGATGTTGAACAGACCGACCTTGTACGCGAACAGGACCGACAGGCTGCACAGGATCAGCGGCATCGTCTTGACGAGCGTATTGCCGAGTTCCTTGAGCCGCAGGCCGGTACTCTTGCGCGCCATGAAGTTCTTCAGAACGCCCGCGATTGCGGCGTTCGCGCCCTTCGGCTCAATGAGCAGGAGCACGATATATCCGACGAGCACGCCGACAATGATGCACAGCAGCGCCGCCAGAATCGATTGCAGTGCTTTGTTCTTCAGGATCTTTTTCATTTTACGACCACCTCGTCTCTCTTCGCGCCCGCCATGTAGAGGCCGAGCTCTTCCTGTGTCGTCTGCTTCGGATCCAGTTCACCGACGATTTCGCCTTCGTACATCACGAGGATACGGTCCGGAACGTCCATGACCTCATCCAGTTCGAGGGACACGAGCAAAACCGCCTTACCGGCGTCGCGCTGCGCAATGAGCTGCTTATGAACGCCTTCGATCGCGCCGACGTCGAGACCGCGCGTCGGCTGTACCGCGACGAGCAGTTCCGGATTCTTGTCGATTTCGCGCGCGACGATCGCTTTCTGCTGGTTGCCGCCCGACATCGAACGTGCCGTGGTGATCGCGCCCTGACCGGAACGGATATCGAACTGCTCGATCAGACGGTTGGCGTACTCGCGGATGTTCTTTTTCTTCAGGAAGCCCGCTTTGTTCGTGAACTCGGGTTCGAAATAGCGTTCCAGCACCAGATTGTATTCAAGCGAATAATCCAGCACCAGACCGTGCTTATGACGGTCCTCCGGAATATGGCTCATGCCGCCGATGTTGCGCTTGCGGATCGGCATCTTGGTGATGTCCTTGCCGCACATCGTGATCTTGCCGGAGACCAGCGGTTCAAGACCGGTGAGACCGTAGACAAACTCGGACTGACCGTTGCCGTCGATGCCCGCGATGCAGACGATCTCGCCCGCATGCACGTTGAGGCTGACATTCTTGACCGCGTTGTTCTTGTGGACCTTGGACGCGACCGTCATGTTCTCGATGCGGAGGATTTCCTCGCCGATATGCGGCTCGCCCTTTTCGACGTGGAAGTTGACGTTGCGTCCGACCATCATGCGGGAAAGCTCTTCCTTGGTGGTCTCCGCAATGTTGACCGTGCCGATGTACTTGCCCTTGCGCAGGACGGTGCAGCGATCCGCAACCTCCATGATCTCGTCGAGCTTGTGCGAGATGAACAGGATGCTCTTGCCTTCCGCCTTCAGGTTCTTCATGATCTGCATGAGCTCCGCGATCTCCTGCGGCGTCAGAACGGCCGTCGGCTCGTCGAAGATCAGGATCTCGTTGTCGCGGTAGAGCATCTTGAGGATCTCGGTACGCTGCTGCATACCGACGGTGATATCCTCGATCTTGGCGTCCGGATCGACCTGCAGACCGTAGCGCTCCGACAGCTCGATGACCTTTTTCTTCGCTTCCGCCTTCTGCAGGAAACCGAACTTGTTCGGCTCCACGCCCATGATGATGTTGTCCAGAACCGAGAAAACCTCGACCAGCTTGAAATGCTGATGCACCATGCCGATGCCCAGATCGTTCGCGTCGTTCGGATTGTCGATCTTGACGACCTTTCCGTCCTTCTTGATGATGCCTTCCTCCGGCTGATACAACCCGAACAGGACGCTCATCAGCGTGGACTTGCCCGCGCCGTTTTCACCGAGCAGGGCGTGAATCTCGCCCTTTCTCAGCTGAAGCGTGATGTTGTCGTTTGCGATAATGCCCGGAAAGCGCTTGGTGATGTTGAGCATCTCGATGGTATACTCAGATTGCGCGCCGTTTGGAACGGGAACGCTCGCAGCGGGTTTCGTTTCCAATCTCACTACCTCCATCCTCGTTTTAGTGCATTTGCATGCAATATTTCAATTTGTATTTTAGCATATCATATATCGTTTTTCAAGTACGATGTTGCGTTTTCGACCGTCTGCCGTCCGTTTTTTCACGGTCCTCCGATCCTGCGGGACAAAAAAAGAGCCCGGAAAACCGAGCTCTTTGTTTGACTGAAAATCAGCCCTTGATGTTGCCGTACGCGTTGACGGTGATATCCGTTGCGGGCATATCGCCGATGCCGTTGTCAACGGTGATCTCGCCTGCGAACATCTTCGCAACGAGCGCCTTGTAATCGTCCTGCGTGAAGCCGTCTGCCCACTGGGTGGACTCCATCGGAATCTGGACGAAGTTCGCCGTCGGATCGTCGCCGGAGACGAGGCCGAGGTTTGCAACCTTGCCCGCATAGTCTGCCCACTTGCCGTTCAGAACGACGTCGGTGAGCGTTGCCTTAACGGTTGCCGCCAGACCCTTCATTGCGGAGGTAACGGTCATGCCTTCGCCGCCGAGACCTGCGATGATCGCAGCCTGGTCGACGTCGACGCCGATCACCTTGGAGCCTTCGACCTTCTTCGCAGCTTCAACCGCGGAGGTGTAGATGCCGCCGCCGCAAGCGAAGACGACTTCAACGCCCTTGGTCTGGTACCAGGTGTCCATGTATGCGGTGATGTCCGCATCGCCGAAGAACTGGTTGCCGTAGACGTACTCAACGGTCACATCGCCCGCAATGCCGAGCTCAACAGCCGCCGCGTTTGCGCCCTGGACGAAGCCGTAGCCGTAACGGATAACCGCCGGAACCGCCATGCCGCCGAGGAAGCCGAGGTGCTTATAGCCGAGCTTGACTGCCGCAACGCCCGCCATGTAGCCGCAAAGCTCTTCCTGGTAGACTGCGCAGTAGGTGTTGCTCAGGTCGACAAAGTCCGCAAGATTCCAGTTGTCCGGATTGTAGTCATACTGCTGACCCGCAGCGGTAACCGCAGCTTCGAGCAGGTCGCCGAGGGAGACGTCCAGCGCGACGAACTTGGTGTCCGGATACTTCGGAGCAACTTCAACAACGGTGCCTGCAAATGCGAAGCCCGGCATAATGATGACATTATAGCCTTCGTCGATCGCAGCTTCAACCGCGGAAACACGCTCTGCGGTGCTGTCGCCGGACGGCTTCTTGTAGGTGAACTCTACGTTGTTCGCTTCGCAGAATTCCTTGCAGCCTTCGTAGGTTGCCTGGTTGAAGGACTCGTCGGTGATGTCGCCGTAGTCGGTAACCATTGCTACTTTATAAGCTGCCGCTTCCGGATTTGCCGGGGTGTCGGGGTTGGCCGGCGTGTCGGGGTTTGCCGGGGTGTCGGGGTTTGCCGGCGTGTCGGGCGTCGCGGGCGTCGTCGTGCAGGCGAATGCCGCAAATGCCAGTGCGAGAACCATCAACAAAGCGATGATTTTCTTCATTTTGATTTCCTCCTGATAGAATTCTCCCTGCATAGGGAAATGTATTATACGCCATGCGTACGGAAGTATTATAGCAGATACTTTTTCATCTGAAAAGAGAAAAACCGATATTTTTTCAAATATTTTTTACAACTCGGTCATAAATAACAAAAAACCGACCGAAACGGCCGGTTTTTGTTGTGATTCGGATTACTCCTCGTCCGCCTTGAAGTTTGCGAACAGGCTTGCCAGAGACGTGGTCGTCTGGGTGACCGGCGGGAGTTCATACTCGCCGTCTTCGGAGTTGCGGCGGCGGCGATCCGGACGTGATTCGCGGCGTTCGCCGTTTTCCTGCGCACGGCGCGCGTTGCGCTCCTCACGCTCCTTGTTCTGCTGCTCACGCTGCGCTTCGCGCTGTGCCTTGCGCTCCGCATTGATGCGTTCGCGCTCCGCCTTCTCGGCTGCGAGCTGCTCCGCGATCTCCGGATTCTCCTCGATCAGAGCATCCTTGCGGGAAAGGCTGATGCGCTTTGCTTCGACGTTGACGTCCAGAACCTTGCAGCGGACGATGTCGCCGACCTTGAGCTCGTCCTCAACCTTCTCGATGCGGTGGATACCGACCTGAGAGATGTGGATGAGACCGTCGATCGTCGGCTCCAGCGCGACGAACGCGCCGAACGGGACGATACGGACAACCTTACCCTCGACAATGGTGCCGATCGGGTACTTCTCCGCCGCCTTGGTCCAGGGCTTCGGCTGCAGCTGCTTGTAGCCCAGCGAAATGCGTTCCTTCTCGCGGTCGACGCCGAGGATCAGCACTTCGATCTCCTGACCGATGGACAGCGCATCGCTCGGATGCTTGACTCTGCCCCATGCGCAGTCCGTGACATGCACGAGACCGTCGAGACCGCCGATGTCGACAAACGCGCCGAAATCGGTGATGCGGCGAACGACGCCGTGGACCTTCTCGCCGACGACGAGCGCGTCCCACTTCGCCTGCTTGGCCGCCTTGGCTTCATCGAGAAGAACCTGCTTGATGGAAGCGACGATGCGCTTCTTGCCCTTGTCCACTTCGAGAACCTTGACCTTGATGGGCTTGCCGACGTACTCGCCGAGGTTCTCAACATACTTGGTAGAAACGTGCGAAGCCGGAATGAAAGCGCGGATACCGCCGTTGATCTCGGCGATCAGACCGCCCTTGACGACTTCCTTGCCCACTGCCTCGTAGACCTTGCCTTCGACGTCATCCGCAAGCATTTCGTCCCAAAGCTTCTTGCCTTCGACGTTCTTGCGGGACAGGCGCACATTGCCTTCGCCGTCGTTGACCATGACAACTTCTACATCGATGCTGTCGCCTTCCTTGACCACATCTTCCGGACGGACTTCGGGATCCTGCGAGAATTCTCCCTTCGGAATCACGCCGTCTGCCTTATAGCCGATGTTCACAAACACTTCGCCGTCCACGATCTGGAGCACGGTGCCCGTGATCAGCTGACCGGGATGGATGCGTCTGACGGTCTTTTCAAAGGCCTCTGCAAATGTTTCGGGCTCGGCTTCCGCCTTCGCCTCGACAGCAACGGGTGCCGCTGCTTCTTCTTCGACAGCATTCTCAACAGCTTCTTCGACTGCTTCTTCAACTGCTGCCGGCGCTTCTTCTACCGCTTCTACGGTTTCCTTCACTTCTTCGACCGCTTCCGCAGCTTCCTCGGCGACCGCCTCAACGGCTGCCGGCGCTTCTTCTGCAACGACTTCAGTGGCTTCGGCGACAACCTCAGCGGGAGCTTCCGCTTCGATGGTTTCTAACGTCGTCTTTTCGAGTTCGCTCATTACTTGTTTAACCTCCCTAATCATCGCGTGGGGCGTCGATGCGCCTGCGATTACACCTATTATATCATCGTGTTTTATTTTTGCAAGAGAAATTTTGCCGATATTCTCGATGATTTCGGCATCCCGACATGTTTTTTTACTTAATTCAAGCAATGCGCGGGTATTTGCACTGGATTCCGATCCCAGCACAAAGATCCGGGTGCATTTTTGCGCCAACCGCTCCGCTTCCTCCTGCCGCTGCCGCGTGGTATCGCAGATCGTGCAGGTCGCATGCAGATTGCCGCAGCGCTCCGAAAGGATGGCTTTGATCGAATCGTAGTCCTGCTGCTTGGCGGTCGTCTGCGCAACGAACGTGACCGTATCGGGCAGCTGCAGCGCTCTTGCCTCCTCCGCCGAACCGACCGTGACCGCGCGTTCGCCCGCGCGGCTTTTGATGCCGATCACCTCGGGGTGCGCGGCTTTTCCGAGAATGACGACCGGTTCGCCCGCCGCGCTCGCCTGTTCGACGATCCTGTGGATGCGCTTGACAAACGGGCAGGTCGCGTCGACGACCTTTACGCCCTTTTCTTCGCACGCGCAAAAGACCTCCGGCGGCGCGCCGTGCGCGCGGATCACCAGCGTATCCCCCGCCTGCAGTTCGTCGAGGCTCCCGATCGCAAAAATCCCGCGCGAGGCAAGCTCGTCCGTCACCTGCTCGTTATGGATGATCTTTCCGTAGGTGAACACGCGCCGGTTCTGTTCCGCCGCTTTGTTGACCAGATCGATCGCCCGCGAGACGCCGAAGCAGAACCCGCCGTGCTCCGCAAAATACACCTGCATCACATCGCCTCCGCAATGTCGCGAAGCGTCATCATCGCGTCGGTGATCGCCGCGTTGACCGCGTCGACCGGCTTCTTGCCGGGGCAGCGTGCCTTGACCTCGGAGGGATAGATCGGATCGCCGACCGCCGCTTTCATGCGCTGACCGAACCTGCGGTCGTGATGCACAAAGTAGATCGGCACGATCGGCGCGTCCGCGCGCAGCGCGATGAATGCGCAGCCCTTGTCGAGCGCGTCCATGTCGCGCTCGGTGGAGGACCGGTGTCCTTCGGGGAAGATGCCGAACGCCTTGCCCTTGTTCAGCAGCTCGACCGCCTGCTTGATGGCTTTCGTGTCGGCGGTGCGCTGATTGACCGGGAAGCACAGCAGCATCCGGAAGATCGCGCGCATCAGCTTCGAGGAAAACAGCGTCGATTTCGCCATGAAGTGGATGAACCGCGTCGTGATCGTCACGATCCACAGCGGATCGCTCATCTTGACGTGATTCGACACATAGATGACCTTTCCCTTGTGTTTGAGCGCCGCGCGGTTATAGACCTTCGGGCGTCCGTAGACCAGAAGGATCGGCTTTAAAATCAGCACGCCGATGAGATACAGCATGGTTCAGACCTCCCGCAATACGGCTTCCGTCGCTTCCTCGATTGTCATGTTCGTCGTATCGATCAGCTTGGTGTCGGCGCCGCAGTACAGCGGCTTGTAGGCGCGCTCGCTGTCCTGTTTGTCGCGCCGCACGATGTCCTGGTAGATGGTGTCGTAATCGACTTCCTGCCCCGCCTCCAGAAGCTGCTTATAGCGGCGGTTCGCACGTTCCTCGGCGGACGCCGTGATGAAAAACTTGTACGGCGTGTCGGGCAGCACGTTCGTGCAGATGTCGCGTCCATCCATGACGACGCGCTGCGCATGCGCGACCTCGCGCTGCAGCTCGACCATCCGGTCGCGCACGGCGGGCACGCGGCTCACGAGCGACGCGCCCTGGCTGATCTCCTCGGTGCGAAGCTGTCCGGTCACGTCCTCGCCGTCCACGAGCATGTGCTGCTCGCTGCCGAGATACCGTACGGCGATGTCGAGTGTCTGTACGAATTCGGCAAGCTTCGGCTCGTCCGTAAAGCCGATGCCGTATTTCTTCGCCGCGACCGCGACCGCGCGATACATCGCGCCCGTATCGAGATAGGGAATGTCAAGCGCCTTCGCGATGCGCTTGGCGACCGTGCTCTTTCCCGCGCCCGCGGGACCGTCGATGCCGATGCTCTGTTTCATGTTTTAAACCTCCGTTGGAATACTGTTCCCTGCCAGCGCGCCCGTCGACCACGCAATCTGCAGATTGAATCCGCCCGTGAACGCGTCGACGTCGAGCATTTCGCCCGCAAAATACAACTGTTTGACCTTCTTTGATTCCATCGTCGAAGGATTGACCTCCGACACCTTGACGCCGCCGCGCGTGATGATCGCCTCCGCGATCGGTCTTGCGCCGGTCACATGCAGCTTCAGCCCTTTGAGCGTCTCGACCAGCGCCCTGCGCTGCGCCTTGGAGCAGTTGCCCGCAGGCGCCTGCGCGTCGATGCCCGCCGCTTCGAGTACGATCCCCAAAAGCCGCTGCGGCAAGAGTCCGTACAGCGCGCCGCCGAACGTTTTCTTCGCGTTGGCAGACAGATCGCGCAAAAGCCGCGCATCCAGCTGTTCCTCCGAAAGACCGGGCTTGAGATCGATCGAAAGCACCGTACCCGCAGGGTTTTCCGCGATCAGCGCGGACGCCGACAGCACCAGCGGTCCGCTGACGCCGAAGTGCGTGAACAGCATTTCGCCGAGCTCGGAATACACCTCCCTGCCCCTGCCGTCGTACGCGGTGAGCGTGACGTTTTTGAGCGTCAGTCCCGAGAGCTCCGCGCACCACCGTTCCTCAGTTTCAAGCGGAATCAAAGAGCCCACGGGCGGCGTAACCGTGTGTCCGAGCTTCACGGCAAAGCGCAGACCGTCGCCGGTACTGCCGGTGCTCGGATAGGAGAGCCCGCCGGTTGCGAGGATTACCGCGTCGAACGGCTCGACCGTCTCGCCGACGCGCACGCCGCTGACGCATTCGCCGTTTGTGAGAATCTCCGAAACGCGGGTATTGAGCCGCACGTCGACGCCGCTCTTTCGGACCGTGCGTTCGAGCGCTTTCAAAACGTCGCTCGATTTGTCCGACGCCGGGAACACGCGCTGTCCGCGCTCCACCTTGGTCGGTACGCCTGCCGATTCGACGAGTTCGACGATCGCCGCGCTGTCGAAGTTCGCGTACGCGCTGTAAAGAAAGCGCGGGTTTCTCACCACGTGGCGGAAGAATCCGTCGCGGTCGCAGGCGTTGGTGAGGTTGCAGCGTCCCTTGCCCGTGATGAACAGCTTTTTGCCCAGCTTTTCATTCTGTTCGAACAGCGTCACGGCATGGCCGCGTTCCGCCGCCTTGATCGCCGCAAGCTGTCCCGCGGCGCCGCCGCCGATGACCGCTACTCTCATGCTTCGCCTCCGAATTCTTCTTTGAGATCGACCGCGTCGAGCTTTGCGGAATCAAAGCTCATCGGCGTGACCGTCACATACCCCTTCTTCATCCACGCATAGTCCGTGTCCTCGTCCGCTTCGCACGGGAGCTTGCCGCGCGGCACCCAGTAATAGGGCTTGCCCAGCGGATCCTCGCGCTTTTCATAGACGCCGTTGTAGCGCACATAGGCAAGGTGCGTGACCTTGTACCCCCGAATTTCCGCAATCGGCAGATCGGGCACGTTGACGTTATAGAACATGCCGAACGGCAGCGGATGCTTTTTGATGACGTCGATCATGCGCATCGTGACCGCAGCCGCGGTCTCAAAATGCGTGGGATTGCGGTGATCGAGCGACATCGCGATCGCCTGCCGGTACAGGATCGCCGCCTGCTGCGCCGCGCCGCAGGTGCCCGAATAGAGCGTGTCGCTGCCGAGGTTCGGTCCGTGGTTGATGCCGGAGATCACGAGATCCGGCTCCTGCACCAGATTGCCGAGCGCAAGCCGCGCGCAGTCCACCGGCGTGCCGTCGACGGCGTACGCCCCCGCGACCGGAGGATCGACCGGAACCGGAACCGCGCGAAGCGGCGTATCGAGCGTCATTGCCATGCTTGCCGCGCTCCGCTGCCGGTCCGGCGCGGCCGCAAACACCTCGTGCTCCTTTGAGAGCGTGCGCATCAGCGTACGGATGCCCTCCGCGTTGATGCCGTCGTCGTTGACCAAAAGAATCCGCATCCCATATGCCCCCAGTCTAGATACCGTTATTATATCAAACCGCGCCCCCATGCGCAAGGTTTTCGAGAGACAAAAAGCCCCGCGCGTTTGCGGGGCCGGTTCTTACAGATTTTCGTTTTTCAGCGCGTCGATCGGATTGTCCTTTCGAAGCTTCCTGCGCGCATAAAGCATCGTTGCAAACACGACGAGGAACACCGAACCCACCGCGATCGCAATGCTGTGCCACGGCATATAGAAGCTGCGCTCCAATTCCTCGCTGACGATACGGTGAATGAGAAACGTCACGCCGACCGACACCGGCAGTCCGAACAGCAGCGCGCGAAGCCCGTAGATGATGCACTCATAGCTCAGCATCCGGCGCATGCCTTTCTCCGTCATGCCGATGCTTTTCAGCATCGCGAACTCCCGACGCCGCAGCATGATGTTCGTGGAAATCGTGTTGAACACGTTTGCCGCCGCAATCAGCGAGATCAGGATGATGAACCCGTAGGCGAACACGTTGACGACGCCGACGATCATGCGGCTGTTTTCGCGCTCCTGTGCGGCGTCGCCCGCGTAGGCGTTGAACTTCCAGTCCGAATCCTCGAACATCTCCAGCAGCGCTTCGCGCACCGCCTTGTGATCCTTCGCCGCAAAGAACATCTGCGCCTGCTTCTCGGTGTCGAACGTCGATGCGTCCAATCTTGCAAACGGATAAATCAGCGAAGCGCAGTTCTGCGGCAGGCAGAAGCCGTCCGTTTTGACAAAGGTGTCAAACGAATATGTCACGGTCTCGGACGCCTCCTCCTCCGTCAGCACAAGCTCCGCACGGCTGATATCCATGGTATAGCTGTGCGTTTCGGCAGCGCCCTCCATCACCTGCCGCCAATACGCCTCCGGATAGTACGCGATCCGCGTTTCCCCGGCTTCGTCGTCCCAGGAATACTCCGCGACAAGCCCGTCGCGCCGTGCAATCTTCCGCGTCGTGACGGACGCGGGCAGCGCATCGTCCCGGAACAGGTCGTAGCGGTAGCGCTTGACCTTGTTGCGGGCAAGGTGTAAGGACTCCGTGATATCCGAATTCATCAGCACACCGTAAGGATTTCCCGGATCGAAATACGGCTCCGGATCGATCCCGTTTGCTTGGCACAGGGCGCGGAACACGTCGTCCTCGAGCCAGAGCACCTCGAGCGGCACATAGGACTGTTCGTTTTCGGCGTCAATCGTATGCGACGGAACGGCAAGAAACGTATCGGTCAAAAGCGCGGTCTTTGCGCTGTAGCCGTCCGCTGCATTCTCCGGGTAGAAATATGCCGCGCGGGTGACGCCGTCGAACTTGCGCATCTTTGCCATGACGTCCTTCACGGCATAAACCGGAACGTAGGCGAACACATCATAGCTTGTATACTCGGTCAGCGTTTCGACCATGTCGGTAAGGTACGTGCAGAACGACGACGCGCCGATAAACAGCACGATGCTCATCATGAGCGACAGCACCGTCGCGCGATAGCCCTTTTTGTTGCGCTTGAAGTTCTTGGCGCCCATCGCGCCCTCAAAACCGAACAGCTTTTCGGTGAGCCTGCTTGTTCTGACCTCCCTCGCCTTGGTTCTGATATCGGTACTCTGGCGGATCGCGTCGATCGGCTGCAGCCGCGCCGCCCGTCGTGCGGGAACCGCGGCGGAGATCAGCACCGTCACAAGCGCGATGGCAGCCGCGATCAGAAGCGCTACGGGATGCAGCGCAAGGCGCATCTGCGTTTCGGTATTCGGCATCAGCGCCGTAAAGGTGTCGCGGATCGCCCACAGCGTAATCCCGATGCCGAGACATCCGATGAGCATGCCGATCGGAATGCCGAACGCGGAGAGCACCAGTGCCTCGTAGCGCACGGACGCGCGGATCTGCTTTTTCGTCGCCCCGATCGATTTTAAGATACCGAACTGGCGCGTGCGCTCGGCGACCGAGATCGAGAATGCATTGTAGATCAGCGAGATCGAGCCGAACATCACGAGCAGCACGAGCACGCCCGCGAAACCGCAGAGCATCGTCGTGACCGTATCGTCGCCGAATGCGAAGTAGTAGCGCATCAGCGTGGAGTTGGGTCTCCAATCTTGAGAAACACTCTGCTCCGCCATCACGCGCTTGAAGAGATACGGATGCTTCACCGTAAAGAACACGGAACAATCGCCGGTTCCCTGTCCCTTCGTCAGCGCGCGGTAGCCCGTGCCGTCGACCGAGGGATCGAAGCTTTTGTAGACGCCGACGACCGTATAGGTTCTGGGCTTTGCGTCGGTGACGAATTCGTCCTCCCAGAGCGGATCGTTCTCGGTCAGCGGTTCACCGAGCGGATTGGTGCGGCTGCCGATCGACACGGTGACCGTGCTGCCGACCGCAAACGCGTCGAGATTCGTCTCCCGCGCATAGGAAAAGAAGCGGCTCGAAAGGATGAGCTCGTGCTCGTTTTCGGGCATGCGTCCCGAGAGGATGCGGCTTTCGATCAGCGGCGCGTCGCCGAGCAGCGCATCGACAAAGAGCGGGAGCCGGTCGGTATCTGGATCGAGCGCTTCATAGCCGACGGTCTGCCAGCTCGTGACGACGTCCCTGACAAAGTCCTGCTCCTTGACGCTTTCGGCGGTCTTTGTATCCAGATTCTGAAAATACGCGTGCCAGTTTCCGGCATCTTCCTCCGTGACGCTGCGCATATAGTAAAGTCCGCTGTACGCGCCTTCGATAACCGCCGTCAGAAGCGCCATCGAAAGCACGATGCCGATGACC
The DNA here is from genome assembly GCA_017428025.1 of Clostridia bacterium. GTDB lineage: Bacteria > Bacillota > Clostridia > Christensenellales > CAG-138 > UBA3792. The sequence goes on from JAFRRO010000040.1 coordinate 38,446, forward strand.
GTGACCAGCGTGCGCATGCGGTTTTTTCCGAGCGCGCGCCGGGTAAAAGTGTGCAGAATGTTCATGCCTGCGCCCTCCGGATGCGCTCGTCGCGCACGATGTGCCCATCCTCGATCGCGATCACGCGGTCCGCCTGCAGCGCGATCTGCTCGTCGTGCGTGATGACGATCAGCGTCTGATTGTACTTGCGGTTGCTTACCTTCAAAAGCTCCACGATCTCGCGGCTGTTTTTGGAATCCAGATTGCCGGTCGGCTCGTCGGCAAGCACGATCTCCGGCGCGTTCATCAGCGCTCTGCCGATGGATACGCGCTGCTGCTGTCCGCCGGACAGCTGATTCGGCAGGTTCAGTTTGCGGTCCTCCAGAGCAAGCAGCTTCAGAAGCTCTTCGAGCCGTTCCTCGTTGACCTTGCGCCCGTCCATGCGCACCGGCAGCGTCATGTTTTCCACGACGTTCAAAACCGGAATCAGATTGTAGAACTGATAGATCAGGCCGACGTGACGGCGGCGGAAGATCGCGAGCTGCTCCTCGTTCTGCGCATACACGTCCTGCCCGTTCATATAAACCTTGCCTGATGTCGGACGGTCGACGCCGCCCAATGCGTGCAAAAGCGTCGATTTACCGCTGCCCGAAGGACCGATGATCGCCAGGAATTCGCCCTGTTCCACCGAGAACGACACGCCGTCGAGCGCGCGGACCTCGGCGTTTCCAGCGCCGTATATCTTCGTCAGGTTTTCGACCTTCAAAATCTCCATGAAAATGACCTCCTTCGGTTCTTCTGCTTCCATTCTACAAAAGAAAAGTGACAGTTCGGTGACTGTCACGGAAATTCTTATGTTTTCCTTATAATACGGTTTTGTAGAACGTGATCGTAAACTGCGCGCCCCCTGTGTCGGCGTTCTTTGCTACGATCGTGCCGCCCTGCGATGCAATGACCTCGCGCGAGAGCGCAAGCCCGATCCCGATGCTGTCATCCGCCGCGTTTTTGCCGCGGTAGAAGCGTTCGAAGATGTGTCCGAGGTCCTCCGGATCAAAGCCCGCGCCGGTGTCGCGCACCGTGATGCGGCAAAAGACCGGACTTTCCTCCGTCTGCACCGTGATGCGTCCGCCCTCCGGCGTATGCTCCATGCAGTTTTTCAGGATGTTGGAGAGCGCCTCCTCCGTCCATGCGCGATCGACCGTAAGTCGCGCGCCGTCGTCCTCGATTTCGAGCGCAACGTCCTTCAGTTCCATCCGAACGCGCAGCGGCTCCGCCGCCTGCTCGATCAGCGCCCTTGCGCCGACCGGTTCCGGATGGAAGCGCACCGTCTCCGCGTCGAGTTTCGAGAGCTTCAACAGCGTTTCGGTGATCCACTGGATGCGGCCGAGCTGCTGTTTGAGTTCATGCAGATACCGGAGCCGCCGTTCGGCCGGAAGATCGTCCTCCGAGAGCATCGACACAATGAGGTTCATCGAGGTCAGCGGCGTGCGGATCTGATGGAACAGGTCCGCGATCGCGTCGGACAGCAGGCGCTTGTCGTCCTTGAGCCGGTCGGTCTGCTCCCTGAGCCGCACGGTCATTTTGCGAATCTCCGCGGTCAAAATCGCAAGCTCGCCCTCGTCGCTCTCGGTGATCAGCAGTTGATCCTGCTCGTGCAGCACGCGGTCGATGCTCTTGGTGAGCGCGTCGATGTTCGCATAGCGTCTGCGTCCGTGCAGCAGATGCAGCGCGCTGAGACCGCCGCCGAGCAGCAAAAGCAGAACGCCCGCCAACGGATGTACGAAAAAGCCCGCAGCGGCAAGCAGAACCGTTGCGGCGGCGTCGATGATGCATTCGATTTTGAGTTCACGGTTTCGAAAGAGGCCCATATCAGTCCATGCGGTATCCGAGTCCGCGCACGGTCTTGATGATCTGCGGCTTCAGCGGATCGTCGCCGAGCTTCAACCGCAGGCGCTTGATGTAGACGGTCAGCGTGTTGTCGTTGACAAAGTCGCCCGCGATGTCCCAGATATCCTCCAGAAGCTTTTCGCGCGTCAGCAGCTTGCCGCGGTGATTCAGAAACACGAGCAGCAGCCGGAATTCGAGCGCGGAAAGCTTGATCTCCTCGCCGTCCTTTTGCGCGATCCCGCGGTCCGGATCGACGGTCACGCCGTTACTGAGCCGCAACGCAGGCTCCGCGCCGGTTCTCCGGAGCACGCTCTTGATGCGCGAGACGAGCTCGCGCGGACGGAACGGCTTGGTGATATAGTCGTCGGCGCCCATGTCGAGCCCCTTGACCACGCTGTTTTCGTCGCCCGAAGCGGTCAGAAAGATCACCGGAACGCCCTTTTCCTTCGCCGCTTTGCAGACGGGAAATCCGCTGCCGCGCGCAAGCGAGACGTCCAGCAGCACAAGATCGAACGGCGTGTTTTTCAGCGCCGTCTTCGCCGCCGCTTCCGTCGCGGCGGTTGCCGTATCAAAGCCTTCGCCTTCGAGGTATTCCGAAAGCGTTCGCACGATCGCCGCGTCGTCTTCGACCAAAAGGATCCGTGTCATACGTGCCGCCTCAGCTGAGCTTCATGCAGAACAGACGCGTCTGCTCGCGGCTGCCGGTCGTTGCGACGACGACATAGTTGCCGAACGCAACCGGCGTCGCGTCGATGCGCTCGCCGAGGTCCAGCGCGAACAGCGCGTTGTCGCCGGGACGCGCCGCGTTGTACAGCTTGATGCAGCCGTCGCGGTCGCAGGCGACGAGATATGCGTCGCCGCGCGCGTTGTACACGACGAGCGGCGAGGAAACGTAATCCGCGTTGCCGGTCTGCTTGATCTCCCAGCGAACCGCGCCGGTTTCACGGTCGTACGCCACGATCTTGCCGCCGTAGGTATAGGTCACGTTGCCGTCCGCGTCGGTCGTATCGACCGCCAGTCCGTAAAACGCGCAGATCAGAAGATCGCCGATCGTGCCGTGCCCGATGTGCGGCGTCGCCTTGCTGCCGCCCTTCGCGCCGCCGATGGTGATGCAGATCTGCCGCTGCTCCCAGAGCTTTTCGCCGGTCAGCGCGTTGAATTTGCGCACATAGCAGTAGCCGTAGCCGTTCGGCAGCGTCTCCTCCTGCGTATCGCACTGCGAGCAGGTATAGACGAACACGGTGCCCGCGTTGCCGTCCTCTTCGAGAACCGGCGTCGCGTCCGAATCGCCGCCGACGTCCGCGACGAACTGGAGTTTCAGCGTATTGAGATTGATGCACTGGAGCCGTCCGCCGTTATCCGTCAGATACAGATTGTTGCGGAACGCCGCCGCCGAGGATTCAAAGCCGTAGCTGCGCTTTCCGGCAAACGTCGTGCTCGAATAGCCGGTGCCATTGTAGCGGTACTTGATGCGGTCGCCCTGCTCGACCGACAGCGAGCCGGATTCGGCGTCGTACTTCGTGTTCATGCGCACGAGATACAGCACGCCGCTTTCGCCCGGCCAGATCAGCATGTCGTCGATCATCAGCGGGCTCGAATCGAACGCCGCCCAGTCGCTGCGCCGCGCGGTATGGTCCTTGCCGCTGACGATGGTTTCAAAGGTGTTTGCGATGAGATTGACCGCGTAGGTCGAGGTCTTGTTGTCGTCCTCCTTGGTCCCCTTGCCGATATAGAGCATCGGCGCGCCGGACGGATCGAGCGTCGGGGTGCCGAACATCGGCGCGTTGATCGCGATCGGCTCCCGCGTGCGGCTGCCCGTCTCGAGTTCCAGGAAATAGATGTTGCCGTCGGCGCCGCAGAGGATGACCTCGTTGAGCTTTTCGCGGTCCCGGTATTCCTGCTTGACGCCCAGATGCGCCAGCGTCGGCTGTTCCCATGTGACGATCAGCGGCTGACCGGTCCAGCTTGCGCCGGCAAAGCCGTTCGCCGAGCCGATCGCGTAGGACCAGACCTGCTCCATCGTCTGCATGGTGATTGTCGCCGTGCCGTAGGCAAAGCCGTTGCGGTAATGGTTGCCCGCAAAGGTCGTCATGCCCTTGACGCCGGTATAGCTCTTTGCGCTGCCGAAGGAGAGCGCGTTTTCGTTCGGGTTTTCGGTGTAGGTTTCCTCGCGGTTGTTCTTGCGGATCTCGTAGGTGAAGCCGAAGTTCGCGGGCTTCGCCTCCTCCGCGGGGACGACGGGATACTCCGTCGATTCGGAAAGCGCGGGCGGATCGGGAATGATCGACGCGTCGGACTGGTTCACGCCGGACTGCTCGGGCGGATTCTCCTGTGCGCCGCCCGGATCGATGACCGTGCTGCCGATCGCAAGCGCGTCGGGCGAGCCGCCGCAGCGCGTGCCGGTTGAGCACATCGAACTGCCGTATTTGACTGCAACCGCCAAAAGCACGACGGCGATCAAGAGGATGAACACCGACGCGCAGAACACGAGAAATCTCGGATGTACGGTTCTGTTATTGTTGCCTGCCATGGTTCGTATTATATCCTATCGCATCCCTTCGCGCAATGCGAAAATGCAAACTCTTTTCGACATTTCCGTAAATAAACGCAAATCCCCTTTTGCAGCATCTGCAAAAGGGGAGATTCATTCGGATGATTCAGGACAGCCGCATGCCGAAGATCGTCTGATCGCCGCGGCAGCCGAGCACGAGGATGTTGCCGAACACGGCGGGCGACGCTTCGAAGTTCGAATCGGTCGGCGACGTTACGCCGCGCACGGCGCCGGTCACGCCGTCGACGAGGAAGATATTGCCGTGCGAATCCGCCTGAATGACGTAGCCGCTGCCGTTCGCGCTGTACACGACGGTCGGGCTGGACCAGGAATAGTAGTCCATGTCCATCTTCCAGCGCACGTCGAACGTGTTCTTGTCGAGCGCCACCAGAAGTCCCTTGTCCTTGTCCGGATAGCGCGCGATCGAGATGAACACGAGATCGCTGACGTTGCTTCCCGCTTTTCCGACCGCCGCCGTCGACTGGATGCCGCCGGAAACGCCGGACACGGTCAGAACGGTCAGCCCGTAGCGGCCCTTGATCTCGCCGGTCATGGCGTCGATCTTGAAGAACGGCGCAATGCCGCTGTTGTTCTTGTCCTTATTGAAGTGCAGCGAAGTGCCGACGTACAGATACGCCTCGGTGTCGCTGATCACGTCGAGCACCGGGCTGCCGTTCGTGTCGTCCTCGGTGTTCGCCACCCACACGATCTGCATGGTGTTGAGGTCGATGCACTGGAACATGCCGTCGTTGCTCGAAAGATACAGATGCCCGTTCCACGCGGCGGCGCTGCCTTCATAGCCCTGCCACTTGTGCGTGGGATCGGCGACGTCGATATCGTCGTAGATGTTGTTGCAGTCGTAGCGGAACTTGACGACGTCCGACGGATTGACCGAGATCGAGCCGATCGACGGATCGTAGACGGTATTGAGCTTCATCGTATAGACGATGCCGTTCTCGCCCGGATAGATCAGCGTATCGGTCGCGGCGTCGATAAGCGGCGCGGAATCGTATGCGTACCAGCGTCTTCTGGCGAACGAATCGGTGCCCTGCTTGCCGAACTCATACAGCACTCTGCCGTTGATCAGCGAGATGATGTAGGCGCGCGATTTCTGATCGTCCGCCTCGTACTGATCGCCGGAGCCGCAGTACAGGAGCGGCCAGCCGCGCGGATCGACGCTGCCGGTGCCCTTGAACGGAACGCGCATCACGAGCGTGTCGCGCGTCTGCCTGCCCGTTTCGAGATCGAGGAAGTAGATGTTGCCGTCCTCGGTCGGATAGATGACCTCGACGAGGTTTTCCTTTTCCTTCGCCCAGTCATAGAGGTTCATGATCCTGCGCGTTTCCGCAGGCCACTGCACGATCAGCGGCTGTCCCGTCCAGCCGCAGCCGGACCACTTGCCGCTGCCGCCGCCCTTGGTGAGCGCGCCGATCTTCTGACTCCAGATCTGCGTGAACTTGTACTCCGTCAGCTCGACCGTTCCGACGCTCGAAGCGTTTCTCCAGTTGTTGCCGCGGAAGGTCAGAATGCCCTTCACGTTCTCCGCGTTGTAGCCGTCCGCCGGCGGGAATTCGATTTCCTGCGCGCGCCGGTAGCTGTTCGCCATGACCTCGCTGCCGTTCACCATGAGATGCGGCACGAAGCCGTATTGCTCCGGATTGGAAGCCGCCACCATGTACGGCGTGGGCTTTGGCGTCGGCGTCGGTTCCGGCGTGGGCGTCGGCGTGGGCGTCGGCGTCGGCGCGGGCGTCACGCCCTTGACGAAATCGCTGAACGCAACCGGCTGATAGCCCTCCTCACGCTGCATGTTGGTGCAGGCCCAGCTTGCCAGGAATACGATCAGAAAGACGAGCAGCAGGATCAGCACGATGAACATCGAGATGATCACGTAGAAACGCGGCTGCACTCTTCTCCTTCTTTTTTTCTTATGTTTTTGAGCCATAACTCCTCCATATTGCCGACCGAATCTGTCGGCGATGACAACGGCACGCCGAAAGGGTGTTCTGATTTTTTCGGGTGCGCGGATCGTTTCCTGTCTGTCTGCCGCAAAGGAAAACCGGTTCCTTTTGGCGGCGCATATTTTGGTTCATTTTTCCGTGCCATCGCGGAGCGCATTCCGTCCGTCGTCGTATCTTGCGCGGAAAAGCCCGTTCTTTCGCTATATCTTGAGCAGTTTCCTGCCGTTTGCCGGTTTTCGTACCGACGATATACTTTTTCAGCGTATTTATCATAACATCTCGATTTGAACAAACTGCGTTTTCTTTGTGAACAGTTTTGGCGTAATCTGTGATTTTTTTGTGTCCCCTGACGGTTTTTCCGTGAATCCGCCGCCCGCGCGCGGTTTCGGCACAGAAAAACGCGCCTCCGTTCGGAAGCGCGTTTGTGCCGTGTTTTGTGCTTATGCGAGATGTCCCTTTGCCTTGATGACCTCGATCACGGAGTCGACGTACTTTTCGCAGATCTCGTTCGTGTCCGCCTCGACCATGACGCGGATCACCGGTTCGGTGCCGCTTTCGCGCACGAGGATGCGGCCGGAATCGCCGAGCTCGTCTGCAACCCGCTTGACCGCCGCCTGCACGTCGGGATCGTTCTGCGCGTCGGGCTTGGACTTGACGCGCACGTTTTTGAGCACCTGCGGATAGAACACGACGGGCGCCGCGAGTTCGCTCATCGGCTTCTGCTTCGCAAGCATGACCTCCATCAGCTTGAGGCTCGTCACGATACCGTCGCCGGTCGTCTCGTACTTCAGGAAGATCGTATGACCGCTCTGCTCGCCGCCGATGCGGTTGCCGGTCTGCACCATGTTCTCATAGACGTACTTGTCGCCGACCTTGGTCTTTTCGTATTCGATGCCGACCTTGTCGAGCGCCTTGTAGAGCCCGAAGTTCGACATGACCGTCGTGACGACCTTGTTGTTCAGAAGCTTGCCGCGCTCCTTCATATAGAGACCGTAGATGTAAAGCACATGGTCGCCGGTGACGACGTTGCCCTTTTCGTCCACGCACAGGCAGCGGTCGGCGTCGCCGTCGAAGGCGAAACCGACGTCGAGGTGATTCTCCACGACGAACTTCTGCAGATGCTCGATGTGCGTGCTGCCGCAGTCGGTGTTGATGTTGTAGCCGTCCGGATTGTCGTTCATGACGTAGACCTTCGCGCCGAGCGCCTCATACACGCCCTTCGCGATCTGCCATGCCGCGCCGTTCGCGACGTCCAGACCGACCTTCTTGCCCTTGAAGCCGTACTTGCTCAGCGAAATCAGGAAGCCGATATAGCGGTTTCTGCCGGAGACATAGTCGACCGTACGGCCGATCTCGTGCCGGTCGGCGAGCGGGACGTTGATCCTGCCGTCGATGTAGTCCTCCACCTTCAGGATCGTTTCCTCGTCCATCTTCTCACCGAAGCTGTTCAGAAGCTTGATGCCGTTGTCGTAGTACGGATTGTGCGACGCGGAGATCATGATGCCGCAGTCGAAATCGTCGACACGCGTGATATACGCGACCGACGGCGTCGTAGTGACGTGCATGATGTAGGCGTCCGCGCCGGAAGCCATCAGCCCCGTGCAGAGCGCATATTCGAACATGTAGCTCGACCGTCTCGTATCCTTGCCGATGACGACCTTCGCCTTCTTGTCGAGGCGCGCGCCGTAGTACCAGCCGAGGAACCGGCCGATCTTGATCGCATGCTCATAGGTCAGATTCTTGTTGGCTTCGCCGCGGAAGCCGTCCGTTCCGAAATACTTGCCCATTACCGTTCCTCCTTCATCGCTACCGTGCCGTTGTCCTTCCAGATGCTGTTTGCGGGAACCACGCCGCGCACGCAGCTCGTCGGATAGACGTTGCTGTGCCGTCCGATCACCGTACCGGGATTGCAGACCGCGTTGCAGCCGACTTCGACGTAATCGCCGAGCATCGCGCCGAACTTCTTGATGCCGGTCTCGATCCGCTCCGTGCCGTTGTGCACGACGACGAGGCGCTTGTCGCTCTTGACGTTCGAAGTGATCGAACCCGCGCCCATATGGCTCTTATAGCCCAGGATCGAGTCGCCGACGTAGTTGTAATGCGGCGTCTGCACGTTATCGAACAGAATGACGTTCTTGAGCTCCACGGAATTGCCGACGACACAGTTTGCGCCGACCAGTGCGGAGCCGCGGATGAACGCGCAGTGCCGGACCTCGGTTTCGGGACCGATGATGCACGGCGCGCCGAGATAGGCGGACGGGAAGACCTTGGCGGTCTTATGCACCCAGACGTGTTCGGAGACCTCCTCATAGTCCTCGCCGAGCGTCGGACCGAGCGCAAGAATGAACTCCTTGATGCCCTTCAGCGCTTCCCACGGATAGGTGAACTGCTTGAGATAATCCTTCGCCAGCGTGTGGTCGAGGTCGTATAAATCCGTAATCGTATACATATCTTACAGCCGCTCGTTTCTCTCGATGTCGAGGAAGTACTTGTAGGTGTCAACGGTCAGCTCGCCGCAGGCAGCCTCGTCGCACGCGATGATCGCCCTTTCATGCATCTGCAGCGCGGAGCAGGTCCACTTGTGGCTCACGTTGCCCTCGACGGTTGCCGCGAGCGCGCGCGCCTTGTTGTGACCGTTGATCAGAATCAGAACTTCTTTGGAATCCGTGACCGTGCCGACGCCGACCGACAGCGCCTGAGAGGGCACCTTTTCCGGATCGTTGCCGAAGAAGCGCGAGTTCACGATGCGCGTATCGGTGGTGAGGTTCCGCACGCCGGTGCGCGAGCACAGCGAGGTGAACGGCTCGTTGAACGCGATGTGACCGTCCACGCCGATGCCGCCCATAAAGAGGTCGATGCCGCCGTAGGACTTGATCTTTTCTTCGTATCTTGCGCATTCGCCTTCCGGATCGTCGGTCATGCCATTGAGAATGTTGATGTTCTCCGGCTTCATGTCGACCAGATGATCGAAGAAGTTGTCGTGCATGAAGTACCAGTAGCTCTGGTCGTGCTCATGCGGAAGGCCGAGGTACTCGTCCATGTTGAAGGTGACGACGTTCGCAAAGGAGACCTCCCCCGCCTTGTTCATGCGGGCAAGCTCTCTGTAAACGCCGATCGGGCTGGAGCCGGTCGGAAGACCGAGTACGAACGGACGCGCTTCCTTGTGCGCGTTGATCTTGCCGGCAATGTAGTGTGCAGCCCAAAGGCTCATTTTTTCGTAATTGTCCTGAATGATGACTCTCATGATTTTTCTCCTTATTCGAATTCGGACATCTCGCTTGATTCTATGCGCGTTTCGTCCGCAGCTTTCGGCGTTCGGGCCCGTTCTGTTACGGTTTCGATTCCGCTTTTTGTCGTTCCCTTGTCGACCCGCCGCAGTTCGGCCGTGGCAGCATCCGCCGAGTCTTTCGATCAACTGCCATTCCTCGTCGCCCCGCAGGGCCTGGCGCTAACGGTTCGTTCCCTTCCCCTTTCCATACAACCGTTTTACTGTGTTACTGCCCATAACAAAAATATTATAAGCGTAATTCTGCACCCTGTCAACGAAAAATCTCCGTCTGCCGTTCTACGAAAAAAGCCCCCGTACGGGAGCTTCTTGCCTTACAGATCGTCCGCGTCCTGCACCGGATGCGGATCTTCGAGCGGTTTGCCCGTGTAGCTGCCGTTCACGTCGGACGGGATCGCGACGGTGCCGCGCGGGACGTATTCCATCTTGGGGCGTTTTTTGCGCATGTTCAGATCTGCTCCGGTCCGTAGACTTCGCGATCCGAGCGGTTGCGCTGGCTGTCGCCGTCGCGGTTCGAATCGGTGCTGCGTCTGCGTTCCGCGTCGTTTTTGCGGCCGCGCTCGGTCTGCTCACGCTTTGCGTCATAAAAGAAAGACATGTGGTTTCCTCCGTTTGAAAAAGTTTTGCCGATGGTCCGGCACCGATATTGTGTGCAAGCCGCCGAAAAGCCATACGGCAATTTTCAAAAAATGACGTTTCGCGTCTTGTGAAATCGCAAAAGGCGCGTTATAATAGATTGTTAAAATAGGGAAAATGTTCGGAGCAACGCCTCCGACGGGAAGGAAACCGCTATGGAAGAACGGAGCAAAAACTTCATTGAAGAATTTGTCGAAGAAGACCTCAAAACCATGAACCGCCGCGTCAAGACGCGTTTCCCGCCCGAGCCGAACGGCTATCTGCACATCGGTCACGCCAAGGCGCTGACCGTGGACTTCGGCATTGCCGAGGAATACGGCGGCACCTGCAACCTCCGGTTCGACGACACGAATCCGACCAAGGAGGACGTCGAATATGTGGAAGCCATCAAGGAAGACATTCACTGGCTCGGCTTCGAGTGGGATCAGCTGCGTTTCGGCTCGTCCTACTTCGACCAGTGCTATGAGCTCGCAATCAAGCTCATCAAGGACGGCAAAGCGTATGTCGACGATCTTTCGAAGGATCAGATGCGCGAATACCGCGGAACCCTGACCGAGCCCGGCACGAACAGTCCGTGGCGCGACCGCTCCGTCGAGGAAAACCTCGACCTGTTCGAGCGCATGAAGAACGGCGAGTTCCCGGACGGTGCAAAGACGCTGCGCGCCAAGATCGATATGGCGAGCCCGAACATCAACATGCGCGATCCGGCGATGTACCGCATCCTGCACACCTCGCACCATCAGACCGGCGACAAGTGGTGCATCTACCCGATGTACGACTTTGCGCACCCGATCCAGGACGCGATCGAGGGCGTGACGCATTCGCTGTGCTCCCTGGAATACGAGGCGCACCGCCCGCTGTACGACTGGGTGGTAAACGCCTGCGGGTTCGATCCGAAGCCCAGACAGATCGAGTTTGCGCGGCTGAACCTCACCAACACAATTATGTCCAAGCGCTACCTCCGCCGTCTTGTCGAGGAACACTTCGTTTCCGGCTGGGACGATCCGAGAATGCCGACGCTCTGCGCGATGCGCCGCCGCGGCTATCCCGCCGCCGCCGTGCGCGACTTTCTTGCCCGGATCGGCGTCGCCAAGGCGGACTCCGTCGTGGACACCGCGATCCTCGAGCACTGCGTGCGCGAGAACCTCAACGCGAACGCGCTGCGGCGCATGGCGGTCATCGAACCGCTGAAGCTCATCATCGACAACTGGGAGCCGGACCGCTTCGAGACCGTCGAGATCGAAAACAATCCGAACGATCCGGACGCGGGCACGCACACGGTCCGCTTCGGCCGTGAGCTCTGGATCGAACAGAGCGATTTCATGGCGGAACCGGTCAAGAAGTTCTTCCGTCTGAAGCCCGACGGCGAGGTGCGTCTGAAGGGCGCGTACATCGTCAAGTGCGTTTCGTGGAAGACCGAGGACGACGGCACGGTATCCGAAGTGCACGTCACCTACGATCCCGAGACCAGAAGCGGCGAATGCGAGCGCAAGGTCAAAGGCACGCTGCACTGGGTTGCGGCGGCCGACGCGATTCCCGCGGAGTTCAGGCTCTACGGACCGCTGATGCGTGAAGCCGCCGAAGGCGAGGAGGTCGAGGACTTCACCGCGCTTCTGGATCCGAATTCGCTCGACACGAAGCGCGGATTCATCGAACCGGCGCTTTCGGACGCGAAGGTCGGCGAGTCGTTCCAGTTCGTACGCATGGGCTATTACGCAAAGGATCCCGATTCGACCGAGGATCTGCCGGTGTTCAACCGCGTCGTCGGCCTGAAGGATTCGTTCAAGATTTCCTAAGGAGAAACACATGGAAGTTCGTACCAGATTTGCCCCGTCCCCGACGGGTTATATGCACCTCGGAAACCTCCGCAGCGCGCTCTACACCTACCTGTTCGCGAAGGCGAACGGCGGGAAGTTCATCCTGCGCATCGAGGACACCGATCAGAGCCGTTACGTACCCGGCGCGGTCGACGTGATCTACCGGACCTTGAAGAGCATCGGCATGCAGTGGGACGAAGGTCCCGACATCGGCGGCGATTACGGTCCCTATGTGCAGAGCGAGCGCAAGAACATGTATCTGCCCTACGCCGAACAGCTCGTCAAAGCGGGCAAGGCGTATTACTGCTTCTGCACCGAGGAGGAGCTTGCCGAACGCCGTGAACAGGCGGCCGCGCGCGGCGAGACCTTCAAGTACGACAAGCATTGTCTCCACCTTTCGCAGGAGGAGATTCAGCGCCGTCTCGACGCGGGCGAACCGTACGTCATCCGGCAGAACGTGCCGGAGCACGGCGAAGCGTCGTTCGACGACGTGCTGTACGGTCACATCGCGGTCGACTGTTCCGATCTCGACGACATGATCCTGATTAAGGCGGACGGCATGCCGACCTACAACTTCGCAAACGTCATCGACGACCACACAATGGGCATCACACACGTCATGCGCGGCAACGAGTACCTTTCGAGCACGCCGAAGTACAATCTGCTGTACGACGCGTTCGGCTGGGAGAAGCCGACCTACATCCACATGACGCCGATCATGCGCGACGCGACGCATAAGCTTTCGAAGCGTGACGGCGACGCGTATTTCGAGGATTACATCAATAAGGGCTACCTCAAGGAAGCGATCGTCAACTACGTGGCGCTTTTGGGCTGGAACCCCGGCGACGAGCGCGAGTTCTTCACGATGGACGAGCTGATCAAAGCGTTCTCCGTGGACGGCATGTCTAAGTCCCCCGCCATCTTCGACGTCAACAAGCTGACCTGGATGAACGCCGAGTATGTGCGCCGCCTCACGCCGGAGCAGTTCACCGAATACGCCCTGCCCTACTACAAAAAGGCGGGCGTCGGCGCGGAACACGCGGACCTGCTCGCAAGGATTCTGCAGCAGCGCACCGAAACGTTTGCGCAGATTCCGGATATGCTCGACTTTATCCCGCAGCTTCCGGATTACGACGTCGAGCTGTTCACGAACAAAAAGAGCAAGACGAACCCGGAGATCGCAAAGCATGTACTGGAGATCGCAATTGCGGCGCTCGACGCGCTTCCCGCATGGGAGGAGCAGCCGATCCACGACGCGCTTCTGGGGCTCGCCGAAAAAGAAGGCATGAAGAACGGGACCATGCTGTGGCCGGTGCGCATTGCGCTTGCGGGCAAGCAGGTCACGCCCGGCGGCGCGATCGAAATTGCGATCCTGCTCGGGCGCGAGGAATCCATGCGCCGTCTGAAGGTCGGTCTTGAAAAGCTCGCGTAAGGAGGATCGAAGATGAAGTTAGGTGTTATCGGACTGCCGAACGTCGGCAAGTCCACACTGTTCAACGCGATCACCCGCGCGGGCGCGCAGGCGGCAAACTATCCGTTCTGCACGATCGAACCGAACGTCGGCGTCGTGAGTGTGCCGGATCACCGGCTTGATGTGCTTGCCGAGATGCACCATCCCGAAAAGTACACGCCCGCGGTCATCGAGTTTGTCGACATCGCGGGACTGGTGCGCGGCGCATCGAGAGGCGAGGGCCTCGGCAACAAGTTCCTTTCGCACATCCGCGAGGTCGACGCCGTGGTGCACGTCGTGCGCTGCTTTGACGATGACAACGTCGTGCACGTGGACGGCAGCGTGAACCCCGCCCGCGACGCGGAGACGATCAACCTCGAGCTGATCTTTGCCGACATGGAGACCGTCGAAAAGCGGATCGACCGGCAGCAGAAGATGGCAAAGAGCGGCGACAAGAAGCTGCTCGTGGAGATCGATCTATTGAAGCGCATCTACGACCATCTCGAAAGCGGCAAGCCGGTGCGCACGTTCGAAGCCGACAAGGACGAGCAGGAAGCGATCAAAGGACTGTTCCTTCTGACCTCGAAGCCGGTCATCTATGTGGCGAACATCTCCGAGGACGATCTCGGCGGCGAGCCGAACGACTACGTGAAGGCGCTCTACGAGATCGCAAAGAACGAAGGCGCCGAGGCGATGACCGTCTGCGCGAAGTTAGAAGAAGAAGTTGCGGAGCTCGATCCCGAGGAGAAGCAGGCGTTTTTGGAGGAGATGGGCGTAAAGGAATCCGGTCTCGATCAGCTGGTCAAAGCATGCTACCGGCTCTTAGGTCTCATCAGCTTTCTGACCGCGGGACCCAAGGAGGTCCGCGCGTGGACGATCACAAACGGCACCAAAGCGCCGCAGGCCGCGGGCAAGATCCACAGCGATTTCGAGCGCGGCTTCATCCGCGCCGCCGTCGTGCCGTATGAAACGCTCGTCGAGCATGGCTCGATCGCCGCTTGCAAGGAGAAGGGCCTCGTCCGTTCCGAAGGCAAGGAATACGTCATGCAGGACGGGGACGTCGTCGAGTTCTTCTTCAACGTCTGAGGCGGCAGACAACCCTTCCGTCTTTTGCTTCGCAAAATCCACCCTCCCTTACACAGGGAGGGCTTTTATTTGCACGCAATTCATGGCTCCCCTGTGCAAGGGGAGCTGGCGGCGATAGCCGACTGAGGGGTTGTATAGCAGCACGACAACCCTTCCGTCTCGCTTCGCGATCCACCCTCCCTTACACAGGGAGGGCTTTTTTGTTGTGCGCTCCTCACGGCTTCTCCCCGAGAAGAAGCTCCGCGAAGCGGTGATTCGGTGTTATTCCTTTTGCGGGCTGCCGGGGTCGTCAGCCCCTGCTGCACTTCATCCGACTCTCTTGCCATCCTGAGGAGCTTCCTTTTCCCTTGTCATCCTGAGGAACACCGTGACGAAGGATCTCTGAGCGGACAAGCTTTTTCGTTCTGAGATTCTTCGCCTGCGGCTCAGAATGACAGTACTTTTTTCGCTTCTGCGGGCTGCCGGGGGTCGTCAGCCCCTACATGCCGCTGTTGCATCTCGGCAACCCCTCCTTGCTTTGCAAAAACCATCTTCCCCGCATGGGGACAGAAAAACACCGTCCGGGGCTCCGGACGGTGCTTTCGTTTACGCTTGTTTTTTTAATTCCTTCATGAAATGCTGCAGAATCGCCTTTCTCGTGACGATGCCGATAAACATGCCGCGGTCGTCCACGACGGGTACGAAGTTCTGTTCGCTTGCGCGCTGCAGAAGATCTTCGATCGAGGCAAACGCGTTGACCGGCGGGTTGAAGTCCTTGCGGATGATGTCCATGAGCTTGACATGCTCCCAGTCCTTCTGCGTATCCTCCTTGAGCACCGCCCGCAAGAGGTCGCCCTCGGACGCCGTCCCGCAATAGTGCCCTTCGGCGTCAATGACCGGCACCGCGCTGCGTCCCGCCGCGTTGAGCTTTTCGACCGCCTGCCGCAGCGTATAGGTGCTTTCGAGCACGCACACGTCACACTTCGGCGTCAGAAAGAACAACAGGTTCATACGAATCTCCTTTCCTTCGTTCGGTATGATTATACCATTTCTATGCATGTCCGGTCAATGCATCGGCGCGAAATATCACACATTTGTCACAAGTGATACATGATGATTTAAGGCTTCGCGCGCCGCGCCGTTTCGCCCCCTTGACAGATTGGTTTATCCATGATAAACTAAACGCAGATTTATCGAGAGTAAACCAAAAGGAGGTTTGCATATGATCGAATTGGGCGAGGTACAGGCACGGTTTGCGGACATCGTCTGGGCGCACGCGCCGATCCCCTCGGGGGAGCTGGTAAAACTCTGCGAGCGCGAGCTCAACTGGAAAAAGCCCACGACCTATACGGTGCTGCGGAAGCTCTGCGAAAAGGGCTTGTTTACGAACACCGACGGGCTTGTGCGGGCAAGGATCACGCGCGAGCAGTTCTATTCCAGCATGAGCGAGCAGTTTGTGCAGGAGAGCTTTTCGGGCTCGCTGCCCGCGTTCATTGCGGCGTTTACGGCAAAAAAGCCCCTCTCCGACGCCGAGGCGGACGAGATCATGCGCATGATCGCATCGTACCGAAAGGAGCGTGAATCATGAGCAAGCTGTTTTTGCATCTTCTGAATATCAGCATCACCGCAGGGTGGATCGTGCTCGTCGTGGTACTGCTGCGCTTTGTGCTGAAAAAGGCTCCGAAATGGATCCGCGTCGTGCTTTGGGGACTGGTGGCGCTGCGGCTGATGCTGCCGGTATCGATCGAGAGCGTGACGAGCTTGGTCCCGAGCGCCGAGACGGTGAAGATCGAATCGGTGACCGCGCCCGTTCTTACTTCTGTCAATGAATACAACGGCGTCTCGTATTTCTATGAGAACGTACGGGGCGAGCAGATCGTGCTGCAATCCGGCTTCTCCGCGCTGAACAGCGCGGTCAATCCGACGCCCGCAAAAGCAGCGGAGCATTTCGACACCGTCGCCGTGCTGAAATCCGTTGCGGGCTGGGTGTGGCTTGCGGGCGTTTGCGGCATGCTGCTCTACGCGCTGATCAGCTTTTTGCGGCTCCGTCATCGCGTGCGCGCATCCGTTCTGCTTGAAAAGGGCGTGTATGTGTGCGACGAGATCTCCGATCCGTTCATTCTGGGCTTGATCGTTCCGAAAATCTATCTCCCCTCCGGCATGGACGAGCAACCCCGCGGCTATGTGCTTGCGCACGAGCGCGCGCATCTTCGTCGCTTCGACTTCATCTGGAAGCCGCTCGGATTCCTTTTGCTTTCGATCTACTGGTTCAACCCGCTTCTGTGGCTTGCCTATCTCCTGCTTTGCCGCGACATCGAGCTTGCCTGTGACGAAAAGGTTGTGAAAGAGCTCGACGATGCGGGCAAGGCCGCCTATTCCGAAGCGCTTGTAACTGCAAGCGTCTCGCGCCGCATGGTCTCCGCATGTCCGCTTGCCTTCGGCGAGACCGGCGTGAAAAGCCGCGTCAAGTCCGTTCTGAACTACAAAAAGCCCGCCTTTTGGATCATCCTTGTCGCGATCCTCGCCTGCGTCGCGGTCGCGGTGTGCTTTTTGACCATGCCGAAGAAGAAAGACAAGCCCAACGAAGATGCGGCTTTGCCAACCGCCGTGCCGGAAACGGTTTGGGGATCCGACGCAAAGGTCGTGCAATGGTTTGACTATTACAATGATTTTGAAGGATTCTCCTGGGACAGCACAAAGGAGATCACGGTCGCAGCTTTCCCCGGCGTCACGTTCCGTTGGATGGCGGGCGTGGAAGCGATCGAAAACGGCTCAACGCGCACGCTGTTTCAAGGAATGCCGCTCTGGAACGTGTTCTTTGCCGATGTCACCGGCGACGATAAGCCCGAACTTTGCGCCACGGTCAGCTTCGGATCGGGCATGATAGACGATCATATCGTCGTATATGACTACGAGAACCGGCAGAGCTATACACTTTGGGAGCGTGGAACGTTCGACTATCACCTGTACATGAACAACGGCGCGCTTTACGTCGGCAAGACGCCGTATGACGGCGACAAGCAGATCGACTACGGCACGCTTACCATGCAGGACGGGCTTCTTTGCTGCCGGTGGAGCGACGGCTCCGTGACCGTTCTTAACCGCGAGCTGCACGAATCGGAGCTGTTCGGCGAATGGCTTGTCCGGGAGGAGCGCGACGGCGAAGCGAACGTCACGGTCTATACCTACGATCTCGAACTTTGGAAGGAATTCGACTTCCGCGAGGATGGGATTGTCGTCTATAACGAGACGAATCCGGTATCGTCCGTTTACGAGGAAGCGTTCGGGCATCCGGTCGAATACCCCTATGCGGTTCACGACGGCATGGTGTTCATCGGCGATGTATCCGGCGACGGCGAGCAATGGTACGGCACATACGACCGGCTGACGGACACGCTGAAACTGAACTATCAGCCCTCGCCCGGACAGTATGTGTACCAAACGCTGCGGCGCATGGGTGAAGACTTGCCGGAAACCGATGCACAAGCATCGCCCGCGCCTGTTTCCGACACGACCTCTCCGTTCGATCAGAGTCAGTGTCATAAAACCGTTCCCGTCGGCGAGGTGCCGGAGGCGCTTCGTTCCGTCGTCGCGCGGGACCTGTTTTGTGCGGGGTACCTGAACGGCGGAAAGCTTATCCCGTACGCTGACCGCGTCCTGTCCTACCGGGAGGCGACCGACGACGATACGACCGCCGCAATATTCGATCTTTACGACCTGTACGGCAATCTGCTGACGCATGCCGAAGTGATCCTTGATCCATACCAAACCGTGGAAAGCGCCGAGGCAACCGCCGATGGCGGGATCGTGTTTGCAAGCGGATTCCATGAGGTGCAACTTTCTGACCGGTCCTGGGCAAGCGAGCAGACCGACGTCGTTTCGTACATTGTCAAGCTCGACGCAAGCGGCAGGCAGCTATGGAAAACCGCATTGCCGAACGTCAACGGATACGCGTTGCATCTCTGTATCGAAAGCAACGACGCCTATTATTTCTTCGGCAATTGGGAAACGCCCGAAATCAGACGCCCCGGAGTCAGCTCCTACACCGATCTCTATCTTTTGAAGATCGGCACAGATGGCAGCATTTTGAAGGAACAAACCTACGGAGGCAGCGACTTTGACATGCTTTGGACCGTCGATATCTGTGCGGAGGGATTCGTGATGGATGCGTGGATCCAGTCCACGGACGGCGATTTCCCGGCAGACAGCGCTTGGCGGATTGTTGTCAATCCCGATCTTATGATCGTTGAAAAGCAGCAAATCGCCGTCCCCCGGCTTGCGGACTACGTGGGAACCGTAGACGGAAAGCGCTTCTATGACGACGATCTGCGCTTCAGCTTCTACCCGGACGGATACGTCCACGCGATCCTCGATTACGGCACGTTCTATCTGATCGTTTCGGAGAACAATACCGGCGTCTATGACAGCCAGCCGCTTGTTATCAACAGCATCTGGTATCTGACCGAAACGGTCTATGCCGCTTACGACAAGCAGAACAATCTGCTTTGGAAAGCCGCCGTCGATTCCTCGCCGGATTATGATTCCATGGTGAAGCTGCCCTGAAACGACGACTGCCCGTAAAAAGGCAAATCACGTCGAATCCCGCCGCCTGTGTATGGACGGCGGGATTTTGGTTCATGCTACGGTCGAGGTGATGAAAATGAAACTGACACAAAAAGAAACGACCCTTTTGAAGGACCTGAAGGCATCGGAAGAGCTCTGCATCGAAAAATACGGCACGTATGCGGAGCGCGCCGAGGATCCGGAGCTGAAAACCCTGTTCGAAACGATCCGCTCCCACGAGCTGAAGCATTTAGAGACCATCGAGTCGCTGATGCAGGGCACCGTCCCGATGACGGGCGGCGGGAATCAGCAGCAAAATCAGCAGAGCGGCTCCTCCTGCTGCGGCGAGTGCGGGAAGACGATGAGCAAGAACGACGAGTACCTTTGCCGCGACGCGCTGGACACCGAAAAGCACGTCTCGTCGGTGTACGACACCTGCATCTTTGAGTTCAACGACGCCGGCGCGCGCGACGCTTTGAACCACATTCAGAAGGAAGAACAGCAGCACGGCAAGCAGCTTTACGACTATATGAGCTGCCACGGCATGACCGCGTAACCGAAAAAAGGGGCCGTTAAAAAAGTCCCAATCAGAAATAGCAAGACTCTCGGGAAAAAGTCCCGGGAGTCTTTGCTATGTGGTATAATATTTGTGTGAATAATAAACAACCACAACGCAATTATA
>JAFRRO010000041.1 GCA_017428025.1 Clostridia bacterium
CTTAGGAGGCGAATGCTCTATCCTGCTGAGCTACGGAGACCTGTGCAGCAATTGTATGATACCACCCGAAGCGGAAGCTGTCAAGAAACGATCGATTCGGACGGTTCACAGAAAAGTTTCAAGGATTCCACAATCCGCGATTGACGGCGCGCGGCGGATGCGGTAAAATAGATCTGTAAATTCAGTTTACAAAATGAATACGGAGGTTTTTCACATGACTAAAAAGTGGGTTTGCAGCGTTTGCGGTTACGTTCATGAAGGTCCGACACCGCCGCAGGAGTGCCCGGTCTGCCATCAGCCGGCGTTCAAGTTCAACGAAGTGAAGGAAGAAGTCGTCTGGGCGGCGGAGCATGTCGTCGGCGCAGCCAAGGGCGTGCCGGAGGATATTCTGGATGATCTGCGTGCAAACTTCAAGGGCGAATGCACCGAAGTCGGCATGTATCTCGCCATGGCGCGCGTCGCGCACCGCGAGGGCTATCCGGAGATCGGTCTCTACTGGGAGAAGGCGGCATGGGAAGAAGCGGAGCATGCGGCGAAGTTTGCAGAGCTTTTGGGCGAAGTCGTCACCGATTCCACCAAGAAGAACCTCGAAATGCGTGTGGACGCCGAGCACGGCGCAACCGCGGGCAAGACGGATCTTGCAAGACGTGCAAAGGAGCTCGGTCTTGACGCGATCCACGACACCGTCCACGAGATGGCGCGCGACGAAGCAAGACACGGCAAGGCGCTGAAAGGGCTTCTGGAGAGATATTTCAAATAAAAACGAGTAGGACGCCGGATTTCCGGCGTCCTTTTTGAGGTGCAGCATGATCAGACGAATCGCAATGGTGCTGCTTGCTTTCGCTCTTTGCCTGGGATGCGCACAAAGCGGAAAGCAGCCGCAAACCGATGCCGGGAGCACATCCGGAACCGAAAAGGAGAATCGTATGGAAACCACAGTCGAAAAACTGCGTGAGCTTGGATTTGACGTGAAGGAGGATCCTTCGCTGAAAGGAGACTTCGGGGGAAACAGCGGGATCGAAGCATATATGCTTTTGGCAGAGCTCGGAATGGGCGAGTATGATTTTGAGTCCGGCGAGTGGACGCCGACCTCGGATCGGGTATACGCTTTTGACGCCGAGGTTTTTGACATTGAGCATATGTATACGCTCTTTCTGAAAGGGATTCAATCCATTGTTCCCGATATCGAAATCACGGATGTGAAGGAAGATTTATCCGGGATGACGGAGGAAATGACGACCTCGGAAGAACCGGGGGAGATGACCGACGGTACACGCGGCATATCCTTCCTTTGCAACGGTCATCCCTATGCAATCGAACTGACCAGCTATGGTGATTGGATCAACCCTGAGATCATTGATTTTATGGAGGATGTGCTGGAAAAGGAAAACTGCCCCAAACGGCTGCATCTGCTTCCTGCCATGGATCAAATCGCAGTTTTGGTTTATTGTACGGAAGAGCAATCGGCTGCGCTCGACGCGTTGATCTTCGGATAACCGGCAAGGCGCTGAAAGGTCTTTTGGAAATCAGCAAAACGTCCTTTTCGGGGCTTTTCAAAGGGAGCGGAGCGATCCGCTCCTTCTTATTTCGCCGTTTTTGCGGCAATAGCGTGCCCGAATCCGGCAAAGATGCGGTTGAAAAACGACGGCGGCGCATGTTACAATACGCACAGAAACAAGGGAATGCTCCGAAAGAAAAAGGAGGGAGAGCATATGAAAATCGGACCGTTCGGAATGATCGCACTGGGTGCGCTGGCCGTATTTGCGGTGTATTGCATCGTGGGGCTGATCCAGATGGTGCGCGCAAAGAGAAGGGGCGAAACGCTTGAATCGCAGGGGCAGACGGAGAACGTCGCCGACCTCAACGATCACTTCGTTCGCGCGCGCTATATGAGCGAGGACGGCAATTGAGCCGGAGCGCCGACAGGCCGTTTGATACGGAGGGAAGGGCAGACCTTCCCTCTTTTTTTACGCGAAACACGCGAGACGTCTTGCAATCCGGCGCCGAATCGGATATAATATACAATCAAACGAGACGGATCGTGAAAGGAGAGGGGAACAATGGAAAAACGGAAGAACAGACCGATCTGGGTGCTGTTTGTGATCCTGCTGGTGATCTTTTTGATCGGCTTGCTGTGCGAGGTTGCGCTGAAAGCGATCAATGTTGCGCTGACGATGCGGGTGCGCGATCCGCGCATCATGGTGAATCAGATTTTGCGCGGCTTCGGGGATGAGGCGATCCCGCTGTGGGCGGTTCCCGCGCTGCTGCTGAACTGGATCTCGATCATGCCGCGGACGGTCGCGCCGTATGCGGTGCGCTGGCTGCCGTACCTTGTGCTGTTCCTGCTGCCGGTGTTCTGCGCGCTGTTCCGCAAGCGGGCGATCCCGCTGATCATCTGCGCCGTTGTGAACGGTCTGGTTGCAATCGGGATCGTACTGGTCCGGCTCTTTGCGAGACAGCCGCTGCTGCACGTGGCGACGGCGATCCCGTTTGCGGTCGAGACGCTCGTGCTGGTGCTTGCCTGCATCGCGCTCGGCACGAAATCCAAGGGCTTTTCGATCGTGCTCGGCGTGTTCTGCGTGCTGTTCGCGCTGCTGTCGCCCGTGATCAGCGCCGGACTTTCCGGTCTGCGTGCAGGCGCCGTCCCGCCGGGGTACCCGGTCATTCGCATCTTTCTGATGCAGGCGCGGTGGCTGCCGCTGTCCGCGCAGGCGTCGCCGTGGCCGATCTTCAAGACGTTCGCCCTGCTGATGTACGCGCTGATCCTGTTCGTCGCGCCGTCGAGATTCCCGAAGCGTGCCAAAGCGTAACGTATCATGTCAATAGAGCCGGTTACCCGGCTCTTTTTCATTGACGGACGCGGAAAGCTGTGGTATCATGCCGATATGACGCGGCGTGTGCCGCAAAGAGAGGGGAAGCCGATGAGTATTCATATCAAACGCATGATCTATGCGGCGCTGTGTCTGGCGCTCTGTATGGTGCTGCCGTTTCTTACGGGGCAGATTCCGGTGATCGGCAAGATGCTGAGCCCGATGCACATTCCGGTGTTTCTGTGCGGGTTCCTGTGCGGCTGGCCGTGGGGGCTTGCGGTCGGACTGATCGCGCCGGTGCTCCGGTCGCTGCTGTTCGGGATGCCGGCGATGTATCCCGACGCGATTGTGATGGCGCTGGAGCTTGCGACCTACGGCGCGGTTGCGGGCGCGCTCTATCGGGTGCTGCCGCGCAAACCGTGGAGCGTGTTCGTCACGCTGATCGCCGCAATGCTGATCGGGCGCGTCGTCTGGGGCGTCGCGAAGTGGGCGCTGCTGGGGCTTGCGGGCAACACGTTCACCTTCAGCATGTTCCTTGCGGGCGGATTCATCAAAGCCTGGCCGGGCATCCTTCTGCACCTCGTCGTGGTGCCGCCGATCGTGCTCGCGCTCAACAAAGCGGGGCTCTGCCTCAACAATCGAAGATCGTAAAAAAAAAGAGCTGCCGCAGCAGCTCTTTTTTCTTTGCAGTAAAATCAGTCGGTTAAGTCAAAGCCATACAGCCGGATATCGCCGGGGATGGACACCTCATCACCGCTGCGCGGAGCTTTCCCTCAAGGGGAAGCCCTGCATAAGCCTCGATCGATAAGGGGCTGTAAGAGCCTTTACAGGAAAACTGCGTTTTCAACAGTCCCTTTTTGATGACAGTTCCTTGAGGTAGGAGCGGCGGCGCTTGTGCTGCACCGCGCGGAAGCGCTTCCAGAGGTTCTGGATCGCAAGGTTGTCCTCCAGATTGAGGTTCGTTTCGGCGTACTCGACGCCGCCGACCAGAAGCATGTCGGCGAGCGCTGCGGCGATCACCGCGATGACGCCGGTGTTCTGGTAGTCCGGCGCGACGGCGATGAGCCCGAGGTCGATGACATTCGGCTTCTTAATCGCTTTCAAAAGCCGCACCAGCGCCGCCGGCGTCAGATGCCCGTTCGACGGCTGCACCGCACGCGCGATCGAGGGGAAGCAGAGCCCGAGGCAGACGACCTTGTCGTGCTCGTCGAGGAGGCAGACCACATGATCGAGGTCGATGATCAGACGGAAGTTGTCGATCATCGTTTTTTTCATGCCGTCCGTGAACGGAACGGTGCCGTAGATGTCCTCGTACGCGACGTCCAGCAGGTCGAAAAAGCCGTCCTTGTACCGATCGAGAAAGTCGTTGACGTTCTTTGCTTCGGCGATGCGCAGATGGAACTTCTTCAAAAGCATTTCGCTGAGGTGCTTCAGCTTGTCCGCGGTCGCCTGATCGGGGGCGTAGATCTTGGACTCCACCCAGTCGACTTCCTTCCGGTAGCCGCACGCCTCGATCAGCTTGCCGTAGTACGCGGCGTTGTACTGCTCCTCGAAGGTCGAAAGCTCTTCAAAACCCTCGATCAAGAGCCCTTCGCGCTCGAGATCGGAGAAGCCGAGCGGTCCGCACACGGCGTTCATGCCGCGCTCCTTCGCAAAGCGCTCGACGGCGCCGAACAGCGCGTCGGCGACCTCCTGATCGTCGATCGCGTCAAAGCGGGTGAAACGCACGCGCTTCTCGTTGTGCTTCTCGTTCGACGCGCGCTGCAGAATCGCGGAGATGCGTCCGACGACCTTGCCCTCGCGCTCGGCGAGCCAGTAGCCGGTTTCGCAGGTGTCGTGATAGATGTAGTCGGGACGGAAAATCTTCTTCTCGTCGCCGTACAGCGGCGGGACGAAGTTCAGGTTGCCGCGATACAGGTCCAGCGGGAATTCCAAAAACGCCTTCTGCTGCTTTTTGGTTTTGACTTCGATGATATCGACCATGGCGCTACCTCAGCAGCGGCGGACGGCGTGGAAGCTGACGCCGACGCCGTTCGGTCCGCAGTGGCTGCCGGCGGTCGGGTTCGTGACGACGGTCTCGATCGCAAGATCGTCGCCGAATTTCGCGTGCAGCATGTCGACAAGCTCCGCCGCAAGCTCCGGCGCGTCGGTGTGCCCGACGATAAAGCGATGCGCCTTGATGTCGTCGCCGAGCTCCTCGACGGTCTTCACCAGACGGTCCATCGCGTTCGCTCTGCCGCGCTCCTTGCCGATGCTGACCATCTTGCCCTCGTCGTTCATGCAGATGATCGGGCGGATGCCGAGAAGCGTTCCCATCGTCGCGGAAATGCCGCTGACGCGTCCGCTGCGCTTGAAGAACTTGAGATCGTCCGCGAAGAAGTACTGCGCGAAGTGATCAACCTCGCCCTTTGCCCATTCGACGAGCTCTTCAGCGGTCTTGCCCGCTTTGTACAGGTCGCCGATCGTGCGCACGAGGTTGTAGCTGACGATCGTGATGCCCTTGGTGTCGATCGCGTAGAACCTGCGTTCGGGGAACTCCTTCAGAAGCGCCTGAACCGCTTCGTCCATCGCGCGGAACGTGACGGTCATCGCCGCGGAGAAGTGCACATACAGGATGTCGTTGCCCTTCTCGAATTCGGGACGGAAATAGTTCGTGTAGCGCTCCGCGGAGATGCCGCCGGTCGTGGGCAGCACGCCCTCGCGCAGCGACTGATAGAACGCGTGCGAATCGAACACGTCATAGTCCTCGTACGGCCAGATCGTCTTTGCGTCGATGCTGTACGGCATGGAGATCAGACGGTATCCGTATTCCTTTGCAACCTCCGGCGTGATGTCGGTATCGGTATCGGTAAACAGTGTCAGCATTTTTTATTCTCCTACTAAAATATAATGGTGAACCGGCTGTCCGCCGTCGATGCGGATGACCTCGGTTCTGGGATACGCGGTTCTGAGCGCGTCACAGAGGCGCTCCGTTTCCTGCGGGTTCGCGTCGTGACCGGAAAGCAGCAGCAGCACGCCGAACTGCTCGGCATGCATGTCCTTTGCAAGCGCAAGCGCGGTGTCGTTCGCGTCGCAGTCGTTGATGTAGATCGTGTCGCCGATGAAGCCGATGAAATCGCCCTCGCGTACGTGCACGCCGTCCTTTTCGGCGTTGCGGCTTGCGCGCGAGACGAAACCGGTGACGACGCTTTGGATGACGTCCTCGAGATCGGAAACCAGCGCGTCGGGTTCGGCGCCGGTGTCCATCATGGACATGGCGGCATAGCCCTCGCCGACCGTATGCGAATGCAGTACGCGCACGTCCGAGGAAGGGAAGAGATCGCGCGCCTGCTCGGCGGTCAGCTGCACGTTGCCGTTGTTCGGGAAGACGTAGACCGTGTCGGCGTTGATGCGCTCGAACGCGTTCAAAAAATCCGCCGCGCTCGGGTTCATGCTCTGTCCGCCGTCGATCACCTCGTCCGCGCCGAGCGAACGGAACAGCTCCTTCAGCCCTTCGCCCGCCGCGACCGCCACGATGCCGGTCTTCTTGCGCGCTTTCGGCACCTTTGCGGCGACGGTCGGCAGATCGGTCTCGTTGTGCTGCAGCGACATGTTCTCGACCTTCAAGGTCAGGAATTCGCCGTAGCGCTGGCAGCGGTTCAGGATATCGCCGGGGCGCATCGTGTGGACGTGTACCTTGACGATCGAGCCCTCGCGGAACGCGACGACCGAATTGCCGACGCTGTTGAGATATTCGATGAACGCATTCAGGTCGAACGATTCCGGATCGCCCTTCCTGCGCTGCAGACGGAGCAGAAATTCGGTGCAGTAGCCGAACGTCAGCTCGCTGTTCTCGTCGAAGGCGTTCAGGTCCGCTTTCGGGGCGGCGCCGTGCGCTTCGCCCTTTTCGACCGCTTCGCCGTTCAGCACGCGCCGCATGCCCTCGAAGATATACAGCAGCCCCGCGCCGCCGCTGTCGACCACGCCCGCCTCGCGCAGAACCGGCAGCTGATCCGGCGTGCGCTCCAGCGCGCGCTGCATCTCGTCCACCAGATCGCCGAAGTAGCTTTCGAGCGAGGAATCCGCCGTGATGCGCGCGTTTGCAAAGCGCACGCTGTCGGAGAAAACGGTGAGGATCGTGCCTTCGACCGGCTCCGGCACCGCGTGATACGCTTCCTCAACGCCGAGGCGCATGGCGCGCGCAATGTCGTCGAGCGTGGCTTCGCGCACGTCGGCAAAGCCCTTTTTGATGCCGGAAAAGATGCGGGACAGGATGACGCCCGAATTGCCGCGCGCGCCCAGAAGCATGCCGTGCGCGCCCTTGTCGGCAATGTCCGAAAGCGCGCCGTCGAACTGGCCTTCGGTTGCGTCCGCGCCGGAATACACCGTCGCAAGCATGTTGTCGCCGGTGTCGCCGTCGGGAATGGGAAATACGTTGAGATCGTTGACTTCCTTGCGGTAGCAGCTCAAATGGTCCGCGCCGCTGGAGATCATCTGCGCATACAGCGCGCCGTTCAAACGCGTCGTGTTCATTGCGTCACGCTCCGATCCGGCGTCCTCGAAAAGACGGAGGAAACGTCCACAATGTCGTCGAGCGTGCATTGCAGCACTTCGCAGATCTTCAAAAGTGTGTTCATGTGCACCGGCAGTCCCTTGCCGAGCTTTGCGATCACGGCGGAGCTCAGGTGCGTGACCGACATCAGATCCTTCTTTTTCATTTTTCGCGTGCGCAGCAACGCCCAAAGACGGTCGTAGCAGACGCGAAACGTCTCTGTGATCATAAAACCCCCTGCATTATCTGAAGAGACGCGCAAAACGTGCCCCTTCTATCCATACGTCGACTATTGTACCATGGAATCCGACAGGTTTCAACAAAAATCTTTTCGTTCGTAAAGATTCCGCGTCCGGCAAAAAACGGGCGGCGGCATTGACAGCGCGTGAAGCGTTCTATATAATATACGGCAGAAACAGCCGCGGTTCGCGGCATTCGATCACAAGGAGGTAACGTTATGTTCTGTCCCAATTGCGGAAAAGAAGTCGTCGAGGGCGCAGGATTCTGCGGCAACTGCGGCGCGACGATCGCGCAGCCGAACGCGGAGCGGCAAACCCCGCCGCAGCCCGTCGTCGTGCAGCAGCCGGTGACCGAAGCCACGCTTCCGGCACAGTTCCGGCCGCTCAGCCCGTGGGCATACTTCGGCTATTCGATCCTGTTCTCGATTCCGGTCGTCGGTTTCATCATGCTGATCGTGTTCTCGTGCAAGAAGAGCAACATCAACCGCCGCAACTTTGCGCGTTCCTATTGGTGCGCGCTGATCCTGTGCGTGGTGCTTTTCGCGGTTCTGCTGATCATCGCTTTCCTGACCGGCAGCATCGAGCGGCTGAGCTACTGGATCCGCAGCACATTCTGATTGCGTTCGGCTTGCGCAGACGGGCACATTTCGGCAAGTACAGCGCAGTTGTCTTCGGGCAGCCGCGCTGTTCATTTTCATGATTTCAAGTTGATTGTTGTTATTTCATTTTCATAGTATCTATGCTAAAATCAATTACATAAATCGAAGTTTGGGAGAGCCTATGAAGAAGACGTTGATTTTTTACAAGCCTGAATATGCTGATCTGGCAATAAAACTGCGCGATAACTATCGCGCGCATGGTCATGAGGAGACAGATATAGTTTCTGTAGAGGAACATGACGATATTGAATACGCTGAGAAGATGATGTACGACGAAGCTGTTTTTATAGAGGATAGAGATACCGTTACTTTTCATGATACTGAATCGGGATATACAGACAGACGTCCTGTCTCAGATGTACTTTATAACGATTCAAAGCCCGATTCCCATGAAGCTATCACAAGCAGAGACACGCTCAACATACTGGCGGACGCCATATCTGATGTGGGGTCGTGGTGGTGCTGGCATGTGGGTGACGATATGCTTCAGCTGGAGTTCTGTGATGTACAGCTTTATGATGAAACAAAAGCCAAAGAAGAAACGCACACTACTGATGTTTTGGCTGTGCGCTTCTATGGTCATGTCTTTGCGGTCTTTCTGGATGATCTGAATGATGATAACTGGCATGAACATTTCCGTGATGACGATTCGATCCTTTATCAAGTCGATACATATGAAATGGTATTCGACGATAAAACAGCGGCTGAGTCATTACTGAATGATTACAGAAACCATGTCCCCGTCAAAGACTTCAAAGGTGCAGAAAAGCTGGTAAGCGCAAAACACATTCTCTGTGCCCGATGTGGTGAAGTCGGCTTCATCGTTGGCGGTGATGAAATAGAAATCGCAGGGAAAACAGGAAAATATACGGAAGAAGAAATAGAGCCGTTGTCAAGAAAGTGGTGGGAATACTGGAAAGACTACTGGCGGTTAAGAGGGACGCGTGACGCCTTACCCAAAGACTATGCCTGCGAAGTGACAATTCCTGTGGATCAGGAGGCTCCTCAGGGGCATTGGTAGTACAGGAAGACAACTTCCTGTTTGTATAATAGATGTCGCATTCTTTCTGCTTTGTCGTATAGGTTAGCAAGCAGGATACTTGTCCGGACAAATGTCGAGCCGAGGTTGAATTGCCCCGGCTTTTCGCTTGAAGGGACATCCCGGACCCCGTTCTAGTTAGGTTCACGCTATACTTTCCGGTCGACTGGAAAAAGAAGGCGGCAGCAGAAAACGCACGTCCAGACGCAGGAGGGTATCACTACTGACGTGTCGGTGGTGTATAAGTGCGCTTTTACGAAAAAGGCTTCCCCTTCGAGGGGAAGCTGTCAACGCAGTTGACTGATGAGGTGGACACGTAAAAAGCGTTAGCTTTTGCGGATGGTTTGTTTCGCCTGCGCTGACACCTCATCCGCCTAACGGCACCTTTCCCTCAAGTAACCACTGAATAAAGCGGCTATTCCAGCGAGAAGACCGGTTATCATTGAA
>JAFRRO010000042.1 GCA_017428025.1 Clostridia bacterium
GACTCAAAATCTGTTGATGGCGACATCGTGTGGGTTCGAGTCCCACCACCGGCACCATGTCGAGTGGTGATAACGGATTTGGTTATCACCACTCGATTTTTCTTTTTCACCTACCGAGAATAGAGGCGGATCTGTTTTTGCTGATGTACTATTGATGATAATACTGTCGAGATAACAGTATAACACACTATACCTATGCGATAGGTCGTGTGTTATATACACAGATCATTTGATTTTCCTTGACAGTACAACGCATTCCAGCAAACTCAGATGTAAACCGCTTTAGAAAGTCTGACTTGTCGGTGAACTCAATCTTTGAAAGAGATATGATTGCTATTTCAATGTTTTTATGTTATATTGAATTGAGGTGATAATTTATGTACGTTACTGTCCACAGCAATGTCGGCGGTTGGATTTATCGTTCCATGGTTTATGCTCAAATCAATATCGGAGCATTCATGCGGTTTGTGGTATATAATCCGCATCAAAATAGGTTTGAATTGATTAAATATATCGAAGGCGGAAAACCGAATGTCTACGTGATCCGCAAAGGAGACGAGGAGTTTGTGCGCACTTCGGACGAAGCAAATGCGCGTATTAATGCAGCGTGTTCCGGCACGACATCCGAGACGGTTAATCAGGTTCTGGGTTATCCGGATGTATGCGAGAACGA
The DNA here is from genome assembly GCA_017428025.1 of Clostridia bacterium. Taxonomy (GTDB): domain Bacteria; phylum Bacillota; class Clostridia; order Christensenellales; family CAG-138; genus UBA3792. Next base: position 674 of record JAFRRO010000042.1, read on the forward strand.
AGCATTTCTATGCGATTTGTGGAAAACAAAATCTGTCGAGAGGGATCGGTATTCGGTTTCATTACGCGATCTTCCGGATGTGAACGAATGGAACTATATTCGTACGCAGGAGGAAGCGGACGATTTTATGGATTTATTCGCCGGTTTTCACGATGCAACACTGGACAAGGTATGTTATCGAGAGGATTGGGACGGAACAAAGGAAGCAACGGTCATATTTGACAACAGCGCATGGTTCGGTGTCGCAGAGCTATGTTTCGAAGACGTAATAATCATGAGAATCCAACCGGCCGGAGAGAATTACACACGGGAAATCATGGATGGCGTACTGTTTGCAAACGACGCTGGCGTTTATTGGGCTGACGGATGCATGGAAAAACCGGACGACAATTATCAAGGAAGCTTTATTCGTGCGCTTAGCCTAAAATGGCGAAAGATTACGACTTCCGATTAAACTGTTTGATACGGAAAAAATATTAACTAATAAATCCGTTATCGACACTCGTACCAGAAAAAAGCGCCTTTGTCGGAAGACAATAGGCGCTTTTTTCAACGATGTGTTCCGCTCTTGCGGAACGTGATGTGCTTTTCGGCGTGATGTGTCCATTGGTCATGAAGCGCGCTTCGCGCGTGATAAGCGGAACATATCACATCACTGTGCCGCAGGCACTGCATCACTGCGACCGCAAGGAGCAACATCACTTGCGCCAACAGCGCAAATATCACTCCGATCTCTGTCGCTACCAACCTTTTGCGGATAAGTTCGTTATCAACACTCGTACCATCAAAGAAACCTCTTTTGTCTGCCAGGGATAAGAGAGGTTTTTTTGTTGTTTTTTGAAATTGAATATCGTATAATTACCTCAATAAACCGGAGTTTGACGGGTTACGGGAAAGGACTGCAAATGGACAACATTGAAAAATACAGAAAATTCTTCACAAAGGACTATTTGATGGGGCCTAATTCATTCAGGCTGCTGGATGAATTGATTCACAGAAGTCCGGAGGACGTACGATATGACCGGACTCTGGATCTTGGCTGCGGATATGCCTTAACCTCACTATTTATTGCCAATGAAACAGATGCAAAACAGGTCTATGCGTTCGATCTTTGGATTCCTGCAACGGAAAACTATTTGAGAATACGCGACAACGGGCTTGAAGATAAGATTATACCGATCCATGGAGACGCTATGGATATGCCATTTGCCCGGGACTATTTCGATTCGATCATCAGTGTTGACGCCTATCATTATTTTGGCTGTAAGGCGGATGTATTTGCAGATAGAATCCTGCCGTTTGTCAAGGAGAATGGTCATGTGATGATCGCTGTGCCCGGATTAAAAGAACAGCCGAAGGGCGAACTGAAACGGCTCTTTGAAACATGGGCCGAGGGCGAGGATTCCCAACTCTTCAAAACGGCTTCCTGGTGGGAGAACCTGTTGATAGACGAATGCGGGGACCGATGTGAAATCAAGGTCCTTGAAGCCGATTGTTACGATACCGCATGGCGGGAATGGTTCCAATCGGGGCATGAATTTGGAGCGCGCGACAAGACTTTTTTTGATCAGGGACTGTATGACATCCTGAATTTTCTTCTGATTTATGTCAGGAAAGGAAAATGACCCATTTCCGATTTGGCGCTTGTCACTCATCTGTCGGATCTGTGCTATTAATTGTTCTTTCTATTCCGAACCGGAGTGCGGCGGATCGGAGAGTTTGAGGTGTAGACCTCATTTTTTTATGTCTTTGCTGTTGCACTTTACATCACATTTTCGATATAAGTATATAGAGACGAAACCATGCCGATGCTGATACCTAAGACAATTGAATCGGAAGACGACCGCGCCTTTCTTGAACAGTTGTTTGACGCGCACTGCGTCCGACTGCGCAGGAAAGCTGCGGCCCTGACGCAGAGCCGTCAGGTCGCGGAGGATCTTGTGCAGGATGTGTTTCTATATGTCGCCGCGCATGTCCGGAAATTCCGTCAAATGGATAGCTGCACGCTGCGCCACATCCTCGATATCAGCGTTAAGCGATGGTGCTGTGACTGGTTCCGAGCGGAGGAGGTCCGAAAGAAGCATCAATCCGGCAGCCTTGACGACGAGGGATTCGTTTCCGGCATAAGCGCCGCGGCGGATACGGAGGAAGCGGCGATCGAAAACCTATCGGTCGAAGAACTGACCGAAGCGATTCGCAAGCTGCCCGATCATTACCGGTATGTGATCGAAGCGAAGTACCTTCTGAATCTCAAAGACGGCGAGATCGCAAAGGAGCTCGGGATCGGAAAAGCAAGCGTGCGGCAGTATCTGACGCGTGCAAGAAGAAAAATCTGCGAATTGTGTGAGGGCGATACCCATGAAACGGAACGATGAAAAACTGAAACAGGCGATCCTTCTTGCGGCGCAGGAAGACGGATGGGCGCTTTTGGATGCGGACCGCGCCGAGCCGTGCGAACCGGCGTCGCCGGAAGCGCGCGCGCGCCTGTTTGCGGCCGTCGAACGCGCGAAAAAGCCGTCCGCAGCCCGGCATCGGTTTACGCCCGCGGCAAAAAGGGCGGCGATTGCCGTTGCCGCGGCCGCCGTTGCGCTCGTCGTGATATTCGCATCGCCCGGGCAGGGCGACAGACGGATGGACGGTCTTTCGGAAACGGCATCCCCTTCGGCTGCGGAGGCGCCCCTTCCGGACTATGAGGCGGCGCCGTATCTCTGCAGCGCGTATGCAAAAAGCGCGCTCCGCCTGGCCGAAGACGAGGATCAACCCTTGCAAAACGACTGTACGGCGCAATCCGCTGTGCGAGTCTTCTACGCCGGCGGATGCTATTATTCCTATTCGGTCGGAAACATGTCCGCCGCGGCGACCGCCCATGTGCCGGAAGGCAAAACGGCCGTCGGCAGTCTGCACTCCTTCGCCATCAACAACCGCAGCGTATCGATTCAGGCGCTGTCGTGACTGTTTTTTCCGCAAACCAATCGTCCGTCAACAGGAGAGTACGCATATGAAAAGATTTGTTTTGACCGTATTGCTGTCGATCGCATTCTGTTTTGCCGCCTGCACGCACGGTACCGGCGAAGCGACGGCGGTTCCCCTTAAGACCGCACCCTCCGCGACACAGACCGCGGCAGAAAAGGTCGTGCAGGGCTGGGATTTCGACAACCGGTTCGGAGGCGGGCAATGCAGCGTCGTCGAGACGGATGCTGCATATTATTATACGGCGCCGGGCGGCACATACCTGTATTATTATGACAAGGTGAGCGGCGAAAGGGACGTACTATGCGGTAGGCCGGAGTGCATCCATGACGTCGAACCGGAAAACAAGAGCTGCAACGGATTTGTGCGTCTTTACGGTACGCTGGGATACTGGGACGACCGATTGCATTATCTGACCTACAGTCCCGGACCAAACGGAAATGTCGCGCTGTTTTCCATGAAGCTTGACGGAACGGACAAGCGGTTTGATACACAAATGAGCATCGTGATCGGCTCTGTTTACTATACGCCGCAGCGATTGGATTACCACCGCGGCATGCTGTACAGCTATTGCACGAACGAAATCGTTCGTAACGGCGTTCCCTCCTGCGAGACCTGCATCTTTCGGATGGACCCCAAAACGGGAGAACTCAAAAAGCTGTTTTCCCTTGAAACAGATCACAGTGACAGTGATCCGTCGCTGTTTTATGCAGGAAAGTATGTGTACTTTTCTCTCGATCATCGTGAAAAAACGGATGATAATTGGATCACATATCTTGATATACGGCGCTATGATATCGAGACAGAACAGATCGAGGACTTGTATCACTTCCGCAAGGAGGGCTATCTCGGCGCACGGATGCGCATTTGGGTCGATTCAGAGGACCTGATCTATCTAATGCCCTGTGATATGCTTGACGGTGTTACGAACAAGCTCTATCAGATCTTCGGCGGAGAACTGTGCGTGGCCGTCGATTTCGAAACCGAGGGCATCGGCGGTATTTCCAATGGAATTGCGTACGTACTGAGCACTCCGAAGAACCGTATGGAGGTGCGAAGACTTGACGGCAGCGTGATTTATAGCGGTGCATGGGAACTCGATTCGTTGAGAGAACTCATCTCCGGAAAAGAAACGGATTTCTATGTCGGTGATGCATTCGGAAATGAAAACGAGCTGCTGGTCAGCATCAATATGTTCAAGGCAAGCAACAATCCGCCTTCCTCGACCTGTCTTGTGAAATACGATCTGACAAAACCGACGCCGGAAGCAACCGTGCTCGCGTTTGATCCATGGCAATGACGCATAACTACGCCGACATATGAGGAGGCCAACGGAATGGAACTTAAACTTACAAATCTGACCAAAACCTACGGACAAAAGACCGCGCTTTCCGGCTTCACCTACACCTTTCGCGAGGGGATCTACGGGATCCTCGGCGCAAACGGCGCGGGCAAGAGCACGATGATGAACCTGATTACGGACAACGTCGTCCGCACGGACGGCGAGATCACCTACGAGGGCACGGACATTCTGAAGCTCGGCGCCGCTTTCCGGAAGGTCCTCGGCTATATGCCCCAGCAGCAGGGCTTGTACGAGGGCATGACGGCGGAGAGCTTTGTCGCCTATTTCGGGCGATTGAAGGGCATCGGGGGAAAGGACCTCAAGGGCGAGCTTGACCGGGTGTTTGAACTCACGAATCTTTCCGATGTGCGTCATCACAGGATCTCGTCTTTCTCCGGCGGCATGAAGCAGCGCGTGCTGCTGGCGCAGGCGATGCTCGGCGATCCCAAGGTGCTGATTCTGGACGAGCCGACCGCCGGTCTCGATCCGAAGGAGCGCGTACGGCTTCGCAATTATATTTATAACCTCTCGAGGAACCGGATCGTCCTGCTCGCAACGCATATCGTCAGCGACATCGAGGCGATTGCGGGGGACATCATTCTGCTGAAGGAGGGCAGACTCGTCCGTTCCGGCTCGCCGAAGGAGCTGATCGGCTCGATCCCCGAAGACGTTAAGCCGCTGATGGGCGGCTATTACACGCTGGACGACGTCTATCTTCATTACCTCGGCGACGAGCTTGCGGAGGCGGATCATGCATGAGCTCAAGCGCATTCTGTCCGATCGAAGGCGTCTGTTCCTCTATCTGATCATCCCGGTCCTCTGCGTGATGCTGTTCTTTCTCGAACGGCTGAACGGCGACCTGAAAAGCGGATGGCGATATATGCTGGACGACGCGGCGCAGTACCGGCAGGACGCGGAGAAATACTGCGCCATGCAGCCGGAGGATGCGCTTGCCGCCATGGAGGCGGACGGATATCGAGCGGGCTTTCTGCAAACGACGAACCTCAGGACCGCGGCGGAGCATATCCGTTCCTATCCGGCGTATCTTGCCGGTGTGCACGAAAATGCGCAGCGCATGGCGCGCTCGTCTGTCTTCGGCAAGGACGAGAACAGCTTCACCTACCGGAACGTGCAGAAAACCGACGCGGATTTCGTCGCGTTTGAAGGCATTGAAGTCGTCTTCGGCAGCGACCGCGCCGTGGAAACGTGGCTCGGCTTTTCGACGTCCGATCTTCTGTATCTTCTCGCGATCATTCTCACGGTCACGGCGTTTTTCGAGGACAAAAAGAACGGGCTTTGCTCGGTCGTGCGAAGCTGTCCGAAGGGACGGCTGCAGCTTGCGCTTTCGCGCCTTGCGATCCTGACCGGCGTCTCCCTTGTCTTTACGCTTCTGATCAACGCCGGGGTGCTCGGCTCGTCGTTTGCGCTGTACGGCGGCATGGACGGACTCGGGCGCGCGGTCCAGTCGATGGAGGCGTTCAAAACCTGCACGCTGCGCGTATCCATCCTTGCATGGATCTTCCTTTATCTCGGAGGAAAGGTCGCGTGCGGCGTACTGCTCGGACTGATCTTCTGGTTCATCCTAAGCTTTTTGAGCAATATTCAGCTTTCGTGGCTGATCATCATCGGCGTCCTTGTCGGCGAATACGCCGCCTTTACACGGATCGACGGACAGCTCCGGTTCGGCGTTTTCAAGTATATCAATCTGTTCTCCTACGTGCATCCGATGGAGCCGCTGTCGAAATACCTGAACATGAACGTGTGCAACCGGCCCGTCGGCGTCTTTCCGCTGCTTCTGTGGTTGCTGCTTGCACTTGTGAGCGTCCTGACCGTCGCCGTGCTGCTGATTTCGGTGAAGCGTCATCCGCTCGGCAACCGGAACATTCTCGGCAGGTTTGTGCTCGTATGGAACCGCTTCTGCGATTGCTTCCGCCGCAGAATGCACCTGTTCGGCTTTGAGGGCTATAAGCAGCTGATTTTCGGCGGCAGCGTGATCTTTCTTGCCGTCTGCCTGTATATCGGCGGCAGGCTCTCCTACACGGGCTGGGAATACCAGGAGCAGGATCACGTCTATCTGCAGTACCTTTCAGAAGCCGCGGGACCGATCGACGAACAAACCGACGCATATCTTGAACATGCACGGAACAGTCTCGCCGCCAATCACGAAATTGCAGGCGGATTCGAAAACGCGCTGATGCGCCTTGAAACGGAGGTTGATTCGGCAAAGCAAAACGCCGCAGAACAGGGCTATGAACCGTGGCTAACCGATCAGGTGCAGGTGCTAAACTTTTTGGGCGAAAAGACATGGCCGCTCACAAGATGGAACGCGATCGTCGCGCTTGCGTTCGTGATCCTTTCCGTCGCGCCGCTCTTTGCCGTCGAGCGAAAAACCGGCACGGAACGGCTGCTGCGCTCCGCGGCGCACGGACGCGCACCGGTCTTTCATGCAAAATACGCCGTGATGACGCTGGAAACCGCGGCGGTCTGGTGCTGCGTGTATCTGCGCGAATGGCTCGCGATCCGAAGGACCTTCGGCGCGGAACTGATGAACTGCCCGATCCAGAATTTCACAGCACTCGGGAGCTTTCCGGTCGTCATGCGCTTCGGCACGTTTCTGATTTTGCTGTATCTGCTTCGCTTCACCGGACTGTGGATCGCCGCGTTTGTCACCGCGTTTTTCAGCGCGCGCGTGAACACATGGGAGAAGGCGATGCTGCTCGGTGCGGCGGTTCTGCTGTTTTCCGCGGCGCTGTTCTACTTCGGACAGGACTGGGCGGGGTATTGTTCCGTTCTGCCGAACATCGCCGTGACGGAACTGCTTGTGTCGGCGGATCGGCCCGGCGGCGTCTTCGTGTGGTTTGCTGCATGGCTCGCGCTTGCCGCGGCGCTGTCCGCGCACGTTTACCGCAACTGGGTGAAGCGCGCAGGTCAGAGGGAGTTTCTTCCTATGTAACGAAACCTTATTATAGTATCCGTTATAACGAAACCTTATTATAGTATCCGTTATAACGAAACATGTGATCCGATATTGTAACGAAGAAGAAAGTAATACCGTATCCGTTACGGAAACCGGATGGATTATGCTCTTTTGAAACGAACGCCGAAGGAGGCATGGCATTTTCCGTCGTCCGGTCGGGACGGGCGATTGTCAATCTGCGGCGGGGGGATTGACAAATCGGCCGATTGGGATAAACTATGATCAGAGTTTACCGATCACCGGAGCGGAGGAATCAGTCATGGAGAACAAAGAAAACAGGACGATCGACCGGCAGGAAGCGATCTATCAGAACGCGATGATCCTGATCGAGGGAGAGCTCTATGCGGAGGCTTCCGCGGAGCTTGCCCGCATCCCCGGCTACAGGGACGCTTCGGAAAGAAAGATCGAGTGCGACCGGCTGGCGGTGGACAAGAAGAAGGACGACATCTATGCCGAAGCCGACCGCGCGGCAGGCAATCCGAACGTGAGAAGCCTGCAGAAGGCGATCAAGATCTTTTCGACGATCCCCGGCTGGCGCGACGCGGACGAGCGGATCGAAGAGACGAAGCGCCGGATCGACGAGGTCGTTTTGAAGGAGAGAGCGGACCGTGAGGAAGCCATTCGCGCCGCAAAGGCGGAGGAGCAGAAGCGGAAGAAGCGCAGGCGGACGATCATCCGGGCGTTATTGATCTCGGCGCTCGCGCTTGTCGTCTGCGTTGCGGGCGTGTTCCTGTTCCGCAAGTACGCGACGCCGGCGATCCGGTATCACCGGGGCGTGACGCTGATCGAGCAAGGCAGGCCGGACGAGGCATACCGGATTCTGCACGAGCTCGACTACCGCGACAGCAACGATCGGATCCGGGACATTGTGAAGGAACGGCTGGAGAACGCCGAGGTCGGCTCGACGGTCCGGTTCGGTTCGTATCCGAAGGGGCACATCACCTCGAAGGAAAAGGACGACATCGAATGGCTGGTGCTCGACCGCGACGGCACAAAGCTGCTTCTGATCACGAAACAGGTGATCGACTGCTACCCGTTCCAGCGATACGACCGCAGGCACGATAACGTTGCCTGGAATACGAGCGTGCTGCGCAGCTGGCTCAACGGCGAGTTTTCGGACATCGCGTTCGACAAGGGGGAACGGCAGTTCCTCGTACGGACGAGAGTGCGTGCGGATCAGACGCCCTATTCGACCAGCTCCGATCCGGATACGATAGACCGCGTGTTTGTGCTGAGCGTGCAGGAAGCGCAGAAGTATTTCCCCGATGAGGAGTCCCGCAAATGCACCGCGACGCTGTATGCGGTCGAGTTCGGCGCTTATCAGAGCAGCAAGGGCAAGAGCAGCATCTGGTGGCTGCGGACGCCGGGCGGACAGACGATCACCGAAATGCTGGACGAAGGAGCCGTACCCGTTTCTTCGCGCGTTGCCTGCGTCGGCACGAACGGCGCGATCATTACGGTCGGTCACGACGTGCATACCCGCGGATACGGCGTGCGTCCCGTGATCTGGGTGAATACGGAAGCGACCGATACGCTGCTGCCGCCGAAGCTTTCGTAAGGACGGGCTCCGTTGGACCGTGGGAAGACGAAAGGACGGACGATGATCGGCATTGCGGAATACAGAAGAATCGTTTCGGAACTGCTGGACGAGCTGCCGCAGGAATTCTTCCGGGAGCTTTCCGGCGGGGTGGTCGTGTCGGAGGCGCTCGTGATTCCGGACTACGCCCGCGGCGGCGACATCTATACCATGGGCGTGTACAAGGTCTATTCCGGCGTGCGGCAGATCGTGCTGTACAAGGGCTCGTTCGACCGCGCGTATCCGCAGGCGGACGAACGGGAAGCCAAATCGCGGCTGCGCGGCGTTCTGCGCCATGAGTTCCGGCACCATCTGGAGTTCCTGGGCGGCATGCACAGCACGGATTCTCTGGAGGCGGAGGACGAGCGCAAGAAGCTCGCATACCTTGCCCGACATCCGGACGAACCGTCCGGGCGGGAATAGCAGGTCTTCGGACTTGCTCTTTTTTTGTCCAACCCTTTGCGAATCCGTGCGGATATGATAGAATAACAGAAAAGACGGCGCGAAAACGCGGCGACGGGAGGGAGAGCCATGGAATACTGCAAAACCGTTGTGTTGAAGGACGGCAGGATGTGCGTGCTGCGCAACGGCACGGCGCGCGACGGCGCGGGCGCGGCGGAGGTGTTCAACCTGACGCACGCGGAGACGGATTTTCTGGCGTCCTATCCGGACGAGCGCACGGTTTCTGCCGAACAGGAAGCCGACTTTCTGCGCGGCAGGACGGAGAGCCCGAACGAAATCGAACTGGTTGCGGAGGTCGACGGCAGGATCGTCGGGCTTGCGGGCATCGACTGCGTCGGTCCGCGCGAAAAGCTGCGGCACCGCGCGTCGTTCGGCATCAGCATCCTGCGCGCGTACTGGGGGCTCGGCATCGGGCGCGCAATGATCCGCGCCTGCATCGACTGCGCGAAGCGCGCGGGCTACCGGCAGATCGAGCTCGAAGCGGTTTCGGAGAACGCGCATGCGATCGCGCTGTACGAAAGCGAAGGATTTGTCGAATACGGGCGCAACCCGCGCGGGTTCCGCTCGCGCTCCGGCGGCTTTCAGACGCTGGTGATGATGCGATTGGAGGTCGACGAATGAATCAAAAACGGAAAGCGGTGCTGTTTCTGCACGGTCTGGGCGGCAGCGCGCAGGAGGCGGAGCATTACCGTCCGCTGTTTGCGGACAGCGACGTGATCGGGCTCGACTATCACGGGATCGCGCCGTGGGACGCGGGACGGGAGATCGGCGAAGCGGTGCGGAGCCTTTGCGAACGGTACGAACGCGTCAGCGTGATCGGATACAGCCTCGGCGCGTTCCTCTCGCTGTATGCCGGCATCGACGCGCAGATCGAGCGCGCGTATTTCATCTCGCCGGTCGTGGATATGGAACGGCTGATCCTGACGCTGATGGCGCAGGACGGCGTGACGGAGGAGGCATTGAAAGCGCAGGGCACGGTCCCCGGCTCGTTCGGGCTCGTGCATTCGTGGGACTACCTCTGCTATGTGCGCGAACATCCGGTCGAATGGCGCGTACCGACCGCGATCCTGTATGCGGAACACGACAATCTGACGTCGTACGAAACGATCAAAGCCTTTGTTGAGACGCACAACGCGCGTCTGACGGTCATGGAAAACGGCGAGCACTGGTTCCACACGGAGGAGCAGATGCGGTTTGTGGACGACTGGCTGCGCAGAGAAAGGGAGTAAACGATGGAATTCCGGCAGTATTGCGAATCGGATTACGACGCGGTCTGCGATTTTCTGATCGCGCTGAACGCGGCGGACCGCAGGCACATCAACTGGAACTGGGCACGGTTCGAGTGGATGTATGAGCATCCCGAATGCGACCGGACGCTGCTCGGCTCGATCGGGCTGTGGATCGACGGAGGTGCCGTCGTCGGCGCGGCGATCTACGACATGTATTTCGGCGAGGCGTTCTGCGCCGCGCTGCCCGCGTACGCGGCGCTGTATCCGGAGATTCTGACCTATGCGTACGGCGCGATGCGGGACGACGCGGGGCTTGCGGTCGCGATTCCGGACGACTGCGCATGCGAGATCGAAGCGGCGAAGCGGCTCGGCTTTGCGCCGACGGAGCAGACGGAAACGATCATGGCGATCGACCTTGACGCGCGGCGGGCAGCCGCGCTGCCGGACGGGCTCGGGATTGCGGAACCCGATCCTGTCAAGGACGACGAGGCGTTGCAGTGGCTGTTCTGGCAGGGGTTCGACCACGGCTCGGACCGCGAGGCGTTTCTCCGTGAGAAGCAACCTGCGTCGCGCCCGCGCAGGCATTTCAATCCGCATCTGGGACCGGCGGCGGTCAACGAAGCGGGCGAATACGTCGCCTGCTGCTGCCTATGGTATGAAGGCAGGACCGACTACGCCTATGTCGAGCCGGTCTGCACGATTCCCGCCTATCGCGGAAAGGGCGTCGCGAAAGCCCTGCTGTATGAGGCGATGAACCGCGCGCGTGCGCTCGGCGCGAAGCGCGCGTATGTGATCTCGGACATGCCGTTTTATGAAGCGCTCGGCTTCCGAAAGGAGCGGCATTACACATTTTACCGGAAAGGATGAGGGAATGACTATGACAAACGAAACGGACCGACTGAACGCGGGCAACGCATATTACCTTGCACACGGCGACGCGGCGAAACGGATCGAAACGGCGGAGCACGGACAGCATCCGTACGCGATCGTCATCTGCTGTTCGGACTCGCGCGTGATTCCCGAACAGATCTTCCACGCCGGAATCGGCGACCTCTTTGTGATCCGCATTGCGGGCAACGTGCTGGACCGGCACCAGCTCGGCAGCGTGGAGTACGCGGCGGCGCATCTCGGCTGCAAACTCGTCGTACTGCTCGGGCATACCGGCTGCGGCGCGGTCGGCGCGGCGCTTGCGGGCGAAGCGGAGGGGTATATCGCCGATCTCGTGACGGAGATTCGGCAGGCGATCGGGGACGAGCGCGATCCGCTGCTTGCGGCAAAGCGCAACGTGCTGCACGGCGTCGAACGGCTGCAGCGCGCGTTCTCGACGCATCCGAAGATGCAAAACGTCACGATCCGCGGCGCGATCTACGACATCGCCTCCGGCGCGGTCGAATGGCTGTAAACACCGTGTCATAAAGAAAAAAGGCTTCCCCTCGAGGGAAGCCTTTTATCGCGCTCAGAGCGAGAACTTCATATGCGTCTTTTTGCCCTTGCGGATCTTGACGCCGTCCGAAAGCTGTTCTTTGGTGAGGTTCATCCAGGTGTCGCTCACGCGTTCGCCGTTCAGCATGATCGAGCCCTGCTCGATCAGCGTGCGGACCTTGCCCTTGGACTTCTCGATGCCGCCCAGCAGCAGCATGTCGACGATGTTGATTCTGCCGTCCGTGAGCGCATCCTCCGGAACGGTGAACGACGGCATGTTCGCGTCGTCGCCCGCGCCCGAGAACAGCGCGCGCGCCGCGGTCTGCGCCTTTTCGGCTTCCTCCTCGCCGTGTACGAGGCGGGTGAGCTCGAACGCCAGCAGCTCCTTCTTTTCGTTGATGCGGTTCGCGTCCCAGTGCTCGATCTGCTCGATCTCCTCGATCGGGATAAAGGTCAGCATGCGGATGCACTTCATGACGTCCGCGTCGTCGACGTTGCGCCAGTACTGATAGAACTCGAACGGCGAGGTCTTGTTCGGATCGAGCCAGACCGCGTTGCCCGCCGTCTTGCCCATCTTCTTGCCCTGCGAGTCGGTGAGCAGCGTGATCGTCATGGCGTACGCGTCCTTGCCGAGCTTCTTGCGGATGAGCTCCGTGCCGCCGAGCATGTTCGACCACTGATCGTCGCCGCCGAACTGCATGTTGCAGCCGTGGTTCATGTACAGATAGTAGAAGTCGTAGGACTGCATGATCATGTAGTTGAACTCGAGGAACGAAA
>JAFRRO010000043.1 GCA_017428025.1 Clostridia bacterium
GGCATGGGCGCGTCCTTTATGGCGCTGTTCGCGCGCGTGGGCGGCGGCATTTACACGAAAGCCGCAGACGTCGGCGCGGACCTTGTCGGCAAGGTCGAAAAGAAGATCCCCGAGGACGATCCGAGGAATCCGGCAACGATCGCGGACAACGTCGGCGACAACGTCGGCGACGTCGCGGGCATGGGCGCCGACCTGTATGAATCCTACGTCGGTTCGATCCTTGCCACTTTTGCGCTCTCGGCGATCGGCGGCTACGGCTTTGCAGGCATGTTCCTGCCGCTGATGCTCGCCGTTTCCGGCATCGTCTGTTCGATCATCGGCGCGCAGCTTGTGCGCGTCAGAGAAGGCGCGTCGCAGAAGGTCCTGCTACGGACGCTGCGTACCGGCACCTACACGGCGGCGATCCTTTCGGCGATCGCCGCGCTGCCGCTGACCTACTTCATCTTCCGCACCGTGGAAGGCGCAAGCTGGCTCGGCATCTATGTCTCGATCCTGTGCGGTCTGGTCGCGGGCTGCCTGATCGGCTTCTTCACCGAATACTTCACCTCCGAATCGTACCGCCCGACGCGCAACCTTGCCGCGACCTCGCAGACCGGTTACGCAACCATCGTCATCGGCGGCATCTCGCTCGGCATGGAAAGCGCGCTGACCTCGATTCTGATCGTCTGCACCGCGGTGCTCGTCAGCTACTTTGCGGCGGGCGGCACGTCCTCGATCGTTGACGGCAACGGTCACTTCCCGCAGTCGTTCAACCGCGGTCTGTACGGCATCGGCATTGCGGGCGTCGGCATGCTGTCCACGCTCGGCATCACGCTGGCAACCGACGCATACGGTCCCGTCGCGGACAACGCAGGCGGCATCGCGCAGATGGCGGGCATGGATCCTGTCGTGCGTGAGCGTACCGACGCGCTGGATTCGCTCGGCAACACCACCGCGGCAACCGGCAAGGGCTTTGCGATCGGTTCCGCGTCGCTGACCTCGCTGGCGCTGCTCGTCTCCTATGTCAACATCATTCAGGCAAAGACGGACGTCGTGCTGAACTTCTCGATCATCAACCCGCCGGTGCTGATCGGCATGTTCATCGGCGCGATGCTCGTGTTCGTGTTCTCGGCGGTCACGATGAACGGCGTGGAGCGCGCCGCGCAGTCGGTCGTCGTCGAGGTGCGCAGACAGTTCCGCGAGATCCCCGGAATCCTCGAGGGCACCACGCCTCCCGAATACGCGAAGTGCGTTTCGATCTGCACCAAAGGCGCGCTGAAAGAGATGGTCGTTCCCGCGGTCATGGCGGTGGTCGTGCCGATCGTCGCAGGTTTGATCCTCGGACCGACCGGCGTCGTCGGACTGCTGGCGGGCGTTTCCGTCGCGGGCTTTGCGGTGTCGGTGTTCATGTCCAACGCGGGCGGCGCATGGGACAACGCGAAGAAGTACATCGAAGAAGGTCACTTCGGCGGCAAGGGATCGAAGCCGCATAAGGCGTCCGTCGTCGGCGACACGATCGGCGATCCGTTCAAGGACACCTCCGGTCCGTCGCTGAACATCCTCATCAAGCTCTGCGCGACCGTCTCGATCGTCTTCTCCGGCTTGATCGCTCTGATCCATCTTCTGTAAATTTCATTCCTCCTTATGCGAAAGGAGCCGCCTCGCTTCTGCGGGACGGCTCCGTTTTTTGTGCAACCCTCTTTGCAGTTATATTGATACAAAAAGCCCTCCCTATGGATGGTACGCGCGGGAAGCGCGCGATCTACCGCTGTAACGAAGCGAAGCGGAGTGGATGGTACGCGCGGGAAGCGCGCGATCTACCGCTGTAACGAAGCGAAGCGGAGTGGATGGTACGCGCGGGAAGCGCGCGATCTACCGCTGTAACGAAGCGAAGCGGAGTGTCCAAAGGGAGGGTGGATTTTGCAAAGCAAAGACGGAAGGGTTGTTCTTCCCTCAATACTTTCTTGCGTCCTTGACGTGCGCAAGATGGTCTTCGTACGCCTTAAGGTTGCGCGGGTTCTCGGAAACCTCGGTATCGCCGACGCGCCACCAGGAGCCGTAGCCCTCGGTCATCGATTTCGGCAGCACGCGGATATCGAACACGACCGGCACGCCCTCGATCTTCTTTGCCTCTTTGATCGCGTCCTTCATCTCGTCGATCGAGTGAATCGTGAATGACTTGCAGCCGTAGCCCTCGGCAATCTTCGCGAAGTCGACCGGAATGAACTTGCCGGAATGCTCGCCGTCCTCGCCTCTGAAGCGCAGCTCGGTGCAGAGCGTGTCGTTGCCGTGACCGACCTGCAGGTTGTTGATGCAGCCGAAGCTGGCGTTGTTGAACACGCACACGTTGATCTTCTTATGCTCCTGCACCGCGGTCAAAAGCTCCGAATGCAGCATGACAAAGCTGCCGTCGCCGACCATCGCGTAGACGTCCTTCTCGCCGATTGCGTACTTCACGCCGAGCGCGCCGGAGATCTCATACCCCATGCAGGAGTAGCCGTACTCCATGTTATAGGTATCGACGCCGCGCGCGCACCACATGCGCTGCATGTCGCCGGGCAGAGAGCCCGCCGAACCGATCGCCACGTCCTCGGGATCGATCGCAAAGTTGATCGCGCCGAGCACGGCGGTCTGCGTGAGTGACGCATCCAGATCCTTTGCAAAGCGGAACGCGCTCTGCGCATTCGCGTCATTGACCTCCGGCACGTAGCCCTCGCCGAACGTGATGTGCTGCAGGCGATCGAGTTCTTTGCACCAGCGGTCGCGCGCATCCTTTACTTCGTTCGTGTAAGGCGCTTTGTAGCCGTCAAGCGCTTTGAGCAGCAACGGCAGCGCGCGCTTTGCGTCCGCGATCACCGGAACGGCGTCGAACTTCAGCGCCTGGAATTCGGACACGTTGATGTTGACAAACTTCGCGTCGTCCCGGAAAAGCCACTTCGACGAGGTCGTAAAGTCCGTATAGCGCGTGCCGACGCCGATGATGACGTCCGCTTCCTTCGCGATCTCGTTTGCCGCGGAGCAGCCGGTCACGCCGATGCCGCCGAGGTTCAGCGGATGGTCATAGGGGATCGCGCTCTTGCCCGCCTGCGTTTCGCCGAACGGGATGCCGGTCGCTTCCGCAAACGCTTTGAATTCCGCATGCGCTTCGCTGTAGCGTACGCCACCGCCGCAGATCAGCATCGGCTTCTTTGCGGCCTTGATGACTTCGGCGGCCTCCGCGATCGCTTCCGCTTCGGGCAGGCGCCGCGCAAGACGCCAGACGCGCTTTGCAAAGAAGCTTTCGGGATAGTCGTACGCTTCGCCCTCGACGTCCTGCGGGATCGCGATGCAGACCGCGCCGGTGTTCGCCGGATCGGTGAGTGTGCGGAACGCGGAGATCATCGCGCTCATCAGCTGTTCGGGACGCACGATGCGGTCCCAGTAGCGGCAGACGGCGCGGAACGCGTCGTTGGTGGAGATCGAAAGATCGTGTACCTGCTCGATCTGCTGCAGCACCGGATCAGGCTGACGGCAGGCATAGACGTCGCCGGGCAGGATCAGTACCGGAATGTTGTTTGCGGTTGCCGTCGCGGCGGCGGTCACCATATTGGCGGCGCCGGGACCGACGGACGAGGTCACCGCAATGATCTTTTTGCGCTTCATCTGCTTCGCAAACGCGACGGCGGTGTGCGCCATGCCCTGCTCGTTCTTGCCCTGCCAGACCTTCAGACGGCGCGTTTCCTGACGCAGCGCCTGACCGAGACCGACTACGTTGCCGTGTCCGGGCAGCATGATGACGCCCTCGACGAACGTGTGCTCGATGCCGTCATAGGCGATGTACTGGTTTTCGAGAAAGCGAACGAGCGCCTGTGCCATGGTCAAACGAACGGTTTTCATAGTGTCCTCCTGTTCAGCCCTGAAAGATATGTTCGTTGGCGTCGGGTTTCCAAAGCCAACTGTGTTCCGGATCGTCGATGCGCGTCTTCTGCCACGGATCGCCGTCAAGATGCCGGATCGCCCACGCATAGCACATGGCGTAGCCGGGGGCGGCGACCTGCGAATGGAAGCCGTGATTGATCGTCGCCATGCCGTTATGCTCGGTTTTGTAGATCTCGCCGTTACTGAATCCCGCGCCGAAGCCCTGTGGATGATCGAAGCGGTAGAAATAGACCTCCGGCTGCGGATGGTGGTGCGGCGGATAGCTCGACCAGCGTCCCGGGAAGTTCAGCACCTCGCCGAGCACCATGTTCGAGAACGGCGCGTTCTCATAGTCGAAGAACGTCTTGATCTCGCGCCGCATGCAGCCCATCAGTTCGCCGTTTGCGCCCGCGTGCTGCACCTGCACCGTCTCGGGCGTGTAGAGCACCGGCTCGTAATCGCGGGCGTTGATCGTCTTCTGAACGAACAGCTCCGCGTGATTGTGCGCCGTGAGCGTGATCTTCACCCTGCGCGGGCAGAGCAGGCAGTATCCCTCGCTGCGGAACGTGTCGGGGCGGTTCGCCTCGACGGTTTTGCCCGCCCATTGCATCGTCACGGCGCCTTCGAACAGCAGCACCGCCGTTTCCTTTTCGGGTTCCTCGATCGTGAATACGTCGCCGTCCTCCAAGACCAGCAGCCCGATGTCCATCAGCATGCCGAGATCGTCGACGTCTGCGTCGATATACGCGTTATAGCCGCGATGCAGTTCCTTTTTGAAATACATGGTTCACTCCTGTCAAAGTCCCGTATGCTCGCGGATATAGCGGCGTCCCTTGATCGCGTATTCGAGCGGGTTCGCCTTTGCGGGATCCTGCTCCGCTTCAACGAGCAGCCAGCCTTCGTAGTGCGCATCGGAAAGCACCTTGAACACCGGATCGAAGTCCACGTCGCCGTCGCCCGGCACCGTGAACGCGCCGTTGCGCACCGCGGTCAAGAAGCTCCAGTTGTTCGCTCTCGCCTGCTCCACAACCGGCAGGCGCATGTCCTTCAGATGTACGTGCCCCACGCGGTCGACATACTTCTTGAGCATTGCAAGCGGATCCTCGCCCGCAAACGTGAAGTGACCGGTATCGTAGCACAGAAACACATAGCGCGGATCGGTGTTCTGCATCATGCGGTCGGTTTCCTCGGCGGTCTGCACCACCGTGCCCATGTGATGGTGGAAGCAGAGCTTGAAGCCGCGTTCGACGGCGATCTTTCCGAGCACGTTCAGCCCTTCGCAGAACTGCGCCCAGCCCGCGTCGTTCATCACCGGCTTGTGATTGCCGGTGAGGATCGGCGTGTTGACCTGTCCCTGAATCGACCAGCTCTGCTCGGAGACGTTGATGCGGTTAGCGCCGACGGCGGCGAGGAAGTCAAGTTCCTTTTCAAAGTCCGCGACGTTCTCCTCGAGCGGCTTTGTCAGCAGGAAGGAGGAGAACCAGCGGCTTGCGATGCGCATGCCGCGCAGGTCGAGCTCCCACTTCAATTCCTTCGGATCCTTCGGATACTTGTTGCCGATTTCGCAGCCGGTAAAGCCCGCAAGCGCCATTTCGCTGACGGTCTGGCGGAACGTGTTTTCCGCGCCGAGCTCCGGCATATCGTCGTTGCACCAGCCGATCGGCGCGATGCCGAGATGCACTTTGTTTGCGTCAAACATAGCCATGCTGCGCTCCTTTCAGATGCGCGCGACGCCGCTTCTGCGTGCCGCTTCGGCGACCGCCGCCGCAACCGCTTTGCCCACGCGCGGATCAAACGCTTTTGGAATGATGTAGTCCGCGGAGAGCTCCTCCGGGGAAATCAGATCGGCAAGCGCTTTTGCCGCCGCCATCTTCATCTCCTCGTTGATGTCGCTTGCGCGCACATCGAACGTGCCGCGGAAGATGCCCGGGAACGCCAGAACGTTGTTGATCTGGTTCGGATAGTCGCTTCTGCCGGTCGCGATGACCGCCGCGCCGCCCGCTTTCGCGTCGTCGGGGAAGATCTCCGGCGTCGGGTTCGCGCAGGCAAAGATGATCGCGTCGCGGTTCATGGTCTTCACCATCTCGGTCGTGACCGTGCCGGGCGCCGAAACGCCGATGAACACGTCTGCGCCGACGAGCTGATCCGCCAGCGTGCCGGGTTTGCGTTCGAGGTTCGTGACTTCCGCCATCTCCTCCTTGATCCAGTTCAGACCTTCGCGGCCCTTGTAGATCGCGCCCTTGCGGTCGCACATCGTGATGTGTTTGAAGCCCGCGGAGAGCAGGAGCTTGACGATCGAAACCGCCGCCGCGCCTGCGCCGGAGGTGACGACCTTGACGTCTTCCTTGTTCTTGCCGACGACCTTCAGCGCATTCGTCAGTCCCGCGAGCGTGATGACCGCGGTGCCGTGCTGATCGTCATGGAAGATCGGGATGTCGCACTTTTCCTTGAGCTTGCGCTCAATCTCAAAGCAGCGGGGCGCCGAAATGTCCTCAAGGTTGATGCCGCCGAAAGAGCCGGACAGCAGATAGACCGCGTTGACGAATTCATCGACGTCGTGCGTCTTGATGCACAGCGGGAACGCGTCCACGCCGCCGAACGACTTGAACAGCACGCACTTGCCCTCCATAACCGGCATACCGGCTTCGGGACCGATGTCGCCGAGACCGAGCACCGCACTGCCGTCGGTGATGACGGCGCAGAGGTTGTGACGGCGCGTGAGCTCATAGCTCTTCGAAATGTCCTTCTGAATTTCGAGGCACGGCTGCGCCACGCCCGGCGTATATGCCAGGCTCAGGTCGTCCTTGGTGGCAACGGGGACCGTTGCGATGACTTCGATTTTGCCCTTCCACTCTCCGTGCAGCCGGAGCGATTCTTTTGCGTAATCCATAGTAAACTCCTTCTTTTGATTGTTAAACTTTCTTTCGAACGGTCGGCAGGGTGGAGCCGCCGTACGGCATGGCAAGAACCGTCGCGTCCCTGCCGAGTTTTTCGAATGCGTGATCGAGCGCCGCCTGCGCGCTCGGCTGTGGGGTAAGGAAGATCGAACGCACAAAGTCGTCGTCCAGCTCCGATACGAGATCGACCTCCGCCTTTTCGAGCACCATGGCGATCGCCGCCGCCTTGTGCCCGCCGAGCCTGAATTCCCTTTCGATGCGCTCGATGAGGCTGTGCGCCGTCGGCGCCGAGGTCATCCATTGCTCGAACGTGCGTTCGCCGAGTCCCTCCCGGCACGAGCCGATCAGGATGATCACGCCGCCGTCGCGAACCGCATGCTTCGCGTTGTCGAGCGCCTTTTGCGTCTGATACAGGTTCAGGTCCTTCGGCGCGCCGCCCTGCGACACCAGAACGATGTCCGCAGGCGCATCGAGCTCCTTCCGGTAGAGCGTGTCGAGGAATCTGCAGCCTTCGCGGTGCGCCTTCGTGGCGTCGCCCGCAACGGCGCGGAGGATCTCCTTGTGCTCACTCAGTACGACGTTCACGATAAAGTCGATCCCGACCGTCGCGCCCGCCTCCTCGATGTCCATGCGAAGCGGGTTCGTTTCAAGCGCGCCGGCACAGCATTCGGGCAGCACCATGCGGCTGTGATTCGCCTGAATCGCCGCACGCGTCGACACGCCGGGCATGATTGCCTTTGCGCCGCCGGAATACCCCGCAAAGTAATGGTACTCGATGTTGCCGAGGCAGATTCTGCGATCGGCCTCTGCCACGACGCGCGTGATGTCCACCGGCGTGCCGCGCGAGGTTATACCGTAGGAAACGCAGTCCTCCGGATCGCTGTCCACGCACTTGATCTCGTTCCAAGCGCGCTCTCCCGCGAGCCGCCGGTGTTCCTCGTCGGTCTGCTTGCGGTGGCTGCCCAAGGCAAAGACCAGCGTGATGTCCTCGGGCCTGACGCCGCCCGCATAGAGCTCGTCGAGCAGCGCCGGCATGACCTTATAGGTCGGCATCGGGCGCGTGACGTCGCTGGTGATGATCGCAACCGTTTCGCCCGGATGCACGATGTCCCGTAAACGCGGCGAGCCGATCGGGTTTTCGAGTGCGCGAACGACTTCCGCCTCGCCGACGAGTCCCCTCGGGACCTCGTTTGCGTGCAGTTCGCCGATCAGATTCTGTTCCGGCACCTCGACTTCCTGAAAGCCGGTGCCGAATCCGAAACGCAGCTTCATCTTATTTTTTCCTTGCAAGGACCGCCTTGACCTGCGCTTCGATGTGCGCCGCGGTCAGACCGAAGCGCTCCATCAGGTATCCCTGCGTGCCGACTTCGCCGAACTCGTCCTCGACCGCAACGACCGCGGCGGGGGTGGGGCAGCGCTCCGCGAGCACTTCAAGGATCATATCGTACAGACCGCCGTGGCGATTTGCGTTCTCCGCAACGACGACCGCGCCGGTTTTCTTCGCCCACGCTTCGACGGCGTCGGCGTCGATCGGCTTGATCGTGAAGCAGTCCAAAACCGCGGCGGAAATGCCCTGCGCTTCAAGGGAAGCGGCGGCCTTCATCGCTTCGTTGAGCATCAGACCTGCGGCAAAGATGACCGCGTCCGTGCCTTCTTTGAGCGTGACGGCTTTTCCGATCGGAAGCTCGCTGCCGTCCTCGTAGATGCGCGCGTACTGCTTTCTGCCGACGCGGATATACTTGATGCCGGGGCGATTCTGGCACTGCTTCAGAACGCTCTTAAGGCACGCCGGATCGGATGCGTCGATCACGGTTGCGCCGGGCAGCGCGTTGTACAGCGCGACGTCCTCAAACGGCATATGCGTGCCGCCGTTCATCGTTGCGGCGACGCCGGGATCGGTGCCGATCACGGTGATGTCGTTCTTCGCGTAGCCGCCGGACAGGAAGATCTGGTCATAGATGCGGCGCGAAGCGAACGTGCCGAAGCTGTGAATGATCGGCTTGAAGCCCGCAACGGCAAGACCTGCCGCGACGCCCGCCATGTTCGATTCCGCGATGCCGCAGTCGATTGCGCGATCGGTCGTCTTGGACCATTTCAGTGTGCCGGAGCAGCTCATCAGGTCCGCGTCCAGAAAGATCGCGTTCGGATCGTTGTCCACGATCTCGGCGATCGTTGCGCCCAATACGTCCTTGCAGAGGCGGGGATCCAGTTCTCCGTTATAAACGATCTTCATTGCTTCAGCCCTCCAATGCATCCAGTTTCGCTTTGAGTTCCGCGGTCCAGCGTTCGAACCGCTCGTCGTTCACCGGCATGCTGTGGTTCATGGCGGTGTTTTCGATCTCATCCACGCCGTGTCCCTTCACGGTGTCGAGCACGATCGCGTACGGCTTGTCGCCGCCGGCTCTCGTGCGTTCCAGCGCGGCGGCGATCTCTTCCACGTTGCCGCCGTCGACCTTGACCGTGTCAAAGCCGAACGCTTCCATCTTGGCGACGAAATCGCCCATCGGCAGGACTTCATCGAGATAGCCGTCGAGCTGACGCTTGTTCCAGTCGATCAGAACGACCAGATTGCCGAGCTTCTTCGCGCTTGCGAACAGGAAGGATTCCCAGCACTGACCTTCGTCCATTTCGCCGTCGCCGACGATCAGGAACACGCGGTTTTTGCGTCCCTTGAGCTTGTTGCCGAGCGCAAGTCCCGCCGCCTGCGAGGTGCCCTGACCGAGCGAACCGGTCGTCACATCGATGCCGGGCGTCTTGTTGCGGTCACAATGGCTCGGAAGCCGCGTGCCGCCGCGGTTCAGCGTCTTGAGCTCCTCATATGGGAAGAATCCCTTGAGGGCGAGCGTTGCGTACACCGCGGGACCCGCATGTCCCTTGGAGACGACCAGATAATCGCGATCCGCCCACTTGGGATCGGCGGGATTAAAGCGCATTTCGCGTCCGTAGAGCACCGCCATCGTGTCGGAAATGCTCATCACGCCGCCGACGTGACCGGAGCCGATCGAGTGGATCGCTTCGAGCGCCGCCATGCGGATTTTGAGAGCAAACGCCTCGATCGATTTTCTTTCTTGAATTTCCATATGTTCCTCCTTATGCTAAAGGTATTGTTGATCCGTGCCGCAATGCTTTGACCACCGGCAGTTCCTCACCGCTCAGGAAGCGGATCAGCGCACCGCCGCCCGTGCAGATATAGCCGATTTGATCGGTCAGCTTGTATTTCTCGGTCGCCGTGATGCTGTCGCCGCCGCCGAGCACCGTAAAGCCTTCGGTGTCCGCCAGCGCCTGCCACAGCGCCTTCGTGCCGTATTCGCTCGGCGCCTGTTCAAAGACGCCCATCGGACCGTTGACAAACACCGTCTTTGCCGCAAGGATGATGCGGCGATAGGCGTCCGCGGTTTCGTGTCCGATGTCGACCGCGCCGATCGATGCGGGAACGGAGCCCAAAGCCGCCTCCCTGCGCTCGCCGTCTTCGACCCACGCGAGGTCGGTCGGCAGAACGATCCTTTCGCCGTACTGCGCGTAGAGCGCTTTGGCACGGTCGAAAAACTCGGTGTAGTTCGATTTCTCGATGAAATCATAGCTGCCCTTGCCGATGTCGTGCCCGAGCGCGATCAAAAAGATGTTCGCAACCAAGCCCCCGGTCAGGATCGTATCGGCGATGCCGCGGTCCAGAACCGTCTGCATCATCTGGAACGCGTCGGCGATCTTCGCGCCGCCCAGGCAGAACACGCAGGGACGGGCGGGTTCCTCCATGACAGAGGAGACCGTGCAGTATTCCTTTTCGAACAGCCGTCCCATCGCGGAAGGCAGCACCTGCTCGAATCCGCAAAGGCTCGGCTGATCGCGGTGCGCCGCCGCAAACGCGTCGCACACATAGAGGTCGGCAAGCGGCGCAAGCTTTTGTACCAGCAGCGTCTTTGCCTGCTGTTCGTGGCTCAACCGCAGATTCTTTTCGAACAGCGTCTGTTCCTCCGCGACAAACCGCACATTGTCCAAAAGTAAAATGTCGCCATCCTTGAGATCGCGAATGGCTTGCCGCGCCGCGGGTCCGCAGACGTCGTCGATCCATTGCACCTCGCGGTTCAACAGCTTCGACAGCACCGCGGCGTGCGGCTTGGTCGTATAAAAGTTTTTGTATTCAATATCGCTGCCCTGATGCGCCATCAGCACAACCCGAGCGCCCTTGTCGGAAAGCTCGCGAATCGTCGGCACGCAGGCCGTGATGCGGTTGATGCTCTTCAGCGTCCCCGCATCACGATCCACGGGTTGGTTGATGTCCACACGGCACAGAACCGTCTTGCCGCGCACGGGAAGCTCGTCCAGCGTTCTGATTCCGAATCGCATGTTAGAACCTCTTTCTTTTTGTTTCGATCCGAGATCCTTCGGCACAGCCTTCGGATGACGGAGAGTTGTCGTTCTGCGCCGACAGGCGAAGAATTCCCGAACGATTACAGTCTCTTGAACCGTCCGATCTTCAGGTATTCGTTCGTCTTGGCGGTGCCTTCTTCGCGCGTCAGCTGCATCTTCATCGCGGCGCGGATCGCGTCGATCGTTTCGGGGATCGTGACGCTCTCCTGCGGGATGTTGATCGCAAACATGATGTCGTTGCCGCTCTCAACGATGCTGTCCTCCCAAAGCCCGATCTCGTACATGTCGCCGCGGCGGTTGCCGAGGTCGCGCGCATACTTGAACAGGCTCGCGTTGCCCTTGAAGCCCTCGTCGATCGTGACCGTGCGGATGCGCGGATGCTTGCGGAACGCTTCGAGCGCCATCTCGCGGGTGATCTTCTTGCCGTCCTTTGCGGTCGCAAGCACGGTGATGATGTGTCCGTGCGTGACCGGCGTGTGGACGAGAATGCCCGTCGCTTCGACGTGCGGCATGATCGTCATGAGGTCGACCGCCTGATGCGACGGCGCCTTGTCGATCTGCAGCGCGTTGGTCAGTCCGCGGTGATAATCGCCCGGATCGGCGACGCGGCGGATGATCGTGATCGCAACCTTTTCGATGCCGATGATGCGGTCGAGGCAGTCCACCGCACGGATGAGACCGGTCGTGTTGCAGCTCGTCAGCTTCAGATAGTCCTGACCGACGCCCTTTTCGTAGTTCGCGTAGCCGTGGAAGAACACGTCCGCGACGGAGTTCTTCTCGCCGCCCTGGAAGATCGCCTTGACGCCGACCTTCTTGTAGAGCTCCTTGTTCTTGGCGCCGACGCCGCCCGGCGAGGAGTCGAGCATGATGTCAACGCTGCGGCAAAGCTCCTCAAAGGTGCCCGCCACCGGAATGTCCAGCGCGTCGAACGCGGCTCTGTCCGCGCCGTCGACGAGGTAGAGGTTGTATTTGACGTTGTTCGCGCCGATCATGTCGTTTTCACGCAGCGCGCGGATCGACAGCGTGGGAGCGAGGTCCGCGATGCCCACGAGTTCCATATCGCCCTGCAGGGCGACGCCGTCAGCCAGACGCTGACCGATTGTGCCGTAACCGGCAACACCGACTCTGATTTTTGCCATATGCTTTTCCTTTCCTTATTCGGTGATCTCGTCGATCCGGACGGGACGGTTTTCTTTGAGGGATTTCGCGCATGCAAGCGCCAGCTTGATCGAAAGGAGTCCGTCGTCGATGCCGACCCACGGGTCCTTGCCGTTCTTCACGCAGTCGATGAACTCGCGCACTTCGGCCTGATACGAGCCCATGTAACGCTCGAGGAAGAACCACAGCGGCTTTTCGCCGGTCACGCCGTCGACCGTGGACAGCACGATGTTCGATTCCGAATCGTTTGCGTTCATCACGCAGCCCTTGGAGCCGAACACCTCGCCGCGCTGGTCATAGCCGTAGACCGCCTTGCGCGAGCCGTCGATCGTGGCGAGCGCGCCGTTCGAGAGCTTCAGCGTGATCGTGACGGTGTCCACGTCGCCCGCTTCGCCGATCGCGGGATCGATGAGGCACGCGCCCTGCGCATACAGCTCGACGATCTCCTGACCGGACAGGTAGCGCACCATGTCGAGGTCATGGATCATCATGTCCATGAAGATGCCTCCGGAAACCTTGACGTACTTGGCGGGCGGGGGCTCCGGATCGCGCGAAGAGATGCGTACAAACTGCACCTCGCCGATCTTGCCTTCCTCGACCGCTTTGCGCATGGCGCGGTAGTTGTGGTCGTAGCGGCGGTTGAAGCCGACCTGATAGACGAGCTTCTTCGGCGAAGCCGCGAGAGCCGCTTTGACCTCCTCGATTTTTGCGATGCTCTGATCGATCGGCTTTTCGCAGAAGACGTGCTTGCCCGCAGCGATCGCTTCGAGCGAAAGCGGCGCGTGCTGGTCGGTCGACGCGCAGATCAGAACCGCGTCGATGCGCTCGTCGTTGAGGATTGTTCTGTAGTCTTCACAGACGTTCTCGATGCCCTGCGCCTTCGCCCATGCGGCGACTTCGGGCTTCATATAGGGATCCGCGATCGCGAGAATCTTCGCGTCGGGAACGCCGGTGAGAATGCTCTTTGCGTGGACCTGTCCGATGCGGCCCGCGCCGATGATGCCTACGTTAACCATGTGTTTCCTCCTTAAATTTGATTGAATGATTCACAGTACGGCGCGCCCTTGCCCGCAACGAGCGAGTCATAGGTGCGCTGTATCTTTGCCCAGTTCTGGTCGCGGTCGAGCGCGACGCCTCTGCCGACGCCGGACACGATCAGTCCGACGCCCTTTTGTTCGAGCGTTTCGCCGAATTCACGCAGCAGCTTCGGCGCGCTGCCCGGCTCGGTGGAGCGGCCGTCGAAGATCACGTGCACAAACACGTCTTTGACGCCCGCGTTCTTCGCCATATCGACGAGCGCCAGCGGATAGTCGATCGATCCGTGCGAGGATTTCTTGGTCAAAAGCGCAAACAGGTGCAGCGCCGTGCCGCGTTCCTTCACGCCTTCGAGCGTTTTCAAAAATACCGGATTCTCCGCAAACGAACCGTCCTTCATCGCGTTGTCCAGCCGCACGTCGTCCTGCAGAACGACACGGCCGGAGCCGAGGTTGATGTGTCCGGCTTCCGAATTGCCCGTCTTGCCCTGCGCCAGTCCGACCGCCGGGCCGCTCGCTTCGAGCTCCGCATAGGGATAGTTTGCAAGCAGCGCGTCCCATTCGGGCGTCGAGGCGGTATAGATCGGGTTGTTCTCGGTCTTTGCGTCCAGGCCCCAGCCGTCGCAGATCAGCAGCAGAACCTTGCCCGGCTTTGCGAAGCGGAACAACGGCTTGCCGGTCATCTCCGCGGGCTGTTCGAGTCCCATTGCGGACAGGATCGTCGGCGCGACGTCGCAGAGTCTTCCGTGCGATTCGAGCTTTTCGGTGCCGTCGCCGAGCGCGATGCAGGCGACGAGATTTGTCGTGTGCGAGACGTGCGGCTTGCCCTCGGGCGTGTGCAGGATTTCGATGTTTCCGTGGTCTGCGGTGACAAGTACAGTGTACCCCTTTTCGCGCGCGTATGCAACCGTTTTTCCGACATATTTGCTGATTGCTTCGCAGGCAATCGGTTTTGCGGTGTCGCTGGATGTATGTCCGATGACGTCGCCGTTTGCAAAGTTCGTCACGATGAAGTCATAGCCCCGGTCGAGCCCGTCCGTCAGCTTCTGCGCCACCTCCGGCAGCTTAAGCTCGGGCACCGTGTCGAACGGCACGCCCTTCGGTGAGGGGATGCGGAAATCGTCCTCGCCGTCGAACGGCTTCTGGTTGCCGCCGTTGAAGAAGAACGTCACGTGCGCAAACTTCTCGCTCTCCGCAAGGTGCATCTGCGTCTTGCCGTGTTCGGAGAGCACCTGCGCCAGCGTCTTCTGCACCTTGGAGGGCGCAAACGCGATCGGGAGGTAGGTATAGCGCTCGCTGTACATCGTAAGGATCACAAAGTCCAAAGGATCGAGCATCCTGCGTTCGAATCCTTTGAAGTTCGGATCGGTGAACGCGTCGGTCAGCTCGGTTTCGCGCTCGCCTCTGCGGCAGCAGAAGATCACGCCGTCGCCGGGCTTCACAAGACCGACCGCGCTGTCGCCGTCATAGAGATTCATCGGCTCGAATCCGTATTCCGAACCGCCGTCCTTTGCGTAGATCGCTTCGACCGCGCGTGCAAGCGCGTCGCCGCCGGATTGCTTGAATGTCGTCATATCGGTTCTCCTCCCGTCTTATCGGATGCGCGGCGTCGGATCCTCGGCGGCTTCGGGACAGAATCTGCCGTCGCCGGGGAAGACGTTCAGAAGTTCGTCAAAGTGATGGATGATGCAGTTCGGACGGTTCTCCTCGGTCAGCTTGAATTCGAGCCCGCCGGGATACTCCGCGCCGACCGTGCCGGCGAAGTTCGACTGCTTCGCGCCGATGATGTCGCGCTTCAGGTTGTCGCCGACAAAGCAGCTGTGCTCGGGGCGTACGCCCGCTTCCGAAAGCGCGAGGAAATAGATCGCGGGATGCGGCTTTCTCAGCATCGTGACCGAGCTTTGCTGCACCGTGCAGAACAGATCGCGGATGCCGTCGCGATCGAGCCACTCGTCGATCTCGATCGTGCCGATCAGGTCGCTGATGATGCCGACCTTGTAGCCGCGCCTGCGCAGTTCCCTGACCGTCTCAACGCCCTTCGGAACCACCACGCGCTCGCCCTTGGCACGGCGGAAGCAGTAGGTCAGCTCCTTCGCGGCTTTTTCGATCTTCTCGCGGTCCCATTCGGGCACGAGCCAGCGCGTCCAGAGCATTTCCTCCGGCGCTTCGCACATGTATTTCAGCGCCCATTCGCGGTAGCCGTCATAGCGCTTGTTCAAAAAATCGTAGAACGTATCGGGATCCATATCGGTGCCGCACAGTTCCTTGATGCGCGTGCGCGCTTCCAGAATGTATGCGCGGTTGTCCTCGTCCACGATGCGGAACGTGCCGCCGAGATCCAGAAAGATGGCTTCGATTCCCTGCAGCATGCTCATACCCTCCGTACCTTGTCCCAGGCGACGTGCGGCGCCTTCGGGAAGAGTTCCTTAAGCTCGCTGAAATCGAAGATGACCGCGTCGGGACGGTTCTCGTCCGTGATCTTTTCTTTCGCAAGCTTCTCCGGCGTGGTGTAGAGGATGAACATGCCATAGCCCGCAAGGCGCGTGCCCTCGACGTCGCGGTTCAGGTTGTCGCCGATGTAGACGCAGCGCTCCGGCTTGACGCCCAAAAGCGCGCACGCCTTGTTGGAGATCGCGGGATCGGGCTTGCGGATGCCCTCGACGCACGAGAGCAACACCGCGCCGAAATACTGCTTGAGGTTGTCCGCCTCGAGCCACCGCGGGATCTCCTGCGAGGTCACGAGGTTCGAGATGATGCCGAGCTTGTAGCCGTTCGCGTACAGGTCCCTGATCGACTGCGCGCCGTTCGGCGCCACCACGCGGCGGCCGTCCTTGTTGCGGTACTCGATCGTCAGCTCGATCGCGTTCTTCTTGATCAGCTCGCGGTCGTATTCGGGCGTGAGCCACTTCGTCCAGAGCTCCTCCTCGGGCGCTTCCTTCATCGTCTCGAAGCACCACTTGCGGTAGCCCGCATAGCGATAGTCGAGGAACTTGCAGAATTCGTCCGGATCGCCCTTCTCGCCGCACATTTCGGCGATCTTGCGCCGTGCTTCGGCTTCGAATTCCGCGTCGCGCTCGACGAGCCGCAGCGTGCCGCCGAGGTCGTAAAAGATTGCGTCAAATTCTCTTTCGTTTGCCATGTTCGTTCTCCTGTTCGTTTATTGAAGCGGAGGGAAGATATCCAGAAGCTCGGAAATGCGCGTGATCGTGTAATCGGGCTTCAGGATGATCTCCTGCGGTTCGTTCTTGATCGTGTCGGGCTCGTCGATGCGGATCATCAGCGAGTAGCCCGCCTTGCGGGTGCCCTCGACGTCGCGGATCGGGTTGTCGCCGACGTACGCGCACTGCTCGGGCTGCTTGCCGATTGCGCGGCAGGCAAGGTGATAGATCGCGGGATCGGGCTTTCTCAGGCGGACCTTCGAGGAAAGGATCACCGCTTTGAAGTAGTGCGCCACGCCGTCGGAGATCATCCAGTCGGGGATCTCGGTTTCGGTGATCGTGTTCGCAATGATGCCGAGCGTGTAGCCGCGGCGATCGAGCTCGATGATCGTGGATTTCACATCGTCGCGCGGCACGCGCCGTCCGTCGTGATCGCGCCACAGCCGCGTGAGCCGTCCCGCATGCGCGCAGACGCGTTCCGGATCGTAGTCCGGCAGCAGATGCTGGCTCCAGAGCTCCATTTCGCCCGCGTCCAGCAGCGTCTTTTTCACGTTCTTGCGGTATTTCTCCCAGCGCTCCTGCAGCTTCGCGAAGAACACGTCGTGCGGTTCGGTCGCGCCGACGAGCTCCATCAGTTCCTTTTCCGCCGCGGCGGAGAATTCCCTGTCGCGAATTACGATGCGCAGGGTGTTGCCGACATCAAAAAAGATCGTATCCGTCATTTGCTCCAACTCCTTTACGATTATTGAACAGGTTTATTGCCGATTGAACGACCGGAGCACGTCCGGCAGTTCATAGAGCTCCGAAATCACAACATCCGCTTTCGGCACGTCCGCACCCTGAAAGGCAGCGTCGCGGTGCGCGATCGAGGGATTGTTGAGCCGCACGACGAGTCCGAGGTGCGCGTTCTTCGCGCCGATCACATCGCGCGAGATCGTATCGCCGACATAACAGGTTTCCTCGGCGGTCACGCCCATTTCACGGAGCGCGATCTCAAAGATGCGCGGATCGGGCTTGCGGTATCCCGCGGCGCTCGACATCACGGTGCATTCCATGTATTGCGCGATGCCGTATTCGTTGAGCATGTGGGGGACGAGCGAGGTTGAGATGATATTGGAAACGATCCCCATTCTGAGCCCCATGGCGTGCAGCGTTTCGATCGTTTCCCTGAGGCGCGGCTTCCGCATCAGCGTCAGCCGGTCGTAGTCGTAGAGAAAGCTCAGTTCCTCGGCGATCGGCGCAAGCCGCTCCTCGCCGATGTGAAACTCTTTGAGGTACCAGTCGTTCCAGATCCGTACCGCGGGAAGCTCGGTTTTCGTCCGTTCGCTCTCGTGCTTGTATGCTTCCGCATTCTCGTGCAGCGAAACGGCGAGGGCTTCGGGCGTCGTGTCGAGCACGATGCCGTAATCGGAAAGACGGCGGATCAGACGCTCCGCAAAGCGCGGCATCGAGTCCGCTTTTCGGATGACCGAATGCAGCGTGCCGCCGAGATCGAACAAAACCGTGGTGATCATTGTTTTCCTCCGAAAGCCGTAAATTCCGTAAACGTTTTCGTCGATTTTATTGTATCTCAGAAGACGCTGTTTGTCAAGACGGAAAACGCGGGTTTTCGCAACAATATTCTCGGCAAATTCAAAGGAAAACAGATTTTTGTCCGCCGATCGGCATTCCGGTCCGGATTCCACGTTGACAAATGCGGAAAACGGATGTACAATGAATTATCTAAAACGTTTGCATTGGTTTTTCAAGCGAAAAAACGCGGAGGTTTGTATGGGTGTCGTAACCTTGAAAGACGTCGCAAAAGTTGCGGGCGTGTCCTATGCCACGGTTTCCCGCGCGCTTTCCGGCAGTCCGGAGATCGGCGAAAGCACAAGGAAGCGCGTCGTCCGCATCTGCGAGGAGATGGGCTATACGCCCAATTCCGTCGCGCGGTCGATGGTGATGAAGCGGACGAACATCATCGGGCTGATCGTGACGAGCATCGACAATCCGTTCATGAGCGAGATGACCGCGCACCTCGAGATCTACGCGCGAAAGTGCGGGTACAATCTCATGGTCTGCAATTCGTCCTACGATCTCAACCTCGAAAAAGAGGTCTTCTCCCTGCTGATGGGGCGCAAGGTGGACGGCATCATCCTGATTCCGGTCGGCAACGAATCCTACGACTCGCTGAAAAACCTGACCGCGCAGGTGCCGACGGTGTTCATCGGCGAGAACATGCTCGACCTGCCGGAGAACTACGTCTCGGTCGACAACACGAACGGCATGCAGCAGGCGACCGAATATCTCTATTCGCTCGGGCACCGCAGCATCCTCTATCTCGGCGCGCGCGAAAAGAGCATGACGCATCAGCTTCGCGTGGACGGGTATCTGAACGCGTGCAAAAAGCTCGGCATCGAGCCGAACGTGATCCGCAATTCCGATCCGCGCAGCTCGTTCCGGGTCGGCTATGCGCTTGCGAAGGCGCATTTCGAAACGCCGTTTTCCGAGACCGCGATCCTGTGCGCGGCGGATACGCTGGCGATCGGCGTGATCCAGGCGGCGTACGAAAAGGGCATCCGGATCCCGCGGGACCTTTCCCTGATGGGCTTTGACAACATCTCGTTCTCGGCGCTGCCGCCGATCGACCTTACCACGGTCAATCAGCCGAAGCAGGAGCTTGCCGTTGCGGCGCTGGACATGCTGATCAACCGCATCAAAAAGCCGGAAGCGTCGCACACCAAGACCATCCTCTCGCCGTCGCTCGTCATCCGCAATTCCTGCCGGGCGATCGGAGACTGAATATTTCGGAGGTAATATGTATCGTTACGAACTGCATCTGCACACCGCGGAGACAAGCAAGTGCGGCAAGGTCCGCGCCGCCGACCAGATCCGGACCTATCACAGGCTCGGCTATCAGGGCGTATGCGTGACCGATCATCTGCACAACTCCTATCTTTCGCTGATGGACTGCCACGACGACTGGCACGAATGCATCCGCCGCTATCTGTACGGCTATCACTGCGCGAAGGAAGCCGGCGAAGCGCTCGGCATGGACGTGATTTTCGGCGTCGAACTGCGCTTTCCGGAGAACGACAGCGACTATCTGATCTTCGGCATCGACGAGCAATGGCTCTATGACCATCCGTGGATCACGCGGATGGATCACAAGTCGTTTTTCGACCGTTTCGGGGACGAGGTGCTGATCATCCACGCGCATCCGTACCGCAACTGCGACGAGGTGTTCTACGACTGCGTGCACGGGCTCGAGATCGTCAACTGCAATCCGCGGCACGACAGCCGCAACGCGCTTGCGCTGAAGCTTGCCGAGGCGCATC
This sequence comes from Clostridia bacterium, assembly GCA_017428025.1. Taxonomy (GTDB): domain Bacteria; phylum Bacillota; class Clostridia; order Christensenellales; family CAG-138; genus UBA3792. The sequence continues at coordinate 19,809 of JAFRRO010000043.1, forward strand.
CGAACCTTTACCGCACGGTCGGCAGCGACGCGCACCAGGAGGGCGACGAGGGCCGCGCGGCGACGCTCGTCGAGGAGCGCATCCGCGATTCGTACCAACTGAAAGACGTTATCACATCGGGACGGTTCCGGAACTGGTGTCCCGAGTTCGATTGGATTTTGAAAGAAAGCGAGGAGGACAGACATGTTTGACACCATGATCATCGGGCAGATTTCGCTCGACCACAACATCGACTTTGACGGCCGCGAGGAATACATGCACGGCGGCGCAGTCACGTTCTCGGGCTATGCCGCGGCAGCCCTCGGGCATTCCGTGGCGGTCGTGCCGAAGGGGAATCCGAACCGCGTCGATCCGTACAGGATCTTTGCGGAGAGCAAGGTGGAGAAGGTATTCCCGGTCTTTTCCGAGACCTGCACCGAAATGCAGAACACCTATTTCACGCCGGACCGCGAGCGCCGCATCTGCCTGAACACGTCGATGATCGAGCCGTATCAGCCCTCCGATCTGCCGGACGAAGAGGCAAAGATCTATCATCTCGGGGGGCTCGTCTACGGCGACATCGGCGGCGACATGATCGAAGCCTGCGCCAAGCGCGGCGATACGGCGGTCGACGTGCAGGCAACGCTGCGCTGCCGCAACGACGACGGCTCTCTCGAACTGCGCGACTGGCCGGACAAGCTCAAGTATCTGCCGATGATCCGCTATCTCAAGACCGACGCGGCGGAAGCGGAGGTCCTGACCGGCACGGACGACCGTGAAAAGGCGGCGTTCATGCTCTGCGAATGGGGCGCCAAGGAAGTTCTGATCACACACAACACCGAAGCGATCGTATGCGACGGAAAACAGATCTACCGCGCCAAGCTTTGCCCGCGCGATCTTTCCGGCCGCACCGGCAGAGGCGACACGACCTTTGCGGGCTATCTCTGCGAACGTCTGCACAGCGACATCCCGACCGCGCTGGAGTTTGCCGCGGCGCTCGTTTCGCTCAAGATGGAGACGCCGGGTCCGTTCAAGGGCACGCGCGAGGACGTCGAGGAATACATCCGGAAGTTCTATCGCTGACCGGATTGCGGAAAGGAGAAGCCAATGGAAGAACGGCTCCCCGAACAGAATACCGGGCCGGTGAATGAGGACGGCGCGCTGCAGAGCGCGGACGCTTCTGCGGCAGCGGAAAACGGAGCGCAGACGGTCGCGACGGACGACGCCGGACGGATCGCGCTTGCGGCATACACGCCGAACGAGGATTACTACACGGAAACGATCTTTCTGCAGACGATCAGAAAGCGCCGCGTGCTGCGGCTCGGCGGGATTGTGCTGGTGTTGCTGTCCGGCATCCAGATGACGCGCAACGCGCCGGAGATGCAGCGGTTCATGCTGCTCGGCGCACTTTCGCTGGCAGGGCTGTTCTTCTTCCTGTACGCGCAGTTCGCGCACATCTTCAAGGGAAAGGCGGCGATCCGCAAGATCAGAAAGCGGGCGGGCGGTGCGGATCTTCCGCAGCTCGTCCACGAGTACTATCCGGACCGCATTTCGATCCATGCCGAGCAGTCCGACAACGCGCGCACCTATCCGTTCTCGGAGGTCACGGAGATCCGGCAGACAAAGGATCTGACGCTGTTCGTGTTCGGCAGCCGGTATTCGATCGCGGTGCCGCACCGGGCGTTCCGCTTCGGAAGCGCGCAGAAGGTGCGCGAATACATCAAAGCCAATTACAAGCTCAAACGATTGGGATAAAAGCAAACAGAGCCGTTTCCATTACGGGAACGGCTCTTTTTCATTTGCGTTCGATCAGCTTTGCAGGGATTTGACCGCCGCTTCGATCGAGTTCACGATCGGCACGTAGCCGGTGCAGCGGCAGAGATTGCCTGCGATGGCTTCTTTGATTTCCTCGCGCGTCGGGTTCGGGTTGTGCTGCAGAAGCGCGTAGGCGCTCATCAGCATGCCAGGCGTGCAGAACCCGCACTGCACGGCGCCGTTTTCGATGAAGCAGCGCTGCAGAACGGAACCGATCTCCGTTTCGGACAGACCTTCCACGGTCATGATGTCCGCGCCGTCCGCCTGTCCGGCAAGCACGAGACAGGAGGTGACCGCATTGCTGTTGATCACGATCGTGCATGCGCCGCATTCGCCGACGCCGCAGCCCTCTTTGGTGCCGCGCAGCGAGAGGTCGTTGCGCAGAACGTCCAGGAAGCGGTCGCAGGGATCGGCTTCGATCGTGTACGGCTTATGATTGAGCGTAAAGGATAGCGTCTGTTTCATAATCATGCCTCCGTGAACAGTTCATTCAGAAGCCGCGCCGTCATGTTGCGGCAAACCGGCTGTTTGAAAGTCGTTGATTTGCGGATACCCGCGATCTCCGGAATCTTCGCGGAGATCGCCTGCGCGATTTCGGCGATCCGCGCGGGATCGGGCTTTTTGCCGAGCAGGATACCGTTGATCTCCGGGAACGTATAGGGCTTCGGGAACGTTGCGCCGACGGTGATGTTGAAGTCGTCCACCGTGCCGTCCGCCGCGCGGTGCGCCAGCAGCGCGATCGTCATGCGCGAGATCGCCAGCGCCTTTCTTCTGCCGAGCTTGTAGAACACGGTCTGCGTGCCTTCCGGCAGGCGGCGGATGCGGATGCAGGTCACCAGATCGCGATCCGTGAGAACCGTTTTGTACGGCTTTGCAATGAGGTCGACCAGCGGCAGCTCGCACGGCTTGCCTTCGTGCAGGTATTCGATCTTCGCGTCCAGAATCGCGAGCGCGGCAAGCGAGTCCGCCGCGGGCGACGCGTTGCAGATGTTTCCGGCAATCGTTGCGTGATCGCGGATCTGCAGCGAACCGATCGTGCGGCACGCGTCCGCAAGCACCTTGGCGTATTTTTGAATGATCGGGCTCTGCTCGATCTCGGTGTGCGTCACGCCTGCGCCGATGCGGATCTCGTCGTCCAGAAGCGTGATGCCCTGAAGCTCCGGCAACCCGAAGATATTCACGATCGAGGAATCCGCGTAGCGGTCGTCCTCGCGCGCATAGATCAGGATGTCCGTGCCGCCTGCGAACAGAACGACGGGACCTTCGAGGGAAGCAAGCAGTTCCACGGTTTCCGGAACGCTTTGCGGACGGTAGTATGCTTTGTATTTCATGCTTACGCCTCCTCTCCGAACAGCTCTTGTCCCGCAAAGAATACCTTGTCGAGATCGAAGGGCAGACTGGTGAGATATCCCGGTTTTCCGAGCGCCATATTGACGGCGCAGGTGATCGCGCCGGCGCCGGGCTCGGTCGCGGGCTCGCCCATCGAGCGTCCGCCGAACGCGGTGCGCGGATCGTGATGTTCGTCGATGATCGGCACGTTTTCCGGCACGTCCATCGCGGTGGGGATGATGTAGTTTTCGTAGTTCCTGTTCTTCAGGCTTGCATCCTTGCGGTTCAGCCCGAGGTCCTCAAACAGCGCCATGCCTTCCGCCATCGTCAGACCGCCGTAGATCTGTCCCTTGACGGCGTCGGGGTTGACCGCGCGTCCGGGATCGTGGCAGCCGACCATCTTCAGCACTTCGACGGTGCCGCAGTCCAGATCGACCTCGACCTCGGCGACGTGGCAGGAATAGGTGTAGGTGTAGAACGGTTCGCCGGTGTGACCGTCCCAGTTCGTCACCGGGACGAAGTAGGTGCCGACCGCCATCGGCGTCATGTTGCGGTCATAGCACGCCTTGACGGCTTCGGGGAACGAAATGTCCATGTCCGCAAAGCGTACGCGGTCGTTCTCGAACACGATGTCGTCGACGGGCTTTTTGTACACGGCAGCGCAGGCGTCCGCAATGATCTTGTGAATCTTGATGCAGGCGTCCTTGATCGCCGCGCCGCCCATCATCGTCCCGCGGGACGCGATGCACGCGCCGGTGACCGGCGAGCGCGACGTATCGGTTTCGCCCATCGTCACGCGGTCGAACGGAACGCCCATACCTTCGGCTGCCATCTCCGCCTGCGCGGTGCGCAGTCCCTGACCGATCTCCACAAGACCGATATTGACGTGTACGTTCGCGTCCGGCATGACCTCGATCAGCACGCGGCTGACGTCGAATCCGTTGCCGTCCGCGCCGATGGACGCGCCGCGCATCGAGGTGGCGATGCCGAGACCGCGGCGTTTTCTGCGCTTCGGATCGCGGTTCTCTTCCATGATCTCCGCGTACTTGCGCTCATAGTCCATTTCCTTGACGGCCTTTTCCATGACGGAGCGGATGCTGACCTCATGAAAGTCGAGCAGGTGTCCGCACGGACTCACGTCGCCGTTCTGCAGCAGGTTTCTTCTGCGCATCTCGAGCGGCGAGATGCCGATCTTTGCCGCCATCATATCCATGGTGTTCTCCATCGCAAAGATCGCCTGCGGCGTGCCGAAGCCGCGCATGGAGCCGGTATGCACGTTGTTGGTGATGACCGCTACGGCGTCATAGTCGAGCGCGTCCATGCGGTACGGACCGGGGCCGAGCGTGGCGGTCTTGTACATGACCGGCGGCGACATATTGATATATGCGCCGCTGTCGCCGAGCGCGTTGACCTTGAGCCCCTTGATGTGACCTTCCTTATCGCAGCCGAGCTTCAGATCGAAGGTGATCGGGTGGCGCTTGTAGCTCTCCGTGATGGATTCCTCGCGCGTCAGCTTGTAATGCGCCGGACGGCCGGTTTTCAGCGCGACCAGCGCGGCGCGCACGGCCATCGCTTCCGCCGTTTCGATCTTGCCGCCGAACGAGCCGCCGACCGCGGACGGACGGATGATGATCTGCGACATCGGAAGCCCCAGACAGCGATGCACCGAAATGCGCAGATTGTACGGCGCCTGCAGCGAACCCGTGATCGTCACCTCGGGACGCATCGGGTTCGGGATCGCGTTGACCGCTTCCGGCTCGATGTAGGCGTGCTCGACGTGTCCGGTCTCGAAATGGGATTCAACGATGACGTCGGATTCGGCAAACGCCTTGTCGATGTCGCCTTTCAGCGCGTGGACGCCGCCGCAGATGTTGTCCGGATAGTCCGGGTTGATGACCTGTTCGTTGCCGATCGCCGTTCTGGGATCGGACAGAACCGGCAGGGGTTCGTACTCGACCTTGACATGCTTTGCCGCCTCGTTCGCCTGGTCCTGCGTATCCGCCGCAACGACCGCCACCACGTCGCCGAGGTAGCGCGTCTTGTCGTCCGCCAGAACGTACTGATCGATGAAGATCTCGCCGATCATCTTTTCGCACGGGATATCCTTTGCCGTGACGACGATCGCGACGCCGGGCATCTTCTCGGCTTCGGACGTATCGACGGACAGGATTTTCGCGTGGGCGTACTTTGCGTATACGCCTTTCAGATACAGCATTCCGGGATAGCGTTCATCGTCGCCGAACTGCGCGGTACCGAGTACCTTTGCGTCCGCGTCGATCCGCTTGACCGATTGACCAACCGTATACATGATTGCCTCCTTCTCCTGATATAATGAAACGAAAACAACATGGCGAAAAAGCGCCATGTTCGATGCGCATATTTACGCAGGAAACGATCATAATCGCTTCATATTTGATATAATTATACGGTACGGGCGTTCGGAAAGTCCAGTACTACCTTCACAAAAAACGGGGCCGTATCTTTGTGACGTTGATATATTATATCATCTTGCCTCAAGGCGGTCAGACGTGATATTATATTATCAATAAAGTAGGGATGATCTGTACACAGCAAGGGGCATTGAATCGGAGCTGTCCGCGCGGACGGGAAACGGAAACCGTCTGTGGCCGTGCGATCTTTTCGGTACGGCGGCAGCCGCAGAAGCAGCTTTGATTTGAGCATATCAATCTAAGGAGGCAATGTATTCAATGGAGGTAAAAGAAAAGAAGCAGCATGTCGACATTGACTATACCTTTGAACGCGTTCCGGATGAGAACCGCAAAGGCTTCTGGGCAATGTTCGTCATCATGCTCGGGTTCACGTTCTTCTCCGCAAGTATGTGGACCGGCGTTACGCTGGCAAACGGTCTGGACTTCAAGGGCTTTATCCTCGCAGTTCTGCTCGGCGGTCTGTTCCTTGCCGTTTATACCGGATTCCTCGGCTTTGTCGGCGCCAAGACCGGCTTGAACTTCGACCTGCTGTGCCGCAGAGTGTACGGCAGTGAGGGTTCGAAGCTTCCGTCCGCGATGATCGCGCTCACGCAGATCGGCTGGACGGGCGTCGGCTTTGCAATGTTCGCGTATCCGCTGGCGGATGTGTTCGGCTGGCAGGGCGAAGGCATGATCTGGCTGATGACGATCATCATCGGCATCCTGATCACGACCTCGGCTTATTTCGGCGTCAAAGGTCTTGAGATCGTTTCCTGGGTTTCCGTTCCGTTGATCGCGATCCTCGGTACCTACGCCATGGTCAAGGCGGCTGTCGACGGCGGCGGATTCACCGCAGTCTTTGCAAAGAGCGCAGGCAACCTCACCATCATCGAAGGCGCAGGTCTTGTCATCGGTTCCTTCGTATCCGGCGGTACCGCAACACCGAACTTCACGAGATTCAGTAAGCAGAAGCCCGCAGTCGTCACGACCGTTATCGCGTTCTTTATCGGCAACACGCTGATGTTCTTCTTCGGCGGCGTCGCAGGCGCGTTCACCGGTCAGAACGATATCTTCTACGTCATGGCTGCCATGGGCCTGATGCTTCCGGCAATCCTCGTCCTCGGTGCCAACATCTGGACCACGAACGACAACGGTCTGTACACCGGCGGTCTGGGACTTTCCAACATCTTCTCCTTCATCAAGATCAAGGGCCAGCCGATCCGCAAACGTCCTTGGGTTTTGATTGCAGGCGTCATCGCGATCGTCACCGCAATCTGGCTGTACAACAACTTCTGCAACTGGCTGAACATTCTGAACTGCACGCTCCCGCCGATCGGCGCGCTGATCATTGCGGACTTCTTCAGATATAAGAAGGACTATATGCGTGACGACGTGGAGATCAAGAAGGTTCGCTGGTGGCGCATCATCGCCGAGGTTCTCGGCTCGCTCACCGGTATGCTGTTCGGCGGCTTCCTTGTTCCGGGATTCAGCTGGGGCATTCCGGCGATCTTCGCGATGATCGTTGCTCTGGTCGTCTACTTCATCGGTGAAGCTGTCACGGGCAAGAAAGCGGAAGCGTAAGCCGCATTGCACCGAAGGCGAACGCCGAACGGTATGAAGTCACTGCGCCGGGCTGGCATCGGTCAGCCCGCGCGCTTATTTTGGCACGTCGCTTAACAAAACACGGAAAGGAGAGACAACATGTTCGATATCCTCATCAAGAACGCAAAAACGAGGAAGCTTCCCAAACCGGTCTGCATCGGTATCGAGGGCGGCAAAATTACGGCGATCGACGAGTATCTTCCGGAGGAAGCAAAACAGGTCATCGACGCCGCGGGAGGGCTTGTGACCGAGTCCTTCGTCAACGGACATCTGCATCTCGATAAGGTCTATACCTTTACGATGGCAGGCGAGGAAGCGCTGCGCGAATACAACGACAACGGGATGGGCGGTGCCATGACGGGCATCGAACGTGCGGCGGATTTCAAGTCGGCATACGACGAATCCTGGATCGTACCGAACGTGCGCAAGGTGTGCGATCTCGCCGTCAAATACGGCAACACGCATATCCGCGCGTTTGCGGACGTCGACACCAAAGCGCGTCTCGAAGGCGTCAAATCGCTGCTCAAGGTGCGCGAGGAATATAAGGACCGTGTGGATGTGCAGGTCGTCGCGTTCCCGCAGGACGGCATCGCGAGAGAACCGGGCGCAAAGGAACTGATCCGTCAGGCGATCGAACTCGGCGCGGACGTGGTCGGCGGCATTCCGTGGATCGAATTCAGCGTCGAGGACGAGCTGGATCATGTCACCTCCATGTGCGCGTATGCGAAGGAGTACGATAAGCCGATCTCCATGCTGCTCGACGACGTCGGATGCGCGGAGGAGCGTACGCTGGAAATGCTCTGCAAGCAGGCGATCGAAATGGGCTGGCAGGGCCGCGTCACGGCGCAGCACTGCCGTGCGATGGAGCTGTATCCGGAGAATTATTTCCGCAAGCTGGTCTCCCTGATGAAGAAAGCGGGCATCGGTCTCGTTTCCGATCCGCACACCGGACCGCTCGCCGCGCGCGTGAAGGATCTGCACAAAGCCGGCGTTCCGGTCGCGCTGGGACAGGACGACATTGCGGACGCGTACTATCCGTACGGCGAGTGCAACATGCTGCAGATTGCGTTCCTTGCGTCGCATCTGCTGCGCATGATGACCTTCGAAGACATGGAACTGCTGTATGACATGATCACCACGGAAGCGGCGGTCGTGCTCGGCATGAAGAACCACGAGCTCAAAGTCGGCGGCAATGCCGATCTCGTCGTGCTCGATCAGCCGGACGTCTACCACGCGATCTGGTATCATCGCCAGCCGGTCTGCGTCATCCGCAACGGCAAGGATATTACCCTGAAGGCCTGACAGTACGGGGGGAGTCAATAAAGACGAACCGCAGGAGAAATCCTGCGGTTCGTTCGTTTTGGATATGGTCCGTCTGCTGCGGGGTTCTCTGCCGCAGCCGGTCGATTACGGTTTCTGGAAAATGAAGCCGTATTCCGGCTCGTGGACGGATTCCTTGTAGCGGATCTCGAAGTTGCGGACGACGCCGACGGTCGCAACGACTTCCATGCCGTTCTCGATGTCGTCGAAACCGATCTGGCCGGTTGCGCGGACGCCGTTCTCAAACTCCACGATACCGAAGTTCAGCCACGGCTGCGTGAAGCCCTCCGGCAGGTTGTAGACTCTCGTCCAGGTCAGAAGCTTTGCCTTGCCGCCAAGCTCGACCGGTTCGAACTCTCTGCCGTCGCAATCCGGATTCTGGCAGACGATATACCGCGGATGGTGCAGCTTTCCGCATTTTGTGCAACGATATGCGTACATTTTACGTTCTTCCATCACTGACCTCCTTACTCTTTCGTCAGAACTGCGGATACAACGTTGTTGCCGAAGCCGCCGAAGTTGACAGTCAAGCCGGTCTTTGCGCCTTCAACCTGACGTTCCTGTGCGGTGCCGCGCAGCTGTTTCACGATTTCGACCATCTGCGAGACGCCGGTTGCGCCGAGCGGGTGACCTTTCGCCTTCAGACCGCCGGACGTGTTGATCGGCATTTCACCGTGGATCTGCGTCTTGCCCTCACGCGCTGCGAGATGGCCGGTGCCTCTCGGGAACAGGCCGGTTTCTTCGCTCTCCGCGATCTCCAGGATCTGGAACGCGTCGTGAAGCTCTGCGACGTCGATGTCTTCGGGCGTCTTTCCGGACATCTTGTATGCCTTCTGCGAGGAAAGACGAACCGCGAGCAGCTCGGTGGGATCCGCTCTGTTCGCAACATAGTGCGTATCCGTCGCGGACGCGATACCTGCGATGCGAATGAAGGGCTTGCCCGCAAAGCCGAGCTCTTCCATCTTATCCTTCGCGACCAGCAGGACAGCCGCCGCGCCGTCGGAAACGGGGCACATATCGAACTGTCTCAACGGATCGGCGACGATCGGGTTGGTTGCGTTGATGACGCGCGGGTCCGTGATGCGCTCGAGAACAACCTTGTTCCGGATGTGCGCAACGGGGTTCAGGCAGGCGTTTGCATGGTTCTTGACCGAGATAATGCTGAGGTCACGGCTTTCCACACCGTTCTTCTGCATCAGCAGACGGGTGAACATACCGGCGAACGAGGGAAGCGTGCAGCCGTATTTGTATTCCCCTTCGGGATGGAGCATGGTCGCAACAAAGTCCGTGCCTTCCCAACCGGTTACGGCACGCATGCCTTCCGCACCGACAACGAGGCAGCAGTCCGAGCAGCCGGATGCGATCGCCTGGAAGCCGAGCTTGACGGCGGAAGCGCCGGAAGCAGGACCGTTCTCAATCGTTTCGGCAGCTGCGGGACGCAGGTTCAGCGTGTCGACCAGCGCGGATGCCACGCCGGAAATACGGGAAACCATTCCGGATCCCATGGAGCCGACGAACACCTGATCGATGACGTTCTTGTTGCCCGTCTTCGCGCCGGCGTCATCCATTGCTTCCAACGCCGCGGCGCATGCCATATCGAGAAACGGAACATTCGATTTACCGAATTTAGTATGTCCGATTCCGATGATACCAACTTCGCGCATAATGTACCTCCCTTTATACGTGAATTTCGGCAATGGGTTTCATGATTTCGTTTGCCTTGATGATCTCCGGATCTGCGGGACGGAGGCCGACGTTCTTGATGCCCTTATGCTTCTCCCACAGCGCACGCGTGAGAACGAAGGTGGGAACGCCGCCCAGCTCATGCGGTCTATCGGGCGCGCTTTCGAGTTCGTACTCGATCATCCAGCGGCGGAAGCCGTTCGGAGATTCTGCAACGATCAGAACTTCGTCCTGATTCATGAAGTCAAAGTGATACTCCATCTTTGCCGCAAAGAGCTGTGCGCCGACGCGCGCGCCGCGCTTGAGCGTCATGGTATGATAGCTCATACCGGTCTTTGCGTTCACGATACGACCGTTGACGATACCTGCGAGTTCGCCGTCGATGAGGCCCCAGAACAGGTACTCATCCTGTACACGATAGCGCAGTTTACCGAGAAGCTCGGCATAGATTCTGGCTGCAACGATGTCATAGTAATCCTTCTCATGATCCAGCAGCGGCTTAATCGCCTCCAGGACCGCGGGGATTTCTTCGTCTCTCGCTTCACGAACCAGCATGTCCTCGCCGGTCGTCAGCGGAATGACTTTCGGCTCATAGGGAACCAAACCGATTGTCGGGGGACGAAGTTTACGCTCCATCTCGTTCAATTCCACATTCCATTTGTCAAGCGTGCTCATAGTGAACCTCCTTCATTTGATGTTTTGAGAAACCCGTGCTTTGAGATGTGGTCTTTCGGGCTGCTTTTCCGGTGTTTATCCGACCGAAGAAGCTCCCTACTCAATTGTAATTATAGAACAAGCAAATTTATAATTATATATGAAACATTCACAAATATTCAGTTGATTTTTTATGAAATAGGGATGGAATGTTTCAAAAGAATATGCTATAATTCTAAATAATTATCCGGGAAAGACCAACAGGAGAGTTATATGCCTCACAAGAAAGCAATGCGTTCGTTTTACCCGAGCGTGGAGGATCTTCTGATGCTCGAAGCCTTCCGCGGCAGCGTCGTTGTCGCGGGGAAAAAGGGGCTTCGCCGCAGGGTGACGGGCGTGAATCTGAGCGATACGCCGAACTACTATAACTGGCTATCCGCAAACGAGATCATTGCAAGCACCTGCTATTCGATCCGCAACAGCGAGGAGGCGATCCGCTCGTTCGTGCCGACGGTGTACGGAAAGAAACTTGCCGGCATCTTTCTGAAGCCGAAGGAGTATCTCGGCAAGATGCCGGAGATCATGATCGAGCAGGCGGAGCAGCTCGGCATCCCGCTGATCGAACTGCCCGACACGGTCCGTCTGTCCAGCATCGTCAAGGCGGTGTTCGACGAGATCACCAAGCGCGAAAACATGGTGCTGCGCCAGAGCCTGAGCGTGAACCGCATGCTGATCCACACGATCCTCGGCGGTGCCGATCTGCAGAGCCTTGCGGCGATGCTGTCCGAGCAGGTGGGGACGAGCATCATGATCCTCGACACCGTCAACAACCGCCGCGCCATGCACATCAGTCCGGAGGACCGCAAGGTGTTCGCGCCGCTCGAGATGGAGGACGCCGTGCTGAAGCTCACGAACGAAGCGAAGGAATATCCGATGATCTCCGACGGCGTTTCCTTCGGCATCATCTACATCTACTGCGGCAAAAAGCGCATTTCGAAGATGGACGAGCAGCTGCTTTCGCAGAGCATGTCGGCAATCCCGCTCGAGATTTCGAGCCGTTTGAGCCTCAACGAAATGCACAAGCGGGACTTCTCCACGTATGTATTCCATCTGTTCTCCGATCCGATTGTCGATATGAAGTGGGAGGAGAGCCGCGCGGAATCGTTCGGCATCAAGCCGGACGACGCGCACACCGTCCTTCGCATGCGCATCTCGAACGGCTCCGCGGCAGGCAAGAGCGGCTTCCACAAGGCGCAGATGCTCGGCGCGGTCAGCTATGCGCTGAACAAGCTGAATCTCAGCATGCACATGCTGGAAACGGACGGCGAGGTGATCTTCATCGTGGACGTGCCTGCCGATCAGGCGAACTCCAAAAAGCTGTCCGAGCGCATCAAGAAGAGCATTGCGGACATCTGCGAGCGTTATCCGCAGACCAAGGTCACGAGCGGTCTCGGCTCGATCCACACCGGTCTCACCAGCCTGATCAACAGCAACCGCCAGGCGGATCTCTGCGTGAAGATCGCCGAACGGACGGGGAAGAACATCCTGTATTTCGAGGAGCTCGGCTTCTTGCGCATGATCTACAGCGAGAACCCCGAATACGAGATCTACGACTTCACGAGCGAGATTCTGCGCGATCTGATCGACTCGAACCGCGAGCGCAACACGGAGCTTCTGAGCACGCTGGACAGCTACCTTCGCAACAGCGGGAACGTCCGGCAGGTGTCCAAAGAGATGTTCGCGCATTACAACACCGTCTCCTACCGGTTGAAGAAGATCGAGGAGATCACCGGACGCGACCTCAACGATCCGGACGACCGCTTCCTGCTGGAGCTTGCGACACGGCTGCTGAGCTTCAGCTCCTCGTTCAAGCCCTGCCCCTGAAAACCGAATCCGGCGTCCGCAATCCGGACCGCAGAAATGCCGCAGAAGCGATCGCAACCGTGCGAATCCGCCTGCGGCTTTTTCATCTAAAAATATAGGAAAAAGATTTGTGAATATTTAATATATCTTTTTCGAAGCGGTCGTGATAAGATTTAATTGCATAAATATGATGATTCTATGCAAGAGGCAAAGGGCGGTCCGCGGACGCGGATCGCGGACAGCGAGGTGCGCGTTATGCAGGAAGCATTCGGGGTTTGCGAGACCATGATGCGGTGCTTCGAAAGCGGCGCGCGCGAGCTGAAGGTGCATTCCGTTTTCGACCGCGCGATGAACTTTTCGTCGGACTGCGGAATGATCACCCTGCTTTCGCCGGACCGGTGCCTGATGCCGTTCTCGGTGCTGCTGCGGGAGTTTGCGGATTTCCGCGCGCTTTCGCGCGGACGGTCCTTTCGGATCGACAAAAGCGGAATCGCGGTCGACGGACGAACGGAGATCGGCTTTGAGACCGCAGTCCGCACGGACCTGCATCTGCCGGAAACGGCGTTCTCCGGCGCGTTCGAAAAACAACCGGCGCTCGATGCGCTCCGGTCCTTCCTCAAGGATCATACGGACCGCGGGCTGACGGAGCTGGTGTTCGACGGCAGGCAGAGCGTGTATGCGCGTTTCCTTGCGCCGCGGCTCGAACGGCTGCGGCAGGCGGCGAAAGAATCCGATGAATCGCTGATCGCCGCGGCATATGATGTTGCGGGGTGCGGCGAAGGGCTGACGCCTTCTTCGGACGATCTGCTGTGCGGATACCTGCTGTGCGCATCGCTTGCGCGCGGACGCGACGCCGCGCAAAAGGCGGCGTACCGGGCTTCACAGCGTACGAACGACATCAGCGCGTCGCTGCTGCGGCGCGCGGGCGACGGGCTCTTTTCGCAGGATGCGCTTTCGCTGATCGACTGCCTGAGCAGGGGCGGACCGGCAGGGGAGACGCAGGCGGCGATCGCGCGGGTTGCCGCGTTCGGGAGCAGCTCGGGATGTGATTTTCTGACGGGACTATATTTCGGAATACTCGACTTTACAAAAGGAAAGGAAGCGATGTAGCATTGAAAAAGCTGGAAGTCAGAAAGAATGCCTACTATGATTCGGTCACATTGATGACCATATCAAAGGAGGTCAAGAAGCTGGACGGCGTGCGCGAAGCGCTCGTCGGAATGGGGACGGATCTGAACCGGGATCTGGTCGTTTCCACCGGACTGAAGACGGACGAGTTTGACGCGGTCACGTCAAACGACTTCTTCATTGCGGCGGAGTGCGAATCGGAGGAAGTGTTCGACGCCGTCGTCAAGAAAGTTGACGAATTGCTGACAAAGAAGAGCGAGAAGAGCAAGAGCGACTATTTCCCGCCGACGCTTGACGGCGCATTGCGCATCGAGCCGGACATCAACGTTGCCATCATCTCCGTACCGGGCAGATTTGCCGCCGGCGTGGCGCAGGACTGCCTGAACCACGGCGTCAACGTCATGCTTTTCAGCGACAACGTCACGTTGGAAGAGGAAAAGGCGCTGAAGGAATACGCGGTTTCGAAGGAGCTGCTGATGATGGGTCCCGACTGCGGCACCGCAATGATCAACGGCGTTCCTCTGGCGTTCGCGAACGTGATCCGGCACGGCGACATCGGTATGGTCAGCGCGTCCGGCACGGGTTCGCAGGAGGTTTCGACCATCATTGACCAGCTCGGCTGCGGCATCTCGCAGATGCTCGGCACCGGCGGCAGAGACCTCAAGAAGGACATCGGCGGTCTCATGATGAAGCAGTGCCTCGACGCATTGATTCACGATGACGAAACCAAGATCATCACGCTCGTTTCGAAGCCTCCGGCCGCAGAAGTCGCTGCGGAGATCCTCAAGCAGGCGGCGGAGGGCGGCAAGCCCACGGTCGTTTGCTTCATCGGCGGCGATCCGAAGCTGATCGAACAGTACGGTCTGATTCCGGCGGTTTCGCTGGAGGATGCGGCGCACAAGGCGGTCGCGCTTTCCAGAGGGCAGACGCCCGTCGTGTTCGACTCGTTCGATATGGGCAGGGAGAACGCGGAGAAGTTCGCAAAGCAGGAGACCGACAAGATGGCGCCCGGTCAAAAGTATGTCAGAGGTCTCTACACCGGCGGTACGATCTGCGACGAGGCGATGAAGCTGATGATCGGCGATCTCGGCCACATCTATTCGAACATCCCGCTTTCGCCGGAGGATCGGCTTGAGAACGCGAGAAAAGGTCCCTCGAAGCAGGATACGTTCCTCGACTTCGGCGACGACGAATTCACGGTCGGACGTCCGCATCCGATGATCGATCCCAGTCTGCGCGCGGAACGCGTCGTGGACGAGGCGAAGGATCCGGAGGTCGCGATCATTCAGGTCGACTGCGTGATCGGGTACGGTTCGCATCCGGATCCCGCGGCGGACCTTTCCGATTCGATCCGTCAGGCGAGAGAGCTTGCGCAGGCGGAAGGCAGATACCTTTCCGTGGTTGCGACGATCTGCGGTACGGATGCAGACCCGCAGGGCAAGGCGGCATCGCGCAAGAAGCTGGAAGACGCAGGCGCCATCGTACTGCCGTCCAACGCGCAGGCGACGCGCTTCACACAGCTGATGCTTAAGAATTTGCGGGGGTGAGCGACATGAGTAAGATCAATGAATTGTTCCGTAAGAAGATCGCCGTTGTCAACTTCGGCATCGAATCGTTCTATCAGGATCAGGTGAGCCAGGGCAACACCGCGGTTCATATCGACTGGAAGCCCATCGCAGGCGGCGATAAGAAGGTTGCCGCAAAGCTGATGCAGTTGAAGGAGCCGTCGCTGCTCGAAAAGATCACGGCGGCGAATCAGGAAGCGCTGAAGAGAATCCTCGCCGCAAGACCGGTGCTCGTCGGCATGGGCATCGCGGGCGAACTAATCCCGGGCATGACGGAAAAGACGATCCTGCACGCCGGTCCGCCCGTCACCTGGGACCGCATGTGCGCACCGCAGCGCGGCGCCGTCATGGGCGGTCTGATCTACGAAGGGCTGGCGAAGGACCTCAAGGAGGCGGAAGCGCTCGCGGCGAGCGGCGAGATCACGTTCGATCCCTGCCATCACCATCATACCGTCGGTCCGATGAGCGGCGTTGTCACCTATCATATGCCGGTCTGGCACATCGTGAACAAAGCGTTCAACTATGACGCGTTCTGCACGCTCAACGAAGGTCTCGGCAAGGTGCTTCGTTTCGGTGCATGCGACCAGGAGGTTATCGACCGTCTCCGCAGAATGGAGAAGGAATACTATCCGGTCTATCGCGAAGCGCTCGAACGGCACGGCGAGATCGACATGAAGGTCATGATCGCGCAGGCGCTGCAGATGGGCGACGAGTGCCACAACAGAAACAAGGCGGCAACGTCGCTGCTGATCCGCGAAATCGCCGCGGACATCTACCGCACGAACTTCCCGCTCGATCAGCAGGAGGCGGCGCTCCGGTTCCTGAACAACAACGACCATACCTTCCTGAACCTCAGCATGCCGGTCTGCAAGAGCACGATGGATCCGATCTTCGGCATCCCGTACTGCACCGTGGTCGCCACCATGGCGAGAAACGGCACGGACTTCGGCATCCGCGTCGCGGGCCTTGGCGAGGATCAGTGGTTCACGGCGCCCGCCGAATACGTCAAGGGACTCTTCTTCCCGGGCTTCTCCGAGGAAGACGCAAACCCGGACCTCGGCGACAGCTGCATCACGGAAACGACGGGCATCGGCGGCTTCTGCATGGCGGCTTCTCCGGCGATCGTACAGTTCGTCGGCGGTCAGGTGCAGGATGCGGTCAACTACTCCACGCGGATGTTCGAAATCACCGTGGGCGAAGGCAACGCCTATAAGATCCCGACGCTCGACTTCCGCGGCAGCGCGACGGGCATCGACGTGATGAAGGTCATCGAGACCGGCATCCGCCCGATCATCAACACCGGCATCGCGCACAAGGACTACGGCGTCGGTCAGGTCGGCGCAGGTCTGGTCAATCCGCCGGAGGACTGCTTCAAGAAGGCGATCGTCGCTTGCGCGGATGCGTGGGCGTAAGGCATAACCGGGCGCAGGCGCGGCGTTCGCGCCGTCCTGCGTTCGTTAGCATAGTCACTTTGTAACTTCAAAAATCTACTGCAAAAAAAGGAGAGAAAAGAAATGGCAAAATGGTCTGACATCAAAATCTATGAGCTTTCTATTCCCATTGGCGTCAACACGCCTCCGTGGCCGACTTATGAGCCGCTGCAGATGAAGTTCTTCAAGCGTCTCGCTCCGAACGGCGCGAACGGACAGCTTCTCACCCACTCCAACCACGTCGGCACCCATCTGGACGGTCCGCTTCATTTTGACACCGCAGGCCGCGACATGGCGTCGCTCGAACTCACCAAGCTCTGCGGCCCCGGCGTCGTCGTCGATCTGTCGGACGATCCCGAGATCTGCCGCGACTGGGGCATCTACACGCCCGAAGACATCGAGAAGCGCGTCGAAGTCAAGGAAGGCGATATCCTGATCATCAACACCGGCTATCATAAGTACGGCTGGGATTCGCCGGAAGCGGATGAGAGACGTTACATGCTCCGTCACCCCGGTCCGTCCCTCGACTTTGTACAGTGGGTACGCGACAAGAAGATCTCCTGGATCGGCGTCGACTGCGGCTCCGCAGACCACCCGATGAACACCAAGATCCGTGACTGGGAGCCGATGGAAGCGGCAAAGTGCGACAAGCTCATGCAGGAGCGCTACGGCAAGACGCTGAACGAGATGTATCCGTGGCCGGATCGCTATCAGGCGATGCACATTGAACTGTTCTGCAAGCCGTATGAAGCCATCCATGCGGAGTGCCTCGGCGGCGACATCGAGAAGCTCTCCAACAAGCGTGTGATCATCGGCTGCTTCCCGTGGAAGCTGGTCGGCGGCGAGAGCTGCATCGCGCGTATCGTTGCGTTCGAAGGCTTCGAAGACGCATAATTGACAGAGTGACTGCAATCGGACGGCGGGAACCGCCGCCCGATTTTTTGTTTGACATACAAAAACCGGAAGCATTTCAGCTTCCGGTTTTTTGTCGGTTCAGACAGCCGCGGGATTATTTCTCGGGCTTTTCCGCTTGCACAACCTTGGTGCCCGCGAGGGTTTCGGTTTCCTCAACATAGGCGAGGTTGTCGGTCTCGTTGAACTCATAGTCCTTGCCGGGCAGGATCAGATTCAGCAGGATGCCGACGATAGCCGCGACGGCAAGACCGCCGAACGAGAGCGTGTAGCTGCCGAGAGGGATCTGGAGCGGATAGGCATTGAAGCCGAGACCGCAGACGAAGATCAACGCAGCAATGATGATGTTGCGGAACTTCTTGAAGTCGACCTGATTCTCCACGATGGTGCGGACGCCGGTGGCGGAAATCATACCGTAGAGGACGATGGAAACGCCGCCGATGATGGACCACGGAATCGTGTTGATGAAGGTTTCGAAGATCGACAGGCAGGACAGAACCAGCGTCATGATCGCGGCGATCAGCATGACTTTCGGATCATAAACCTTGGTCAGCGCGACAACGCCCGTGTTCTCGGAATAAGTCGTGTTGGCAGGACCGCCGAGGAAGCCTGCGATCGAGGTGCCGATGCCGTCGCCGAGAAGCGTTCTGGTGAGGCCCGGATCCGCGATGAAGTTCTTGTTGCAGGTTGCGCCGATCGCGCAGATGTCGCCGATGTGCTCGACCATTGCCGCGAGCGCGACGATGACGAACGTGATGATGGCGGGCAGCGCGAGCGTCCAGGTGAAGGTGCCGTCAATGATCGGCTTCAGCGGCCAGTACTCCCAGAAGTGCGGGATCGCGATGAAATCGCCGAACGTCTTCAGGCTGACGCCGGAGAAGTCGACCCACGGAAGACCGAACAGGTCGGGCTTGATCAACGTGACGATCACGCCGAGCACATAGGCGCCGAGCATACCGAACAGGATCGGGAGAATCTTGATCATGCCCTTTGCAAAGAGGTTGACACAGATGATGATCGCAATTGCCGCGATTGCAAGGATCCAGTTGGCGGATGCGCTGGAAACAGCCGTTGCGGAAAGGATCAAACCGATCAGAACGATGATGGGACCGGTGACGACCGGCGGGAACAGCTTCATGATCTTCTTTGCGCCGAACACCTTGAACAGGATTGCAAGAACGACGTAAACGAGACCAGCGCAGAACACGCCCAAGCAGGCATAGGGCAGCAAATCCTTTTCACCGTTTGCGATGCTGGCAAACGCGCCGAGGAATGCAAAAGAAGAGCCCAGGAAGATCGGAATCTTTTTCTTTGTAATGAAGTAGAACCAGATCGTACCTAAGCCCGCGCACATCAGAGTAACGGAAACGCTCAATCCCGTAAGGAGCGGAACGAGAACCGTTGCGCCGAACATTGCGAAAACGTGCTGGAACCCGAGCACCATCATTCTTCCGGTGCCGAGCTGCTTGAAGCCATCATAGATGCCTTCATTTTTGGTTTCCATGTAGTTACCTCCTCTCTATTTATATCAAACGACGTTTCGACTCGCCGCCTAATATATACTATATGATACCATAAGAATTCCGGAAATACAACATAATTATGAAAATAATGTGATTTTTTATGTTTTTTCCGGATGTCCGTCCGACTGCTTCGCCGGTTTCGGCAAGATCGACGGCAGCATGTCGCCGCGGAACTTCTCCTGATGCAGCAGAACGGCGTTCAGAAGGTCGATCTGCTTCTTTCCCTTCAGCGCGGAGGGATCCTTCATGGCAAGCAAAAGCGCTTCCGCCAGTTGGCAGGAGTAGTTCAGAACCGTGTTGTACCGGTTCGCGATCAGCGTGTGCGCCGAAAGAAGCAGCTGCGCTTCGTCCCGATACTGTTCCATATTCCGATATTGCTCGATCAGATAATCGTCAATCTGTTCGTTCAGCAGCGCCTGCACGGCTTCCGGCTGGTCTTCGATCGGACGCAGGCGCATCGATTCGTCCGAACCGCTCACGCGGACGCCCGTGCCGAAGTCGCGTCCTTTGAGCGCGTGATCGCACAGATTGACAAATGCTTCGCAGAACGGAACGGTCGATTTCCAGACGCGCTTTTCACGGTAGCGCGACAGCAGGAAGTACAGTCCGACCATACCGGAGATGACAAGAATGCCGACGATATACTGCCAATTCATAGGCGTACCCCTCTCTTTGAGCTTGTGTTCATTGTATCGCGAAAGCGGCGATCTGTAAAGCACGGGAGACGGAAAATGTATATTCTTTACATTTTTTCATGCGTGTGCTATACTGGTCACAGCAAATCCGGGAGGCGTGTATGGAATTTCAGAAGACCGTCGAGGTCGGCAAAAAGGACAATTTCTGGTTCAATCTGCACCAGATCAAAAAGCAGCACATCCTGACCTGCATCTTCATCTTTCTGGCGATACTGGCGCTTGTGTTCGTGCTGTTTTTCTTTATGATGCAGCGCGACGCCGTACATTCGATTCTCGGCGCGCTGCTGACCGCTCTGATCGGCGTGGTGCTGTGGAATCTCTATATCCTCTACGTAAAGATCTGGTCGCGCCTGAACAAGATGTACAAGACCAAACAGCTCTATGCGTTCCGGCAGGAGCTGACCTTCCACAAGGACGGCATCCGTGCGGTTACCGAGACCGGCACCAGCGAATCGCGCTATAAATACGTCCTGCGCGCCGAGGAAACGCCGATGGCATTCTACATCTACATGCGCGACGATTTTGCCTACACCGTGCCGAAAAAACAGCTGACGGAGCGCGACATGAACGACCTTCGAAAGGTGCTGCTTCGGCATCTCAACAAGGAGCAGGCAAAGGGCTTGAAGCACGCCTGATGCGAAGCAAAAGAAGAACGGGACCTGTTTTCGCAGGTCCCGTTTTGTTATGCCGTTTTTACTGTTTCTTGTTCTTCTCACGCAGCGCCGCAAGCACCACATCGGGCGTCAGCGGCATTCTGAGGAAGCGGCAGCCGATCGCGTTGGCGACGGCGTTCGCAATCGCGGGCGCGCCGGGCACCATGACGATCTCGCCGATACCGCGCGCGCCGTACGGGCCGGTCGGCTCGGCTTTTTCGACCGCTTCGACCACCAGTTCGGGCATGTCGTCGAACGTCGGGATCTTGTAGTCCACAAAGCTCGGGTTCATGACGCGGCCGTGGTCGAGCTTCAGCTCCTCATACAGCGCCGTGCCCATTGCCTGGACCATTGCGCCTTCCGCCTGACCTTCGTACATCTGCGGGTTGATGACCTTGCCGGCGTCGAACACGGAAACCATCTTGAGCACCTTGATCTTGCCGGTCTCGGTATCGACCTCGACCTCCGCGCCGTTGACGCCCATCGTCCAGAACGCGACGGGTTTCGGCGACAGACCGGTCTTGATGTCCGCGGCGATGTTGTTCGGAACCGTGAAGGAGCCGACGCCGATCATCGGGCCTGCGATACCGCTCTGATCCGGCAGCGAAAGGCCGAGCGCGAACGTGCTCATCGGAACCTTCATATCCGGATAGAACTTGCGGCAGACATAGCCGTCTTCGAGATACAGGTCGTTCTTCCAGGTGCCGAGCTTGATCTGCGCGACTTCGAGGATCTTGTTGCGCAGATCCTCCGCCGCGAGCTTGGTCGCGTTGCCCGCGCAATAGGTGGAACGCGAAGCAACGGTCTGCCACTCGTACGGGGTATGGTCGGTGTCGCCGGTGCGGACCGTGATCTTGCTCGGATCGACGGTGAGCGTTTCCGCGGCGATCTGCGCCATGACCGTATCGGAGCCCTGGCCCATATCATGGCAGGAGCAGAGCAGGACGAACGTGCCGTCTTCGTTCATGCGGATGATGACCGAGGACGCAACGTCGGTCGGCATCGACGGGGCTTTCCAGCCGCCCGCAAGACCTTTGCCGCGGAGCTTCGTCGGGCTGCCGGACGGTTCGCACGGCTTGTCGTATTCGAGCAGCTGCGCGGCGCGTTCGAGGCACTCCTGATAGCCCGCGACTTCGATCTTCTGACCGGTTGCGGAGATGCCGCCCTCGCGGATGCCGTTGATGCGGCGGATATCGAGCGGGGAAATGTCCATTTCGTTCGCGACCATGTCAAGGTTCTGCTCGATCGCGAAGTGGATCTCGCTCATGCCGAAGCCGCGGTACGGGCCGCCGACCGGATGGTTCGTGTAGACGCAGTAGCTGTCGGTTGCGATGTTGTCGATGTCGTACGGACCGACGCAGCCCCAGCCTGCCGCCTTGACGATGTTGACGCCGTATTCGGTGTACGCGCCGCCGTCCCATGCCAGCGTATTGCGCGAGCCGATGATCTTGCCGTCCTTGCGGACCGCGGTCTGAATGCGGATATGCAGGCCCTGGCGGACGTATGCGTACTGGAACTCGTCCTCACGCGTATAGGTCAGCTTGACCGGACGGCCGGGGCAGAGCATGGCGAGCGGGATGACGATGCCTTCCAGCGTGGTGCCTGCCTTGCAGCCGAAGCCGCCGCCGACCGCTTTGCTGATGACGCGGATCTTGTTCAGCGGGAAATCGAAGGTCTCCGCCAGCGCGCGGCGCACCGCGAACGGGGACTGGCACGCCGCCCAGATGGTCAGCTCGCCGTCCGGCATGTACTGCGCGGTGCAGGCATGCGGCTCGATCGGCACGTGCTGTACGTGCGGAATATAGAAGCTGTTGTCAAAGACGCGGTCCGCTTCGGCAAACGCCTTGTCGGGATCGCCCTTGCGCAGCACGTAGTGGTGCGAAATGTTCGTGCCCTTCTGCGGATAGAAGATCGGCGCGACCTTGTAGGTGTGCAGATCGGGATGGATCAACGGCGCGTCCGGCTTCATGCCTTCGAGCGCGTCGAACACGGCGGGAAGCTCCTCGTATTCGACCTCGATGAGGCGGCACGCTTCCTCGGCGATCTCCTTGGATTCCGCCGCGACCGCTGCGACCGGCTCGCCGCGGAACTTTGCGGTGCCGACGGCGAGGAAGTTCTTATCCTCGAGATACAGACCGCTGCGCTTCTTGTAGTAGTCGCCCGTGATGACGCAGCGCACACCTTCCAGCGCCTTCGCCTTGGAGGTGTCGATGCGGAGAATCTTGGCATGCGGATACGGGCTGCGCTTCACCTGCGCGAACAGCGGACGCGAAAACTGAATATCGTCCGCAAACTGCGCGGTGCCGGTGACTTTTTTGACGGCGTCAAGCCGTTCTACGGATGTACCGACTACCTTCATTTTTCATAAACCCCCTTTTCAGCGACCGCTTCGATGGCTTCCACGATCTTTTTGTAGCCCGTGCAGCGGCAGAGGTTGCCGCTCATGGCGTCGACGATCTCGGCGCGCGTGGGATGCGGATTTTCTCTGAGCAGCGATTCCGCGCTCATCAGCATGCCCGGCGTGCAGAAGCCGCATTGCAGCGCCATATGCTCGATAAAGGATTCCTGCAGCGGAGAAAGCTCGCTGCCGTTGGCAAGACCTTCCACGGTTTCGATGTGCTTGCCGTCCAGCTCGGGCGCAAGGATCAGGCAGGCGTTGACGGCTTTTCCGTCCATGATGATGGTGCAGGCACCGCACTCGCCGGCGCCGCAGCCTTCCTTCGTGCCGGTCAGCGCGAGGTCCTCACGCAGAACGGACAGCAGTGTACGGTTGGCGGGAACCGAAAGCTCGATCGGTTCGTTGTTCACATAAAATCTGACGCGGTATTCCATGTTCGTCCCTCCTTATGCCAGCTTGCCGAGCGCGTTGCGCACGATGTATGCAACCATGTCGAGGCGGTACTGCTTGTCGGCACGGACGTCGTCGATCGGGCTGACCTCGGTCGTCGCAAGCTGCGCAGCCTCCTCGATCCGTTCCGGCGTCAGCGGCGCGCCGTTCAGAAGCGCCTCGGTCTTGGGAAGACGGCGCGGCTGCGGCGCGACGGAGCCCATCGCCACGCGATACGTGCCGTCGATCTTCAGCACGGTGCCGCATACGGTGGACAGGTCGACCTGATCTCTTCTGGAGATCTTGCAGAATTCGCCCTGCGCTTCTTTGAACGGAACGCGGATGCCGGTGACCATCTCGCCGCGTTCCAGCGCAACCTTGCGCACGAACAGGATGAACTCCGTGATCGGCAGCTCGCGCGTGCCGTTCGGACCGGCGATCTCAACGATCGCGTCATAGCAGTACAGCGGCGTCGCCGTATCCGCCAGAGGCGAAGCGTTGACGATGTTGCCGATGCAGGTCGCGCGGTTGCGCACCTGCTTGGAGCCGACGCTGCCCGCCGCCTTTGCCAACGTCGGATAGTACTGTTTGACGTTCTCATCCGCGCAGATCTCGTTCATCGTCGCCAGGGCGCCGATGTGCAGACCTTTTTCCTTCGAGAACGTAATGCCGCCGAGTTCCGGGATCGCTTTGAGGTCGATCACGTATTCCGGCGTCAGCAGGTAGTCGCGCATCCGCACGACAACGTCGGTCGCACCCGCCATAAAGACGGCCGCTTTGTCGTACTTCTCTTTCAGCGCGACAGCTTCCGCAACGGTATGGGGAAGCAGATACTGGAATTCTTTCACGTTGTTGCTCCTTTCATCATGGGTTATCTTGCAGTTTCTGTGTTTGCTTTATGAGAACTCCCTCCGGAGTACCGTAGCCGATGTCAGGATCGCGATCCGTGCGCTTTGTCTGCGGAGAGCGCCAGAAGCCTTGCGTAATCGTCCGGCGTGTCGACGTCGATCGTGCAGCCGATCTCGTCGGTCACCACGTATTCCGCATGTTCGACGCAGGCGGCGAATCCGCCGCGCAGTCCGTTCGTTCCGTCATATGCGTACAGCCGCTTCATACATGCCGCATTCAGCAGCGGCGGATGCAGCCGGCGCATGTTCCGGCTCGGAAACACCGCGTCCGCGCCCGTTTCGTCCATCCGCGCGTACAGCAGCGGCAGGATGGAGGAGGGGACGTACGGCATATCCGCCGGAAGCAGGAACACCCGCTCGACGCGGTCGTTTATAAGATCGCCGAGCCCGATCCGCACGGAGTCGAACATCTCCGTCGACGCAAACGCATCGTTATGCAAAAACCGGATCGGCCGCGGCGCCAGCGCAGCCTGCACTTCCTGCGCGCGAAAGCCGAGCACGACGCGCACATCCGTCACGCCCGCGTCGAAGAATAGGTCGGCGGCATGCGCGATAAAGGGCTTCCCGTTCAGCGGAAGCAGTTGCTTCAACGATCCCATCCGACTCGACAGACCGGCGGCGAGGATCAGTCCGGCTGCGCGCATAAATACCCCCGCGTTTTCGCATAATCTTACATATATATTTTATCAGCTAAGGCAACAACCGTCAACAGCGAACTGCGCGGTTTCAGAGGTTTTTTTGTTCGGATCAGCACAAAAATGCCGCATTGTGCGGCATTGACGGAAAGGTTTCGAAAATGGCGATCAGAACTCCGGCACGGCGTCGATCGGACAATTCCAGGAATTCCGGATTTTATGATGCTCGATTCCGGCATAAAACGCGCAGTCGCGCACCTCGAGATAGCACTTCGGGCTCGCGCGGAACGTTCCGTCCGGTTCGACGGAGAGGAAGATCAAAAGAAGCTGTCCGCTGTTCGCACCGGCGCAGAAGCGGGTGAACACGAGCACGCGCCCGAACGCGTCGCGCTCGAGTTCGGCGATCTCAAAGAACGTCAGTTCCTCCGGTTCGCGCCCGTACAGCGCCGCCGTCAGCGTGATCGTTGCCTGCCGGACGGATGCGTCCGCTTCTGTTCCGCCGTGTGTCAGCATCATGTTGCCTCCTGTTCAGTTCATCAGAATGATCGGCTCGCCCGCCGTGGAGATCATGCCGTAATCGACCGGATAATCGCGGCCGTTCAGAATGTTGCGATAGCAGCCGTCCGCAAGCGGCACCGCGACCGCGGCGGACTGTCCGCGCATGCTGAACACGCCGACCGCTTTGCGCTCGCCCATCGTCCAGGTCGACAGGATCACGTCGCGCGCCTTCGCTTCGAGCGTATAGACGCCGTCCGCGAACAGCGGATCCTTCTTCATCGCGATCAGCGTTTTGAGAAGCTGTCCGTGCATCGGCTCGCCGTTCTTCTCGATCGGATCGGGATCGAACAGCGTCGGCGTGTGGTTCGGTGCCCATTCCTGTCCCGAATAGAGCAGCGGCATGCCCTTCTGGAAGAACGTCCAACTCAGCCAGTTTTCGCGCACCGTGCGGTCCGGGAACAGGAACGCCGTCCGGAGCCGGTCGTGGTTTTCGGTAAAGCGGAGCTTCACGTAGTCCGCGGGATACGTGCTCTCCTGCCGTTCGAGCGCGGCGACGTAATCCGCAAGCGTTCCGCGTCCCTGCGCGTAGGCGAGATAGGTCTCGTAGATGTCGTAGTCGTAGCAGATGTCGAACGCCTGATACAGCTCCGAATCGGACAGCGCCGCCAGTCCCTGCGCGCGGTTGTAGCGGATGAATCCGTGCTCCACGGACTCCGCGAGCCAGATGCAGTCGGAACGCACTCCGGCAACGCGGCGGCGCGCCTCGAGCCAGAAGCCGAGCGGCACCAGCGGCGCGACGTCGCAGCGGAAGCCGTCCACATAGTTCGCCCAGAAGCACAGCGTGTCGATCAGTTCGTCCCACAGCGGCTTTGCGTCGAAATCGAGGTCGATGATGTCCGTCCAGTCGCCGACATGGTTGCCGAAACTGCCGTCCGGCTTGCGGTAGAAGTACTCCGGATGCGTCTTTCGAAGAACGGAATCCGGCGAGGTGTGATGATAGACGACGTCGATCAGAACCTTGAGCCCCAACGCGTGCGCGGCGTCGCACAGATGCGTAAAGTCGTCCATCGTGCCGAACTCCGGATTGATCGCGCGATAGTCCGAAATCGCGTACGGCGAGCCCAGAGAGCCCTTGCGCTTTTCCGTTCCGATCGGGTGAATCGGCATCAGCCAGATTGCGTCGACGCCGAGCGCCTTCAGGCGCGGCAGATCGCGCTCGACGGCCGCGAACGTGCCGCCGTCGTTGCGGACGAAGATCGAGTACAGAGTCATGTTGCGAAGCTTCATAGATACCTCCGAAAAGAAAGCGCCCGAAAGAATCGGGCGCTTTGCAGCATTCGTTATTTGCTCGTTTTTTTGGTTGCGGTTTTCTTGGTTGCGGTCTTTTTCGCCGTCGAAGTGCCGGTCTTTTTCGCGGTCGACGTACCGGTTTTCTTTGCGGTCGTCTTTTTCGCGGTCGTACCGGTCTTCTTGGCGGTTGTGCCGGTCTTCTTGGCAGTCGTACCGGTCTTCTTCGCCGCCGTCTTCTTGCCGGTCTTCTTTTTCTTTTCGTCTTCCTTCAGCGCGTCGCTGTCGCCGAACAGCCCCATCGCGAGCGAGCCGAGTCCGCCGAGCAGACCGGAATCGTCCTTCTTTTCCTCTTTATCTTCCTTGCCGCCCAGGAGCCCGCCGAGCAGTCCGCCGAGACCGGAGGATTCTTCCTTTTCTTCCTCCTTCTCATCCTTGCCGCCGAACAGATTGCCGAGAAGCGTGCTGCCGAGGCTGCCGGAGGACGAGGAGGACGAGCCGAGCAGATTGCCGAGAAGCGTGCTGCCGAGGCTGCCGGAGGACGAGGAGGACGAGCCGAGCATACCGCCCAGGAGTCCGCCCAGCGCGGATTCATCGTCGTCCTTCTTGTTGTTGCCGACCTGCGAGAGCAGCAGCGGCGCAACCAGCGAGAGGATCGAGGAGACCTTTTTCGAGGAAAGTCCGCTCTTCTTCGAAAGCGCCTTGGTCGCCGCTTCCTTGTCGGAACCGAGGATGTGATCGAGAATCTTTTCGCCGTCCTTGCTGTCCGCAGTCTGCAGGAAAGAGGCGACGTCGATCGTGTCGCCCGTCTTGTGTTCGTTCAGCGCCTTGTTCAGCGACGCCGCACCTTCCTTGGTGGAGGCGTTGTCGCTCATTTTGCCGACCAGCAAGGGCAGCGCGTTCGTCAGGACGCTGTTGACCTTCGCTTCGTCGGACTTCGTCGCCTCGGAAAGCGTTGCAACACCGTCGCCCTGCAGGACCTTCAGCAGGGATTGTACGTCAAATTTCCCCATGGCTTATTCTCCGGCCGCTTCGACGCCTTCTTCGATGTTCAGACCTTCGAGCTTGAGGTTTTCTTCCTTCTCCGCACGCTTTGCGCAGTAGTAGCAAAGCTCGCTGCAGCCGTTGTCGATCGCGGCGGTGACGCTGCCGTTGTACACGGTCGAGGAATTCGCGATCGTGTGGCAGTCCTCATAGGTGTGATACTTGTGACCGAACGCGGTCCAGTAGACGTCCTGGGTGATCGATTCTTCCGCCTGCGCCTTCTCCTCCGCGGAGATCGGGTTGAAGTCCGCGCCGATCAGACCGGCGATCAGCAGCGCGACGATCGCGACGATCGTGACGATGATCTTGGATTTCTTGTCGAGTTTATCCTTGCTCGTCAGCACGAGGATGATCAACGGGATGAAGCAGATGGCCGCCATGATGACGCCGAGCTGCGTGAGAATGAAGAAGCCGACCTTGTTGTTCGTTTTCTTGAACGGATCGAGATGGCTTGCTTTCTTCCAGAGCAGCGCCGCGACGATGCAGCACGCGAGATCGAGCACGATGAAGATGATCATCCACCACATCTGCGAAAGTCCCGGCAGACGCAGCGACTTAAAGAGGCAGAGGATCGCCAGCACTTCAAAGCCGATCGCAAATACCCAGAGGATCGCGGAGATGATGCGCAGCGTAATCGCCTTGCTCTTTTCTTCCGCCTTCGAGAGCGTCTCAACCTTCTTGACGTTCTTCACTTCCGCTTCCGCCGTCTCGGCGACTTCTTCCGCTTTCTTTACGGTCTTTTTGACCTTTTCCCCGTCTTCCACACGGGTGACCGTTCTTTTCTTTTCTTCCATGCGAACCCCTCTTTTCACTAAATATAGGATGAAAAACGAATCATTCCTTTATATATTGTATCGAATAGGGCAACCGATGTCAATAACCGATTGCCCTTTTGCCGCTTATTTTTCGGTTGTTTCGAGAATCGCCGACGCCGCGGTTTTGCCGTTCTCCTTTTTGATCGCAAATACGAAGCCGGTATCCGTTCGTTTGCGGTACACCGCGATTGGATCGCCCTCGTGGCACGGATCGCCGTAGCGGATCTCAAAGCTCCTGACCGGAAGCGCCCCGAGCGCCTCGCTCGAAAAGCTGTCGAGCATCGTGCGCACATAGGCGACGTTGTTCATGTGGTTGCCGTAGTCGATGTCGGAGCTGACGACGCGGCGCGTCAGGCACAGATCGGCGTCGGAAAAATCGTCCGCCACGCGCGAAAACGGCACCGCGCAGACCGTCTCTTCATGGAATTCCATACCGGTCGGAAAGCCCGCGTCGCGCGCGCGCAAAAGCCGTCCGGTGTTCGTGTTCAGAACCATCCATTCCGTTCTGCCCTCGGCGAGCGTTCTTCCTTCGCTTTCGATCCGGTACAGCCGGTGCATGCGCAGGTCCTCCGGCGCGGTCCGCTGCGGCCACGTCGAGACGCAGAGCGGCTTCATCATCTCCGCCTTCGCAAAGAATTCGAGCCTTGTATGCACCGCAAGCCAGAACGCCCCGCGTTCCGTCATCGCGGCGCCGCCGACGCCGAGCCGTTCCGCGTGCTCCGCGGCGATGTCCTGAATGAGCGCAAACTGCTGCGCGATCCCGAGCCGGAACGACGCGTCGCACAGGCTCGGCGCAATGATGCTTTCGCGGCGATAGAAGCCGCAGTTCGATTCGTTCATATCCGTATCCTCCGCATCCATTATACCGGATCTGCGCGGAGTTCACAAGTTGTTCGCTTTTCTTTTTTCCGGTTCCGTGATAGAATGATATCACATCAAAAGAAAGCAGGATTCTTAAAGGAGGGACCGCATATGATACGCACACTCGTGACCTATTTTTCCGCAAGCGGCGTTACCAAGGAGCTTGCCCTGCGCCTTGCAAACGGCATCGGCGCAAGGCTCTATGAGATCGTGCCCGAAACGCCGTACACCGATGCCGATCTCGACTGGATGGACAAACAATCCCGCAGCACACTCGAAATGAAGGACTACGACGCGCGCCCCGCGCTCGCCGATCGCAACGCGCCGGTTCCGGACTACGACATCATCTTTGTCGGCTTCCCGATCTGGTGGTACCGCGAACCGTCGATCATCGACACGTTCCTCGAAGCCTACGATTTCACCGGCAAGACGGTCATTCCGTTCGCCACCTCCGGCGGCTCGGGACTCGGCAAAGCGCCGAACCGCATCGCGGAGCTTTCGAAAGCGAAGGTTCTGCCCGGAAAGGTCTTTCCCCCGAAGGCAAGCGAACGCGAGCTCAAGGACTGGGTGCGCACGCTCCCGCTCTGATCCCAAAAACACAAAAGCGCCGCAACATGCGGCGCTTTTTTCAGCAGCTTAATACTGCACATGCGGCAGAAACGGCAGGGCGTTCCAAAAGAGCTGCATGGCGATGAGCAGCAGCCGGCTCGATACGCCGAAGAGCACGGCGAATGCGCTCATGACAATCCCGCCGACGCGGCGCGGACGGCGAATGCTTTTGATCAGCCCGACGATCCCGAGCGCAAGCCCGACCGTGCATTGCAGCACGGCGTAAATCGCAAGCAAACCCATCACCCGCGGCAGAGCGGGCATCAGCGCATAGCGCAGCCTCGGAATCAGCGACGTTGCGATCAGCAGCAGATAGACGGCATATTCGCCCGTATAGCCGTCGATTGTAATCAACAGGGCCGTCAGCGGCAGGGCAAACGATCTTCGCTTGATTTGCGGCTGTTCCATGGAGCGCTCCTTTATACTGCGTAATGCGGCAGCATCGACAGCATATCAACGATAAAGTATACCGTCGCGCCGACAAGCCCGATCACCGAAAAAACGATGTATTTGACGCTGCGCGGGTGAACGCGCGAGCCCTTCACCAGTCCGATGATCCCGAACACGACGGCAAGCACGGCCAGCGCGAAACCGCCCATGATTCCGACAAGCGCAATCAGAATACCGGTAGGCGCGTCCGCCCACTCCGAAAACATGGAGGAGTAGGTCGGATGGGAATAGAGCGCCCTAAAACCGGCGTACAGCAGTGCTGCCGCAATTCCGAAAATCATCGACAGCAGCGGCAGTTTTGTCCATTTCGGCTTTTGCTGCATCTGTTCCATCCATTTCTCCTTTCGAATGTGTCAGTTATCTTCCGAGGTACTGCACATGCGGCAGGTTCGGCAGCAAGGCCCATGTTGCCTGCATGGCGATCGGCAGGACTATGCTCGATATGCCGTACAGCACGGCGATCCCGCTCATGATGATTCCGCCGATGCGGCGCGGGCGGCGAATGCTTCTGAGAAGCCCGACGATGCCGAGAATCAGCCCGATCAGGCACAGCACAAGCCCGATGACCGTGATGATCAGAATGACCTGCATCCGGTGCTCCGTCATCCCGTGTTCGAACCGCGGAATCTCCATCCACACGAGCATCAGCAGCGCGTATGCGCCGATCGCGACCAGATAGCCGAAAACCGCCGAAATCAGCGCGGCGACCGGCAGGACAAGCGATTTTCGTTTCGGCTGCAATTGTTCCATTGGTTTCTCCTTTCGTGCTGCTTCTACAGTATAGACACACGAGCCGGCAGAACTGTTACACGATTATAAAATATATTATTTTCGCAAAACATCGATCCCGTATTTTGCATCAACGCGCGCAAGCCCGCCTGCGTTACCGCAGACTGTTGGCAAACTGCGCGTAGATCTCCTCGGGGATCATGGGGGAGCAGACGGTTTTGAGCGTCTGTTCGGACAGGGTAAAGGTCTTTGCGTACTCCGCGCCTGCGGCTTTCATTTCAGCAAGACGCGGGGCGACAAACTGCCTTGCCGGCGGAATGTTCATCATCGGGCTTTCGGGCACCGTGATGATCGTGCGGCGTTCGGGATACTTGAGCTCGAACGAGCGCACCGCGCCCTCGAAGTTGTGCTTGCTGTTCGGGAAGCCGCAGCCGCAGATCATGACGTAGTGCAGCTTCGACACGTCGAACTGCATGTTGTGACCGTACTTGCCCTCGTCGTTGCGCACCATGTTCCACGACGACAGCGGCATCGTGCGGTCGACGAGGTTTTTCATCGCCGCGGGCATCGCGTAGGAATAGAGCGGGAAGCTGAAGATCAGGACGTCGGTTTCGAGCATCTTTTGAAGGATCTCTGCCATATCGTCCTGAAGCATGCAGACGCCGCCGTTGTGCTTGCAGCGGAAACAGCCGGTGCAGTATTCGATGTGTTTTTCATTGACGTGGATCACTTCGAGTTCGCAGTCCGCCGTCTGAAACATGCCCTCGGCAAACGCCATGGAAAGACGCAGCGTGTCGCTGCGCACGCCCTTGGGGCTGCCGTTCAAAAGCAGAATCTTGATCATAATTGCCTCCTGTTGATTTTTGTCAGCGGATCGGCTCGCCGATTTGCATGGCCTTGCGCCAGTCCGGCGCGTCGCCGTCGTCTGCCCAGTATTCCGAAAGCCGTTTGATGCGGTCTCCGTTAAGTGTGAAAAAGCTCGTGACATGGCAGGATGCGCCGCCGCCTTTCGGAAACACGCGCACCGCCGTGACGCAGCCGTGCGGGACCGGCTCGATGCGTTCGATCTCGCCGTCCCATTCGCCCGGATAGTCGCAGTTTGCGAGGATGAATTTCTCCGCCGTAAAGCGCTCGTTCGTGCAGGGCCAGAGCACCTCCGCGTCATCGGTGAAGTATTGCGCCAGCGCGTCGCGGTTTTGATCGAGCACGTCGCGCCAGAACGATTCGATCCGCGTCTTCGAAAAGCCGGGCTTCTGCGCAAGCGTCGCAAGGAAGGTCGGCACGTGCAGCTCGTGGAGCCGTCCCTCGCCGTTGGTGTCCTCGTAGAGATCGAGCAGCCGAAAGCCCGCCTCAAGCTGCCCACCGAGCTGCTCGTCGAGCGTGTGCGAAAACTGTACGCCGTCGTCGTTCCTGAGAAGCTGCTCCATCTGCGCCGGATTGTTCAGCGTATGGAACGGCAGAGCGTTGACGACGCGCGTTTCGTCCCCGTCCTCGAACAGATAATTGATCCCGTTGTCGAGCCCCGCCAGCAGCAGTCCGCCGGGCCTGAGCACGCGGAAACACTCCCGAAAGATCGGGCGAACCTCCTCCGCATAGCAGTTGGAAACGGGATGGAAGATGAGATCGAACGTTCCGTCCGAAAACGGCAGGGGCTTGGTCATGTCCGCCTTGACGATCTCGATCGGATACCCCTCACGCTCGGAAACGCGCCGTTCGCTCAAAAGCTGCTCGTCCGAATAATCCAGAACGGTGCAGATCGCGCCGCGCGCCGCAAACACCGGCATCTGCTGTCCGCCTCCGGCGGCAAGCCCGAGCACCTTTTTGCCTTTGAGGTCGCCGAACCACGCGTGCGGCACGGGCACGGTCGGCGTCAGGACCACGTCCCACTCGCCGCGCAGCGCCTTTTCGTATGTTTCATGATCGATCGGGCGGCCCCATTCCCAGCCGTCCTTTACCCATCGGTCGATCGTTTTTGCGTTGATGTCCTGATACTGCATGTCACTTTCGTTGTCGATCAAAAAGGAGGCACGGCGATCGCCCTGCCTCCTTCCGGTTTTATTCCTGTTCGGTCGGATACTCCGGTTTGCCGGTGACCTTGCGCTTGATGATCTTGCCCATGCGCTTCAGCGCGTACGGACCGACAAGCTTCATCATCTCCTCGGCGGTGTGCATGTCGCTCGCGGCGGGCAGATCGCGGGAGAGATGGATCGCGTCAAACTCGCAGCGCGTGGTGCACAGCCCGCAGCCGATGCACTTGTTGAGATCGACCGTCGTTGCGCCGCAGCCGAGGCAGCGGTTTGCCTCGATTTTGACCTGTTCCTCGGTCAAAGGCAGGCGCAGATCGGCAAACGTCGCCTTTGCCTCGCCGGGGCGGAAGCCCGGACGCTGCCGCGGCGAATTGTCGAACGAATCGGGCGGCGTGATGTCGTCGCGGTCGAATTCGATGAACTCCCTGCGGTCTCTGCCGATCGTCAGCGACTGACCGGGATGCACGAAGCGGTTGATCGAAACCATGCCCTCGCGTCCGTCCGCAATCGCGTCGATCGCGAACT
Organism: Clostridia bacterium; assembly: GCA_017428025.1. Classification (GTDB taxonomy): domain Bacteria; phylum Bacillota; class Clostridia; order Christensenellales; family CAG-138; genus UBA3792. Next base: position 53,604 of record JAFRRO010000043.1, read on the forward strand.
TTGCGCCGTGGAAGATGTCGCCGCCGACGAACACGTCGGGTTCCGCGGTCTGCAGCGTCGCCGGATCGGCGATTGCCGTGCCGTTTCTGCGCACCTCGACCTTGCTGCCTTCAAGGAGCTTGCCCCACTCAGCGCTCTGGCCGATCGCCATCAGCACGTTTTCGCATGCGACCGTCAGCGTGTCGTTTTCGTCATACTGCGGGCTGAACCGGTGTTCGTCGTCGTACACGCGTGTGCAGCGCTTGAACACGACCGACGTGACCTTGCCGGTTTCGTCGCGCACGACCTCCTTCGGGCCCCAGCCGTTTTCGATCGCGATGCCCTCCTCGAGCACCTCCTCGATCTCATCCTTTGCCGCGGGCATTTCGTCGCGCTGTTCCAGGCAAAGCATCGTGACCTTGCCTTCGGTGCAGCGCAGCGCGGTCCTCGCGACGTCCGCCGCAACGTTGCCGCCGCCGACCACGACGACGTCGCCCGAAAGCGTTTCGCCGCCGTTCTGATTGACGCGCTTTAAGAACGCGACGCCGGATTCGACGCCCGCGCCTTCCTCGCCGGGGACGCCCGCCGTGCGGCCGCCCTGCAGACCGATCGCGATATAGAATGCCTTAAAGCCCTGCCTGCGCAGTTCGTCGAGCGTGATATCCTTTCCGACCTCGACACCGCAGCGGATCTCTGCGCCCATCTTCCGGACGATCTCGATCTCCTTTTCAAGCACGTCCTTTTCGAGACGGAACGACGGAATGCCGTTCAGGAGCATGCCGCCCGGACGGCTTTCCTTCTCGAACACGGTGACGGGATATCCCTCGGTGCGCAGCCAGTACGCCGCGGACAGTCCCGCGGGACCTGCGCCGATGACCGCAATCGGATAATCGGTCCACTGGTTGCCCTCGCCGTTTTCGCAGAGAACCGTGAAGTTTTCCGGATGCTCGAGCTCCCACTGCGCAAGGAATTTCTTGATCTCGTCGATCGCGACCGGCTTGTCGATCGTTCCGCGCGTGCAGCGATCCTCGCAGCGGCGGTTGCAGACCGCGCCGCAGACCGCGGGGAAGGGGTTGTCCTTGCGGATGAGTTTCACCGCTTCGGCATAGCGTCCCTCCGCCGCCATCTTGATATAGCCCTGCACCGCGATGTGCGCGGGACAGGCGGTTTTGCACGGCGACGTGCCGGTGTCGTAGCAGTTGATCTTGTTGTGATCGCGATAGTCGCGGTCCCACTTGTCCTCGCCCCACGGCTGATCGTCCGGCAGCTCGTGCATCGGGTACCTGACGCGCGTGCCGTCCGCCTTGCAGAGCTTCTGACCGAGCTTCGCCGCGCCTGCGGGGCAGACCTCGACGCACTTGCCGCAGGCGACGCACTTCGTCTTGTCGACGTGCGCGCGGTACGCGGAACGCGACATGTTCGGCGTGTTAAAGAGCTGTGAGGTGCGAAGACCGTAGCAGCTTCCCGGCGAGCAGTTGCAGATGCCGACGATGCGGTTCGGTCCGTCTAAGTTTGTGATCTGATGCACATAGCCCTTGCGCTCGGCGCGCTCGATGATCTCCATCACCTGCTCGCGCGTCACATAGTGCGCGTCCTTGCCGGTTTCGACGAGGAACTCCGCGATGTCGCCGACGCCGATGCACATCTGTCCTTCGATGTCGCCGACGCCCTCGCCGCGGATGCGCTGCGCCTTGCGGCACGCGCAGACCATGGTGCAGAACTTGTCGTATTTGTTCAGCCAGTTGGACAGGTGTTCGACGGAAACGCTCTGCGATTCCACCGGGATCGCCTTTTCAACCGGAATGACATGCATGCCGATGCCCGCGCCGCCAGGCGGCACGAGCTTTGCCGCGAATTCGAGCGGCTCCTGCGGCGCGAGGTTGAACATCGTCGCCACCTCGGGATGCTCGTCGGGCAGCGTCTTGTGCTCGACCATGTATTCGCCGGAGCCGACAACCCACTTCGGCACCCAGTACTGGATGTGCTGATCGGCGTTGTCGCGGTTCTGTTCGAGAATGCCGATCCAGATGAGGTGATCGACGACCTTCTGCGTGTCCTCGACGCTCATGTTGTTCATCTTCGCAAGCTCCGCGGTCGTGTAGCCGACGCGGCGCTTTTTGAAGCTCAGCATGAACTTGATCTCATCCTTGGTCAGAAGCCGGTCAAGGATCCAGAAATCCATATGGTTTTCCTTGAACCCCGCAAGCTTTCTCGGGATGTTGTCGGTGATCATCACGGCAAGCTTTTTGATCAGCTTCGCCTTTTCGGGATCGTCGCAGTGATGGTCGGTCACGGGATAGTCCCGCTCGTTGACGTGAATCTTCGGGTTGACTTCCTTTACCATACGCGCTCCTTACACGATCGGAATCTTGATCGTCATGTCGGAAAGAGGATAGGTCGCGCAGGCATGGACGTAATCGAAGTCCCTGTCCGCGGCGCGCCGTCCGTCGTTCTCGGGGCAGACGTAGAATTCGCCTTTGAGCACCTTCGTGCGGCAGAATCCGCATTCGCCGCTGCGGCAGTCGGTCAGCAGCACGATGCCCGCGCGTTCGCACGCAACGACCAGCGATTCGTTCGCCCTTGCGGGGATCTCGTCGGCATGGATGCCGCGCAGCACGGTCAGCGTATAGACGTCGTCCTTCTTTTCGACCGGGAAGCCTTCGAAGGCCGTGATGTCCTTCGCCTGACCGAACACCTCAAAGCGCACGCGCCGCGCGGGCACGTCGAGCTTTTTGATCTCCTCTCGCAGGAACCGGTACATGACCTGCGGACCGCAGATGAAGTAGGACGTGTCTTCCTTCGAATACTTTTTGATGAGCTCCGCCGTGAGGAAGCCCTTTTCGCCCTGCCAGTCGGGTTCGTCGCCCGAGAGCACGTGCACGACGTGTACGCGATCGCATTCCAAAGCGTCGAGCGTATCCTTCAGGATGATGTCGTTCGAGTTGACCGAGCCGTAGAGGATCGTCAGCTCCGCGTCCATCGTGCCGTTCTTGATCTCCTTTGCCATCGAGGCGAACGGCGTGATGCCGACGCCGCCCGCAAGCGCCAGAATATGATGCGCGTCCCTGAGCGGCTCAAAATAGAACTGTCCGAGCCCCATGCTGCCCTTCAGCGTATCGCCGACCTTGAGTTGATCGTTGATGTAGTCGCAGATGAGTCCGTCGCCCTTAGAACGGCGCACGGTGATCTCGATAAAGCCCGGATCCTTCCGCGCCTCGAACGGTGCGGAGGAGATCGAGTACGGGCGGCAGAGCATGTGTCCGTCGAGCTCGAACACCAGCGAAACGAACTGTCCCGCATAGAACGGAGGCAGCTTGCCGCCGCCGACCTTTTCGAAGCGCACGGTCTTTGCCGTGGGGCTTGCCGGACGGATGTCCGTCACGACGAGATCGAGCGTGCCGGGATGCCATTCCTTTGCGACTTCGCCGATCGGATCGACCGTTTCGGGTACCGGAGAAGCGGCTTCAAATGCTTTGAGACGCGCTTTGGTGACGCGCGACGCGCCGCCGACGTCCTTCAAAAATCCCTTGACCTTCATTTTGCCGCCTCCTTCTTTTTCATATCGTCCAGCACGTTCTTCGCGGCCTTTCTGCCGTTCGTGACCGCCGGTCCCATGCCGTCGCCCGCGATCTGGTGCGCGCCGGCGAATTCGAGCCCGTCAAAGAACTTTTCCTCCTCGGCGGTCTGCAGCCGCGCGACCATGTGATCCTCCATCGTGTGGGCGTAGCCGTAGATGCAGCCGTTCCACATGCCGGTGTAGTGCGCGA
>JAFRRO010000044.1 GCA_017428025.1 Clostridia bacterium
CGGCATACGGCCGGGCGGGAAACCGTCCGGCTTTTTTCATGCGCAATTGCATCTTGCGGGCGGGGGAGAAGCGGAGTATAATGAAACTACCATGCGGAAGGAGGCGGCATATGAAGGGAAAACGCGTGTTGGCATGGCTGCTGATTGCGGTGCTGGGGCTGCTGACGCTGCGGACGGCGAAGGCGGCGGACGCGGCGTCGTTTCAGATGGAAGCGTACGCCTTTCCGTACGGCTCGACGGCGACGGTCGTTGCAACCGTAACGGGCAGCGCGACGTGGGTGCTGAAGACCGCGGACGGCGAGGTTCTGTGCAAGCGGACCGCGGACACGGACAAAAAGCAGCAGCTGCGGTTCGCGTTCCCGGTGGAGGCGCATCTGCCGCGGCGCACGGAACTGGCGCTGTATCGCGGCGACAGCGAGCAGGCGCAGTGCAGGACGCTGCTGTTCTGCGACGCGCCGCAGAACGGGCCCGTGTGGCAGGTGGCGTGCACCGAGCGCAAGCTTGCGATCACCTTCGATTCCGCCAATTCCTCCGCCAATACCAAGGAGATTCTGGACCTTCTGGACCGCTATGACGCCAAGGCGACGTTCTTTCTGATCGGTCGGTTCATCGAGAACTATCCGGAGCTGTGCGCCGAGATCACGGCGCGCGGGCACGAGCTTGCAAGCCATTCGTACGAACATCCCGACATGCTGAAGGCGACGTCGCAGGAGGCGTACCGCAGCATCGTGCGCACGGACGCGCTGATCCGAACCTACAACGGCGACACCCGCACGCTGTACCGTCCGCCGTCCGGACAGTCGACGTTCCGCGACCGCGCGATCGCGCGCGGACTGGAGAGCGAGGTCATTCGCTGGTCGGTCGATTCGGGCGACGGGTTCCGCGACAAGACGTACGCCAACATCATCGGGCGGCTGCGCACGCATCTGCACAACGGCGGTATCGCGCTGATGCACGTTTACGGCAAGCAGACGCTGCAGGTGCTCGGCGACATCCTGCCGGAGCTGACCGCGCAGGGCTACCGCTTTGTGACGGTTTCGGAGCTGTTGATCGACGGCGAGGCGTACATCGACGAATGGGGCACCCAGCAGCCGCTGCACCACGAACAGACCGGCGTCGAGCGGATCGCAAACCGTCTTTCGCGCACGCAGGCGAACGGAGGCGGCAAATGAGAAAGAGAGATTGGAAGCGAATCGCGATCGTGCTTGTGGGACTGCTGCTGCTCGGGTGCGAAACACCCGAGATACCGACGCACACGCATGTCTGGCTGGACGCGACCTGCACCGAGCCGAGAAAATGCCCGACCTGCAAACAGACCGACGGCGAACCGCTCGGGCACGATTTTGCGGAGGCGACCTGCACCGAGCCGAAGACCTGCCGCCGCTGCGGGCTCACCGAGGGGGAACCGCTCGGGCACGATTTTACGGAGGCGACCTGCACCGAGGACGCGGTCTGCACGCGCTGCGGATTGCGAAGGCCTGCGCCGGGACACGATTTTACGGAGGCGACCTGCACCGAGCCGAAGACCTGCCGCCGCTGCGGGCTCACTGAGGGGGAACCGCTCGGGCACGACGCGCACCCGACCTGCACCGAAAGCGCGGTCTGTACGCGCTGCGGGACGGAGCTGCCCGCGTTGGGGCACGACTATACGGAGGCGACCTGCATCGAGCCGAAGATCTGCCGCCGCTGCGGACAGACCGAAGGCGAACCGCTCGGACACGAGATGCAGGACGGCATATGCACGCGCTGCGGCTTTGCGGTCTTCGAACCGATCAAGGGCAAGGGCAACGCGGTGCTCGAGGAGATCCGGCTCGGAACCGGCGTCTATCGCGTGCACATCACGAACCGCGTTTCGAGCAATCTGACCGTGTGGGCGTACGACGCGTACGGCACGGCGCAGCTGCTGGCGCTGGCGCGCGGACGGTACGAGGGCACGGTGCTGCTGTTCGGCGAATCGCCGTACACGATCGAGGTGTTTGCGAACAACGCGTGGGAGATCGCGTTCGAGCAGCTGGACTGGACGAAAGAAGAATCGTTTGCGGGACACGGCGACGGCGTGACGGACTACGGCGTGCTGCCGTCGGGCAGTTATGCGATCCGGCACGGCGGCGAACAGGATTTTGTCGTGTGGCTGTACACGACGGAGGGCGAAACCCTGCTGGTCCATGCGGTCGGCGCATTTGAGGGCGAACGGACGGTAACCGTGCCGGAGGGCAGCTATGCGTTCTTCGCGGTGCGCGCGGACGGCGACTGGCAGATCGAAAAAACGAGATGAAGACGGAAACGATACCCATTCTGATCGGCGTGACGGGGCATCGGACGGTGCGGGAAGCGGACCGGCCGGTGCTGCTTGACGCGGTTAAACGCGAGCTCGAAGCGCTGAAAGCGCGCTGCCCGCATACGCGGCTTGTGATGCTGAACGCCCTTGCGTCGGGCGCGGATCAGCTGTGCGCGGAGGCGGCGGAGGCACTCGGCATCCCGTTGATCGCGGTGCTGCCGTTCGAGAAGGAGGCGTATGAAGCCGACTTTGACGGCGCGGCGCTGACGGCGTTTCGCGCGTCGTACGACAGGGCGGAGCAGGCGTTTGTCGCACCGGCGACGGAAGCGGAGCCGCAGGAACCGTCGCGGAACTTTGCCTACCGGCAGGCGGGCGTCTATATCGCGGCGCACGCGCAGGTCCTGCTCGCGCTGTGGGACGGCGAACCGGGCGGCGAATGCGGCACGGCGGCGGTCGTGGACTGTTTCCTGCACGGCGCGTACCGGCCGGTGTACGGCGCGCCGCTGATCAATGCGGGCGTCGTCGTCCATGTGCAGACGCCGCGCGGCGATTCGACGAAGACGGCGGGCGAAGTCAGGCTGCTCGGCGATCGCGAAGCGTGGGAGGAACTGCAGAAACGAACCGAAGAATTCAACGCGCTTGCGGCATCCTGTCCGAAAACCGTTTCGCCGCTGCTGCCGGCGGAGCGGGAACCGGATGAGGCGCTGGACCGCGCGGAGGCGCTGTATGCGGCGGCGGACGCGCTGAGCGTCCGGTATGCGGCGCTGTACCGGCGGATCCTGGCGCTGATCGCCGTTGTCAGCACGGTCATCACGCTGACGTTTCTGGTATACGACGAGGGCGAACTGCACTGGATGATCCTGCTCTACGGCGTGTCGTTTCTGATCGCGTGGGGGATTCTGCGCTATGCGCGCAAGTCCGCCTGCCACGAACGGTACATCAACTGCCGCGCACTCGCGGAGGGCTTGCGCGTGCAGGCGTTTCTGCGCTATGCGGGATGCCGGGCGGAGGCGGGCGCGCTGCTTCCGTGGTCGCAGCAGGAGGGGAGCCCGTGGGTTGCGAGCACGATCCGCGCAAGCAGCGTGGGCGGCGCGCCGAAAGCGCGCAACGAGATCCGCATTTGCTGGGTGGAGGCGCAGCGGGACTATCACGCGGCGGCCGCAAAGAAGGCGGAAAAGAAGCAGACGCGCAGCGAACGGATCGTGCGCATCGCGTGGATCGTCTCGTTTGTGCTGTACTTTATCGCGCTGATCGTGGAGCTGCTCTCCGGCACGTTCTTTTCGATGCGTCCGCTGATCACGCACGCGAACGAGATCCGTACGGCGATGAAGTTCGTGTGGGGCGGCATCTCGGCGGCAACGCTGTTCATCGGCAGCTACTACGGGCGGCTGTCGCTGTCGCGCGCGGTGGAGGACCACCGCAAGATGGCGAAGTTCTATGCGCGGCTGGACGACCGGCTCAGGCGGTACGGACAGACCGAGGAAACGCTGGTGCTGCTCGCCCGCGAAGAACTGATCGAAAACAGCAACTGGCGCTCCTATCAGCAGGACAACGCCCCGGAACTGAACATATAACAACCGAACATATAAAACAGATGATTCCCCGCCGGGGAATCATCTTTATGCGCGTATGCGATTCATGACAACCCCTCAGTCTCGCTTCGCGATCCAGCTCCCCTTGCACAGGGGAGCCTTACCTATACGCAAAACAAAAGCCCTTCCTGCGCTTAACTCTGCCGAAGAAAAAAGCCTTCCCCTGGAGGGGAAGCCTTGCTCGTGCGTAAACCAAAAGGCTCCCCTGTGCAAGGGGAGCTGTCGAGGTTTACCGAGACTGAGGGGTTGTTTCGTGCCGCAGGCATATCGTGTTTGCGACAGCAAATATATCGCGCGGCTGACAGGCCGCCTTATATGCGCCTTACGGCGCGGGATCGGTCATTTATCCAGCACGGCGACCTGAATCGGCGCAACGGCTTCCTCCATCCGGCGCACCTCGTCCGGGGTGAGGACGAGATCAAGGCAGCGGGCGGTGTCGGCGACGTTCTGCGGTCTGCGCATGCCGACAAGCAGGCTCATGCGGTCGTACTGCGTGAGCGCCCACGCCTCGACAAGCGCGGCAAAGCTGCAGTTGTGCGCTTCGCAAAGCGGCGTCCAGAGTTCGAACGCTTTTTTGAGCGTCGCGTGGCAGGCGGGATTCACCCACGGGATGCGCGAGCGGATGTCGGTCTTTTCAAAGCGGCGCTCCAAAAACGCGGGCGAGGTCAAAAAGCCCTCCTCGAGTACGCCGTAGGTCTGAAACACCGTGTCGGATTCCCGACAGACGGGGAAGTATTTGCGGCCGTGGAACGGCGAGAGGATCGAGAAAAACTCCTGCACGACGGAGACGCCCTGCTTTGCATCGGGCGCGGACCGATAGGCAACAAGGTCCTCCGGCTGACTGTTCGAAAGCCCGTAGGCGCGGATCTTGCCCTCTTTGATCAGCTCCTCCAGCGCGCCGACCGTGTCTTCGACCGGAAAGCTTTTGCACACGTAATGCACGATCAGCGAATCGAGATAATCGGACTGCATTCTACGGAGCGAATCCTCGACGTCGCGGCGGATCGCCTCGGGGCGCGTGTCGTTGTTGACCGTGTAGCCGTCGCGCGAATAGTGGAAATTGCCGCCCTCATTGCGCCAGTTCAGAGAACACTTCGTCTGCAGCACAAAGTCGTGCCGCCGCCCCTTCAGCGCCTCGCCGAGCAGCGTTTCCGAAACGCCGGTGCCGTAGACCGGCGCGGTATCGATGTAGTTGATGCCGTAATCGCGGCACGCGTCCAGCAGCGATTTCGCTTCTTCGACCGTCGAATCGCGGTCCGACCACACGCTGCCGCCGCCGAGCCCCCATGTCCCGAGCGCGACGACGCTCACATCGATGTCCGACCGTCCCAGCTTCATCGTTTTCATTTCGTTACCCTCCGTTATTTGCTGATGGTATCATAGCACATCCGTCCGCCCGCCGCAAGAACAACGCGGCCGGGCGTCATGCGCGTCAGTACCCGAACGCGATGCCGATCGCGAGGAACAGCACGACGAGCGCAAGGTTTGCGACAAACAGCGGCACGCTCTTTTTCACCCACTTGAAGTAGTCGACGCCGATCATCGAAAGCGAGATCAACAGCACCGGCGAGGTGGGGAACAGGACGTTCGTGTAGCCGTCGGCGAAGGTGTAGATCAGAACCAGCATCTGTTTACTGAGCGGCACGGAGACCACCGCGAGCATGCCCATGACGAGGATGGCTTTGGCGGTCGACGACGAGATGAAGAATTCGAGCACGAGGATGATCGCGTACAGCACGAGCGCCACGACGAACGGGCTGTGTCCCGCCACGAGCGTGTTGATCGAATGCACGATCGTCGGCATGATCGCGCCTTCGTCGAAGATGTACTTGATCGAGGACGCGAGCGCGATGAACACGATCGTCGGCAGCGCGCCGACGACGCCGCTCCCAAAGCTTTTGAACACCGCTTTCGCATCGCGCGACGAGATCAGACCGGCGACCGGTCCGAAGATCAGAAAGTACGCGATCAGCACGACCACGGTGTAGTCGCGAAGCGCCGAAACCGCCGAGCAGGCGATGATCAGCGCGAGGCACAGAAGCAGAAACACGACGTAGACGATGCGCGTGCGGCGTTCGATTTTGTGCAGATCCGGCAGTCCGGCGGTCGGCTCCGCGGCTTTCAGCGTTTCGTCGTGCGCCTGCGTGAGGCTCGACGACGGATCCTTCTTGATCCGGCGCACATAGAGAAAGAGGAAGCCGAGCAGCAGCAGATACATCACAAGGAAGATCAGGATGCGGTAGGTGATGTGCGTCATCGGGTTCGTGTCGATGATCTCGGACGCAAGCAGGACCGTGAACGGATTGGTGATCGCGCTTGCAAAGCCGAAGCCGCAGGCGACGATGCTGGCAAGGAAGCCGGTGAACGAGTCGTAGCCGATCAGCACGCACAGCGCGGTCACGATCGGCAGCATCGAAAGCATCTCCTCGAACAGCCCGAGGAACGCGCCGAACGCCATGAACACGAGCGCGATCATGGAGAGCAGCAGCGCCTTGCGCTTTTCGAACCGCCCCGCGACGGCGCCGACCAGCACGCGGATGCCGCCGACGTCGTTCATCACCTGAAACGAGGCGAAGATCACGACGAGAAACAGCGACAGCATGATCAGCGTCAGTCCGTTGTCCGAGGCGAACACGAGAAACGGCGCGAGCAGACCCTTCCAGATCGGGATGCCGGACGCGCCTTCGATGCGCGTGTAGGCGAGATAATCCGTCCCGCCGTCGGGCGTCGTGCCGAACGCGCCCTTGGGGATCACATAGGTCAGCACGATCGCGGCGAGCATCAGCGCGAACAGCAGCGCCGTGACCTGCAGGAACGTTTTGGTCGACAGATCGACCAGCGCTTTCTTATCCTTTTTCATGTTGCATCTCCTTCATTAGGTCGACAAGCAGCGCCCACCGCACGACCTGCCGCGGGTTCTCGACGGGATAGAAGTAGTACAGCTCGTTGTTGTGATAGGTTTCAAACTCGGCATTGCACGAGAACGGCAGGGCGGGCAGCTCCTCGAACGGCACCGTGAACGCCGTTTTGTCCGACCGGTAGGACAGCCCGTGCGCGTCGAGCGTGCAGACGCCCCGTTCGCGGCGTTTGCGCCCCTGTTCGGGAAAGACCGTGACGCGTACCTTGGCGGTCAGCGTTTCGTTTGAAAGCGTATCGCGCTCGAGCGCCTTGATGCGCTCGTAGTATGCGGCGATCGTCTGCCCGTTCTCGAAGCGATAATGCTCATCCAGCGTGTGCGTGCGTTTGCAGGCGCGGCAGACGAGCGTATTGCCCCGGCCCTCCGCGGCATACAGCGCGCCGCAGTCGGCGCAGCGGTAAAGGACGGTTTCCAGCCCCTTCGCCTTGTCCTTCTGCGAAAAACCGGCGTCCGAGACGCAGTCGTCGTATGCGAGCGTATCCTGGATCAGCGCATCGAGCGCGGCGTCGGTCATGGCGGCGGCTTCCTCCTTGGTGATCACGCGCACGACGGTCGCCGACACGTCGCCGCGATAGAAGCGCTTGCGCCACTTGGGGTTGCAGAGATACGCGCCGGCGATGCGGCAGAGCACGATGTCCGTGCCGAGCCGCCGGTAGAACGCCGCGCCGCGGTCGAGGATCGGATAGCTGCGTCCCGAGACGGACAGCCTGCCTTCGGGGAAGATCACGACCGGATAGCCCTTGCGGACCGTGCGCATGATGCCGAGCGGCGTGGCGCGATCGGGCGCAAACAGGCGCTTCGGGATAAAGCCCGCTCTTTTGGCGAGCGTTCTGACGACCGGCAGCGAGATGTAGTGGCGGTTGACGACAAACGCGGGTTTCACGTCGGGAAACAGCTGTCTGATATAGTAGAAATCATAGAACGATTCGTGGTTCGAAAGCACGATGAACGGCGCTTTGCAATCGCGCGCGGCTTTACTGTCGACGGTCAGACGCTGTTTGCGACGGAGGACCGCATGCGCAAAGCGGAAGAACGCGGCATAGATGATCGAGTCCGGCGTGCCGTCGGTTGTTTGCGTGCGCCGTTTCATGCGATTCCCCCTCTGCGGTTGATAGCAAAAGCATATCTTTTTTGTCGGGTTTTGTCAACAAGCGAACGCGTTTCCCCTCTTTTCACGGGCGGGAATGTATGATAAAATAAAACAAATCGACATGCGAAAGGAGCCGAAGCATGGAAACCGGACTGCTGCGGGAATGGGACGGAATCCGAACCCTGTCCATCGTGGGCATGTGCAAGAACGCGGGCAAGACGACCGTGCTGAACTGGCTGCTTGCAAACGCGGGACGCGGCGTGCTGGGGCTGACCTCGATCGGACGCGACGGCGAATCGACCGACGTCGTCACCGGCACCGAAAAGCCCGGCATCTTCGTGCCCGAAGGCACGCTGATCGCGACCGCGAAGGACATGCTGAAGCTGTGCGACATCACAAAGGAGATCCTCGCTGCGACCGGCATTCCGACGCCGCTCGGCGAGGTCGTGATCGTGCGGGCAAGAAGCGCGGGCAACGTGCAGCTTGCCGGACCGTCGATCGTTTCGCAGCTTCGGACCGTTGCCGGTCTGTTCTTCGAACACGGCGCGGCGCGCACGGTCATCGACGGGGCGCTGGGACGCAAATCGCTCGGCGCGCGCAGCGTCGCGGACGGGATCATCCTCTGCACCGGCGCAAGCTACGACATGCGCATGGAGAAGGTCGTTTCGGACACCGCGGCGTTCTACCGCATCCTGAACCTCAAAAAGGCAAAGACGCTGCCGGAGCCGTTCGAGGGCACGCTCGGGGAGGCGTTCAAATCGCGCGGCGAGGCGCTGATCGAAGGCGCGCTGACCGAGAGCACGGTGGTGCCGCTTCTGAAAAGCGGCGTGCTGCGCGACGGGCGGCTGGTCGTGAAGGATCCGAGCAAGGTCCTGCTCGGCGCGGACGTGCTGAACCGGCTTGCGCTCCGCAAGGTCGCCCTCGAAACCGAGGACGCGGCGCGCACGCTGTGCGTGACGGTCAATCCGGTGTCCGCCTACGGCTGGCGGTTCGACGAACGGGCGTTCCGGGAGGCGATGGCGGCGGCGGTCGACGTGCCGGTGATCGATGTAAAGGAGGACGCGCAATGATTTCGGTGCGCTTTGAAGAAAAGGTCGGGATCGGACTTCAATATATCCTCGAAAATCTGCACGGCTGCAGCCCGTTCGGGCAGGAACGCATCCGGCATCTCAAATTTTACGCGCCCGGGGAGCGCGAAGCGCTCGAAGCGGAGCTCGAAAACACCGCCCGCGCCGCGGCGTCGGCGCCGCAGCAGAGGGAGCTGCTCGACCGCATCATGCTCGAACTGTGCCGCGTCAAGGACGTGCGCGCGTCGCTTGCGCGCTGCCGCGAAGGCGAAACGCTCGACCATGTGGAGCTGTTCGAATGCAAGGGCTATCTCGAACGCATCGAAGCGCTGATCCCGATGCTTGCGGAATGGAACGAAACGGCAAGGCTTTCGGGCTTTTCGCTGCACGATCCGGCGCCCGCGTTCGACGTGCTCGATCCGGCGCATACGCGTTCGCGCGGGTTCTTCATCCCGGACGGCGCATCGGAAGCGCTGAGAGCGGTGCGCGCACAGAAGAAGCGGATCGAGGAGCGCCTCTATGGCGCAAAGACCGACGCCGAACGCGCCGAGCTGCGGCTCGAACGCACGCGCATCTGCGCCGACGAGGAGACCGAGGAGCGCAAGGTGCGCGAAACGATGTGCGCGGCGCTGCGTCCGCTGTGCGACGGGCTGCTGTGCGACGCCGAAACGATCGGGCGGCTCGATTTTCTGATCCAGAAGGCGCTGTTCGCGGTGCGGTACCGCTGCGTGCGGCCGGTGATCGGCGAAACGGAGCTGAACCTCGTCGACATGGTGAATCCCGAGATCGCGGACCTGCTTGCAAAGAAGGGGCGGGCGTTCGTGCCCGTCTCGATTGCGGCGGACAAAGGCGCAACGGTGATCACCGGCGCGAACATGGGCGGCAAGAGCGTCGCGCTCAAGACGGTCGCGCTGATCGCGCTGC
>JAFRRO010000008.1 GCA_017428025.1 Clostridia bacterium
GTCTCAACGTGTAAATACACCGGGCGATATCCAGAAGCCATCCGCATGAATAAAGGCTTTCGTTTGTTTCAACGGCATACTTTCGGATCGCGTCATAGTGCCCGCGTACTGCGTTTATCAATTCTTCTCTGCCTGGCGTGGGAAGGATCCATGCTTTTTCTCCGTAAACCGGTACGCTGTACTTCGCAAGTTCAAACAAAGAGAACACATCCGGTGTATATTGGTCGGTTACCCTTTGCCCGCTCGTTCCCCAATAGACCAATCTTTGAAAGGATCGGCTGCGGTATTCGTACAGATTGGCAATAACGCCCTCGAAAGAGCGGTAATACGGGTTATCCGGCTCCGCCATAAGCATATCCTGCCTGAGCATCAGCAGTTTTTCTGCCTGACTTTCGGAAATCGGTCCGTCAATCAGCGTAACAAAATCAATATCGCTCCATCCCTGCTGAAAGTCATCCAATACCACACTTCCGTATAACCACGCGCCGTAAACATGCCCGTCTGTCCTTGAATCGATTTCATGCATCATCTTGTGAATCGCCTGAAGCATAGTTCGCCTCCAAACGCCGATTTGTCAATTTGATTCCATATTCTGCTTAGCAGTCCTGCAGGACGATACCAGTATCACACGGATGGCGGTGCATCGATCATTCAAAGATTTGTATGAAGTATCGTCTATGTATCCTGTGCGATGAAGCAACTCCAGCCAATACCCGGTTTCGCTCGCTTCCTTGAGCGCGATCTCAAGTTTTGAGATGAAATCCTTTTTGCCTTGCGCATAGTTTGCTTCGAATATGTTAGCGCCGATGGAGGTGCCGGATCGACCAATTTGATTGGATATAACAGATTCGTGTCTTGCTCTCAGGTCTTTGACAAGATTGATGATTTGTACGGAGAAATCCATTGATAAATCGGCAAGTTTGTTCTCTTTCATATCGGGAAGTCCTTTCTGTTGACTGCATTAATTATAAGTCTGTAATGATCAAATATCAATGATGTCGCCGCCGCAGGCGGCTGATGATGTATCAGCTGACGCCGAAATGATGTTGCGTCACTTCGTGCCGCAATGATGCGATGTTTGCCCTCACATGCCGCAGGCACACATCATCAGCGAAGCGGCATCATTGCCAATGGCAGCATCATTCGCCCGACAGGGCAAACATCATTGAAAAACGCCTCATTTGGTAGACAAATGAGGCGTTTTTGTTGGCTGCCGAACTAGGATTCGAACCTAGACAATACGAGTCAGAGTCGTAGGTGCTACCATTACACAATTCGGCAATGCCCTATGAAAATCCCGCCGTGCCGTCCGCTTTGGGGTGATAATACCCGCCACTCGGCAGGTGGGTACACTGCGGAGCCCGCAATCTTCCCGTCGAGGCGGGCTTGATTTTAGGTCGACCGACGCGTGCTTTCCCGTAATCACTCTGTGGGTTTATCACATAAAACGTAACGCACACCGCAGGATTTTGGATCTGGTGGGGTTAGTTGGGCTCGAACCAATGACCTCCACGATGTCAACGTGGCGCTCTAACCAACTGAGCTATAACCCCTTGCGACTTCTTATTATACACATTCGCCGGAAAAATGCAAGCCTTTTTTTTCATTTTTTCGGGTACGATTTTATGCAGTGCCTGTATAATTTCGGAAAATCGCACGAGTTTCTTGCATTTTCGTTCAGAATATACTATAATGACAAACGGATTTTTTATGAAAGGAGGATTCCGATGGATCTGTTTTCCAAGTGTCACAATCCGCTCGTAGAAGAAGCCCGCGCAAAAAATATCTACCCCTATTTTCATGAGCTCGAATCGATGCAGGCGCCCGAAGTCGTTATGGAAGGCAAACGCCGCATCATGCTCGGTTCGAACGGATATCTGGGACTTGCCACGCATCCCCGTGTGATCGAAGCGGGTGTCGAAGCGCTGCGGCGGTTCGGCTCCGGCTGTGCGGGATCGCGTTTCTTAAACGGCACGCTCGTGCTGCATACGCAGCTGGAACGCGAGCTTGCCGCTTTCCTCGGCAAGGAGTCTTGTATGACCTTCTCGACCGGATTCCAGTCCAATCTCGGGATCATCAGCGCCATCGCGGGGCGCGGCGACGTCATTCTGTGCGATCGCGAAAATCACGCGAGTATATACGACGGCTGCAAGCTTTCCTATGCCGATATGGTGCGCTATCGCCATAACGACATGGAGGACCTCGAAAAGAAGCTTTCGAACATTCCCGATAAGGCCGGACGTCTGATCGTCACCGACGGCGTGTTCTCGATGGGCGGCGACATCTGCAAACTTCCCGACATCGTACGGCTTGCCAAGAAATACGGCGCGCGCGTCATGATCGACGACGCGCACGGACTCGGCGTACTCGGCGAAGGCGGCAAGGGCACCGCGGACTATTTCGGGCTCACCGACGACGTGGACATCATCATGGGCACGTTCTCAAAGTCGCTCGCCGGAATCGGCGGGTTCATGGCGGCAAAGGAGGAGATCGTGGACTATGTGCGGCACGTTTCGCGTCCGTTCATCTTCTGCGCGTCCATTCCCCCCGCCTCCTGCGCAACCGTCATCGAGGCGCTGCATATCCTCATCGAGCAGCCGGAGCTTCCGAAACGACTCATGGAGCTTTCGATGTACATGCGCAACAATCTGAAGCGCGAAGGCATTGCGATCCGCGAGAGCACGACGCCGATCATCCCGCTGTATACGCACGATCTCGAAACGACGCTCCGCGTCGGCAAGGTCCTGTTCGAACGCGGCGTGTATGTGAACCCCGTGCTGCCGCCCGCCGTGCATCCGAGCGAGTGCCTGCTGCGCACGAGCTACATGGCGACGCACACCGAAGCGCTTTTAGACGAGGCGCTCGGCATCATCAAAGAGGTGTTTACCGAATATGGCATCTGAACCGAGAATCGTCGTGATCACCGGCGCTTCCAACGGAATCGGAAAGGCGGCGGCTGCCGCTTTTTCGCGTTACGGCGACCGCGTCTATAATCTCTCGCGCCACGATCCGCACGACGAAAACAGCATGTTTGTCGCCTGCGACGTCACCGACGAAGCGCAATGCCGTGCGGCGATCGATCGCGTTCTGTCGGAAGCCGGACGCATCGACGTGCTGATCAATAACGCCGGATTCGGCATTTCGGGACCGGTCGAAACGACCGAAATCAGTGCCATGCAGCGTCAGTTTGACGTCTGTCTGTTCGGCTCGATGCGCGTGCTGAAGCCCGCGCTTCCCGCCCTGCGCGAAAGCAAGGGATATGTGTTCTTTACCTCCTCCGTCGCCGCCGTTACGCCGATCCCGTATCAGGCGTTCTATTCGGCGGCGAAGGCAGCGATCAACAGCGTCGTGATGGCGCTTCGAAACGAGCTCAAGAGCACCGGCATCCGCGTCGCGGCAGTGCTGCCCGGCGACGTCAAGACGGATTTCACCGCAAAGCGCGAGAAGAACGAAGTCAACGAGTCGCTCTATCCGAACGAGGTCAGATCGGTCGCCAAGATGGAGCACGACGAACAGCACGGCATGTCGCCGGACCGGATCGCACAGCGGTTTTTAAAGCTGTCGCTTCAAAAGAACCCGAAACCGTTCTGCTCGGTCGGCTTCGCCTATTCGGCGGTTCTCGTCCTTGTAAAGCTCCTCCCCGCCCGTCTCGCAAACTGGGTGCTCGGCAAGCTTTACGCATAGAATTCATGAACATCAAAATCCCCTCCGAGGGATTTTTTTGTTTTTGGCAACATTTTCGGTGTTTGAACCGTCTAATAGGCAGAAACAACCGAAAGGAGTTCCCCATGAAACGATTCTTTCTTTTGCTGACGGTCCTCTGCCTGCTCGCCTGCGTGCCGACGCCGGAGACGGAAGCGGTGATTGTCAAAACCGATTCGCACAAGCCGCAGGAAGCGGCGCAGTCGCTTGCCGATTCTTCCGACGCCTGCCGCGCAACCTACGACGAGGGCGGCGTGATGGTGCGTTTCGACGCCGTACCGGAGATTCCGAAGACCGAACACATCGCAAGCTATGCGCTGCACGCGGCGGGCTTTTCCGACGAGCAGCTTGCCGCCTTTGTGCGCGCGTTCTTCGGCGACGGTCCGGTCTATGAACCCGGCGAACCGACCAAGGAAGAGATTTACCCCGAACTGCTCGCCGCGCTGGAGCTTTTGGAACAGGTCAAGGCAAATCCCGGCGCGTATGAAGCGGGCGCGGATGCGTACCGCGCCGATGCGGAGGAGCTGCAGCGGGCGTACAACGCCGCGCCGGAAGCCGACGAGCTGATTCCGAAAGCCGTGGCATTTGCGCGCAACGAGAACTCCGGCGCATTCGGCTGCCGCGGCGACGGCGGCAGGGACGCGATGGCGACGCTGACCGTCTTTTCCGAGGGCAAAGAGGATCAGTCGCTGATGCGCTATCGGAATCCGTCGCGCTATGTTCCCGAAAGCTATGCAAAGAGCGTGTCGTCCGGACTGACGCTGAACGCGCAGAACGTCGATCAAGCCGAGGCGATCCGGATCGCTTCGGACCTTGCAAAGGCGCTGTGCGGCGATACGCTCCGGTACGCGGGATGCGAACGCGGCGCGCGCGTTTCCGACGCGACCGGCTGGTATGAGCAGGATCCGGACGAAACCCCGCTGTTGGTGTTTTTCACACGTGTTGTCGACGGAATGCAGGTCGGTTTCAGCGCGCAGCCGTCCGCATCCGGTACGGAGGATCAGAACTTTGCGGACGCGCTTCGCTACGAACGGCTGATCGTCGGCGTCGACAGCAGAGGCGTCTGCTTTGCCGAATGGCAGGCGCCGGTGACGGTCGGCGAACCGCTGTGCGAGAACTGCGCGATCCTGTCCGCCGACGCCGCCTGCGAGCGCGCGGCAAGCTATCTCCGGTTCCTGTATCCGGCGTCCGGCGCGATCGACGCGTCGAATTCCGAAGGGCAGGCAGCGTCGCTCGACGCGCTGAACCGCGGATCGGTGCGCTCGTCCGAGATCGAGATTACGCGGATCGCGCTCGGCTGGATGCAGGTGCGCACCGGCGCGAACGCTCTGGAAAGCAAGCTGATTCCCGTCTGGGATTTCTGCGGGACTGTGATGCGCACGTACGAAAACGGCGAATCGGTCACGACCGGCGGCGAAAGCGTCTGTCTCCTGACGCTCGACGCCGAAACCGGCGCGCGCATCGATCGCGCGCTCGGATATTGAGAAAGGAGCCTGTATGAAACGACTGTTGATCCTTCTGTCCGCCCTGCTTTTGTGCGCCTGTGTGCCGACGCCGGAACAGGAATTTGTCGTCAGCAAGGCGGACGACACGCTGGAAATCAGGCTTTCCGCCACGGCAAAGCCCGCAGACGTGTCGTCAGAAAAAAGTGAAACGCCTGTGCCCACGGCGCAGTTCATCCCCAACCGTTGGACGGAGACGTTCGAGGCGAACGACACGCTGACGCTACTATTCGACGCGGAGATCGTGCAGAAAGCCGACGGCGTCTGCCCCGTCTTTCGCACAAAGCGGGACCGGTTCGATCAGGCGAAGCTTGCCGCGCTTTTGAACGCGCTTCTGCCGAAGCCGAAATCGGTGTCTGCCGAAACGACGACCAAAGAGCAGTGGGCGGATGCGTACAAGGCGTGGCTCGAACAGGTTGCGCAGTATGAAGCGTGGGTGAACGCGGGTCGACCGGACGACGGGCTCGACCGCGAGGAGCTCGATCTGTCGCCCGAACGGATCGAAGCGCAGTCGCAATGGTACATGGACCGCATCAACGAAGCGCCGGATGAACCGGGCGAACGCGCGGTCTCCGGCTATGACGCGGTGCCGCTGTACTGCAATTCGGTCTATACGCTCGAAAGCGGCGAGCCGGTGTTCGTCTCGGCAAACGAGGACAGCCTGCTTTTTGCGCGCGGCTGCCGCGGCGGCGTCTGTCTCTATACGGAAACGCAGATGCAGTGGGACAAGCGATATGACGATCCGAAGGGGAAGCTTTGGAAGGAACCGTCCGTGACCGAAGCGGACGCAAAGGATATGATGATGAAAGAGCTTGCCCGCATCGGTCTGGACGGCTTTTGCGCAGACGCCGGACAGAAGACGAGTCTTTTGGACTTTTTCGGCGACCGGCACAGCTACGTCGAAAGCGGCTGGACGTTTTCGCTCACGCGCGATTTAGGGGGCTACCCTCTGCTTTCCATGCCGTTTACGTCCGTCAATCTCGATTACGGAACCGTGCCGGACGCCTATAACGCCCCGATCCGCGCCGAGCAGCTCTCTGTGTTCGTCAATGAAAACGGCATCCGGGCGCTCAGTTTCGGTAATCCGAAAGCCGTCGTCGGGCTTGCGAACGGCAACGTGGAGCTGCTTCCGTTTGAGGAAGCAAAGACGCGCATCAAAAACGCGCTGTCCGTCTGCTATCCGGTTTCGTACTATCAGGAGCGCGGCGAGCGCGTGACGCTCGAGGTCTACCGCATCGTGCTGACGACGCAAACGCTTCGCGCAAAGGATTCCGACGAGTATTACGAAATGCCGTGTTTTGTCGTATATTTCGACTGCTGCGATCTTGAAAAAGCGGAGCGCGACAACCCGATCTATGCGCATTCCGCAATCGTCATCAACGCCGTCGACGGCTCGACGGTTGTGCCGGGAGGATATTGAAATGAAGCGTTTGATTGCGGTTCTTTTGTTCCTCTGCGTCCTTGCCTGCGTGCCGACGCCGGAGGAGGAATTTGTGGTGAACAAGGGAGACAACATTGCGGAGCATACGATCAAAACCAATCGGCAAGATGACGCGCAGCGCTTCCCCGCCCGCTGGGATGAGGATACGACGCTTCCGTGCGGTACGATCGCCGTCTCGATCCATGCAGACATCGTACAGCGCGCGGACGGCGTCTATCCGGTGTATCGCACGCGGCAGTTCCCCGTGACGCAGGCATACGCCGCCGATCTTCTCACGAAACTGCTCGGCACGCCGGTCGAGCGCTGCCGCAATACGCCGACCAAGGACGACTGGCAGCGCGAGTTTCAGGCATGGATCGACGATTACAACGCGTTTATCGAGGGCGAAATGCAGCAGGGCGGGCTCTCCGGCGAGATGGAGACGCTGACGACTGAGCAGTATGAGCAGACGGCGGCGTGGTATGCCGAACAGATCAAGGAGGCGCCGATCTCGAACGAGCCGGAATCGGTCTCCGATTTTTCCTCCGTTCCGGTCAACGAGATGGAAGCGCGCTATACGATGCAGGACGGCTCGACGGCGCTTGTCGGCGTGGGAAACGAATCGGATCACATGATCCGTGTCTGGCGCAACCACAACGGCGGATGGCTGTGCCTCCGTTCCTATTACGACGCGGAATCCAAATGGAACGACGGACTCAACGGACAGTGGCGCGATACAACGATGGCGCAGAGCGACGCCGAAACGATCCTGCGCGAAACGCTCGACCGGCTCGGCATCGCGGGCTTTGACATTGCGGACGTGCAGCAGGCGAATCTGATGGTCGATTACGGGCATAACGGCTCGGAATACCGTTCCGCTGCGCAGGGCTGGGGATTTGTCTTAAAGCGTCTGTACGGCGGCTACCCCGCCGTCCCGTATGCAGTCGAACCGTCGATCAATCTGAACTATGCAAACGATCCCGCATATGCGGAGGTCACGATGATCCGGGAGGAACGCATTCGCATCATGATCGATGAAAGCGGGCTTGTCTGTTTCGAATACCATTCCCCGAAGGAGGTCCTGGGCATGGAGAGCGCAAACGTCGGTCTGCTCTCCTTCGACGAGGTGCAGGAACGCGTGAAAAACGCATTTCGCGCTTCCCTTTCCGGCTCCGCGCTTGAACAGATCGACACAACGGAGGTCGAAGTCTATCGCATGATCCTGACGGTGTACACCGTGCATGTGCGCAATTCGGACGATTATTTTGAGATCCCCTGTTGGGTCGTGCTGTTCGACGATCCGATGACGCGGCAGTTTCGCGACGATCCGCTCATCCCGCCGCAGATGCTTCTCATCAATGCCGTCGACGGCTCGACGGTTATGCCGGGTGGATATTGAAACGAAGCTTTGACTGCGATTCCGCTGCTCCTCTCCCTGCTTGCCTGCGTACCGACGTCGGAGGAATATCTCTCCCGCTCGTTCGAAGCGCATCAAAAACGCATACACGGAGAACTGTAACGGAAAGACGCACCGGTTTCCCGATGCGTCTGATCATTTCCGGTGTTGATGATTCGTTCCGTTTCTCGTCATGTTGCACGGATGCCGAAACGGTCAATAGGTATTCTTCTTCCCGGCTTTCGGCGCGTTCTCAAAGTACTTCCATTCGAATTCGAATAAGGTTGTGTCGCCGGTGTAGGATGTATAGACCGTCTCTTCGGTCATGTTTCCGTCTTCGTCGTAGACATATTTGCACTGCTCGGTGATCTTGCCGTCGGAGTCGTATCTCGTGTACTTGATCTCGTTGCCGTCCGCGTCGTATTCGTGTTCGTTCCGGTAGCGCAGCTTTCCTTTTTTGTTGTATTCCGATTCCTTGATCAGGTTCCCGTTCGCGTCGTACTCGAATTCGATCCGTTCGTCGATGCTGCCGTCGCCTTTGTAATCCGTCTCGCGGATCATGTTCCCCTGTGCGTCGTACTCGTATTCCTCCCAGAAGTCGCGGCTGCCGTCGGGGTTGTACCGTGTTTTCGAAACCGGATTCCCGTCCGCGTTAAACACATATTCGTCATAGAAGTCGATGCTGCCGTCGGCTTTCAGCGAAACGGACTTCGTCCTGTTCCCGTTTTCGTCATACTCGTATTCATTACTGCTGCTCAGTGTCTTGCCGTAATAATACGTCGTGCGGATCTCGTTGCCGTTTTCATCGTATTCGCTGACGCCCGTAAAGGTGTCTCCGTCGGGGAAGGTACGCGTATACTTGGTCTGGTTGCCGTCCGCGTCGTACTCGTAATCGAACCACATCTCCAGCTTGTTTTTCTTCGCGTCGTAATCCTTCTCCCGGATCAGATTTCCCTGCTCGTCGTACGTGTACTCGTACCGTTCGCGCGAGTTGTCTTCGGCATAGAATGTCTCGTACACGGTCATGTTCCCGTGATCGTCGTATTCGTATTCGAGCTTCGAGAAAACATCGCCGTCGCTGTCGTACTCGGTCCGCTTCATCAGCAGCCAGGCGCCTTTTTCCTCGACCGGCTGCACCGGCGCCGGTTCCGCCGTGATTTCCGGGGTAACTTCGGGCGACTCGTTCCCGCTCTCTTCGGGCGTCTCAGCGGGCTGTGCGCTCTCTTCGGGCGTTTCAGCGGGCTGCGCGCTCTCTTGCTCAACCGGAACGGCCTCGGGCGTTTCGGCAGCGGTTTGTGCCGACGCCTGCGCAGGCGGATTCTCCGCCTCGACAGCGGGCGAAGGTTCGGACGGTTCGCCGCCGCATCCGCGGATCTCCAGTCTGTAGCATGTACAGCCGAACGCCGCACACAGCAGCAGCGCGGTCAGCATCAAAGCAATCCATTTCTTCATTTTTGATCCCCTCTATTCATAGAATTACGGTCCTGCGTCATGGTTTTCGGTTTCTTCTTCGTGTTGCTGCAGATGACGGAATCGGCGTTTTATGCGTCGTACCCGTTCGGATTCATCGACTGCCAGTGGTAGCCGGTCTTGCACATGTTGACCAGATCGCGCTCCGCTTTCCAGCCGAGCAGTTCGAAGGCCTTTTTCGGATCGGCATAGTTTTCGGCGACGTCGCCGGGACGGCGGTCGACGATCTCATACGGGATCTTCACGCCGTTCGCGTCCTCGTAGGCATGGATGACGTCGAGCACCGAGTAGCCCGTGCCGGTGCCGAGGTTGATCGCCTCGGTGCCGGTGTGTGTTTCGGCGTATTCGAGCGCCTTCAAATGACCTTTCGCAAGGTCGACGACGTGGATGTAGTCGCGTACGCCGGTGCCGTCGGGCGTCGGGTAGTCGTTTCCGAACACGCGAAGCTTCTGAAGCTTTCCGGTCGCAACCTGATTGATATACGGCAGGAGGTTGTTCGGAATGCCCTGCGGATCCTCGCCGATAAGCCCCGAATCGTGCGCGCCGATCGGATTGAAATACCGCAGCAGAATGACCGTCGCTTCGGGATTGGCGGCGGTATAGTCCGAAAGAATCTGCTCGCCCATGAACTTCGTCCAGCCGTACGGATTCGTGCACCAGCGCGGCGCGGTCTCACGGATCGGGACCTCCGGCACGCCGTAGACGGTCGCCGACGAGCTGAACACGATGCGGCGCACGTCAAACTCCTTCATGCATTCGAGCAGCGTCAGCGTTGCGTCGAGATTGTTGCGGTAGTATTCAACCGGCTTTGCGACGCTTTCGCCGACGGCTTTGAGCCCCGCAAAGTGGATGATCGCGCCGAAATCGTGTCCGCGGAACAGATCGCGCATGGCCTTTCTGTCGCAGACGTCGACCTTGACAAAGTCGGGCCGCATGCCCGTGATCGCCGCAATGCGATCGAGCACCTTTGCCTTGCTGTTCCGGAGATCGTCCGCGATCAGCACGGAGTATCCCGCATTCAGAAGCTCCACCACCGTATGCGAGCCGATATAGCCCGCGCCGCCCGTTACCAGAACCGTTTGTTTCATAAGCATCCTTTCCGAACGCTGCCGTTCGCTGTATTCAATTCATTATACAGGAGTGCGCCGCCGTTTGCAAGCGCTACGCCGTTTTCTTCTTCAGCGTCAAAAGCCGCACGCCGCACGCCGCGGCAAGCACGAACAGCACGACGACCGTCAGCACGTTCCCGAGGTTCTTCCCGCGCCGCGCCGCCTCGTAGTCCGTTTCCGTCGCCCCCGCAAAGCGCAGCACGACCGGATTCATCGCGATGCCCTCCTCGCCCTTCCATGCGATATACTCTTGCGCGTCCGCATCAAACGCGGACGTTGCGCCCTTGTTGTGCGCGTTCAGCGGTTCGCAGAAGAAATATCCGGACAGCGTGACCATCTCCCGCTTCGCTTCGCCGCCCGCATAGTACGGCGAGAGCCGCGCATACAGCGCTTCGTCCGGTTCGACCAGAAGGCTCAGAAGCACTTCGTTTTCGTCGCGGTCCCGATAGCTCACCAACAACAGTTCGGACGGATTCTTTCGGTCCGGCTCCTCGGCGTAGCGGTCGAGCACCTGCAGCGCGTTGAGATAGCAGTCCGCGCCGCCGTCCAGCGCGTCGGAAGCCGAAAACTCCGGGAACAGGACGGGCTTTGCCTTCTCCTGCAAAACCAGCAAAAGGCACGCCGCAAGGATCAGCGCCCCTAAAAGCGCGCCGTAAATGAATCTCTTTTTTGCGTCGGTTTCGTTCATGGCATCAGTATAGCCGATTTTGCCTGCGATTTCAACCGTGCGTATGAAATCGCGTAAACGTGAAACACTATCGAAAACATGCAAAGGACGGAGAATCTATGAAAGCAACCGGCATTGTGCGCCGCATCGACGAACTCGGCAGAATCGTGATCCCCAAGGAGATCCGGCGCGTTCTGCACATCCGCGAAGGCGATCCGATCGAAATCTACACCGAGGACGACGCCGTGGTGCTGAAGCGCTATGCGCGTGCGCGCGAGCTCGGCGACGCAGCGGAAACCTACTGTCAGGCACTGTGCGGCGCGCTCGGCTTCTCCGCCGCCGTCGCGGACACGGAGACCGTTCTGTACGCCGCAGGACCGCTGAAAAAGCGTTTGATCGGTCTGACGCTCTCTCCCTCCTTCCTGGAGAAAATGCGGCAGAAACAGGCGCTGATCGCGCAGGACGGGTATCTGCTGTCCACGCAGTCGGAACCGGTCAGAACCGTTGCCGCCGTGCCGATCGTCACCGACGGCGATTGCGCGGGCAGCGTGCTTCTCTGCACCGACGATTCGCGGCTTTCCGTGCGGGAAACGGAACTCGGCGTTCTGAAAACCGCCGCGCTGTATCTCGGCAAGCAGCTCGAGAGTTGAAACGGGCCGCCGAGCGGCGGCCCTTTCCCTTTCAGTACTCCTTCAGGCTCGGATTGTTGCCGTTGCAGTAGATCAGCACCGTCGCGAGCGCGACGCCGATTGCGCCGACGACCGGCGGCATGGTCACGCCGCTTGTCACCAGTGAATTTACAACCGCCTCATAGACGGCGGTACACAGTCCGATCCAGAACAGGATGCTCTTGGTTCTCTGTTGTTTTTCCATAGTGTTCTCCTTTGTCAGAAAAGTTTTCCCAAAACGAACCCGATGACGCCGACAAGCGCGGCGGTCAGTACCGACAGCGTCAGCGCTTCGTAGCGCTTGCCGTTCTTCTGCTCGAGCGCGCGCAGCCGTTCCTCGTGATCCGCGCCGTTCTCGGCAATCGTCTTGACGTTGGTTTCGATGCGCGCAAGCGCCTCGAGAATCTCCGCGATCGTACGTTCAGCCACAGCGCACCTCCGTGTAGCGCGGACGGTTTGTGATATACGCCTCTCTGCCGTTCCAGTCGATGCGATACCAGCCCGAAGGCGCCGTTCCGAGATAGGTCAGCCGGTCGTTGCGGTGCGCGATCCCGATGCAGGGCGATTGCACCCCGTCGCCCGAACGCACGCGCACCGATCCGCCTTTCACGAGGACGACCGCCCGACCGTCCTCCTCCGGCAGCGCTTTGAGCCTGCCGAAGCGGTTCCAGTACCCCGCCTTGCGCACGTTTCTGACGACGCCGACGTCGCGTCCTTTGCATTCGATCTGCGCCGTTCCGTCGCACACGCCGACGTGTACGATGCGTTTGCCGTCGTGGTGAAAGACGAGATCCCCCGGTTTCAGATCCTTCTCCGCGATCGGCATGCACAGCGCGTACAGCCCGCGGCTGGAAACGTCCGTTTTCCGTACGCCGATCGTTTTCAGCGCCCAGTAGACGAGTCCCGAACAGTCGAATGCGCGAATCTCTTTGATCCCCGCGGCTTTGCGGCTTCGGTACAGCGCGATTGCGCGGTTTGCGTCCGACGCGTCCGGCTCGTGCCGGCGGATCCATTCGACCGGATCCTGCATCGTGTCAAGAAGCTCCCCGTTGCCTCCCCACACATAGACGCCCTTGCCGACTTCGCCGTTCAGAAGGTCGAGGAACCGGCTTCGCAGTTCGTTTTGATTCGGATATGTTTGTTCCATATCAGCTCCTTTCTTCCCGACATCTGTATTGTAACATGCTGAATTGTGACGGATTACACACTTTCTTTACAAATCAAAAAAACTGCCGAAACCCTTTCGGATTTTGGCAGTCGATGCGTGTTTTTTCAGTTGTCGTCCGGCGCGTATTCGAGGATGTCGCCCGGCTGACAGTGCAGCGCCTCGCAGATTGCAATGAGCGTCGAAAAGCGGATCGCGCTGATGTGTCCGTTCTTGAGTTTGGAAAGATTGACGTTGGCGACGCCGACCTTTTCGGAGAGCTCGTTCAGGCTCATCTTCCGGTCCGCCATCACGCGGTCCAACCGCAGAATGATTCTTCCCATGGCTCACCTCACAGCGTTTCGTCGGATTCCTTCTTCAGCTGCGCGCCGTAGCGGAAAATCATCGTCAGGAACAGCACGAGCAGCGCGATCAGGATCGGCGCAAAGCTGAACGAGCATTCAATCCCGCTGTTGAAGCCGGTCGGGTTGATCGAGAACGACAGATCGAGGGATCTGTTGATCAGCGAATTGCCGATCGATTCCGCCGCGCTCAACAGCACCGCGCCGCCGACCATTACCCACGCGAACACGGTCATGCGGTGAATCACGTCCTCCGAGAACGGCGTGTCGCAGTGGCGGAAGCCGTCGCACAGGCGCTTTAGGAAGATGAACACGACGAGCAGCACCGCGCAGTAGGCAAGCCCCGAAAACGCCGCGTACGCAAGGCGCTGCACGCGAAACTCCATGCGGTCCGCCGAAGCATGGATCAGAAGTCCGTCCGCCGTCTTCTGCATGTCGAGATCGGTATAGTCCGTGCCGTTGATGCTCATCTGCGCGTCCAGCGTCTGCGGATCGTCGGAAATCTGATCCATCCATCTGTCGATCAGGCTCTTGCCCACCGCAACGTCCATATCGACCTTGAAGCCGATCGTTGCCGCGTCGTTCGGCAGCACCGCCAGCGCAACGCCGCCCAGCAGGCAGCCGAAACATGCGACCGACATCAGAACGATCAGCACGATCGAAACGATCTGCCCCGCAAGTCCGATGCGATTGACCTTCTTTTTGATACCGTTTTCCATGATTGTTTCCTCCGAATTCGTTAAATGATTTACGTTTATCGTAAATTCTTGAACAGAGGATACCACAGGATTATGCGTTTGTCAATATGTATTTTACGTTTTTCGTAAAATCTTTTTCGATAAAATGAAACGCCCCTGTTTCGGGGCGTTTCGATCGGTTTCAGCGTTTTCCGCCGTAGTACGCGGTCGTCATGCGCAACATGCGGATCCAGAACGGAAAGACGACGTCGCGCTGCTCTTTGGGCAGCTTGAAGATGGCGCTGATGATGTCGGGCACCGTCTTGCTGCGCTTGCGCCAGATCTCCATCAGCGACTGGATGCCGCTCTCGCTCGCGACCTGAAACAGTGTGTCCATCGAAAGGCGGCGGTCCTCCTCCGGCGTCTCGTTCAGCAGCTTCATAAACTCCTCGTGGAACTGCTTTGCGCCGTCCGCAAAGTCCGGCTCGCGCAGAAAGCGGTTGCCCTCGACGATCCAGCGGTTGCTGTAATGCTGATACAGACCGCGGCGCGTGCCGCGCGTCACGACGTAGTTCGGAATGTTGTTGAGCATGCGCGACACCGCCGAATAGCGCGGCGCGATCAACAGGCAGCGGTCGGCGATCGCCCGGAAGCGCTCTGACGCCAGAAAATCGTCGCGAAAGCCCGGTCCGTCGAAATCGTACACGCGCTTGAGCCGTTCCGGCGCGTTGCACATGGCGGGCGCGTAGACCGCAAGATGCCCGCCCTTAGAAAAGCCGCACATGATGAACGGACCGGTGCGGTTTTTGAGAACGTCGTTGACGTATTCGACCGACGTTTCCTGCCCCGCGATATGCCCGTTGACGGCAAGGTTCAGGTCCTCTTTCCATCCGAGCAGCGTATCGTCGGTGCCCGCGATCGTCAGAATCTGTTCGCCCTCCGGCGTTTCGAGACCGACCGCGGAGAACTGCTCCTCGCGTTCGAGCGACCACAGATAGCGGAAGCCGTAGATTTTGAGATCGCGATAGCGCGGCGCATTCTCCATCTCCAGAAAGATGTCGATGAAATCCCGCGGAATGAACAGCCCCGGCGGATTCGGATCGCCGTGCATCTTGACGCGGTAAAGCGCCGCCGCCTCGCCGATCGAACGGTCCTCTTCCGATACGCCGGTGCTGACCGCGCCTTCCAGTTCGAGATACGGAAGCGAGGCAAACGCCAGCATATCGACCTCGTTGTACGGTTCGACCGCGCTTGTCACACGCGCGTTTGCGCGCACATAATCCAGTAAATACATAAAACTCCTTCGGATCGCCGCATTGCGAAAGCCTGCGCGATCTGTTATACTGTCGACATGCAGATGCTGTCGATCACAATTCCGAATACATACGAAGGACGCACCGTTGCGTCCGTACTGAAAGAGCGTTTCGACGTGTCCGAAACGTACCTTCGGCGTCTCAAAACGCGCCCCGGCTCGGTCCTTCTGAACGGCGAACCGGTCTATGTCGTCACGCGCGTCAACGGCGGCGACACGCTTGCGTTCGATCCGTCCGACGGCGAACCGTTCCCGATCCGCCCGATCCCGTTTCCGCTCGACATCGTCTTTGAGGACGAATGGCTGATCGTCATAAACAAGCCGAAAAACCTGTCCGTGCATCCGGCGCGCGATCCAAACGAACCGACCGTGGAAAACGCGCTTGCGGCGTATTTTTCGGGTGTCGACAATCCGCATCCCGTAAGCCGTCTCGACAAGGGCACGACCGGTCTTTTGGCCGTTGCAAAGAGCGGGTACATCCACGCGCTGATGAAGCGTCAGCAGGCGGACGGACGGTATCGAAAAAAGTATCTCGCGATCCTCTGCGGCGTGCCGGAATCGACGCATTTCCTCGTCGAAGCGCCGATCGGACCGCTGAACGGCTCAACCTATCAGCGTACGGTGACCGGCGACGGCGCCGCGGCGAAAAGCGAATGCACGGTCCTTGCGGTGCGAAACGGTCTGTCGCTGTGCGAGCTCGTTCCGCACACTGGGCGCACGCATCAGCTGCGCGTGCATATGGCATACGCGGGCTTTCCTCTGCTCGGCGACTGGCTCTACGGACAGCGATCCGAAGCGTTCGACCGCCCGCTTCTGCACGCATCCAAGCTTTCCTTTTCGCATCCGGTCACGCACGCGCCGGTCGCGCTGTCCGCACCGGTGCCGGACGATTTTCAAATCTGCTTCCCGTCCGAACAGTAACGCTCCAAAAACGGCAGAATCCGCGCCCGATACCCGTCCGGATCGACGGCGAACGCTTCCCCGTGCTTTGCGCCGTGCACGGTCAGCGCTTCCTTTTGTGCGGAACAGGCGCGGTACAGTTCGTCCATCATGCGGTACGGCACGACCTCGTCCTCGTCTCCGTGCACAAAAAAGGTCGGCGTCACGGAACGCGCAACGGCTTTCAGACAGTTTGCCGGAAAATAGCTCGTCCGCGTTTTCAGCCGCGACACGAGATCGACGCAGAGCCGCGAAACCGGCAGCCAGCCCTTCGCGCCTTCACGGAACAGCTCGCTCGCCTTCGTGTAGGAACAGTCGGATACGGCGCACCTGACGCTTGCGGGAAGCTTCTCCCCCGTCGCAAGCAGCACCGTCGCCGCGCCCATCGATACCCCCATCAGCGCGATCCGGTCCGCGCCGAACCGCTTCTCCAAAAGATCGATCCAGTCGATCAGATCGTCCTTCTCCCGCACGCCGTACGTGACGTATTTGCCGTCGCTTTCGAACAGCGCGCGCTGCGAAACCGCAAGCACCGCATAGCCCGATTCCAACAGCCATTCAAACACGCCGCCGTAATCCCACCACGGTGCGCTGCGCCAGCCGTGCACGACGATCGCGGTCTTCTTTGCGCCGCCGTTCGGATACCAGTTCGCGCGCAGCGTGAGTCCGTCCCGCGAACGCAGTTCCAGCCGTTCGTGCGGATAAGCCTGCATGTGATCGTAGGTTGCGACGCGCATCTGCACCGTCGGATCCGGATCCCTGCGCGCGCCTTCGATGATCTCGCCGCGCTGCTCGCTGTTGCCGCGAAACACCTTTTCATAGATGCAGAGCGAAGCAGAGATCAGCGTGGAGACCGGAAGCGACAGCGCAATCAGAACGTACCAGTACCATTTCATCGCGATCACCCGTTCATCCGCTTGATTTCCTGTCCGCGAACCGGACGTCTGCCCGGCTTCGGAACCGGCTCAAAAACACGCGGCGCCTGCGGCTCCGTGCGTTGCGGCAATTCGACCTTTACTGGCTCCGGATTTGGCGCTTCCACACTCGGCGCCGGTACCATGCGCGGCGCTGCGTTCGGGACCGGCTCGGGCTTCGGCTGCGGCTTGACCGCTTCGGGTTTGGGCTGCGGCTTGACCGGCTCGGGTTTGGGCTGCGGCTTGACCGGCTCGGGCTTTTGCACGGGCTTTTGCTGCTGCGGCTTTGACGCCGCCGTTTTGACCTTCTTCTCCGACTGTTTCGCTTCGGCGCGCGGCTGTTTTGCGGGCTTTTGCGGCTCCGGTTTTCTGCGCTCCGGCTCGGTCGGCTCCGGTTCGACCGGATTGACCGCAATCAATGTGATATCGTCGCGCACGGGCGGCGTCGTTTTCGGACGCGCAACCGGCATGATCCGCGTTCCGGCAAACGCCGCATCGGGATTCGGCTGCTCGACGGGACGTTTCTTGCTGACCGCGGCGGGCGACGCGCTGTATTCGCGCAGGTTTTCCTGCAGTTTTTCCTGATATTCGCGCTTGCGCGCAGCGACCTCCTCCTCCGTCAGCTCGCCGTAGTTGCGAAGCTTGATCGGCACCGTGTAGCCGTACTGCTCGGTCGGCACGTCGCCGAAGATCGGTTTTTCGACGCGGCGGTTCGTCTGCTGCATCACGTTTTCCATGTTCTCCTCGAACTCGGCGGGCAGCTTTGCGCGGATCTTGCGTTCGACGGCGTAGAGCACGATGCACACGATCGCGCACACGCCCGCAACGATCGACACGATGACGAACGCGACGCGCAGGATGCCGCGGTATTTGACGTCAAGATCGCGGAAGAACGGGTTGTCCGGGTAGACATAGACGGGATCGTCGGTCTGATCGGCAAGCTCTTTCAAGCGCGACAGATCGAGTTTGACCGTGTCGGTCGAGCGGCTTTCGCCCGACGGATCGGTTGCGTCGACGCGGAACGTCAGCTCCGGAATGCCGTCGAGCTGCAGCGAGGTCACAAAGTACGTCTCGCCGTTCTGCAGCTCGTCGTAGGATTTGAGCACGCCGAACAGCGTAAGCTCGCTGAGCTTCGCATCGCGCAGCGTGACGGAGCTGAAATTGCGGATCTCGAACTGGATCGACGCGCACAGCTTGCCGTTTTCATCGTAGTACGCGCGCTGCAGCACCACGTAGAGTCCCCAGTTGACGGAATCGGACGCGACATACGGCACCGCGTCGTACTGGTTCGGATCTGTCACGGTGAACTTCTTCTCCATGCAGTCGATCGCGGTCAGATGGAAACGGATCTTGCGGATC
Source organism: Clostridia bacterium (assembly GCA_017428025.1). GTDB lineage: Bacteria > Bacillota > Clostridia > Christensenellales > CAG-138 > UBA3792. The sequence continues at coordinate 18,642 of JAFRRO010000008.1, forward strand.
GTGCCCGATGAGATCGCACTCGGGACCGTATAGAACAGTACCTTGCTCTGTTCGGGCGCAAGGTCGAACGGAGCGTCGATCTCCGTATTGATCTCGTCGTACAGCTGAATGTCGGTGACGGTGCGGTTGCCCGCGTTGGTGATCGTGATCGCAAACGTCGAGCCTTCGCTCGTCGTCGGATACTGCTCGACCTCGATCAACAGATCGACCACGACCGATTCGACCACCAACGGCGTCTCGGCACGCGTCTTCTGCTCGCGCATGCGCACGGTGTATTCGATCTCGGGTGCAAAGGACATGTCCTCCTTACCCATCGTATAGGTGACTTCGATGCTCTTGCTCTCGCCCGCAAACAGATCGGTCGACGGCAGACCGATGCTCTGCATGCTCTGTTCCGGATCGTAGAGCTTCAGACCGCTCATATCAAACTTGGTATCGTTGGTGATCGTGTACGTGACCGTGAACGTCTCGCCCGCACGCACGCGCTCCGCGCTCGCCGTCGCCTTGACCGACAGTTCCGGCGGAATGAACCGGTCGATGCGAATCTGCGCTTCCGTATCGTGCTCGTGCACGATCGTCGAGGTCAGGCCGGTCTCCTCGTCAAAGACGACCTCGGATTCCTTCCACGAAAGCAGATAGGTCACATACGTGTCCAGCTGTTCGTCCGCAACCGCGACGTCGGTCAGATGGAACTCCTTCGTCCCGCCCGCAAGCACGGTGATCGATTCGTCGAGCGTCAGCGTGCGGTCCTCGTAGCCGCCGGACAGCGTCGCGTGTTCGAGCGTGTAGTCCTCGGCTCCGTTGTTGCGGATCGTAAACAGCAGATCGGGGATCGTGCCCGCGGTTTCAAGCTCCGGATCGGTCTCGATTTGAATCGTCATCGAAATCGGATGCCCGGCGTCGGCAAACACGCCCGCGGGCGGCAAAACGCCCGCAAGCAGCAAGACCGCTATGCAGATAAGAAGCAGTCTCTTCTTCATGCTTCCTCCGGAAAACCGAAATACCCTTCTTCAAATGCTTCCGCCGAAACGCGCCCCTCGGTGCGCTCGGTCAGCGCCTTCAAAAATGCCTCCGCGCGGTCCGACCGGCAGCGGAATACGCAGTCGATCGCGTCGGAATACGCTGTGTGCTCGACGGCGCCGAAGCGTTCCAGAACGCTCTGCACGCCGTTCCAGTAGGGATACGCAACGCGCAGCCGAAAGCCCTTGCACGGCAGCATGTTGAGAATGCCCGCCGCCTCCGCCGCGTCCGACGCCGAACGCGTATACGCGCGCACCAGTCCGCCCGCGCCCAGAAGGATGCCGCCGAAATAGCGCGTACTGATCACCAGCACGTCATAGAGATCGCGCTTTTTCAGCACCTCCATCATCGGCAGTCCCGCCGTGCCCTGCGGTTCGCCGTCGTCGGAATAGCGCGCCGCGCCGCTTCTCAGCCGGTACGCAAAGCAGTTGTGCGTCGCGTCCCAGTGCTGTTTTTTGATGCGTTCGAGGATTTGAAGCGCCTCGCTTTCGTCCGACACGGGAAAGCAGCGCCCGATAAAGCGCGACCGGTTGATCACATATTCGGTTTCGCTGTTCGCCGCGACCGTTCGGTACGGTCTGAGCCCTGCATTTCCTTCCAAGAACGCTCCTTTTGCACAAAGGTGCAGATTTTTCTGTTTAACAGTATACCAAATGTTTCCCCGCTTTGCAACCGATGCGGCAAAGTGTTCACAGAAGCATCGCATTTCGAACGCATTTGCAAAAAAGCGAAGCCGTTTGGCTCCGCTTGCGTTCATCACTAGCCGCAGGCAATCATCGATCCGTCTTATGCGCTCTATCAGAAGGCTTCCCCTCGAGTAACCGCTGATTTAATCATTGAACGAGATGTGGTATAATGGTTACAACAGGAGGGCGAAGAAATGGGACAGCAATTGAGTTTTACGGATATAGAATACAGCAAGCGGAGAAGAACCACGAAGCGAGAAGAATTTCTAA
>JAFRRO010000045.1 GCA_017428025.1 Clostridia bacterium
AAGCCAGTCGGCGTTGTTGACCATCTCCGCCTTGCCCTCGCCGAACTCGATGAAGCGCTCCATCTGCCGCTTGAAGCACTCGGCGTTGTGGTCGATGTCCTCCTTGGTCAGCATCTTGCGCATGTCGGTGCGCCCCGAAGGATCGCCGATCATGGTCGTGCCGCCGCCGATCAGCGCAACCGGACGGTTGCCCGCCATCTGCAGACGCTTCATCAGCGTCAGCGCCATGAAGTGTCCCGCGGTCAGGCTGTCCGCCGTGCAGTCGAAGCCGATATAGAACTTCGCTCCGCCGTTGTTGATGAGATCGCGGATCTCCGCTTCGTCCGTGACCTGCGCGATCAGTCCGCGCGCTTTCAGTTCTTCAAAAATCTGCATCGTATCCTCCTGCGTGAAAGCCCGAACGGGATTCGTCCGATCGGGCGTTTTATCCGATGATTGGGGAAAAGTATATACGATATTCCGCTTCTTGTCAAGGCGAACTTTCTTCGGAAAAACGGTTGGCAAACGCGCACGGATGTGCTATAATTATATATATTTCACAGGGAGGCAATCAACATGACAGTAGAAGAACTCGTTCAGCAGTATCAGACCGACAAAGCGCTGCAGGAAGAAGTCGCCGCGATCCTCGCGGACGGCAAGGTTACGATTTCGGAATTCTTTTCCTTTGCAAAGAAGCACAATGTGGAGGTTTCGCTCACCGACCTGCCCAAGTACATGGAGCAGGCAAAGCAGCTCGGCTTCATCAAATAAGCCGAACGGTCCCGCCGCCGGGTTACCGGCGGTTTTTTGCACATTCGCGACACGAAAGGAGCTCGTATGGCACATCGAGTATTGCTGATCAACGGAAGTCCCAAGCGGGACGGCTGCACGGCGCGCGCGCTCAAAGAAATCATCGACACGCTGCACGCGGAGGGGATCGATACGGATCTGATGCACGTCGGGGACGACGATATCCGCGGCTGCATCAGCTGCGGCTGCTGCAGCACCACCGGCTCGTGTGTGTTCGACGACAAGGTCAACGAGGCCGCGCCGCTTCTGGAACGCGCGGACGGGCTCATCGTCGGAAGCCCCGTCTATTACGGTTCGCCGAACGGGACGCTGCTGTCGTTCCTCGACCGGCTCTTTTACAGCACGCGCTTTTCGAAGCACATGAAGGTCGGCGCGGCGGTCGTCTCCTGCCGCAGAGGCGGCAATACGGCGTCGTTCGACGTGCTGAACAAGTATTTCACGATCTCCTCGATGCCGGTCGCGTCCTCGACCTACTGGAACCAGGTGCACGGCTTCACCGCCGCAGACGTCGAAAAGGACGGCGAAGGGCTGCAGACGATGCGCAACCTCGCAAGAAACGTTGCGTTTCTGATCCGCGCGATCGCGCATGAAAAGGAAACCGCGGGGCTGCCCGCGCTCGAGCGCGGCGTCTTCACCAGCTTTCCGGACGGAAAGTGACGGCGAACGATGGAGCATTATCGCATCTATCATCCGGAGATCCCCGCCTTTCTTTCGGCATGCGCCGAAACGCCGAGCCTACAAAGACTCATGCACGTCGGCATGAACTGCGGCTGCGAGTACACGTCCTTTCCCCGCTTTGCAGGGCTTTTGCCGTATTCGCGCTTCGATCACAGCATCGGCGCGGCGCTGATCGTCTGGCACTTCACGCACGATGAGAAGCAGGCGGTTGCGGCGCTTCTGCACGACGTTGCGACGCCGGTGTTTGCGCATGTCGTGGATTTTCTGAAGGGCGATTATTTCCGGCAGGAGGCGACCGAAAGCGGCACGGAGGCGATCATCGCGTCGGATGCGGCGCTGCAGCGGCAGCTGTCCCTGCTCGGGCTTTCGACGGAGGACGTCTCGGACTACCACCGCTATCCGGTCGCGGACAACGATTCGCCGCAGCTTTCCGCCGACCGCCTCGAATACACGCTCGGGAACCTTCTGAACTACCGCATCCGCACGCAGGCGCAGGTGCAGGCGTTCTATGACGACCTGTTTGTCGGGACGGACGGGGACGGACGGCCGGAGCTCGTGTTCCGCACCGAAGAAACGGCGATCGACTTTGCAAAAGCCGCGCTCGTCTGCTCGAAGATCTACGTCTCGGACGAGGACCGCTATGCGATGCAGATATTGTCCGAGTTGTTGGGGTACGCGATCCGCGCCGGCGTACTCTCGGAGGACGATCTGTACCGCGACGAACCGACGGTGATCGCAAAGCTCTGCGCCGACGCAAAGACCGCGGCGGCGTGGCGGAATTTCCGTTCCTGCCGGACCGTTCTCTGCGCAGACGAACCGCAGACGGGCGGCGTCTGGCGGCAAATCGCCGCAAAAAAGCGTTACATCGATCCGCTGATCGCAAACAAAGGCCGCGTGACGGCGGTTTTTGAGCCGCTTCGCGAGGCGATCGGCGCATTTCTCGAAAAGCCGCAGACCTGTTGGATTGCTGCGGCGGAAGCACAACCGTTACCGGAAGAATAAAGGAGGACAGTATGGATCCGAACATCACAAAACGCAACGAACTGCTGGCGCAGAAGGTCATCAAGGGACTGCAGTCGCGCAACATGAGCGGCTATTACGCCGCAACCAGAGAGGAGGCGCTTAAAATCGCGCTGTCGCTGATCGAAACGGGCAGCTCGGTCACGATGGGCGGCGCACTGAGCGCGCACGAGATCGGACTGGTCGACGCCGTCAAGGCGGGCGACTACCGCTTCATCGACCGCGGCGCCTACGCGGACAAACGGCAGGCGATGCTCGACGCCTACGACGCGGACTGGTTCCTTTCGAGCGTCAACGCCATGACCGAGGACGGCGTGCTCGTCAACATCGATGGCAACGCGAACCGCGTCTCCGCGATCGCGCAGGGACCGAAGCACGTGCTGTTCATCGTCGGTATGAACAAGGTCACGAGCGACATCGACGGCGCCATGAAGCGCGCGCGAAACGTCGCCGCGCCGACCAACGCACAACGTTTCGGGCTCAATACGCCCTGCGCAAAGACCGGCGCGTGCATGAACTGCAAATCGCCCGACACGATCTGCTGTCAGTTTTTGATCACGCGGTTTTCGCGGCACAGGGACCGCATCCATGTGATCCTCGTCAACGACAATCTGGGCTTCTGATCCCAAAACAACAAAAAGCTGCGGTTTCCCGCAGCTTTTTTGATTGCGCTGTTATTCGATGCCGGTGAGGTCGTATTCGTTCAGCCACTTCGACGCAACTTCGCAGACCTCCTTGAGGCACGTCTCGTCGAACGGCGTCCGGAGACCGGCGTTTTTCAAAAGCTCGACAAACGTCCTGCTGCCGCCCTGCACGGTGTACGCCATATAGTGCTTCCACGCGTTTTCGCGGTCCTTCTGGATCATCGCCCAGAACTCGAGCGCGACGGTCTGCGCAAGGCAGTAGTCGATGTAGTAGAACGGGCTCTGATAGATGTGGCTCTGCCGCTGCCAGCCCTCGCCCTCCGAATAGAACGGGATCTCGCCGTCGAGCTTCATCCACGGCATGTAGACGCCTAAAAGCCGCTTCCATTCAGCATGGCGTTCTGCGGGTGTCAGCTCCGGCTTTTCGTAGACGATGTGCTGGAAGTGGTCGACCATCGTGCCGTAGGGGATGAAGGTCAGCGCGCCCGCAAGGTGGCTGTAGCGGAATTTCCGCGCGTCCTTGCCGAAGAAGCCCTCGGCGTTCATCCAGCCGAAGAACTCCATGCTCATCGAATGCACCTCGCACGCCTCCATCGACGGCCATGCGTATTCGGTCGGGATGCGCTTGCGGTTCATCCAGTAGGAGAACGCGTGTCCCGCCTCGTGCGTGACGACCTCCACGTCGCCCTGCGTGCCGTTGAAGTTCGCAAAGATGAACGGCACCTCGTATTTCGTGATGCCGGTGCAGTAGCCGCCGCCCTCCTTGCCTTCGGTGGAGAGGACGTCCAAAAGCTCGTTGTCGAGCATCGTGCGGAAGAACTCGCTCGTCTCGGGCGAGAGCGCGTCGTAGAACACCTGTCCCTGATGCAGGATGTCGTCCGCGGTGCCTGCGGGACGCGGGTTGCCGCTTCTGAAATCGAGCGCGGCGTCCGCAAACGACAGCGGATATTCCTTTCCGAGCCGCTTTGCCTGTTCGCGCAGGATCGCGTCCGCAACCGGCACGAGGTACTTCCGTACCGCGGCGCGGAACTGTTCGACGTCCTCCTTGGTGTAGCAGTTTCTGCCCATGCGGTAGTAGCCGAGCTGGGTATAGCCGTCGTAGCCGAGCTTTCTGCCCATCGCGTCGCGCAGATGCACCAGCTCGTCGTAGATGCCGTCGAAGCGCTCCTGATGCTCCTTGTACCACTTGCCCTCCGCCTTCCATGCGGCGAGACGGCGCGCGTCGTCCGCGTCGGTCTTGAACGGCGTCAGCTGCGACAGCGTGTAGACGCCGCCCTCGAACGGGATCTGCGCCGAGGCGATCAGCTTGCCGTATTCGGTGGTCAGCTCGTTTTCCTTCTGCATGTCCTCGATGATCTCGGGGGAGAAGGTCTTCTGCGCGATCTCGGCGTTGACGAACATCAGATCGCCGTATTCGGCTTCGAAATCCTTGCGGAACGGCGAGGCGAGCATCGCGTCGAGCCACGCCTGCTCATACTCCTCGACCTCGGGGCCGAAGCCGTCCCAGAACTCGTTTTCTTCGTCGTAGAATGTGTCGCGCGTGTCGATCGTGTGGCGCACCTGCGCCAGCGTTTCAAGTGTTACGACGTCCTTCGCCTGCTCTTCCTTTTCGAGGAAGACCGCTTTCGCTTCTTCATAGCTCTTTGCGGCTTTGAGCCGCTCGGTCAGCGCGCGCAGCGATTCCTTGACCGCGTCGGGATCCGGTCGTTTGTAGGGCATTTCGGAAAATTTCATAGTGTGCTCCTTTCGGGTTTCATCCCGTCCAGTATAGCATATGCGGCGGTCCCGCGCAACAAAAAAAGAGGATTCCCCGCGGAACCCTCCGTTTCTGTTTTCGCTATTCGCCGAGCTTCCTTGCAATCGTCGTGATCGCGTCGATCGTCGTCGCCGCCGCCATCGAGGGATCGCGGTTGATCGCGGCAAACTGCGCGCTCGAAAGCGTCCGGATGTCCGAAACGATCAGCTGATGGAACGCGAGCGAGACGATCTCCAGTCCGTAGCGCGAAAGGAACGGCTCCCTGACGCGCTCGATCACCGCGTCGCGAAGCTTCGGCGCAAAGAACGGCAGCTGATGCGGGCGGATGCCGTCCTGTATCAGCGCGGCAAGCGCTTCGGGGATCGCGCCGAGCACCATGAGGCTCAGAAACTCGTTGAGATGCGTGCGCTGACAGCGGTCCTCGATGTTGCCGACGACATTGCGGTACAGCGTGACCGGATCCTTGACGCGATAGGAGAACATGCCGCCGACCGAGACGCCGAGGTCGAGGTCCGCGCCGATCGCCTCGTCACGCACGGCGATCGGAAATGGCGAGGGCGATTCGAACCGCACGCCGGGACATTCCTTGGTGTTGACATAATAGATCCGGTGCCGGAACGGCTGCACGTCGCCACCGCCGAACCCGACGCGGGAGACCACGTCGCGGGCAAACCCGCCGACGCCGCCCGGATGGTTCTCGTCATAAAAGCGGTGCTCGCCCGGCTCCGAGCATACGTCGATCACCTTGCCCTGCGCGGTGACGATCACGCACTGCCCGTCCGCGATCGCGAGGATCGAGCCGTTGGTGATGATGTTGTCGCCGCTGCGCGTGTTGGCGCTGCGCGCGCCTGTGTGCTTGCGCCCGCGTCTGATCAGCGTTTCGCTGTCGAGCGAATCGCAGGTGAAGTATTCCAGCCACTGCTCATGCAGCACGCTGTCCACGGAACTCAGAACTGCGCGAACGATGCCCATCGCTTACTCCTTCTTTTGCTGCTTGCACCAGGTGTTCATCACAAGATCGACGGGGAGCAGCTTCACAAGCCGCACCTGTCTGCGCACCGGCGCGCCGAGGATCGACACCGTCTTTTTCTTTTTGAGGTCCTTCATCGCCTGCTCGACGACCTGTTCCGGCGTGTACCAGCGGTCGTAGTAGGTGATCGTGTCGTCGTGCACCGCGCGGTTGAAAAACTCCGTTCTGATCCAGCCGGGGCAGACGCACAGCACGTGCACCCCGCGGCCTTTGAGCTCGCGGCCCAATGCGCGGCTGAAACTCAGCACGTACGCCTTCGAGGCGGCGTAGACCGCCATATACGGCACCGGCTGCCAGCTCGAATTGGAGCCGAGGTTGACGATCGCGCCGCCCTCCCTGAGATACGGGAGCGAGAGCGAGCACATGGCGGTCAGCGCGCGGGCGTTGAGATCGACGATGCCGAGCTGATTGTCGAGGTCCTCGTTTTCGAACGTGCCGAACACGCCGTAGCCCGCGTCGTTGATCAAAAGCTTGATCTCCGGCTGTTCCGCCTCGAGAAGCGCGCGGTACGCGGAAAAGCTTACGGGATCGGACAGATCCCACGCAAGCGGGCGGAGCTTCGTTCGGCATTCGGCGGCAAGCGCTTCGAGACGCTCCTTTCTGCGCGCGATCACCCAGATTTCGTCGAGCTCGTATGCGCGGTCGACCGCCTTGACAAATTCTCTGCCCATGCCGGAGGACGCGCCGGTAATGACTGCGATATTCATAGGGACTCCTTTTCGGTTTGTTGGCTCTATTATAACCCGAACCCGCCGAAAAAGCTACTGTGTTTCGTATTTACTTTTTCCGGCTTCTCGATTACAATAAAGCAAAGGGGACGGAGGAGAGGCAGATGAACATTACGGTCTATCTCGGCGCGACGGAAGGCAACGATCCCGCGCTCACCACGGCGGCATGCGAGCTCGGCGCGTGGATCGGCAGCCACGGGCATTCGCTCGTGTACGGCGGCTCAAAATGCGGGCTGATGGGGATGCTCGCCGAAAGCGTGCTGAACACCGGCGGGCGCGTCACGGGCGTCGAACCGCAGTTCTTTGTGGACGCGGGCTTTGTCTACGACGCGATCACGGAGCTGATCGTCACAAAGGACATGAGCGAGCGCAAGGCGAAGATGATCGAGCTCGGCGACGCGTTCATCGCGTTCCCGGGCGGCACCGGCACGCTCGAGGAGATCTCCGAAATCATGAGCAAGGTCGCTTTGAACCATCTCGACGCGCCGTGCATCCTCTACGATCTCAACGGCTATTACGAGGGCATGCGCATGCTGCTCGAAAAGATGCTCGAAAAGGAACTGTCCACGGTCGAAAAGCAGAGCGGCATCCGCTTTGCGAAGAACATCGGCGAGATCGCCGCGATCCTCGAACCGTAACAGAACAGAATAAAGCGGCGCAGGAAAACCCTGCGCCGTTTGCTTTTTCGGTTATGCGTTTGCCATGCGGTAGATGTTCGCCATGTCCGCTTCGTACAGCTTCATGGCGCTGCCGACCTTGCCGCCGGTTGCGACGGCGCAGTTGTGCGCAAGCAGCAGAATGTCATCTTCGTTCGGATGAACGCCGAGTTCTCTGAGGTTTGTCGGCATGCCGATCGAACGGAAGAAGTCCTCCATCGCCGCGATGCCTTTTAGAGCCGTTTCTTCGTCGCTTGCCTGCGGCGCGACGCCCATCACGTTCGTCGCAAAGCGCACAAAGCGGGGCAGACAGTTCTTGTACACATACCGCGCCCAGCTTCCCCAGACCGCGGTGAGCCCCGCGCCGTGCGTCACGTCGTACAGCGCGCCGAGCTCGTGCTCGAGCCGGTGCGACGCAAAGTCGTTGCCGTCGTTGCCGCAGCCGGTCAGACCGTTGTGCGAGAGCGAACCCGCCCACATGATCTCCGCGCGGGCTTCATAATTTTCGGGATCGTCGCGCAGCACGGCTGCATAGCGCATGACCGTGCGCAGAAGTCCCTCGGCGATAGCGTCGGTCAGCTCCAGCTTCGGTCCCTGCACAAAATAGCGCTCCATCGTGTGCATCAGGATGTCCGAGCAGCCCGCCGCCGTCTGATAGGCGGGCAGCGTTGCGGTCAGCGCCGGATTCATCACGGCGAACTTCGGACGGCACAGGTCGGAGTTGCAGCCGCGCTTCTTGTCCTCGTAGGAAATGACGCTGCTGTCGCTCATCTCGCTGCCGCTTGCCGCGATCGTCAGCACCGTGCCGACCGGCAGGCAGGCCTTCGGCGCGCGGGTGTGCTCGTAGAGCTCTTTGACGTCGTATTCCGGCTCCGCCAGCGCATAGGCGATCGCCTTCGCGGAGTCGATGACCGATCCGCCGCCCACGGCAAGCAGGAAGTCCACGCCGTTCGCCTTCGCAAGCGCGACGCCCTCATAGACCTTTTCAAGCCGCGGGTTCGGCACCACGCCGCCGAGCTCGACATGGCGTACGCCCGCTTCGTCCAGAGACGCCTTGACACGGTCCAGAAGTCCCGAGCGCACGACGCTGCCGCCGCCGTAGTGAATCAGTGCGCAGGTGCCGCCGAACGCCTTGACGAGCGCGCCGGTCTTCGCTTCCGCATCGTGTCCGAACACGACCTTGGTGGGGGTATAAAGCGTAAAATCTCCGTTCATAACAGCCTCCGTTTGTTTTGATGGTACCATTATACAATAAAAGTACCGCGTTTGGAAGCGAATTTTGCAACCTTTCGGCGGTTTTGAACGTCTTATTTATAAGGGGATGGACAAGCGCGCGCGGTTTCATGTATAATAGCGGCAGAAACCCTGAAAGGACGACGCCGATGGAACGACCGGACACGGGGCTTGCTTTCATGCTCCGATATGAGAACATCGCCTGGTACGAGGACGGCGCGGTGCGCATACTGGACCGCCGCTGCTATCCGCGCACGGTGTCGTTTGTGACCTGCCGAAGTTATCGCGAGGTTGCGCAGGCGATCGCCGACATGGTGACGCAGAGCGCCGGTCCGTATCCCGCGGCGGCGATGGGCATGGCGCTTGCGGCGTACGAGTGCCGCAATCGGACGGAAGCCGAACAGCGCGCGTATCTCAGCGAAGCCGCAGACTGCCTTACGCACGCGCGGCCCACGACGGCAAGGCGCATGGCGCGCATCTGCGAACAGATGACGGAAGCCGCCGAAATCGCATGGGCGTCCGGAACGGACGCCGCCGAGGCGATCAAAGCCCGCGCGATCGAGGCGAACGACAGCCGCTACCGGAAGATTGCAAGGATCGCGGAGCATCTTGTCGGGCGGTTCCCGGATCACGGCACGATCCTGACGCAGTGCTTTGCGGAGACGATCGTCGGCATGATGCTTAAGGAGGCGAGGGCGAAGGGCAAGGACCTCCGCATCTTCTGCCCCGAAACGCGTCCGTATTTTCAGGGCGCGCGGCTCACCGCCACGGTCTGCTGCGAGATGGGATTCGACGTCACGGTCATCACGGACAACATGCCCGCGTTCGTGATGCAGCACGAACACGTGGACGTGTTCACCTCGGCGGCGGACGCGATCTGCATGGACGGACACGTCGTCAACAAGGTCGGCACGTTTCAGATCGCGATCGCGGCGAATCATCTCGGCGTTCCGTACTACGTGACCGGCGCGCCGGATCTCGTGCATCCGACGGTCGACACGGTCCGCATCGAGTTCCGGGATCCGCGCTTCGTGCTCGAAGCGATGGGGCAGAAGACCGCTTGCGACGGCGTCAAGGGCTATTATCCGGCGTTCGACATCACGCCGCCGGAGCTTGTAACGGGCGTGGTCACGGATCGGGGCATCTTCGATCCGAAGGACCTTTGGCGCTATGCCGAGGGCGGCATGGACGCTTACGAAGTGACAGTTTAGGGAGGACAATACGATGACATTCAACGTGTACGAACAGTATTTTGCGGCGGAGTGCGTGGCGAACGGCATCATCCGTCACGCGGCGCTGGTGATGATGAAGGTCACAAGCGAGAAGAAGCACGTGCGCTATGACGCGGCGGTCACCTTCTTCCCGCACATCGACGAGAACGATTTTGCGGTGTCCTACGACGCGTATTACGAGGACATCCTCTACGAAGCGCCGGGCAGACGCTCGAAAAAGCGCGAGGAGATCCTCCTCGAAACCCTGCGCGAGGATATCGAAGTCCTGTGCAAACGCGCGAACGCCGTGATCTTCTGGGACAGGCCGCTGCGTCCCGCGCGGCGCGGATAAACTGCGACGCACCTTGCCCTCCGGAGACCGGAGGGTTTTTCATGCGAAAGCGGCAAAAATGATATATTTTCCGAAATCCGCAAAAACCCGCAACCTTTCCGGCTGCGGCAGGGTATTTGGGTAGAAAACGAAAGCAACGAAAGGGAATCAACAATCATGAAACAGTTTTTTGCAATTCTCATCGCAGCGCTGCTGCTGCTTGCAGTCGGATGTGCACAGAAGCCCTCGATCGACGGACCGGATCCGGACGCAAAGCCGGTAACGGAGGGAACGACCGGGGAACAAGGCGACATCGAACTGCCGGAGATCGGCGGCGACATGCCGGTTGTCGGCGGATGGAAGATCATCGGCGAGGGCAGGGCACAGCTGCCCGAGGAAGCCGAACAGGCGTTCAGAACCGTGACGGAAAAGCTGCTCGGCGCAACCTACGTGCCGGTCGCCTATCTCGGTTCGCAGATCGTCGCGGGCATGAACTACGCGATCCTCTGCACCCGCACGCTCGTGACGGCGAATCCGGTGACCGATCTTGCGGTGATCACGGTCTATGTGGACCTCGAAGGCAACGCGGAGCTTTTGAACATTGCGGACTTCGACCTCGGCGCCTATGCGCAGGCGGAGGACGCGGGCGCGCCGGAACTGCTCGACGGCGGCTGGCAGGCGCCGGAATCCGCAGAGGCGATGGATGCGATGCCGCAGGAAGCGGCGACGGCGTACGCCAAGGCTCTTGAAGGGTTTGTCGGCAACAATCTGACGCCGGTTGCGCTGCTCGGCACGCAGCTGGTTGCGGGCACGAACTACGCATTCCTCTGCCACAGCTCGCTCGTCACGCTCGAGCCGGTCGTCTCGATGCAGGTCGTCGTCATCTATGCGGACCTTTCGGGCAACGCGACAATCACGAACATCGTCACCGTCAATCCGGCGGATTTCAATTAAGCATCGCTTTCGGTCGGTTGAATTGCTTTCAACCGACCGGTTTTTTCCTTCGAGGCAAACGTGCGTGCGTTTACAGCGCACTTGCGGCACCACAAGGATGACAGGGCTTTCGGTATTGCGCCGGAGGCCTTTTTTGATTGACAGCGCTTGCGCTTGGGTGCTATCATGAAGCTATCATGGAGGCATGTGGGCATATGACGGAACGGAACGAAATCTTCGCGCGCTGGAACGCGAAAATCCCGCCGCAGGACGCGGAGGCGATGCGCCGCGCAAAGGCGCACTGGGACGGCATTGCCAAGCCGCTCTGCGGGCTCGGCAAGCTGGAAACGGCGATCGTCCGCATTGCGGGATGCACCGGCGACGAACACGTATCGATCGAACCGCGCGCAGTCGCGGTGCTCTGCGCGGACAACGGCATCGTCAAAGAGGGCGTGACGCAGACGGACGCTTCGGTGACCGCCGTGATGGCGGGACGCATCAAAGAACACCGTTCCTCGGTGTGCCTCATGGCAAAAACGGCGCGCGCCGATGTGTTCGCCGTCGATCTCGGCATGCTGACGCGCGTGGAGGGCGTCCTCGATCTGCACGTTGCAAACGGCACGCAAAACATGGCGGAAGGTCCCGCCATGACCGAAGCCGAGGCGCTTGAGGCGATCGAAAACGGCGTCAGGCTTGCGGACCTGCTCGCCGAAAAGGGCTATCGCATCCTCGTCACCGGTGAAATGGGCATCGGCAACACCTCGACGTCGTCGGCGATCGCAGCCGTGCTGCTCGATCTTCCGGTCGAAACGGTCACCGGACGCGGCGCGGGGCTGTCCGACGAGGGACTATTGCGCAAGCGCGCGGCGATCCGCAAAGCGATCGAAATCAACAGGCCCGATCCCTCCGACGCGTTTGACGTGCTGAGAAAGGTCGGCGGCTTCGACCTTGCGGGGCTTGCGGGGCTGTACATCGGCGCGGCGCTGCACCGGACCCCGGTGATCGTCGACGGGCTGCCGAGCTCGGTTGCGGCGCTCATCGCGTCGCGGCTTGTGCCGAACTGCGTCCTCGCCATGCTCGCAAGCCACTGCTCCGCGGAGCCGGTGGCAAAGGCGATCCTCTCTGAGCTCGGGATCGACGCGATCCTGTTTGCCGATATGAAGCTCGGCGAGGGCACCGGCGCGGTGTGTCTGCTGCCGCTTCTGGACGCGGCGCTTGCGGTGTACTGCGATTCCGTCTCGTTTGCGGAAACCGGCATTGCGCCGTACGTGCCGCAGAAGGGGGACAAGCGATGATGATTCTTCTGACCGGCGGCGCGTCGAACGGCAAGAGCACGTTCGGCGAATCGCTCTGCCTGCAGGCGGACGGACCGCGATACTATCTCGCCGCCATGCAGCCGTACGGACCGGAGGGCGAGGCGCGGATTGCACGGCACCGGAAGCTGCGCGAGGGCAAGGGCTTTACGACGATCGAACGCTATACGGATTACGCGTCGCTCGTTCTGCCCGCGCGCGGGACGGCGCTTCTCGAATGCATCGCCAACCTCACCGCCAACGAGATGTTCGACGAAACGGGCGAAATGACCGATCCCGTCGAAACCGTACTTGCGGGCGTCGACGCGCTGCGCGCGCAGTGCGACCGGCTGATCGTGATCACCAACGACGTCGGCTCGGACGGATGCGGCTATCCGCCGGAGACCGAAGCGTATGTCAAAGCACTCGGGCGCATCAACGCCGCGCTGGCGGCGCGCGCCGATACGGTCTGCGAACTGGTCGCGGGCATTCCGATTCTGCTGAAAGGAGCGCTGCCGCAATGAAAGCGTTATGGACGGCGGTCGTCGCCGCATTCTCCACCTTTTCCGTGCTGCCAACGCCGCGCATTGCGTGGGACCGGTACAGCCTCAAAGGCGTGCTCTGCGCGCTGCCGCTGGTCGGCGTTCTGATCGGCGGGCTCTGCTGCCTGTATTTCTGGCTTTCGGAGCTTTTAAAGCTTCCCGCGGTTCTTTCGGCGGCGATCCTGACCGTGCTGCCGGTCGCAATCTCCGGCGGCATCCACATGGACGGCTTTGCGGACACGGTCGACGCGCTTGCAAGCCACGCGGACGCCGAAAAGAAGCGCGCGATCCTCAAGGATCCGCACGCGGGCGCGTTTGCGATCCTCGGCGTCGGCTGTTATCTGCTGCTGTTCTTCGGACTCACGGCGGCGCTGCCGCTTTCGTGGAAGACGGTCGGGCTTTTCGGGATCGTTCAGGTGCTTTCGCGCGCGTCGGGCGCGCTTGCGGGCGCGGTTCTGGAGCCCTACAACAAAGAGGGCATGCTCAAGACCTTCCGCGACGCGTCTTCGCGCGCGTCGGTCGCCGTTCTGACCGGCTGGATCGTGCTTGCGCTTATCGGCGCGGCGCTTCTTGATCCGCTGTCGGCGGGGCTGATGCTGCTTGCGGGCGTTTGCGTGTTCTTCCATGTGAAGCGCACGGCGCAAAAACAGTTTTCCGGCATGTCGGGCGATCTGGCGGGGTACTGCATCTCGCTTTCGGCGATCGCCATGCTGCTCGGATTGGTACTTTCGGAAAGGATCGGTTCGTTATGGTTCTGATTTTGGGCGGCGTCGGCGCCGGAAAAACCGCATATGCGCGTTCTCTGGGCTACACCGACGCGGATTTTACAAGCGACGTTTCGGACGAAAAGCCGGTTCTCTGCAACCTCGAAGCGCTGGTGCGCCGCGATCCGGACGCCGCGGACGCGCTGTTTTTGCCGCTTCTTCAAAAGGAACTTGTGCTGTGCTGCGAGGTCGGCAGCGGCGTGATCCCGCTCGAGCGGACGGACCGCGCGTATCGCGAGGCGGTCGGTCGGCTGTGCGTGCGGCTTGCGAAGGAGGCAAGCGCGGTCGTGCGCGTCGTTGCGGGGATTCCGACGGCATTGAAGGGGGAACTGCCATGCGCGTTACGTTGATTCGTCACGGCAAGACGGCGGGCAATCTCGACCGCCGCTATACGGGCGTCACGGATGCGCCGCTCTGTCCCGCGGGCAGGGCGGAGGTCGAACGCGCAAAGAAGGACGAAGCGCTTGGGACCGTCTATGTTTCGCCGCTTATTCGAGCGCGCGAGACCGCGGCGATCCTGTTTCCGAACGCGGAGCAGATCGTCGTCGAGGACCTTCACGAGATGGATTTCGGCGATTTCGAGGGACGCACGGCGGACGAGATGGCAAACGATCCCGCCTACCGCGCGTGGGTGGAGGACGGCTGCCGCGGCGCCTGTCCGAACGGCGAATCGACGGAGAGTTTTCGCAAACGCGTCGTCGACGCGTTTGAAAAGACGCTGCAGACGGCGGACGGCGATCCCGTCTTTGTCGTGCACGGCGGCGTCATCATGTCGGTTTTCGGCGCGCTTGCCGAGCCGCCGCACGGTTTTTACGAATGGCAGGCGGAAAACCTGGGCGGCTTTTCCGCCGAGGTGCGCCGCACTTCTTCCGGCGTCGTCCTTTCGGATGTGCAGCCGGTGCAGTATTGAAAAACGGGACGTTCAGAAACCCCTCGGCAAAATCGCAACCAATAAGCCTTCCCCTCGAAGGGGAAGCCCTGTATGACTCCCGATGGAAACACAAGGGCTGTTCAGATTCGTCAATCGCGTCTCTTAACAGCCCCTTTTCGTATTTTTCAGTATCCCAAATCCTTATTGATGATCGTGCCGTCGAGCGCGTTCACCGTGATCCCGCCCCAGTACTCGCCGCCGAAGGTCAGGCAATCCCCGTTCAGCGGAAAGAAATTCGGTTCAAGCGCGAGAGTGCCGTTTTTGATGCGCTCGATCGTGTTCGAGAATCGCTGCCGCGGCGTGCCGGGCAGATCCCAAAAGCCCTCGGTTGTGCACCAGCGTCCCTCGGTCGGATCGGCAAAGAAGTGATATACCGGCACGTAATAGTATCCGCCGTTCTTCTTTGCGATGCGCCAAAGCCCGAAGGTCACGCGATGGATATAGATCGTCCCCTCGGCGCCCCTTCTGCGTTCCGATTCCACGGTCGGCTTCCAGAACGCCGCGATGTGCTGCATCGCCTTGTCCGCCGCTTCCTGAAACGACAGAAGCTGTGCGTCCGACTGCACCATGCCGGTGACGTTCATCGGCGTACTCCATTCGATCGCGGTCACGCCCTGGTCGTCAAAGTCGACAGTGATCTTCTCATACGGAACGGGAGCCGAAACAGTCGAATCCATCGCGCCGCCGACGTCCTCCAAAGCAAACGCCGTGCCGACGCCGTTGAATGTGCGCATCAGCACGACGCGCCACTGCGACCAGCGCTTTAAGAGGTCGAAGCTGTCTCCGGTCGTGCAGCAGATCGGCACCAGATAGCAAGGCGCAAGCTCGCCGCCGGTGAGCGTTTGGGCGATCTCCGAAGCTTTTTTCAGCGCTTCCGTGCGCGTCATTTTGACACCGTACGGCGCGTCAAGCGGCTGCTCCTCGCCCAAGTCGAGGTCTGTATCGCGCTTTGCATAGATGCTGTTTCCGTAGATTTCTTCATCAACGTATGCACGAAGCTCCCATTTTTCGCCCGCAACCGTCGCCTCTGCGCTGAACCCGTGGATATAGTGCTGTGCCGCGCCTTTGTCTTTTTCATAGTTGTATCCGCTCGGATACGTGCCGAGCACCGGTTCAAGCGGCTCGACCTCCGACGCGAACGGCGCAATCTCGTAGAGCGCCGAATAGCATTCGGTGTATTCTTCCAGACGTTTCTTTTGATAATTGTATTCCTCGGTGCCCGGCTCCGCCTTTGCAAGCTCCTCCTGTACGCCCCGGATCAGGCGGACGCAGTCCTCCTTGGTGATAACGCCGCTCGGCATCCACTTGACGCCGTCGATCGGGAAGATGATCGAACGCACCGCGTCGAAGTCCGCCTGCGTGAGCGAGCGCGGTTCGGCTTCGAGGACCGGTACCGCCTGCACATCGGGCAGATAGACGGGGCAGTCGACGGCTTTGATCGGAAAGCCATAATCGTTGTTTTCCGTGCTCCAGAATTTCGGCGCGCCGAGCCGTTCATAGAGCGGGCTTTCCTGTTGTTCGTAATCCTTTGCCTCGACCGGCGCGTCGGCGGGCACACCGACCGTGTCCGAGATCGGCTGCGCGGCGGTCTGCCAGTCCTTTTTGTCGCCCTTGTTTTCGACGATCTCGTGCTCCGGCGTCGGCACGCAGCCGAACAGCAGCGCCGCAAGCAGCAGCATGACAAGCATTCGTTTCATAAAAATCGGAGTCCTTTCGCATCTTTCTATAACGTCAGACGCATAAGGGCCCCGAAAGGTTCCGTACAGAATTGTAATATTTATTTGTCCTTGCTTCCGCGTTCCCGGTAATCCTGCGCGATCGGGGCGCACCAGTCGTCGCTGATCTCCGCGCACTTGCGGAAGCTGCCGATCGTTTCGCTGACGACGTCGAAGTTCAGCGCCGTACCCGCGCTGTCGCACTCGTAGCGCACCGCGCGCTTTTCGGAGATGCCGAAGCGCCGCGCCTGCGCGATCGCGTCCATGTTCGCGCCGAGGAACAGGAATTCCCAGCCGTACCGTTCGCGCGCTTCTCCGACAAGCTTCTGCACCGCTTCATAGGTATAGCGGCGGCTTGCGTTCTCCATGCCGTCGGTCGTGATGACGAACACGGTTTTGCCGGGGCGATCCTCCTCGCGGGCGTATTTGTGCACGTTCATTATATGATGCACCGCGTCGCCGATCGCGTCCAGAAGCGCCGTGCACCCGCCGACGCGGTACTGCGCGTCGGTCAACGGTTCGACCTTCCGGATGTCCGTGCGGTCGTAGAGCACTTCGCTGCCGTTGCTGAACAGCACCGCGGAGAGCAGGGCGGCGCCGTCCTCCTTCTGCTGACGTTCGACCATCGCGTTGAAGCCGCCGACGGTGTCCGCTTCGAGCCCCGCCATCGAGCCGCTGCGGTCGAGGATAAAGACGATTTCGGTAAGATTCGGATTCATAGAAAAGACCTCCTTTGTTGTTCTGTCCGTATCGTAGCAGAAACAAAGGAGGTTTTTGTCAATTGCGGGTTGACATTTCAGAGCGCGGAGCCGGTTTTCAAAAGCGGCAGTCCGCAGTCGTAGAGAGCCGCGTTGATCGTGACGACGCTGTATTCTCCGCGCTCGATGAAATACTGCACGACGAGGTCCGCCCTGCTGCTGCGCGTCAGCGCATAGCCCGCCTTTTGAAGCAGCGTCTGCGTCTTCGGAAGGTCGAGCCGAAGCCCCAGCGCCAGCTGGATTGCGGTGCTCTTGGTCGGCTGATAGTCGCGGTTGTTCAGGATCTTGTGGAACAGCTGACGGCTGATCTGCGCGCGCCGGTAGACGGCGGAATCCTTTTCGCCGCATTCGTCGAGCAGCGAAAGCAGATGCTCGGAAAAGCTGCTTTCCTTTTGCCGGAGAACGTCCTCGAGGCTCTCCGCCCGCCGTCCGGAAACGGCGGAAACGCTCTGCGGCGCCGGAAACGCCGCGTCCTCGCATACCTCGTATGCGATCGCGTCCGCGCGGGCGCTCTGCTTCGCAGCCTTGCGGAACAGCGCGGGGGCCGCGTTCTCCGCAAGGTAGTGCGCGTCGACGTACGCCCGAAGATCTTCAAGCAGCGCGCGCGGCAAAAGATCGTTTTTGTGCCGGATCGAAAAAGCCATATGCGCGCCCTATGCTTTCTTTGTTTTGCGGCCGCGCTGCCAGACGCCCCACATGCGCAGCACGGTGGATACGAGCAGCACGCCGATCGCCACGGCGCCCGCGATCATCGCGGTCGTCATGCCCTTGTTGTACGCTTCGGTCAGCATGCCGCGGCGGATGAAGTCCACCGTGAAATAGATGCCGCCGCCGGGAATCAACGGCACGAGCGCGCACATGAGATAGCTCGTGGCGGGACACTTGCGGATGCGCGCCATGATCTCGGCATAGAGCGCCGACGCCACGGCGGCAAACAGATAGCCGATCGGCTCGGACATCCCCGCGTGCGTGCAGAGGCTGCAGACCACCCACGAGATGATGCTGCCCAGCAGCGCGAACGGGATGCCGCGCCCGTGCAGATTGAACATCAGTCCGAAGCCGAGCGTGCCGACGGCCCCCGCAAGGCATTGCAGCGCGATCGAGTATTCGTTCGGCACAAGGCCGCTCGCGATATTCGGGAACAGCTGCCGCGCAAGTGTGACGCCCGCGCTGGTGCCGATGACGAGCGCGACGGCGATGATCAGCACCTGCACGAGCCGGTTGAGGCCGGACATCGTATCGCCGTAGATGACGTCGCGCAGGCTGTTTGTAAAGAGGAAGCCCGGCACGAGAATCATGATCGCGCCGATCACGGTGATGTTCGCGTCCCTGCCCACGCCGATTGCCGCAAGCGCGTTGGCGAGGAAGCCGAGGATGAAGCTGCACACGAACGACGAGAAGAACGCGTTGGCGTGCAGACGTCCCATGAACTTCTGCGACGCGCCGATCGCGAGCCCGCACAGTCCCGCCGCGAGCATCTCAAGGATGCCGCCGCCGAAAAACGCGCCGAAGCCGAACCCGATCAAAAACGTCGAGAGATAGTAGACGAACAGATTGTACCGGCAGACGCTGCCTTCGGTTTCGCGCAGCAGTTTTCGCGCCGTCGCCATGTCGGGGCGTTCGGTGCAGATGCGGCGGCAGAGCGTCGAATAGCGCTCGATGCCGTCCAGCACGGTGTCGCTGCCCATCAGGCGGCGAATCTTCGTGAGGATCTGTCCGTCGTCGGTTTCGAGGCTCGCCATGATGCTGTTCGGAATGACGAACGCGTCGACGCGCTCCACGCCGTATGCCTTGACGATGCGCGTGATCGTGTCCTCCACGCGATAGGTCTCCGCGCCGCACGCCTGCAGCTTGTTCGCAAGCGACACCGCAAATTCGAGCAGCTCCGCATAAAACGAACCGCCGCTCTGCGCGGGCTCGGCCGCAGGCGCCGGGGTTGCCTGCAGCAGCGCGCCGCGTTTTGTTTGTTTGTCCCGTTTCTTCATATCTTCCCTCCGCGGGAATGGATTTTTGTGTGCAAAGTATATCAGCCGCCGCGTGAAAAAGCAAGTGGTTTTGTGCCGCAGGACGGCGAACTTGCGCGGCGTTTGCAACTGTGCTATACTATTAATACATACCGAGAAAGGAGAACGGCATTGGAACGTCGCAGCGAACGGGACAACACATCGCCGAAGACAGGACGGCGCAGGATTTTGCGGATCCTCGCCGCGGTTGCGTTCGTCGTCGCGAACGCCGTCGTGCTGTACTTCACCGCGCGCAGCGACTTTTCCAAGAATCCGCCTGCGATTCCGCAGAATCCGTTCGCCGGAAGGAATCTCGGTTATCTGCTCTGCGCCGTCGGGTGCCTGCTGCTTGCGATCACCGCGGAGTCGGCGAAGTTTTTGCTGATGATGAAGCGGCTCAACGAGCGCGTATCCGTGCGGCAGGCGTTCGAAACGACGATGCTCGGCAAGTACTACGACTACATCACGCCGTCGGGCGCGGGCGGGCAGCCGTACCAGATCTGGAACTTCCATGCGCACGGCTATTCGGGCGGCGCGTCGTCGGCGATGCCGATGGCGTCGTTCGTTACGCTGCAGTTCGCGTTCGTGTTCATCGCGATCGTCGTGTTCCTGTTCCGCAACGACGCGGTGGACGCGGTCGGCATCCGGATCGCGGCGTATGTCGGGCTGATCTTCTATTCGCTCGTGCCGATTCTCATCGTGCTGAGCGCGATCGCGCCGAAGACCTCGGCGCGCATCGTCGGCTTTTTCGTGCGCGTCGGGGCGAAGCTGCGGCTTCTGAAGGATCCGGCGCGCGCCTTCGAGCGGGCGGAAAACGCGCTGCACCGCTATACGGACAGCCTCGGCATGATCGCAAAAAGCAAGTCGCTGCTGTCGCTGATGTTTCTGTTCTCGATCGTCTATCAGCTTGCGATCTGCTCGATCCCGTTCTTCGTCATGCGCATCTTCGGCGGACAGCTCGGCTTTGTGCAGTCGCTGTGCATGTGCGTGTTCGTCTATTTCTCGGTCACGATCATCCCCACGCCCGGCAACGCCGGCGCGGCGGAGGGCTCGTTCTACATCCTGTTCAATCAGCTCGACACGTCCGGCCTCTTCTGGGCGATGCTGATCTGGCGGTTTCTCACCTATTACATCTTTCTGCTGACGGGGCTTGCGATCTACGGCGTGCGCGCGATCGAGCGCGTTCTGAAAAAGCGCAGACCGGCAGAGAAGGAGGACGCATGATCCTTACGCAGCATTGCGAATCGCCGCTCGGCGGCATCACGCTCGTGTCCGACGGCGAAGCGCTGACCGGTCTGTACTTCGACGGACAGAAGCACATGCCCGCGATCGAAGGGACGGAGGCGGAGCTTGCGGTGTTCGAAACGACGCGTCGCTGGCTTGCCGCGTACTTTGCCGGAGAACGGCCGGACGATCCGCCGAAGCTTGCGCTTTCGGGCACGCCGTTTCGGAAGCGGGTGTGGGAAGCGCTGCTGCGCATCCCCTACGGCGAGACGGTCTCCTACGCGGCGCTTGCGAAAACGCTGCGGTCCTCGGCGCGCGCAGTCGGCGGGGCGGTCGGACGCAATCCGGTCGCGCTCATCGTGCCGTGTCACCGCGTGATCGGCAAAAACGGCGCGCTCACGGGCTACGCGGGCGGGCTTGCGCGGAAGGAAAGTCTGCTTGCGCTCGAACAAAAAAACGGACCGTCGTCCGAAGCGGGTGCGAATATGGGGCAACCTGCATAAAAATCGGGATACAGATATGAATAAATCGCAAATTCTGCGGTTTTTTCTTGTGTTTTGGGACGCTTTTGGTTTGCTTTTTCCATTATGGAATGCTATACTTGTAAACAGGGAATGTATATACATACATCGATATACACGAATCGGAGGATAACGAGAATGATGAAACGATTGACAGCAATCTTTCTGTGCCTTCTGATGTTCTTTGCGCTGCTGCCTGTTGCGGTCGCGGAGGACGAAGCGGAAGAACCCGCTGTTTCGGAAGTACCGGATGAGGGCGATCAGATCGTCACGGACGAGATCACCGCGCCCGCCGAAGAACCGGAAGCGGATGCGGATGCCGTCGCGGACGCGCCGGAGGAGGATACCGACGCGGCGGTCGCGGAGCCCGAAGCGGATCCCGATGCGATTCTGGAAGAGCCCGAAGAGGATCCGGATGCATCGACCGTGATCCTGATCAACGAGGAGAACTTCCCGGACGAGAACTTCCGCAAGTGGATCGTTGCGAACGTCCCGGGCGTCACGGTTGACGCGAACGGCGTCTGCTCGATCACGAGCGACGACGCGAAGAAGGTCACATCGATCATCGTGAACGGACAGTCGATCTCTTCGCTGAGCGGTATCCGCAAGTTCTCGAAGCTGGATACGCTGGACTGCCGGAACAACAAGATCAAGTATCTGGATGTCAGCAGCCTCAAGGAACTGACCTATCTGAACTGCTCGGACAACAAGCTCGAAAAGCTCGTGCTCGGCAGCACCAAGAAGCTTGCGTCGCTGTACTGCCTGAACAACAAGCTGCCGACGATCTCGCTCAAGTACAACGTCGGGATGAAGGCGATCTACTGCGCGAACAACGTCATCACGAGCCTCGACACCTCGAAGCTGACCGAGCTCACGCATCTGGACTGTTCGTACAACTCGCTGACAAAGCTGGACGTTTCGAAGAATACGAAGCTTGCGAAGCTGGACTGCAACCACAACAAGCTGACGGCGCTCAACGTGACGGCGAACATCGGGCTCGAAGAACTGACGGTCAGCTATAACGAACTCAAGACGATCGACCTTACGAAGAACGGCAACCTGAGATTCTTCGAAGGCCGCGTATGCAGCTTCGGAAAATTCGACGTCACGAAGAACGCGGAGCTTCAGTATCTGGATGTCGGCGTCAACAACCTGACGGCGCTTGACGTCACGAAAAACAGCAAGCTCTACTCGCTGGACTGCGAAACCAACCAGCTCAAGCTCATTGACGTGACGAAGAACGGGAACCTGACGTATCTCCACGTGGACGGCAACCCGATGACCTCGATCGATATCACGAAGAACACGGGACTCATCGAGTTCACCGCGTTCAGCTGCGCGCTGACTGCGATCAACGTCACGTACAATACGCAGCTCCGCCGCCTCAGCGTCGGCGGCAACTTCATCGGCTCGATCACGCTTTCGGGCAATTCTCTGCTCGAGGACCTCGACGTATCGTACAACGAGCTGTACACGCTGAACCTTTCGAGCAATACCAAGCTCAAGAAGCTCTGGTGCAACGGCAACCATCTGAAGATGCTGGATCTGAGCATGCTGACGAACCTGACGGAGATCGAGTTCAGCGAGCAGGAGCTCCTCGCGCCGACCGGCATCGTCTACAGCGGCGGCGATTACAAGTTCGACATGAACACGATGTTCAGCTCGTTTGAGAAGGTCGAACCCGCGGTCTATCCGCTCAACAAGATCACCGGCTTCGTCACGCTGCCCGGCTACGTCGATTCCTTCGACTACCTCTACGACACCGGCAAGGGCAAGATGCCCGTCAAGCTGCATATGCCTTACAGCGGTCCCGCAACGGTCGTGTTCATGAAGCCGACCGTGGACTTCAGAGGCACCACGCCGTTCGTGGTCTATGACGGCAAGGAAAAGAAGCCGACGGTCACGGTCAAGGACGGCGACGGCAACATCATCAATCCGAACCGCTACACCGTTGCGTACTCGAACAACGTCAATCCCGGCACGGCGACGGTCACGGTCACGTTCATCAACACGCTGAACACGGCGACCGGCTGGTTCAAGATCTATCTGCCCGGTCCAAAGACCACCACCGTGGAGAATACGGCGACCGGCATCACGATCAAGTGGAGCAAGGTCGACAAGGCGATCGGCTACGTCATCTATCGCCGCGCGTGGAACCTCTCCAGCAGCTCGTGGACGGATTTCGCACGCTGGAACAACACGACCGCGCTCGAATGGACCGACACGTCGGTCTATGCGGGCACGCGCTATCAGTACGGCATCAAGGCGTACTTCACCAACGCGTTTGACACCAACAACCTCGGCGTCGTAGGTCCGCTCAAGACCACGGTCCGCATCACCACCCGCGTGCTGAACGAGGTCACTCCGTACAGCGGCAAGCTGGTCGTCAAGTGGGACGGCTCCAAGTACTGCACGGGCTACGAGGTGCAGTATGCGCGCGACGCCGCGTTTACGTCGTACCTCAAGACGGTCAAGATCAAGAAGAATAGCACGTATTCGACGACGATCACCAACCTGAAGTCCAAAACGACCTACTATGTACGCGTCCGCTCGTACACGGAGATGGAGGGCATGACGTACTACGGAGAATGGTCGAACGTGAAGAACGCCACGACCAAGTAAACAACTCCAAAGAAGCTCCGGAATAACGGGGCTTCTTTTTCTCCCTGATTTGCGTCGCGGCGGCGCAGAACGGCGAAAACCTGCGCGATATATCGAAAATACACCGGAAATCAACGAAAGGCGGATCAAAATGGAACAACAACCGACGGACATGAAGTATCTGAAACTGCTTGCGCACGAGTACCCGACGATTGCGGAGGTTTCGACGGAGATCATCAATCTGAAGGCGATCCTGGGGCTTCCGAAGGGAACGGAACATTTTATCAGCGACATCCACGGCGAATACGAGGCGTTCATCCACATGCTGAAAAACGCTTCGGGCGTGATCCGCAAAAAGATCGACATCCTGTTCGAGAACACCGTGACCGAGGCGGAGCGCAACACGCTCGCGACGCTGATCTATTATCCTGTGCAGAAGCTGGATCAGCTCAAGCGCGCCGGCGTCGTCAATGCGGAGTGGTACAAGATCACGCTGCGGCGGCTCGTCGAGGTCTGCCGGTTCTCCGCGTCGAAGTATACGCGCAGTAAGGTCCGCAAGGCGCTGCCCGAGGACTTTGCCTACATCATCGACGAACTGCTGCACGCGATCGAGACCGAGGACAAGATCCGCTACAACAACGAGATCATCCGCTCGATCATCGAGACCGAGCAGGCGGACGTCATGATCGTCGCGCTTTCGAACCTCATCCAGCGGTTGGTCATCGACCGGCTGCACATCGTCGGCGACGTGTTCGACCGCGGTCCCGGCGCGCATATCATTCTGGACCGGCTTCTGAACTATCACAACGTCGACGTGCAGTGGGGCAACCACGACATCCTGTGGATGGGCGCGGCGGCGGGCAACCGCGCGCTGATCGCGACGGCGATCATCAACTCCCTGAAATACGGCAACGTCGACACGATCGAGGACGGCTACGGCATCTCGCTTTCGCCGCTGCTGAAATTCGCGCTCGAAACGTATGCCGACGATCCCTGCACGCGGTTTCTGCCGCGCGAGGTCGGCGACGCGCGCCACGACAATCCGGAGCTCATCGCCAAGATGCACAAGGCGATGGCGATCATCCTGTTCAAGCTGGAGGGGCAGATCATCGAAAAGAACCCCGACTATCACATGGAGCACCGCCGCATGCTGCACCGCGTCGATTACGAGCGCGGCACGATGGAGATCGACGGCGTCGAGTACGAACTGTGCGACAAACGCTTCCCGACCGTGCTGCCCTCCGATCCGTACGTGCTGACCGAGGAGGAAGAGGACCTCATGGATAAGCTGCGCACGGCGTTCTACCATTCCGGCAAGATCCGCGAGCATACGAAGTTCCTGTTCTCGCACGGCAGCATGTACCTTGTCTGCAACGGCAACCTGCTGTTCCACGGCTGCGTTCCCGCCAACGAGGACGGCAGCTTTGCGGAGGTCGTCATCGACGGCAGACCGTATTCCGGCAAAGCGCTGTTCGACCGCGCGGACGCGATGGTGCGTCAGGGCTTCTTCACCAAGTGGGGCACGCCCGAGCGCGAGCAGGGGCTCGACTTCTTCTGGTACATGTGGTGCGGCACGAACTCGCCGCTGTTCGGCAAGGACAAGATGACGACGTTCGAGCGCTACTTCATCGAGGACAAGACGACGCACGAGGAGCACAAGAATCCGTACTTCAAGCTCGCCGAGCACGAGGACTTTGCGATCAGGATCCTCAGGGAGTTCGGACTGTCCGACGATCCGGATTCGCACATCATCAACGGGCATGTGCCGGTCAAGATCAAGAAGGGCGAGTCCCCGATCAAGGCGAACGGCCGCATCTTCGTCATCGACGGCGGTATGTCGAAAGCCTATCAGTCCACGACCGGGATCGCGGGCTATACGCTCATCTACAACTCGCAGAACATGATCCTTTCGTGCCACGATCCGTTCGTGACGGTAAACGAGGCGATCCGCTCCGAGGTCGACATCCATTCGACGCAGCAGATCGTCTACACGCCCGCCGTACGCAAGCGCGTTGCGGATACGGACGTCGGCAAATCGCTGATTGAGCGCATCGAGGACCTCAAACTGCTGCTCGCCGCCTACCGCGACGGCACGATCAAGCAGCACGCGAGATAAGAACGCAAAAGAGTCCCCGGCAGGGGACTTTTTGGTGCGCATTTCCGGCGGAAAGCCGGGATGACGTATTATAATATATGACACAAAACCGGTAAATCCCGATTGACTTTTGCACGATATTTTGGTACAATGATGGTGTGTCGGACAACCGATCGAGGTTGTCAGACAACTGAGGTGCAAGGAGCGTCGGATGAAAGACTACTGGGTACTGCTCGGAAGCTTCGGCAGCGGCAAAAGCGAGATAGCGTTGAACATGTCGATCAACGCCGCCAAAGCAGGTCCGTGTACCCTTGTAGACCTCGACGTCATCAACCCGTATTTCCGTACCAGCGAGCGCGGCGACGTGCTGACGCCCGCCGGCGTGGAACTCATTATGCCTCCGTACGCGCTCGAAAAGATCGAGATCATGTCGCTGTCCGCCCGTGTGTATTCCGCATTCACACCGGGAGAGGGCAGCGTTTTTTTCGACATCGGCGGCGACCATGTCGGCTCGATCGCGCTGGGACAGTACAAGCCGTATTTCGACCGGATCCCCGATGAACACAAGCACATCCTGTTCATCGTCAATCCGCTGCGTCCGACGGCGGCGGACGTCGACAGCGCGTGGGCGGTGCTCGAAAAGATTCAGCTCGTTTCGCGGCTGTCCGTGACCGGCATCGTGAACAACGGCAATCTTGCGGGCGAAACGGACTATACGCATCTGGTCGAAGGCTACGAGCTCGTCAAGGGGCTGTCCGAAAAGACCGGCATCCCCGTGTGGGGCACCTGCGGCACGAAGCCGGTGCTGGAAACGTTCGACGCGTATGCGAAGGAACACGGGCTCGATCCGACGTACATCGGCAGATACGAGCCGATCGAAGTGCTGATGCACCGGAGCTGGGATAAGTTCCTGAACGAAGGACTTTAATAGAAACACAATATCAGGGAGGAAAGAGAGGAAACGTCATGATCAAAGTCACCATCCACGAAAACGCATGCAAGAGCTGCGGCCTGTGCGTGCGCGCATGTCCCAAAGACGTGCTGGCCATTTCCAAGCGCCTCAACACCAAGGGCTATTACGCCGTTGAGGTCGTGCATCCGGAGGCCTGCATCGCCTGTGCGTCCTGCGCAAGAACCTGCCCGGACGTTGCCATTGAAATCGAGAAATAAGGAGGAACAGTATGGCTAAGAAACTGATGAAGGGTTGCGAGGCCATTGCCGAAGCCGCAATCCAGGCGGGATGCCGCTACTTCTTCGGCTACCCGATCACCCCGCAGAACGACATTCCGGAATACATGTCTCTGCGTCTTCCGCAGGTCGGCGGTTGCTTCCTGCAGGCGGAGAGCGAGCTCGCCGCGATCAACATGGTCTACGGCGCCGGCGGCGCGGGTGCGCGTGTTATGACGTCCTCCTCCAGCCCGGGTATTTCTTTGAAACAGGAAGGCATCTCCACCATTGCGGGCGCGGAAGTGCCCTGCGTCATCGTCAACATGATGCGCGGCGGCCCCGGCCTCGGCAACATTCAGGCGTCCCAGGGCGATTATTTCCAGGCGGTCAAGGGCGGCGGTCACGGCGACTACCGCAGCATCGTCATCGCGCCTTCCTCCATTCAGGAGACGGTCGACATGATGCCCAAGGCGTTTGATCTTGCGGACAACTACCGCATGCCGGTCATCATCCTTGCCGACGGTCTGATCGGTCAGATGATGGAGCCGGTCGAGCTGCACATGAATCCGAATCCCACGATGCCCGAAAAGCCGTGGGCGGCGCAGGGCTGGGATCCGAAGGGCACCCGTCCGCGTGCGATCATCAACTCCCTCTACATTGAAACCGAGGACCTCGACACGCTGATGACGCGCCTGAACGCGCGCTACGACGTGATCCGCGAAAAGGAAGTCATGGTCGAGAAGTACCACACCGAGGGCGCGGAATTCATCCTCTGCGCATACGGCACGGTCGCGCGCGTCTGCAAGGCGGCGGTGCGCATCCTCGAAGAAAACGGCGTCAAGGCGGGACTCGTTCGTCCGATTACGCTTTGGCCGTTCCCGACCAAGGAGGTTCACGAGGTCTTTGCGCAGGAGAGCGTCAAGGCAGGTCTCACGGTCGAAATCAGCAACGGTCAGATGGTCGAAGACATCCGTCTGGCGGTCAACGGTCTGAAGCCCGTGGAGTACATGGGCAAGGGCGGCAGCATTATCCCGGCAGCCGAGGATATTGCCGAACGCATCATGCAGATGAGGAGGGCATAAAAGATGGCAACCGTTTTCAAGAAAACTCCCGTTTTAACGGACGTTCCGTTCCACTACTGCCCGGGCTGCGGACACACCATCGTGCACCGCATCGTCGCGGAAGTCATTGAGGAACTCGGCATTCAGGAAAAATGCGCGGGCGTCGCTCCCGTCGGCTGCGCGGTCTTCCTTTACAACTACATGAACATCGACATGTACGAAGCGGCACACGGCAGAGCGCCGGCAGTGGCGACGGGCTTCAAGCGCGTCCATCCGGATAAGTACATCTTCACCTATCAGGGCGACGGCGACCTCGCTTCCATCGGTACGGCGGAGATCGTGCACGCGGCGCACCGCGGCGAGAAGATCACGACGATCTTCATCAACAACGCGATCTACGGCATGACCGGCGGTCAGATGGCGCCGACCACGCTGGTCGGTCAGAAGACCACCACTTCGCCGCTCGGCCGCGATCCGGAGCACTGCGGCGAGCCGATCCGCATTGCGGAGATGCTCTCCACGATCAACGGCTCCGCGTTCATCGCGCGCTGCGCGCTGAACAACACGCCCAACATCATCAAGACCAAGCAGGCGATCAAGAAGGCGTTCCAGGCGCAGATCGACCGCAAGGGCTTCTCTTTGGTCGAGATCCTGTCTCCCTGCCCGACGAACTGGGGCAAAGCGCCCGGCGAGGCAATGCAGTGGCTCGAAGACAACATGATCCCGTACTATCCGCTCGGCACGTTTAAGGAGGTATAACCATGGTTGAGAGAAATATTTTCGCGGGCTTCGGCGGACAGGGCGTTCTGCTGATGGGACAGCTCCTCGCGGCTGCGGGCATGATGGAAGGCAAGAACACTTCCTGGATCCCGTCCTACGGTCCCGAAATGCGCGGCGGCACGGCAAACTGCAGCGTCATGCTCAGTGATCAGGAGATCGATTCTCCGTTGGTCACGCGCCCGACGTCGCTGATCGTCATGAACCGTCCGTCCCTTGAGAAATTCGAGGACAAGGTCGTTCCCGGCGGCTCGATCTTCGTCAACAGCTCGATGATCGACATCAAGGTGAAGCGCACCGACGTCAACGCGTACTATGTACCCTGCACGGAGATCGCTTCGGAGCTCGGCAACAGCAAGGTTTCGAACATGATCATGCTCGGCGCATACCTCGGCAAGTCCAAGTGTGTTGAGGTCGAGACCGTTCTTGCGGCGCTGCTCGAAAAGCTCGGCGAGAAGAAAGCCAAGCTGATCCCGCTGAACCGTGAAGCGCTGCTGCGCGGCGCATCCTGCATCGAAGAATAACAGCAAACAAAAGGGGTTGCCGATACCCGCGGCAGCCCCTGCGGTTTTTTGCGTTTGCGACAGCAAACATATCGTGCGGTGCAAGCCGTATATCGTGTTTGCAAAAGCAAATATATCGTGCGGCGCAAGCCGTATATCGCCAAAGTGTGACATTCTTTCAAACGATATGTCCCTGACGGGACGCGATATGCCTTCGGCACGATATTCTTGCAGAACGATATGCACCGGAGGGTGCACAAAAGGAGAAACACCATGCCACAATACATTTCTGCCGCAGAGGCCGTCAAGTTGATCCGCGACGGGGACTGCCTGATCTACAACAACTTTCTCGGCATGAACAATGCCGAACAGCTCAGTATCGCGCTCAACGAGCGTTTCGAAGCCGAGGGGCATCCGAAGGATCTGACGCTCTACTGCACGGCGGGCTTGGGCGGATGGCTTCCCGGTCAGCCGTGCGAAAAGATCGTTCCGCTCGGCGGCGTCAAGTCGGTCATCATGTCGCACTACGGCTCCATGCCCGACACGGCGAAGATGATCCTCGAAAACAGGATCGAGGCGTACAATCTGCCGTTCGGCGTGATGTCGCACGCGGTCCGCGCCGGCGCGGCGGGGCATCCGTATTATATCTCCGACGCGGGACTCAACCTGTTTGTCGATCCGAAGTACAAGGGCTATCAGCTCAACGAGCAGTCGAAGCAGGAGCTTGTCGAGGAGATCACGATCGACGGCAAGCGCAGACTCAAGTACGCAACGCCGCGTCCCGACGTCGCGCTGCTGAAGGGCTCGAGCGCCGATGCTTTGGGCAACATCTCGTGGGAGGACGAACCGGTCGTCGGCGATGCGCTGTCGATCGCGCAGCTTGTCAAGCGGCTCGGCGGCAAGGTCATCGTGCAGGTCAAGCGCAAGCTCGACCATCCGCGCCGTCCGACCGAGGTCGTGATCCCGTCCGTGCTCGTCGACTACATCTGCGTCTGCCCCGAGCAGGACCAGATTCAGGGCATCAAGGGCAGCGATCCGCGCTATGCGGGCGACGTCCCGATGACGGATGAGGAGCTCGAAGCCTATGTGCGCGAGAACGCCAAGGAGGATCCGAAGGACCTTGCAAAGCGCCTGATCGCGCAGCGCGCGGCAAAGGAGCTCAAGCCCGGTCACGTCGTCAACATCGGCGTCGGCGCGCCGGAGTTCGTCGCGGTCGAAGCGGCGAAGAGCGGCATGCTTTCGAAGGTCGCGCTGACCGTCGAAGCCGGTTCCATGAAAGGTCTGCCCGCGGGCGGATTCGCCTTCGGCGCCGCAATGGGCGCGCAGGCGTGCTGCACCACCGCCGAACAGTTCGATCTGTACGACGGCGGCGGACTGGATATCTGCTTTATCGGGGCGCTGGAGGTTGACGGCGAAGGCAATGTCAACGGGCATTACCATCCGAAGAAGCTTTCCGGCATCGGCGGATTCATCAACATCACGCAGTTCACGCACAAGGTCGTGTTCTGCACGACGTTCTCCGCGGGCGGTCTCGAAATCGAGGACGGTCCGGACGGGCTGAAGATCCTGAAGGAAGGCAAGTTCCTGAAGTTTGCAAAGAACGTGACGGCGCTGTCGTTCTCGGCGCAGAACGCGCATGAGAACGGGCAGGAGGTCGTGTATGTGACCGAGCGCTGCGTGTTCCGGCTCGGCGAAAAGGGACTGGTGCTTTCGGAAGTGCGAAAAGGCGTGGACGTGAAGGCGCAGATTCTCGATCTGCTGCCGTTCAAGGTTGAGGTCGCACCGGAACTGATCGTGTACTGATCAGTCGAGCGGGATCTTGAACGCGCGCATCGTGTTGATGATGTGCAGATACATCGCGGCTTTCGCGCCTTCGGGATTGCGGTCCTTGAGGTACTCCATCAGCACGCGGTGATCGTGCAGCGTCATTTCGGCGACCTGCGGCGCTTCCGCCGCGAGGATGATGCCGTGATGGATTGCGCGGTTGAAGATCGGCAGCAGCGCCGTGATGAACGGGTTGTGCGTCGCGGAGGCGATCGAGTTGTGGAACTTCTGCTCGCTGTCGTCCCATTCGGGATCCTGATGGCGGATCATGCGCTCGTTGAGCTCGCCGTAGCGGAAGATCGCTTCCAGCTCCTCGTCGCTTGCGCGGAGGCACGCATAGTACGCCGCCTGCGGCTCGAACATCAGACGCATTTCGTAGAGGTCCTTGGTGTTGACGTTCGTGTCCTGAATCTTCAGCACGTCGTAGTCGGCATGGATGCTGCGGCTCTGCGTCACGAATGTGCCGATGCCGCGCTTGACCTCGACAAGCCCGCGCGTGGAGAGGATGCGAAGCGCTTCCCGAAGCGTCGTGCGGCTCACCTGCATCTTTTTCGAAAGCTCCGGTTCGTTCGGAAGCTTGTCGCCGGGACGGAAGTCTCCGTTTGCGATCATCTCCGCCAGTTCGTCCGCGATGCGCACGGACAGCGCGTTGGTTGCATAGGACATGGGGCGCACCTCCGGTTTGATACAACAATTATAACGCATGGGTGTGTGGAAAACAACAAAATTCAAAAAAAGGGAGAATCATCATGCAAGGTTTAACGATCATTAAGACAGAGCATCCCAAAGACAAGCCCGTGAAGGGACAGAAACTCGGCTTCGGCTGCGTGTTCACCGATCATATGCTGATCATGCAGTACGATAGGGGACAGGGCTGGCACGACGCGAAGATCGTCCCGTACGGACCGATCTCCATCAGCCCCGCGAGCACCGTTCTGCACTATGCGCAGGAGACGTTCGAGGGCATGAAGGCGTACCGCAGCGAGGACGGCCGCATCCTGCTGTTCCGTCCGGAGGAGAACTTCAAGCGCCTGAACCTTTCCAACAAGCGGATGTGCATCCCCGAGCTCGACGTCGAT
Organism: Clostridia bacterium; assembly: GCA_017428025.1. GTDB lineage: Bacteria > Bacillota > Clostridia > Christensenellales > CAG-138 > UBA3792. The sequence goes on from JAFRRO010000045.1 coordinate 31,867, forward strand.
TTCTGCGTCGAATCCCTGAAGGAGCTCGTCATGCTCGACAAGGACTGGATCCCCACCGATCCCGGCGCGTCGCTCTATATCCGTCCGATGGTCATCGGCAACGAATCGCGTCTCGGCGTCAAGGAAGCGGACAGCTACCTCTATATGGTGCTTCTGAGCCCGTCCGGCGCGTACTATGAGAGCGGCTTAAAGCCCGTTCCGATCTACGTCGAGGAGGAATACGTCCGCGCGGTCCGCGGCGGCACCGGCTTTGCCAAGACCGGCGGCAACTACGCGTCCTCGATGCTCGCGCAGGAGATCGCGCATGCAAAGGGCTATTCGCAGGTGCTCTGGCTCGACGGCGTCGAAAAGAAGTACGTCGGCGAGGTTGGCGCGATGAACATCTTCTTCGTCATCGACGGCGAGGTCATCACGCCGGAGCTTGACGGCAGCATCCTTGCGGGCATCACGAGAAAGTCGATGATCGAGATCCTCCGCCACGAGGGCTACAAGGTCACCGAGCGCAGAATCGCGATTCAGGAGATCGCGGACGCGTACGACAGAGGACACCTCAACGAGATCTTCGGCACCGGCACCGCGGCGGTCATCAGCCCGGTCGGCGAACTCAAGTGGGGCGACAAGGTCATGAAGATCAACAACGGCGAGATCGGACCGATCGCGGCGTACGCCTACAAGACGCTCACCGACATCCAGTGGGGCCGCATCCCGGATCCGCACGGCTGGTCGATCGAGATCGGCAAAATGTAAGGGAATGAATGCGCTTCGCAATGAACGGCTGAAGCCTTTTTCGCAAAAGATGCGGCGTGAGATGACCAAAGAAGAACGGCATCTCCGGTACGATTTTCTGAAAGGGCTTCCCGTGACCGTTCATCGGCAGAGGATTCTCGGCAACTATATCGCAGATTTCTATATCGCCCCGAAGAAGCTTGTGATCGAGCTGGACGGTTCACAGCATTACATGGACAAGGGCGTTCGCGCCGACTGGGACAGAGATGCGTGGATGCGGAAGAACGGGATCACCGTACTGCGGTACACCAATCTGCAGATCCGTCGTGAGTTACCGCGGTATGCGAAGACATTCTGATGCATCTTGAGGACACCTCATCAGTCACCTGACGGTGACAGCTTCCCCTCAAGGGGAAGCCTCTTGACTGCCAAAAGCCTTCTCCTTGAGGAGAAGGTGCCGAAGCGAAAGCGAGGCGGATGAGGTGGAACGAATCGCGGCTGCGCCGCATGGAACAGACTGTTATTCCTGAGGAGGAACTATTATGATACCGAAAATGATGGATGCGATTGTCAAACCCGTTGCGGGCGTCGGCCTCGAACTGCGCCGGGTTCCCGTTCCGGAACCCGGTCCCGGAGAAGTGCTGATCAAGGTTCACAAGACGGCGATTTGCGGTACGGACGTGCATATCTATGACTGGACGCCATGGTCCGCAGAGCACGTGAAACCGCCGATGGTCATCGGTCACGAATATGTCGGCGAGATTGCCGCGCTCGGCGCGGGCGTTACCGGTCTTACCGTCGGCATGCGTGTATCCGGTGAAGGACACATCACCTGCGGCCATTGCCGCAACTGCCACACGGGAAATATCCAATGGTGCAAGAACACGAAGAGCGTCGGCGTGGATCGCGACGGTGCGTTCGCGGAATACGTCTGCATCCCGGAAAAGAACGTCATCATTATTGACCCGCAGCTGGACGAGGACGTCGTCGCCTTCTTCGACGCGTTCGGCAACGCCACGCATACCGCGCTGATGTTCAACCTCGTCGGCGAGGACGTGCTGATCACCGGCGCGGGTCCGATCGGCGTGATCGCCTGCGGCATCTGCAAGTATGCCGGCGCGCGCCGCGTGGTCATTACCGATATGAACGAG
>JAFRRO010000046.1 GCA_017428025.1 Clostridia bacterium
AGTAAGCACCTTGCCCTCGCGCAGCGCCCTGTCCCATCTGAGCATGTCAAAAATGTTGGTGTACACATAGTCGTCACCGTTCAGACCATCAAAGGCAACCACTTCTCCGTCCTCGGCGGAGTCAATATCGGCAACCCATTTATCGTCTTCGAATACCGTCGCTCGGGCATAGTTCTCGAACGGAACGCCGTCCCTGCGGATATGGCAACAGCGGGTGGAGGTCATCCCGGCAGGCTCAAAGATGTTCTTTTGCAGAAATTCCTCGAAAGGAACGCCGGAGAGCCGCTCCACAAGCAGAGCCAGCAGGTTATAGCCGGTATTGGAGTAATGCAATCCTTCCCCCGGCGCAAAGTATGGTTTCGCTTTGGTTTCACGGAGAAAACTGAGGATTTCGTCGTTGCACGGGACCCGTTTTTCTTCCTTCCAGATTTTTATAAACCAGTCCGCATCGTCAAAATAGTCGGGAATTCCGCTGGTGTGGTTCAGAAGATGCCGGACAGTTACGCCCTCATACGCAGCAAGTTCCGGAAAATACTTTGTGATCCTGTCCTCCGGGCTGAGAAGGCGCTGTCGCATCAGCAGCATGACCGCCGTCGCCGTGAACTGCTTAGTGATCGATGCCAGCTGAAAGATCGTGTCCTCCGTAATCGGCAGCTTGTCTTCGGGATCCCGGAAACCGAGAACACCCTTGGACACAATCTCGCCGTTTTCCGCATAGAGCCACGCCCCGTTGAAGCCGTCTTTTTCCTGCAGCGCCCGGGCAAGGTTTTCCATCGTTGTTTTCTGATTCATAATCGTTTCTCCTTTATGATACTTGTTTTTGATTACAGCAGATACTTTTTGACGATATCGAAGATCGTCTGATACTGGTTGAATTCCGCTTCGTTATCTGCGGCTTTGGCGGTCTCGTCTTCATCCTCGTCTTCCTCGTCGTCCGAATTGCAGCAGGTCAGCATGAGCAAATACGTCCGCTTGCCCGCGGGATGCAGCACATAGTTCAGGCAGTAGTACGAATTGGTCTCGCCGTCGTGGCAGACAAGATCGTACTTCTCCGAATTCTCCCAGCCGCAGCCGTAGCCGTCGACGAAATCCAGAACGCCGTCCATCGATGCGCGATTGACGAGCCGTCCGTTGAAGAACGCGCGGTCGAATTTCAAAAGATCGACGGCGTTTTCATGGATGTCGCCCGCGCCGCGCGCGATCCCGTATTCCATCATGTAGCCGCCCTCGCCCTCCGGCACGCTCGTGACGTCGCCGAACGTCGTTGCGGAGGATGATCCCATGCCGAGCGGGCGGAAGATTTGCTCCTCCGCGTTTTCCTTGAAGGACTTTCCCGTGAGCTGTTCGACGATCATGGCAAGCAGCACGTAGTTCGTGTTGCTGTATTCCATCTTCGAGCCCGGCTCGAACGTGAGATCGCAGGCTTTCAGCCGCCCGAGGAAGATCTCGTCGGTGATCTCGCCGCGTTCCATCGCTTCGACCGTTTCTTCGTCTCCGAAAAAGACTTCGGCGTCGTTGGCAAAATCGACGATGCCCGAGCGCATGTGCAGAAGATCGAAGACCGTCATTTCGCCCGCTTCTGCATAGTCCGGGAAGAACTTTGTGACCTTGTCGGAAAGCGCCAGCCTACCCTCCTCGATCAGCTTGAAGATCAGCACCGCGGTGTGCATCTTGGTGAGCGAGCCGATCTCGAACGTCGAAAGCGGCGTGACCGTCTCGCCGTTTTGATCCTTCGACCGCGCGCCGCACGCAAAAATCACGTCCTCATCCGTCGCGATCAGGATGCTCGCGCGAATCTCCCGCTCCCGCACAGTTTCGATGAGCTCGTTTACGCACGCCGCATAGTCCGGCTTTTCGGAAAACCACATGTTTTCATCGGCATAGCCGAGCGCCGCCGCACCGTTCTGCGCGGTCAGTTCTTTAGTTGCGTTTTCACAGATTGTATGTTTCATAAGCTTGATGTTCATTCTCCTTTGCTGTATATGGAAAAACGGACCGGGCAAAGCGCTGCCGGTCCGCTGTCGATTTGTATGAAAAAGCAGAATGCTCCTGCACAAAATCAGACGACGGCGTATTCCGCTTCCGCCGTTCGGAAGCAAAACGCCCTTCGGGTTCGGCTATGCTCTTTGTCGCAAAATGCTCTGTGTGCAGCGTTTTTCGAATAAGGAAATCACGCGCGTCGATCACAAATCACGCCATGCGATTCGTTTTCACGGCTCCGGTTCCTTTGTGTGAAATTCCGGCTGCACGCCGTCAATGCCGTTCGGCTTGACGTACAGATCACTAAGCGGTAAAGATCATCGGTCGACTCCCTTTCTGATTTTCCGCACTCCTTTTAAGAGCGCGGCGCAGGCTCATTCAGCCCCGCAAATTATTATAAACGATGCCGCGTCATTTGACAATACCGAATTCGCTGTGCGTTCACAGAACGGTTCCGTGTATGATCAAGTTCTCATCACAGGCGACGGCAGGATCATCGTCCCCTCCGGATTTGCTTTTCCGAATGACAGAATACCTGACGCTGTGTTTTTCCGAATTTTCGCGTTTCATCCCCTTGTCAAACGGTGTGAATCGTGTATAATGAATGCAGAGTAAACGTTTCCATACTGTTGCGCTTCTGAGATGAGCAGGTTTTTTGTCGGTTCGATCGCAGGGGAACCGGGGATGAATTCCTCGAAGCCGAACCGGCGGGAGAGATGCCGTCAGCGCAAGCCGTTCAGAGGCAAAACAGGATCACTATCAGCAAAGGAGAAGCAGTTATGATTACCGTTGCCTATGTAGGATTCGGCGTCAGCGTGCGGGAATATCACATCCCGTATGTGGAGAATCGGGACGATATCCGCGTGAAGTATGTGTTTCGCAGAGAACAGGACATCGCGCAGTTCAAGGAGTACGAGCCGTTCTATCCGGAGATCGTCTTCACGACCGATTTCAACGACGTTCTGAACGATCCGGAGATCGATCTCGTCGTCGTTTCCGCGCCGGATGCGTTCCACGTGCCGTATGCAAAGCAGATTCTGAACGCGGGCAAGCATGCCCTGATCGAAAAGCCGTTTGCGCCGACCGCGAAGGAAGCGCAGGAGGTCTTTGACCTTGCGAAAGAAAAGGGACTTGTCTGCATGCCGAACCAGAACCGCCGTTTCGACGCGGATTTTCTGGCGCTCAAGGAGGTGCTTGCCTCCGGCAAGATCGGCAAGCTCGTGCGGCTGGAAAGCCATTACGACTACTTCAAGACCAACGGCTGGTATGATCACCTCGGCACCCTCTATAACCTCGGCGTGCACACGACCGACCAGATCATTTCGCTGCTCGGCATGCCCGACGAAGTCCGCTATGACGTGCGTTCGATCCACCATCCGGGCGTGGGCGACGACTACTACGATCTCGAGTTCTTCTACGGAAACTGCAAGGCGAGCGTCAACACGCAGATGTGCGTATCGATCGACTATCCGCGCTTTACGCTGCACGGCACGAACGGCAGCTTCACGCTCCCGCCGGTCATTCACAACTCCGGCAAGAAGAAGGTCGTCGGACGCCACAAGGTCAGCTTCGCGCCCGCAGGCGAGGACCGCTGGGGCACGCTCGTTTATCACAACGAAGCGGGCGAAGCCGTGACCGAAAAGGTCCCCGTCGGCTGCGCGCACTATGAACGCATTTACGACAACCTGATCGACGCGATCGAGCACGGCGCCGAGAAGGTCGTGAAGGATGCGGAGGTCGTGAAGGTGCTCGAAATTCTGGAGCAGGCAACCGAGGTGGCAAAGGCATGGAACAGGTAAGACTCGGAACGATCGGCAGCGGCGTTATTGTCCGGTCGATCCTCGATAACGTCAGAAAGACCGAAGGCATCGCGCTTGCCGCCGTCTATTCGAGAAGTGCGGACAAGGCAGCGGCGCTTGCGAACGATTACGGCTGCCATGTGACCTACACCGACATGGACGCGTTCCTTGCGGACGCGAACGTCAACACCGTCTATATCGCGACGCCGAACCTGCTGCATTATGAACAGGCGAAAAAGGCGCTGCTGGCAGGCAAGCATGTGATCCTCGAAAAGCCGTTCACAACGCGCCGCCAAGACGCCGAGGAGCTTGCGGCGATCGCAAAGGAAAAGCATCTGCTGCTCGTCGAAGCCGCGCCGACCTCGTTTTTGCCGAACTACAGGATTCTCAAGGAACAGCTTCAGAAGATCCTTCCGGTCAAGCTCGTGCTGTCCAACTACAGCCAGTATTCGAGCCGCTACGACGCGGTGCTGCGCGGCGAAATGCCCGCGATCTTCGATCCGTCGTATGCGGGCGGCTGCCTCATGGATATCAACTTCTATAACGTGCTTCTGAACGTTCTGCTGTTCGGCGCGCCGCAAAGCGCGACATATCTGCCGAACACGCGCGAAGGGTATTCGGACACCTCCGGCATCATGGTGATGCAGTACGACGGGTTCGTCAGCTCGAACGCCGGCGCGAAGGACACCTGGGGCGTGAACAGCTTTCAGATCGAGGGCGAAAAGGGCTATATCTACATCGAAAACGGCTCGAACGGTCTGAAATCCGTGCACACGGTCACCAAGACCTCGGACGAGACCTTCAATGAGCAGCCCGATCCCGACCGCTGGTTCTACGAGGTGCAGGAGCTGACCCGTCTGTTCCTTGCCGAGGACTATGACGCGATCTACAAACGCCTCGATACGACGATCGCAACGGTCGGCGTGATCGAATCCGCCCGCAAGGCGGCGGGCATCGTCTTTCCGAAGGACGCATAAACAGGGGCGGTATAGGTTACCGAAAGCCGCGAGGCGGGATGCAGTCCCGCCTCGTTTTTTTATGAGATGAATTATACTATCAAGTGCAACAGTTGAAGATAAAAAGAAGTTCAAATTCTGATAGGTATAGTATCGTCAAGTTCAGGGAAAACATATGTAATTACATTTTCCAAAATGCAATGTCGTTATTCACAAACCCGCTTCTTTTACTTTCCGAGAACCGTTCCGCCGGAAATCCCTTCGGAATCAGTTCTATATACGGAAACCCTTCTTTCCATCCATCGATACCGTTTTTGCTTAACGTGCAGCGGCTGAAACGGAACGTGTTTTTCGTCATGTATTCCCTGTAATACTCTCTTGGAAATCCGGTTCCGTTATAGCCTGCGGAAGCATTCTCAAAAATTGGTTCACCCTGTGTCAATATTCTGCGCAGATGCGCCAAAGAAACATAAGCGCCGTATTGATCTTTCAGATATGCACGAAATGTAGGATCAAGCATAATGCGGCTTCCGGAAGGCAGCAGACAATCTACAACCACATGACAGTCATCGAAAGGATCTTCATACGGCATACAGGTGATGTGCCGTGCTTTGATTCCGTTCATGCGCAAGAGAGAAGCCAACAGAATTGCAAGTCCGCGACAATTCATTTTGCCATTGTTCTTCTCGCAAAACAGAATCAATGCTTCGATTGAACAGTCCGTTCCGAAACTGTGTCTGCCGTCGTGCTGGAAATGATCACAAACAAAATCCAACAGACCGAATACGATCTCATCCTTGGTACGATCGAGACCCTTTAGGATTTCCGAATAATTGTATTGTTCCAACACCTGCGGCACTTCACCGTCCAATACAAATGTATCAGTATATGAGCATTCCTTATCTCTGTCATATTCGGAAAAAACCTGCAGCAATTCCAGTCTTGTTTTTTCGGACTTCGGTATGATCGCATCCGGCGGCAAAAAACAATACGGCTTGTCCTCCGGAACATCAGCAATTCTCTCAAGCAAAAGGGGCGTCGTTTCTCCATACTGCGTAAAACAACCTTTCAGCTTGCCTTCGCAGTAACGAATTCTATAAACTCTGCGATTATCTGCATCGTTGATTTCATAGCATAGGTATCCATCTTGCTCAAAGACACAGTTTGGATCGCAAAAATAGTATCCGCTTTCCAAAAAAGAAATTTTGATACGCGGTGGACACGCATCGAAGATATCGACAGTTTCGTCAATGCTCCGTTCATGCCATTTTCCGATCAATCGACTGTCCATGATTCCTCATTTTCCTTTCGGTTATCACGCTTGATTCGATTCAAAGCAATGCTTCATCCCGTTCAAACCGGTCTGCGACCTGTGCGCGGTCCACGGCGTCGACCTCGGCGCGCGTCGGGATCGAGGGCGATGCGCCTTTTCTCGAAACGCTGATGCCGCTTGCGATCGCGGCGGTCTTCAGCGCTGCAGATGCGGGTTTGCCTGCGATCAGTTCAGCAAGGAAGAAGCCGGTGAAGCAATCGCCCGCCGCCGTGGTATCGACCGCGTTGACGCGATAGACGCCGCACTCGGCACGATTGCCGTCCTTGTCCTCGAATACGGAACCGCGGTGCCCGAGCGTTATCAGCACGTTCATGTTCGGGTAACGTTTGCGCACGGCGTTCAGGATCGCATCGAACGGCGTTCCCTCCGGGCACTTTGCGATTGCCGCCGCTTCGATCTCGTTGACAAGCAGATAATCGATACAGCGGAAGTCACATGTGTCAAGGGTCTCATTGTACGGCGAGGGATTCAGAACGACAGTCATGCCCTTTTCCTTCGCGGTTTTGATGATGTAATCAAGCGAGGAGATCTCGTTTTGCAGCACGAGCCAGTCGCCTTTGCCGAAGGATGCAAGCGCTTCGTCCGCGTCCGCATGCGTGATCGTGCCGTTCGCGCCCGCCAGGATGATGATGCAGTTGTTGCCCTCGGCATTCACCTGAATGACCGCATGGCCGGAGACGCCGTCGGTGCGCTTGACGTGCTTGAGATCGACGCCCTCCTTTTTGAGCGGTTCGATCAGAAAATCGCCGTCCGTGCCGACCGCGCCTGCCATCTGCGTCCTGACGCCTGCGCGCGAAAGCGCGATCGCCTGATTAAAGCCCTTGCCGCCGCAGAACAGCTCCATGCGGTCCGCCGTCAGCGTTTCGCCCGCGCGGACAAAGTGCCTGACCGTGTAGGTGCGGTCGATGTTCATCGAGCCGAATACCAGTACGTTCATGATTTCTCCCCCGTTTGCTTTGAATTCCCGTGTTTTTTGCCGGTCGGAAAAACGGCTTTTCCGTTGACTTTCCGAACCGTTTTTGCTATTCTTATTGTAACACAGGAAATCGTTTACGCAACCACCAAATTCCGCTTTTCGGAGGTTTTTTATGCTGTTTTTGCAGAATTCCAACCTGTGCTGCGCCTTTGACGAAGCATCCGGTCAGCCGGTGTCGATCAAACGCGGCGCGCTTTCGATTCCCCTTTCCTCCTTTGCGTTCGACTTCGGCTGCGACGAGCGTATGGCAAACGGGCTTTTGGAATACGAATCCATGCTCGACTTCCGCACCTGGGTGCTGCCGTCGATCAAGCCGACCGGCAAACCGTTCGAGCGCGTTCCGGTGTCGGTCACGCACGACGAAAAAACGGTGATCGTGACCTATCGCTGCGCCTCCGTGCTTGTGACCGTGACGTATACGCTGCTTGAAACGAATCTCAAGGTCGATCTGAAGCTGTCCAACGCAGGGGAATCCGTGCGGTATCTCAACGCGTGCGCGTTTCTGCTGACGCTGCCGACGGTCAATCTCTCCTTCGATTTCCCCGCCAACGCGCCGATCGGACATTTCCGTGCCGATGCGCTCGAGAACCGGAAGCCGGTCGAAACGGGGCTGATCAGTTTCGCCGCGCGCGCGGCTTTGCGCGACGGCGATCTCGATCTGGTGTTCATCGACGAGATCGAAAAATGGGGCTGCGGCGTCTATCGCGACGGCGAAAACACCGTGTTCGTCTACGACGCGGGACTGGAAGCCGATCTGAAGCCGTATGAAACGCTGTCGGTCGGAAGTCTCTTTCTGCTGCCTGTCGAGCAGGGCAAAAACCCGTACCTTGCGGTGCGCGATCTCGTTTCGTCGTTGGGCTTTGACCCGGCGACCGGCGGCATCACCGACGGCGTCATGTATTCCTGCCATCCCTCCGGCACAATGGATGCGCATTTCCCGTTGAAGGACGATCTCTTTCAGTACGCCGAATACCTGCCGAAGCTCCGGGCGATGGGCATCGACCACGTGTGGCTTTTGCCGGTCTTTGCGCACGACGAGCACGGCGTCTATCATTCGACCGATCAGAGCGTCATCGATCCGCGCTACGGCGGCGAGGAAGGCTGTGTGTACTACTGCAAGCAAGCGCACGACCTCGGCATGACGATCCTTTTCGACTATGTGCCGCACGGTCCCGCGCCGGATTTCCCGATCGCAAAGGAGCATCCGGACTGGCCTTCTAAGCGCCGCGACGGAACGCTTCAGGACGAATGGGAATGCGTCTCGATGGACTACAACCATCCCGGCTATCGCGAATACACCGCGGCGCTCGTACAGGATCATGTGGAGCGCTTCGGCGTGGACGGCGCGCGCATCGACTGCGCGATGGGCGGGCTTTCCAACTGGCGTCCGTATGCGGACAACCGTCCGAGCGGCAACAGCGTGCTTGCGGGCGTACATATCACCGAGGCGATCCGCGAGGGCTTTTTGCGCGGAGGCAAACGCTCGTTCATTCTGCCGGAGAACTTCAATCCGCTTCCGAACTATTACCACTGCACCGATCTCTTTTACAGCATGAACCTCTACCGCGCATTTGTGGAGCTGCAGGATCTGCTGCACTCCTCTCCCGCGGTATTTGTCGAGGGGCTTACGGATTATCTTGAGCGCGAAGCGTGGCTGACGCCGGAAAACTATCACAAGATGCGCTTCCTCGGCAACCACGACACGGTCTCGTGGGTATGGCAGGCAAAGCGCGCGGTCGACTGCTACGGTACGGACGGCGCGAAGGCGCTGTTTGCGATGATCTCGCTGATCGACGGCGTTCCGATGCTCTATCAGGGCGACGAGGATCCGACGATCTGCGGCGGAAACGGCGAAAACCTGACCGCGTTCTTTACCGAGCTGTTTCATGCGCGGAAACGGTTCCTGCCGCGCGGCTCGAACGTGACCGAGTATCTGCATACCGCCACGCCGGTCATGGCGTTTAAACGCGTGTATCGCGATGTGCCGAAGGACAACTATCAGACCGAGGGCGACGGCGACGTGTGGGTGCTGATCAATTTCTCGGATGCGGCGCAGCCCGTTCCGGAATCCGTAAACGGCGCGCTGCTGTTCGACAACGGCGGCGCAGAAGCCGCGAACGCGCCGCTTGCTCCGTGGACCTGCCGCATCCTGCGCTGTGAGGGTTGAGCCATGAAACGACTGCTGCTGTTCCTCCTGATCCTTGCGCTGCTGCCGGTCGGCTGCAGCCGCGGCGCCGTCTCGAAAACCGAGGAAAATGGTGCGATCCTGTTCCGAAAAGGCGCGCTGACCGCTGCGGTCGACGCGGAAACCGGTTTTTTGACCGCTGCGGAAACGGAATGGGACCGGCTTTCCTTTGACCGCGTATTTGTCGACGTCGGCTTCGACGGCAAATCGCTGCTGAACCAGCTGGGCTACATCGATATGGGAGGTCTTGCGACCTACGAGCTGCCGACGCTTTATCCGCGCATGAAGGAGCTGAACAAGCCGGATGCGGTGACGGTCGAACGCTCCGGCGACGGGTTTACCTCATCGCTCCGTTACGGCGCACTGACCGTGCTGTACCGCTACACGATGCTCGAAAATGCGCTGGCGCTGAACGTCACGCTGTCGGTCTCAGACGACAGCCGCCACGAGATCAACGGCGTCGGCTTTGTGACGGCCGGCATCGAGGGATTCTCGCTTGTCTCCTCCACCTTTGAGTTTCCCGGCTCCACGCCCTCCGGCAGACTCGAATACCGCACGCGCATGCGCTATCGTGCCGACGCCGCAGACTACGCCGCGCCGGTCGTGCAGCTGCGCGACGAAGGCGTGAAAACCGCGAACATCCTGTTTGTCGACGAAGTCGAAAAATGGACGACCGCAAGCTGGTCGGACGAGAATCAGCGTCCCTGCGTGGGCTTTCTTGCCGCGTGCGAAGGGTATCTGCAAAAGGACGCGCCGATGGAGGTCGGCACGCTGTATCTGCCGCTCCTCAAGCCCGATCAGGATCCGTATGAGGCCGTTTCGGACTTCTGGACGCAGCTCGGCTATCATACGCCCGAGGATACGCACGCGACGGACGATCTCGTTGCCGTCTATTCCGCGCATCCGTACGGCACGATGGACACCGGCTATTTCAACCGTCTGACGCTTGCGCAGTATGCGGAGCAAATCGGCAACGTCGCCGACATGGGGTTTGACGCGATCTGGCTGCTGCCGGTGTTCCGTCACACCGGAAACAACGTTTACGAACCGATCGATCAGGGTGAGATCGACGAGCGCTACGGCGGAATCGGGGAAGCGAAAACCTTCCTTTCGTCCGCGCATGCGCGCGGCATGAAGGTGCTGTTTGACTTTGTGCCGCACGGTCCGCGTCCGGTCTATCCGTTTGCGAAGGAGCACGATTCCTGGATCGCAAAGGACAAGGACGGCAAGAACCGCATCGAATGGGAATGCGTCTCGATGGACTACAACCATCCGGATTACGCGGCATACAATACGGAGCTTGCAAAGATGTACGCCGAGACGATCGGGCTGGACGGCGCGCGCATCGACTGCAGCATGGGCGGGCTTCCGAACTGGAACGGTTCCGAAACGGGGCTGCGCGCCTCTGCGGCAGGGCTCATGGCGGGCAAAAACGTGGTGCGCTGCTATCGGGAGGGCTTCAAGGCGGGCGGCGCCGATGTGCTGCTGTTGCCGGAGAACTTCCATCCGAGCCCCGCATACGCCGAAGTAACCGACGTGTTTTACGATATGCCGCTGTATCGCACGCTGTACAACCTGAACCGCGCCGGTCTCTCCGATGCGGAATACGTGCAGGCGCTGACGCAGTATCTGGAAGCGGAGCATAAAACCTCCGTCAAGGGACAATTGAAGCTGCGGTTTTTGGGCAATCACGATACCGTGACGTGGACGTTTGACGCCGCGCGCGCACAGACGATCTACGGTGTCGAAAAGGCGAAGGCGATGTGGGTGGCGCTCGGCTGGATCGACGGCGTGATCTTTGCCTATCAGGGCGACGAAGATCCGAAGACCTACCGGCTGGACGGCGAGAACCTTGAGACCTTCTTCCGGGATCTGATCGCCGCAAAGCGCGCGTATGTGCCTAACACGCTCGATACGGAATACCTTTCGAGCGGCTCGGGCGTCTTTGCCGTGCGCCGGTTCGACGCGCATACAAACCGGCTTGTGCTTGTGAATCTGTCCGATCACGCCGCGGTCTATCCCGTTTCCGGCGCGGTGCTTGCCGCGATCGGCGACGTTGAGACAAGCGAAACCGGCACGGTGCTTGCGCCCTATGCCGGTGTGATTCTCGATCTCAATTGAAGGAGCGGTTGGAATTGCGAACGGCTTCGACGCCGGCTTCGCTGAGTTTATCCCGACGGTCTGCGGTCAGCAGACCGTTTTTTTCCTGCTCGACGTCACTGAGCTGCGTGTAGCAGAAGCCGGAATACTGCGGCATCCTTCGAATCGCGTCGTTCTGCGACAGAAAGCGCCGCAAGAACGCCCGTTCGTCCTCGACTTGGTTTCCGTAGCCCCAGCCTTCTGCGGTTTTGAACGCGATCCCGCCGTATTCGCTGAGCAGAAGCGGCTGATCGCGATACGCATACCCTTCGGCAAACAGCTTTTGTCCGTACCACGAATAGCTTCTTTTGCCGCGGATGACGTCCGCGTCGCCGTCGCCGTGCAGCTCGATGAGTTCCTCGCCGGTCTCGCGATAGTCGTGGATCGTCACAAGGTCGGAAACCGTGTGCTCCCAGCCGTCGTTGGAGATCACCGGACGCGTCGGATCGAGCGCTTTGGTGCGGCGCACGGTCTCCTCGGTAAATGCCTGCTGCGCCGGATCGTGCGCGACGTCGCCGATCCCCCACGACTCGTTGAACGGCACCCATGCGATGATGCTCGGATGCTGTCGATGCTGACAAACGGCCGCCTCCCACTGCGCAAGAAAGGTCCGCGACGCTTTTTCGGAATAGGCGTACGCCGCCGCAAATTCGGAGAAAACCAGAATGCCGCGCGTATCGCAAAGGTAAAGGAATCGCTGATCTTCGATCTTCTGGTGCTTGCGCACGCCGTTGTAACCGTAACGCACGACGGCGTCAAGATCGGTCTTCAAGGCGTCGCAATCCGGCGGCGTCAATCCGGAATCCGGCCAGTATCCCTGATCGAGCACCAGGCGCAGATAGGTGCGTTTGCCGTTCAGGTAAACGCCGTTTCGATCCCATGCAACCGTGCGGAAACCGAAATACGACCATACCGTGTCGAGCACGCGTCCCTCGCGCAGAAGCTCGACTCTGATATCGTACAGGTACGGATCCTCGGTTGACCATCGACGCGGCGCCGGTATCGACGATTCGCACCGCCGGCATGCCCGGTCGTCGCTTTGCG
>JAFRRO010000047.1 GCA_017428025.1 Clostridia bacterium
CATCGCATCGGCGGAGATGCTCGAATCCGCGCTGGAGACGTTCGACGGCACGGTGCTGATCGTCTCGCACGACCGGTATCTGGTGCGGCGGCTTGCGGACCGCGTGATCCTTCTGACGGAGAACGGACTCGTCGAACAGACCGACGAAAACGACGATCTGTTTTTGAAGATCGTCGAGCGAAAACCGGAAAAGCGCAAAGCGGCGCAGACCGGACAGGCGGACAATCTCTATTTCAAACGCAGGGATGCCCGCGAAAAACGCGCCAAAGCGAGGCAGGAGGTTCACCGCATCGAGCGGTTGATCGAGCAGAACGAGGAGGAGCGAAGGACGACGGAACAGGCGCTGGAAACGGCGCAGCGCACCAACGCGTACCGCGAAATGGAGCGTCTCTATCAGACGATCTCCGCGTTGGAGGCGGAGGAAACAAGCTTATACGAAAAACTCGAAGCAGCTGAAGCAGCTGTCAACGCACTTGAAACGGAGGAATCAGTATGATCTGGCAGTATTTTCCGGTCGGACTTCGGTTTCCGGTACGGGACTTTTCGGACGAAACGAAACGTGCCTGCTGGAAAACCGCGCTGTCCGCGCTGCTCGCCGCCGATGCAAACGGCGCAACGCTCTATGACGCGCAGCAGACTTACGACGCCGGAACCGGCGGTCCGGTCTATCTCTGCATCGCCTGCTTCTACGGCGTCAAACAGTCGCGCGCATCGTCGAAGAAACTGTACGAGCTCGACGGGCTGATGACGCGTCTCTGCCGCAGCATGCCGTTCTTTCAGGCGAACGCGCTCGAAAGCTTCGGACCGTATCCGCCGCTCGGCAAGCTGGAAGAGAACGGAACCGTCAGCGTCACCGAAGCCGGTGAAGCCGTTCTGAAGGGCGTCGAACCGGAACGGATGGCGCCGGGCGACGGGATCCGGCTGCTGATCGCTTCGGACGGAAACGGAACCGACGGCGATGCGGAAGCGCTGACGCGCGTCTTCGGCACGGAAGCGGCACAGCGCGGGTTCAAGGTCTGCCGTACCGTGATTGCGGACGGCGGGTTCGAAACGCTGCGAGCGCTCGTCGGCGGACTGAACGGACGCTGCGAAACGGTTTCGATCGCGTGCGAAAACGGCGAGCGCAAAACGGAAACGATCGGCATTCTGCCCGGTCCGGTCGCCGTACTCGAAGCCGCGGGACGCGACGTGAAGACCGTCGGCGCCCTGATTCAAAAAGCGCTCGACCTCGGCTATCGGAAGATCGATCTTGCCGCCGACGGCTGCATCGATCCCGAAAACGGCGGGCTCCTTTCGGAATCGCCCGATCCGCGGCTTTCGGAATGCAAGTGCAGACTCTTGAGCGCCGGAACGGGAAATGCGCTCATCGACGCGCTGAAATCGATCGGCTTTGCCGTCGTGTCCGGCACGGAGACGGTGCTGAACGCAATCCACTTTGCGCAGGGACAGAACCGCGCGGACTTCGCGATCCTGCACACCTTCGGCGTCGAACGGGAAGCCGTGTCCGCCGCGCTTTCGGAGCTCAACGCGCAGAAGACGCCGACCTGTCTTATTACGCGAGAACCGGTCGATGCGGACCGCCTGATGCGGGAGAATCCGGTCCTGCGCGGCGTCGTCACGCTTGCGGAAACGGACGAATCCGCGCGGCAAACCGCGTTTGTGCGGGAAGTTCTGCCGCTGATTGCAAAAGACGTTGCCAAGGCAGCGCAGATATGATATAATTTTCTATCAATAAAAATGGAGGAAAACACCCATGCGCATGGTTGATCTCATCGAAAAGAAAGTGAACGGCGGGATCCTCTCCGATGAGGAAATCGCATATATCGTCAAGGGATTCACCGACGGCACGATCCCGGATTACCAGATGGCGGCGTTCCAGATGGCGGTCGTCTTTCAGGGCATGACCGATCGCGAGACCGCGGACCTTACGATGGCAATGATGCATTCGGGCGACGTCGTAGATCTCTCCGAACTGCGCGGCGTCAAGGTGGACAAGCATTCGACCGGCGGCGTGGGCGATACGACGACGCTCGTCATTGCACCGCTTGTAGCGGCGTGCGGCGGCACGGTCGCCAAGATGAGCGGCAGAGGGCTCGGGCATACGGGCGGCACGCTCGACAAGCTCGAATCGATCCCCGGCGTGTGCATCGAACAGCCGATGGATCGCTTCAAAAAGATCGTCAACGAGATCGGCGTCGCAGTCATCGGACAGACTGGCAATCTCGTTCCCGCGGACAAAAAGATGTACGCGCTGCGCGACGTCACGGCGACGGTCCGCAGCATTCCGCTGATCGCATCGAGCATCATGTCCAAAAAGCTTGCGGCGGGCACCGACGCGATCGTGCTCGACGTCAAGACCGGCACCGGCGCGTTCATGTCCACGGTCGAGGAGGCGGAGAAGCTGGCGCATCTGATGGTGTCGATCGGCAAGCTCGTCGGACGCGAATGCGTGGCGATCATCACCGACATGAATCAGCCTCTCGGTCTTGCGGTCGGCAACGCGCTTGAAGTGCGCGAGGCGGTCGAGCTGCTCTCCGGCAAGATTCCGGCGGGCGATCCGCTCTACGAAGTCTGCATGCTGCTCGGCACGCATATGATGATCCTCTCCAAGCTTGCGTCCACCGAGGTCGAAGCGCGCGAAAAACTCGAAACGGCGCTGTCAAGCGGCGCGGGGCTCAAAAAGCTTCGCGAGATGATCGCGGCGGAGGGCGGCGACGCGGCCTAGATCGACGTCGAGCGGATCCACGAACTGTGCAAGGTCCAAACGACGCTGACCGTGTATCCGAAGCGGTCCGGCTACATCAGCGCCATGAACGCGGAGCGCATCGGCACCGCGGCGCAAATCCTCGGCGCCGGACGCGCCACCAAGGAGGAGAGCATCGATCCGTCGGTCGGTCTGGTCATGAAGAAGCGGCTCGGCGATTTCGTCCGCGCGGACGAACCGCTGTGCGTGATGTACGTGAACGATGAGAGCAAGCTCAACGCGGCGCTCGAGATGTTCCACAGCGCGTTTGAGTACTCCGGCAAGAAACCCGACTATCGCCCGATGGTATACGACGTCGTGCGCGCATAAATCCGAAACAAACCGAACGGGCGCGGCACACTCCCTGCGGAGCGTGCCGCATCCATGAAAGGAACGCATGAACCGTTTGCTCCTTGCCGTTGACGGCAACAGTCTCCTGTATCAGGCATATCACGCCTTTTTCAAGGCGAATCTCACCACGCGCGACGGGTTTCCGACCGGCGCGCTGAAAGGCTTTTTCACGAAACTGGTCGAGCTGCTGCGGCTTGAGCCTTCGCATGTGCTCGTCGCGTTCGACGTGCATCAGCCGACGTTCCGGCACGAGCGCTACGCGGATTACAAGCTCGGCAGAAAGCCCGCGGACGAGGATCTCATAAAGCAGATGCCGGTCGTGCGGGAACTGCTCAAAGAGATGGGCATTGCGGTCGTCGAATGCCCGCGCTACGAGGGCGACGACGTGCTCGGTACGTTCTCGCGCATGGCGGAACGCGCGGACATGGACACGCTGATTGCAACGGGCGACCGCGACTCGTTTCAGCTGATCACCGACCGCACAAAGATTTACTATACAAAGGACAACTCGATCGTCGACGCGGCGGCGCTTGCGGAAAAATACGGACTGACGCCGGACCGCATGCGCGATCTCAAGGCGCTGATGGGCGACGCGTCGGACCATATTCCGGGCATCGCGGGCGTCGGCGAAAAGACGGCGCTCAAACTTCTCGAAACGTACGGCGATCTCGAGGGCGTGCTTGCGCATGCGGACGAGGTCAAGGGCAAGCTCGGTGAACGGCTGCGCGAAGGCGCGGAGGACGCGCGTTTTTCCTACTGGCTCGGCACGATCGCCTGCGACGCGCCGGTCAGGGAGACGCTCGACGACTGCGCGTTCGACTTTGCGCAGACCGGCAGCGCCAAAAAGCATCTGTACGAGCTCGAGCTCAACAGCATCGCCGACAAGCTCCCGGGCGGCGAACCGGAGGAGGAGCCGTCGTACGCCGTCGAAACCGTTCCGGTCACCACGGAAGAAGAATTGAACCAGGCGCTGGCAACGCTTTTGAACGCGGCGGTCATTGCGGTGACGAGCGCGCCGACTCTCGCGTTTGCCGGTTCACCGGAGCGCGCGTATGTTCTGAGCGCGGGCGAAACGCTGTTCGACATCTGCATGGACGAGGACGATGCGTACCGCATGCTCGGCGAATGGATGCGCAAAGAGCGCAAGCCGCTGTATGCGTTCGACGCGAAAAAGCTGTATCACCGCTGCGGGTTTACGCCGGAACAGCTGCCCGATCTGCAGTTCGACGCCATGCTTTCGGATTATCTTTTGCAAAGCAACCGTCCGGTCGAAAGCTACGAGGCGCTGTGCCGCGAATGGCTGAAGACCGAAACCGCAAGCCCCGCATATCTCTTTCATCTCTTCCCGCGTATGCAGAAGGCGATCGACGAGGCAGGGCTCAAGGGACTTCTGAACGACGTCGAGCTGCCGCTGCTCAACGTGCTGTACGGCATGGAACGGATCGGGTTTATGACCGACGCGGCGGTGCTTGAAGCGCTGCACGTGCGGTTTTCGGACGAGGTGAAGCGGCTCGAACAGCGCATCTACGAGGCGGCGGAGGAACCGTTCAATATTCTTTCGACCAAGCAGCTCGGCAGAATCCTGTTCGAAAAGCTGCAGCTGCCGTCCGGCAAAAAGACCAAGACCGGCTTTTCGACCGACGCGGACACGCTCGAAGCGATCGCGCCGCTGCATCCGATCGTCAACGACGTGCTGCAGTACCGGTTTCTGACAAAGCTCGACAGCACGTTTGTCGAAGGACTCTTAAAGCAGCGCGACAGCGAAGGACGCATCCACACGCGCTTTATGCAGTGCGTGGCGGCGACGGGACGAATCTCGAGCACGGAACCGAACCTGCAGAACATTCCGGTCCGTACGCCGGAGGGACGCGAGATCCGCAAGGCGTTCGTGCCGAGCGAAGGAAACGTGCTGGTCGGCGCGGACTATTCGCAGATCGAACTGCGGCTGCTTGCGCACATCAGCGGCGACGAGGGCTTTATCGCGGCTTTCAACAACGGCGAGGACATCCATGCGCGCACCGCGGCGGAGGTCTTTCACGTGCCGCTCGAGCGCGTTTCCAAGGAACAGCGCAGCGCGGCGAAAGCGGTCAATTTCGGCATAGTTTACGGCATTTCCGACTTCGGACTGGCACGGAACCTCGGCATTCCGGTCGGCGTCGCATCCGGCTATATCAAGCGCTATTTCGAGCGCTATCCGATGGTTGAAGCGTATCTGAAGGAGAGCGTGCAGAACGCGAAGGAAAAGGGCTATGCCGAAACGCTGTTCGGCAGGAGACGCCCGCTGCCGGAGCTCAACGCAAGCAATTACAACGTGCGGCAGTTCGGCGAGCGCGTTGCGATGAACATGCCGATTCAGGGCACCGCCGCCGACGTCATCAAGATCGCCATGGTGCGCGTCGATCGCGCGCTCAGAGACGGCGGCTATCGGGCGCGGCTCGTGCTGCAGATTCACGACGAACTCATCGTCGATACGCCGAGTGACGAGGCGGACGCGGTGCGGAAGCTGATGGAGGACTGCATGGAAAGCGTGGCGGACTTCCGTGTGAAGCTGATCGCCGAGGCAAAATGCGGAGAAAGCTGGTTTGACACAAAATGACGCGCATCATCGGAGTAACGGGCGGCATCGGATCCGGCAAGAGCACGCTGACGGCGCGTTTTGCGTTGCACGACATTCCGGTCGTCGACGCCGACGCGATCGCAAGAGCGGCGCTGGAACCGGATTCCGCGTGCTTTCGGGACGCGATCGACCTGTTCGGACCGGACGCGCTGCATCCGGACGGCACGGCAAACCGCGGCTATATCGCCTCGCACGTGTTTGAAAACGCGTCGCTTCGCGAAGCGCTCAACGGCATCATCCATCCGTATGTGATCCGTGAAATGCTCCGGCTTTCGGAGGAAAGCGAGGAGCCGCTTGCGGTGTGGGACGTGCCGCTGCTGTTCGAATCGGGCGTCGACGCGTTCTGCGCCTGTACGATCGCGGTGCTGTGCGACACGGAGATTCGCGTACGGCGCGTGATGGCGCGCGACGGCGCAGAGGAGAATGCGGTCCGCGCAAGGATCGCGGCGCAGATCACGGACGAGACGCGGGCGAAGCTTGCAACCTATACGATCCGAAACGAGGATACGCCGGAAGCGTTCGCGCAGGAAGCCGACGCGCTGATCGAACGGATTCAAAGGGAACTGATATGAACGAAACGACAGAAAAACAGCCCATCACGAAGAAACAGAAAACGGTCCTGATCGTGCTTGCCATGATCGCGGTCTGCCTGATCGTCACCTCGGTGCTTGTATTCTGGGTGCTGCCGGGCGTGCTGCGCGCGCGCTTCAAGCTCGATCACGTCGATCTCATCAAGCAGTACAGCGAGCAGTACGATCTCGATCCGGCGCTGGTCTGCGCGGTCATCTATACGGAAAGCAGCTTCAAGGAAACGGCGACGAGCCGCGTCGGCGCGAAGGGACTCATGCAGATCATGCCGCAGACGGGCGCGGAGATCGCGGAAGCGCTCGGCGAACCGTTCTCCGAGGAGCGTCTCTACGATCCGGAGGTTTCGATCCGCTACGGATGCTATTATCTTCGCGAGCAGCTCGACCGGTTCGACCAGAACGAGGCGGTGACGCTTGCGGCGTACAACGCGGGACCGCACCGCGCCGAGCTGTGGATCTCCGAATACGGACTGGACAGCAGGGGGCACATCCGCTACATTCCGTTCGGCGAAACGGACCGGTACGTGGACAAGGTCCTGCAGGCAAAGGAAAACTACGCGAACCTTTATGCAAAGGAACTCGCAATCGATACGGAGGATTAAATGGCGATACTATTGACGGCGCTCATCGTACTGGCGCTCGACCAGATCAGCAAATACTGGATCGTACACCATCACGTGATCGGTCAGCTCGGCTATACCGGTTCCGTGTTCGATCTCAACGCCCTGCGCGCCTTTTTGGCGCAGAGCGACGTTGCGCTGAACAATTCGATTCCGAAGGACGGCAGCTTCATCGTATTGAGCTTTACGCCAAACGACGCGGCTTTGTGGGGCATCGGCAACGGCAATGCATGGGCGGTGCGGCTGCTTCTGGCGCTGACCTCGGTCTTTCTGCTGTTGATGCTGTTCTTTACGATCCGCACGCGCAAAAAACTGCCGAAGCTGTCCAAAATCATCGTCGGGCTTTTGATCGGCGGTTCGATCGGCAACCTGTTCGACCGCATCGCGTTCGGATACGTGCGCGACATGATCTACGCAAAGTTCATCGATTTCCCGATCTTCAACATCGCGGACGCCGCAATCTGCATCGCGATCGCGCTGCTCGTGTTCGAGGCATTTTTCAGAAAGGTCGGCGTGTTCGAGGTGTTTGAGGACGAATACCGCGAGCTTTTCCGCCTGCCGACGCGCGAGGAAGCGGAGCGGTTGGCGAAGGAACGCAAAAAGAACAGGATCGGTCGTTTTCAGGAGCTGATTCCGGAGGAAGAGGAGGAAAACGCAGAACCGCATGATGACGGAAACGATTCTGCTGATCGCGGAGACGGACGCAGCGCGGATTGACGCGTATCTTGCCGAGAACACCGAGCTGTCGCGCTCGAAGCTCAGCAAGCTCATCAAGGACGGCGCCGTCACGAAAAACGATCGCGCATGCAAACCGAATACCGAAGTCAGGACGGGCGACACGATCCGCATTCTTGCGCCGGTCACGGAAGACGCCGTGCTGCCGGAGCCGGAAAACATCCCGCTCGACGTCGTCTATGAGGACGGCGATCTTGCGGTTGTCAACAAGCCGAAAGGGATGGTCGTGCATCCGGCGCCGGGCAACGAAAGCGGCACGCTCGTCAACGCGCTGCTGTACCGGTTCGGCACGTTGAGCGAGGCAAACGGTCCGCGTCCCGGCATCGTGCACCGCATCGACCGCTTCACGAGCGGTCTGCTCGTCGTCGCCAAAAACGACAAGACGCACGAAGCGCTGTCCCGTCAGTTTGCCGATCACACCGCGCACCGCGAATACGTCTGCCTCGTGCACGGCAATCTAAAGGAGGACTCCGGCACGGTCGACGCGCCGATCGGGCGGCACAAAACCGACCGCAAGCGGATGGCGGTCGTCGAAAACGGCCGCCGTGCCGTCACGCACTGGCGCGTTGCGGAACGGTTCGGAACGGAAACGCTTCTGGACGTTTCGCTCGAAACCGGCAGAACGCACCAGATCCGCGTGCACATGGCGTACATCAAGCACCCGATCCTCGGCGACGAGGTATACGGCTCGCCCGCGCCGAAGCTCGGACTCTCCGGACAGGCGCTGCACGGTTACCGCCTGACGTTCACACATCCGGCAACGGGGGAGACGATGTCGTTCTGCGTACCGATCCCGGCGGATTTTCAGACGGCGCTGAAGCGTCTGGGCAGCGCGCTTTCGCACGAAAACGCGCCGTATCTGCCGTAATTGAACTTTTTTTGATTTTTGTTGTAACACTTTTGCCGTTTCGTGTGTCTATCTATTTGAGAGCGGCGTGTTTTGTTGACAAAGAAAATGCGCCATGCTATACTCAAACTGCATTCAGAACCCAATGAAGGAGGCTCAAATGAAAACATTCAAGAGGATTTTCGTGTTCTTTCTTGCAGCCGTCATGCTCGCGTCCTGTTTCGCGTGCATAAACAACGGCAGCACGGTGAAGGAAACGCCCGCGCCGACGGTTGAAGCGCAAGCGGAAACGCCGAAGCCCACCGAAGCGCCGACGCCGGAACCGACCGAAGCGCCGACGCCCACGCCGGAACCGACCGAGGTCCCGCCGCAGCAGGGCGATCTTGACGAAGCGTTCCTTGCGTACGACAATGATCTGTTCGTCTGGTACGTCTCGTCGGACATTACGACGCTCGACCAGTTCTGCCGTCATCCGGAGAACTTCGGCATCGACGAAGCGTCGGTCGAAGTCACGCTCGGCGATTTCACCGAGGAAGCGAACAACGAATGGGTGGATGCCTGCGTCGAATGGCGCGAGAAGCTGCTCGCCATCGACCGCGAGCTGCTTTCCGATCGTCTGCAATACGCGTATGACAACTATCTGCGCTTCTTCGACGGCGAGATCGAGTCCAGAGAATGGTTCTACAACTATGAACCGCTCGATATATACGTCGGCCTGCAGTCCAATCTGCCGCTCGAGTTCGGGCTCTATATGTTCTATGACGAAAAGGACGTCGAGAACTACATGACGCTGCTTGCGGACGTTCCGCGCTACATGGAGCAGGTGCTTGCGTTCGAACAGGAACGCGCCAACCGCGGCTGGTTCATGACCGAGGATGCGCTTGACCAGATCCTGACCGATCTCGACAACGTCGCAAAGAGCGGCAAGTCAAGCTTTTTGCACTCCACGTTCAAGGAAGCCATGGAGAAGGCGGACTTCCTGACCGAAGAACAGAAACAGGCGTATATCAAGCAGAACGACGAACTGGTCAACACCGCGTGGGTGCAGGGCTACAAGCTGCTGTACGACGGATTGAAAAAGCTCCGTCCGCAGTGTCGCGAAGCGGTCGGCGCCTATCAGCAGGGCGGCGAGGCGTATGCGTACTTCTGCTGGAAGCTCAAGCATGACGGCAACAACAACCGCTCCGTACAGGAAACGCTGACGTTCCTCGACAAGAACATCCGCACGATGTACAATCAGCTGTACGATTGCCTGATGGCGAGCTACGACAAGTTCACCGGCGGCGGCAGCACGGCGCTCTCGTCCGGCTCGCTCGGCGGCGACGAATCCTACCTCAAGCTGCTGATGCCGAAGATCGTCCCGCCGATGCCGGAAGTCGAAGTCAAGTATGTTGAAGTCCCCAAGGAGCTGCAGGACGGCTTCTCGCCGGCGGCGTACCTGACGCCTGCAGTCGACGATTATCAGCACAATATCATCCTGACGAACCCGAAGGACAAGGAACACTATACGATGTCCACGCTGGCTCACGAAGGATACCCGGGGCACATGTATCAGTTCACGTATCAGTATGCGCTCGGCACGATCCCGAAGTTCCTGATGGTCATCGAATCCAACGGCTATGCGGAAGCGTGGTCCGAGAACGCGGAGTTCAACATCGCGCTGATCAACGAACGCTACGGCGCCGACTATGCGACCGCGGTGTTCCTCAACGAGGTGGTCACGAATTCGCTGATCATGTACTGCTCGCTGATGATCAACGGACAGGGCGCGTCCAAGCAGGACGTCCGTTCGTATCTCCAGATGTGGAACATGGACAGCTATACGGATACGATCTACGATCTCTGCATCACGATGCCGATCTACTACGTCAAGTACGTCGTCGGCTTCATGGAGCAGTATGAGCTGACCGAGAGATGCAAGACGAAGCTCGGCGAGAACTATGACTCCATCGCGTTCTACACCGAATACCTGAGCTGGGGCCCCGGCAAGTTCGATCTGCTCAACGAACGGATCGATGCGTGGGTAAATGCACAATAAACGCTTGACAAGTACGAAAAAAGTGGTAAAATCCTTGAAAAGGCTTTGAGAAAGAGGAGTACGCGCTTCATCCGTCAGAGAGCCGTTCCGAGTGCTGCAAGAACGGTCGGTCATGGATCGCGGAAGGTCGCTTTTGAGCCGATGCGGTGAACGCTTTAGCCGCATCCGGGTTGTTCCGTTACGGACAGAGAGAGAAACGGACTTGCTCCGTTTAACAAAGGTGGTACCGCGAACGCTCACTTCGTCCTTTGACGAAGTGGGCGTTATTTCTTGAAATGAGAGGACAGACTATGAACATCGAAATGCCGAAGACCTACGATCCTGCGATTGCGGAGCATCAATGGTACGAGAAATGGGAACGGAACGGATACTTCCATGCCGCGCCGAATCCCGAAAAGAAACCGTTCACGATCGTGATTCCGCCGCCCAACATCACCGCGAAGCTCCACATCGGGCACGCGCTCGACAACACGCTGCAGGATACGATCATCCGCTACAAGCGCATGTGCGGCTTTGAGACGCTGTGGCTCCCCGGTACGGATCACGCGTCGATCGCCACCGAGGTCAAGATCGTCGAAGCGCTTGCGAAGGAAGGACTGAGCAAAAAGGAGATCGGACGCGAAGCGTTTTTGAAGCGCGCCTGGGAATGGCGCGACGAATACGGCGGAACGATCGTCCGTCAGCTGCGCAAGATGGGTTCCTCGTGCGACTGGGAGCGCGAACGCTTTACCATGGACGAGCGCTGCAACCGCGCCGTGGTGCGCGTGTTCAAGAACCTGTACGACAAGGGACTGATCTATCGCGGCAACCGCATCATCAACTGGTGCCCGACCTGCAAGACGGCGCTTTCCGACGCCGAGGTGGAATACGAAACGCAGGACAGCCATCTCTGGTACGTGCGCTATGACGCGCCGGACAAGTCCTATTCGATCACCGTCGCCACAACGCGTCCCGAGACGATGCTTGGCGATACGGGCATCGCGGTGAACCCGGAGGATCCGCGCTACAAGGACGTCATCGGCAAGACCGTCGTGCTCCCGCTCGTAGGCAGGGAGATCCCGATCGTCGGCGACGAATACTGCGAGATGGAATTCGGCACCGGCGCGGTCAAGATCACGCCCGCGCACGATCCGAACGACTTCGAGGTCGGCAACCGTCATCATCTGCCGTGCCTGCGCGTGTTCACCGACGACGGACACATCAACGAAGAAGGCGGCGCGTACTGCGGACAGGACCGTTTCGAATGCCGCAGGAACATCGTAAAGGATCTCGAAGCGAGCGGCAACCTCGTGAAGATCGAGGACTATACGCACAACGTCGGCACCTGCTACCGCTGCCATACCACAATCGAAACGATCGTTTCCAAGCAGTGGTTCGTGGATATGAAGCCGCTGGCAGAGCCTGCGCTCGAGATGGTGCGCTCCGGCAAGGTCAAGTTCGTGCCCGAACGGTTCGACAAGATCTACTATAACTGGATGGAGAACATCCGTGACTGGTGCATTTCGCGTCAGCTCTGGTGGGGACACCGGATCCCGGTGTACTACTGCGACGACTGCGGCGGCACGTTCTGCGAGGAACAGGCGCCCGAGAAGTGCCCGGTCTGCGGCGGGAAACTCAGACAGGACGAAGACGTGCTCGATACGTGGTTCTCGTCGGGACTCTGGCCGTTCTCCACGCTCGGCTGGCCGGACGAGACGGAGGAACTCAAATACTTCTATCCGACGGACACGCTCGTGACCGGCTACGACATCATCACGTTCTGGATCTCCCGCATGATCACGTTTGCAGCGGAGGTCATGAAGGAGGAGCCGTTCAAGACCGTTTATGTGCACGGACTCGTGCGCGACGGGCTCGGACGCAAGATGAGCAAGTCCCTGGGCAACGGCATCGACCCGCTCGACATCATCGAGCATTACGGCGCCGATTCGCTGCGCTTCTCGCTCGTCACGGGTAACGCCGCAGGCAACGACATGCGCTTCTACAACGAAAAGGTGGAAGCGGCGCGCAACTTCTGCAACAAGGTCTACAACGCGGCGCGCTTCGTGCTGATGAACATCGACGAAAACACCGAGCCGACGTTCGACGAAGCAACGCTTTCGATCGCGGACAAGTGGATTCTTGCGCAGCTCGACCGCACGATCCGCGACGTGACGGCAAACCTCGACGCGTACGAACTCAACCTCGCCGCGGAGAAGATCTACGACTTCATCTGGGGCACGCTGTGCGACTGGTATATCGAGCTTGCAAAGCCGAGCCTGTACAGCGACAATGCGGCGGAGAAGGCGCGCGTGTCGTCGGTGCTGCTGTACGTGCTGTCGACCTCGATGAAGCTGCTGCATCCGTTCATGCCGTTCATCACCGAGGAACTCTATCAGCGCCTGCCCGGACACGAGGAGACGATCATGCTGTGCGACTGGCCGAAGGCGCCGGAAGAACTGCGGTTTGCGGACGAAGAAGCCTGCATGGAATCGATGAAGGACGTGATCCGCGCAATCCGCAATGTGCGCGCGGAGCGCAAGGTGCCGGTGGGACTCAAGATCAAGGCAAAGCTCGTCGTGGCGGAGAAGGAGAAGTACGCCGCGCTCGAATCGCTGCTGATGAAGCTGATCGGCGCGGACGAGATTCGCTTCACAAACGAACGCGGCGATGTGCAGAAGACCGACGTGCATCTGGTGTGCGAAGGCGCGGAAGCGTACATTCCGCTTGCGTCGCTCGTCGATCTCGACGAGGAACGCGCGCGCATCGACAAGGAGATCGAGCGCATGAACGGCGAAGTCGCCCGTGCGCTGGGCAAGCTTTCAAACGAAAAATTCGTGCAGAGAGCGCCGGAAGCGGTCGTCAACGAGGAGCGCAGAAAGCTCGAAACCGCAAAAGAAATGCTCGCAAGGCTGATCGAACGCCGCGCGGACCTGAACTGAAACGGAGAAGGGGGAAGGTGCGCCTTCCCCCGATTTACAGGAGGAAACCATGGAAACGAAGCAAGCCGCACCGAATGGAGCACTGCTGAAAACGATCGAAGAACTCCGGACGCTCGAACAGAAGAACCTGCGCATCAACCGGATCAAGCTGATCTGCGCGCTGACAGCCGTCGTGCTGTGTATTCTCATTGCAATCGTACTGTACGTCAATGTCGGACGGATCACAAGGAACATCAACGATCTTACTGCTGCCGTGGAGGAGACGGGGACGAATATCAACCTCGTTGCGGAGGATCTGCAGAAGATCGATTTTGAACTGCTCGGCAATTCCGTGCAGGCGTTCGCGGACTCCGGAACGGAAACGATTCAGCAGATCAAGGACGCAACCGCGGGACTCGATACGATTCTCGGCGAAGCGCAGACCGCTTTGAAGAATATCAGCGACATCAATATCAAACAACTGAACGAAAGCATTCAGGAACTGCACGACGTCTTGCAGCCGCTTGCGAACTTCTTTCAGATATTTCAGAGCAATTGATGCGTGATTTTCAAAAAAATCAAAAAATGTTGTTGACATTTTCGACGATATGTTGTATTCTATTCAAGCCGCTTGAAGTTTGTGTGGCTTTCGGGGTGTAGCGCAGTCCGGTAGCGCACGTGCTTTGGGAGCATGGGGCCGGAGGTTCAAATCCTCTCACCCCGACCAATGCGGCAGGTTTGAGTGGTCCCGTGGTCAAGTGGTTAAGACACCGCCCTTTCACGGCGGCTACAGGAGTTCGAATCTCCTCGGGATCACCATTTTTCCTTCTGGGAACAAGGGCCTTTAGCTCAGTTGGTCAGAGCGGTCGGCTCATAACCGATTGGTCCGGGGTTCAAGTCCCTGAAGGCCCACCAAGAGTGGCCCGGTAGTTCAGTTGGTTAGAATGCCAGCCTGTCACGCTGGAGGTCAGGGGTTCGAGCCCCCTTCGGGTCGCCATTTTTTCTGCCGGCGTAGCTCAATGGCAGAGCAACTGATTTGTAATCAGTAGGTTGTTGGTTCGACTCCGATCGCCGGCTCCAACACGAACATTGACAATTGCATAGGTATTACGTGGATGGGTTCCCGAGCGGCCAAAGGGAGCAGACTGTAAATCTGCCGTCACAGACTTCGATGGTTCGAATCCATCCCCATCCACCAAAATACGCGGGAATGGCGGAATTGGCAGACGCGCACGGTTCAGGTCCGTGTGAAAGCAATTTCATGCAGGTTCAAGTCCTGTTTCCCGCACCACGTCGTCGCAAGCTTCACTTGGCTTGCGACGACTTTTTTGTTTCACAAACAAGTCAACGCGGCGCTTTGTTCCGCTGCGACTCTTTTCCGCAAGCCACTACGCTCCGCTTCGTTACAGAGGGAGATCGCGCGCTTCCCGCGGTACCACGATCACGCTTGCTTCGTCTGCTCGGTTGTAAACGCCCTCGCAACGACTCCGCTGCGCTGCCAATCGCTTGTGCGCAAGTCCGTTATCAACACTCGAATCGGAAATCCGTTCGGTACGGCATCCTTTCGCCGTAACCGATCAAGAAACCGTGAACGAGACCTTAGGGGATTTTGCTATTGCCGCGTGGTGCGGCTTATGGTATACTGAAACAAATACCGAAAGGAGAACGAACCAATGCTGATCGTAACAACCGAAACGGTAACCGGAAAGGAACTTGAAATGCTCGGACTCGTCAAGGGCAGCACGATCCAGACCGTCAACGCGCTGCGCGATCTCGGCGCGGGGCTGAAGACGCTGGTCGGCGGCGAACTGACAAAGTACAACGAAATGATGGACAAGGCGCGTGCCATCGCCACGAACCGCATGGTCGAAGAAGCGCAGAAGCTCGGCGCGGACGCGATCGTCTGCGTGCGTTACGCGACCTCCGCGATCATGCAGAGCGCAGCCGAAGTCATGGCTTACGGCACGGCTGTCAGATTCAGGTAACCGAGATGCAGTTTGAACCCGTCATAAGAACGGACCGTTCCGGTCGGAAAATCCTTCTGAGAAGCGCGGAGCCTGAGGACGCGGCAGCGCTGCTCCGTTATCTCAAGGAGACCGCAAGGGAG
Source organism: Clostridia bacterium (assembly GCA_017428025.1). Taxonomy (GTDB): domain Bacteria; phylum Bacillota; class Clostridia; order Christensenellales; family CAG-138; genus UBA3792. The sequence goes on from JAFRRO010000047.1 coordinate 15,543, forward strand.
ACGCGCTTCCTTTTGCGCGAGCCGGAAGAGATCAACCTGACTCTGGAGCAGGAAATGCGCTTCATCGAATCCATCCGCGACAGCGAACGGGATCTGATGCTGCTTGCGTTCTGCGACGGCCGCCATATCGGCAACTGCTCGCTGATGTCGTTCGGAGGCAAATCGCGTCTCCGTCACAGATGCGAGGTCGCAATCGCGCTGTACATGGAATTCTGCGGCTGCGGCATCGGCAGACTGATGCTTGAAACCGTGCTTGCGGAGGCGAAACGGCTCGGCTTTGAGCAGGCGGAGCTGACCGTCGCGGCGGAGAATCCGCGCGCGATCGCGCTGTATGAATCGCTCGGCTTTGCGGAGTACGCGCGGCTGCCGAAGCAGGCGAAGTATCGCGACGGAAGCTATTCCGACTCGCTGTGGATGATGAAGCAACTGTAAGGGACGGAGAGGGAAAAATGAAAACACAACGCGCATATCCGAGATTCACGATCACGCAGAAGGGCACACGGTGGGTGGAGAACGGGCATCCGTGGATCTATGAAGCGGAGATTCTGTCCGAGGAGGGCAGCGCGGAAAACGGCGCGCTCGTCGATGCGGTCTCTGAGAAGGGAAAGTATCTCGGCACCGGTTTTTTGAGCCGCAATTCCAAGATTCGCATCCGTCTCGTCTCGCGTAACGCCAACGACCGGTTCGACGAAGCGTTCTGGCGCCGCCGTGTGCAGTATGCGTGGGATTACCGCAAGGCGGTCATGGGCGCCGATACCGGCGCGTGCCGCGTGATCTTCGGCGAAGCGGACGCGTTTCCCGGGCTGACGGTCGACCGGTTCAACGACATTCTGGTGACGCAGACGCTGTCCGTCGGCATCGAGCGCATCAAACCGGTGCTGTTCCCGATCATTGTCGACGTGCTGAACGCCGACGGCGCGTGTATCCGGGGCGTTTATGAACGCAACGACGTCGCGATCCGCGCGCTCGAAGGCATGGAGCAGGGGAAGGGGTGGTTCCCGATCCCCGGTCTCGAACCCGAAAGCACCGTGACGACGATCACGGAGAACGGCATCGAATACCTTGTCGACGTCGAAAACGGACAGAAAACCGGATTTTTCCTCGATCAGAAATACAACCGTCAGGCGGTTGCAAGGATCGCCGCGGGACGGAAGGTGCTGGACTGCTTCACGCACACCGGTTCATTTGCGCTGAACGCCGCAAAGGGCGGCGCGGCGCACGTCACGGCGGTCGACATCTCGGAAACTGCGATCGAAATGGCTAAGGCGAACGCGGAACGCAACGGGCTTTCGGAGCGGATGGATTTCGTCGTTGCGGATGTGTTCGATCTTTTGACCGAGCTTTCGGCGTCCGGCAAAAAGCCGTACGATCTGATCATTCTCGATCCGCCCGCATTCACGAAATCGAGGAAGACGGTCAACGCCGCGGAGCGCGGCTATCGCGAGATCAATTCCGCAGCGCTCAGGCTTTTGCCGCTCGGCGGGTATCTCGCCACCGCGTCGTGCAGCCATTTCATGCCGACCGAACTGTTCGAGAAGATGCTGGTGCATGCGGCGTCCGACGCGGGCGTGCAGCTGAGACAGATCGAGCAGCGGCAGCAGGCGCCGGACCATCCGATTCTCTGGAACGTGCCGGAGACCGACTATCTCAAGTTTTACCTTTTCCAGATTGTGAGAAACTGAACCGAACCGACCGGACGACGCGGCGATCCCGCGTCGTTTTGTTCTGTAAAATATGAACAAAGTATAGACAAAAATCAGAAGTTGTGTTAATATGTATCTACCTATAGAAAGGTAACATGTGATGATTATAGTCAGCGCTTGTCTCGCCGGATATCGGTGCAGATACGACGGCAAAATCGATCCGGATCCCGGGATCGTGGATCTGATCAGGTGCGGAAAAGCCGTTCCGGTCTGTCCGGAAATGCTCGGCGGTTTGCCGTGTCCGCGCGTACCGGCGGAACGCACGGCGGACGGAACGCGCGTTCTGTCCCGCGAAGGGACGGACGTGACGGAGGCATTCGAACGGGGCGCGGCGGAAACGCTTCGCATCGCGCAGCTGTACGGGTGCGATCGGGCGATCCTCAAAGCGCGCAGCCCTTCCTGCGGAAAAGGATTGATCTATGACGGAACCTTTTCCGGAACGCTGCGGCAGGGCGACGGCGTCACGACGGAACTGCTCTTGCAGCACGGCATCACGGTAGAATCGAAACTATGACGGAGGTATCCATGGACAACAACACCATCTTGGTCATCGATGACGACAGAAACATCCTTGCCATCATTGAGTTATATCTGAAGAAAGCAGGCTACTCGGTCGCAACATGCACGACCGGCTACGATGCGATGCAGACGTTTCGCAACACGAAGCCGACGCTTGTCGTGCTCGACGTGATGCTGCCCGGTCAGGATGGATGGTCGATCCTGCACGAGATTCGTCAGGAGAGCTCCACGCCGGTCATCATGCTGACGGCAAAGGGCGACACCGGCGAGCGCGTCAGAGGGCTCGAGCTCGGCGCCGACGACTATATCGCAAAGCCGTTCGATTCCAACGAGCTTGTCGCGCGCATCAAGGCGGTCCTGCGCCGCTTCGCGCCGGCGGCGGAGTCCGAGCGTTCGATCACGCTGCCCGACCTGACCATCTCGCTTGAGAATTACTCTGTCACGCTCGACGGCGAACAGATCGAGATGCCGCCCAAAGAGATCGAACTGCTGTACTTCCTCGCATCGCACAGCGGCCGCGTGTTCACGCGCGAGCAGCTTCTGGAGCAGGTCTGGGGATTCGACTTCTTCGGCGATTCCAGAACGGTCGACGTGCATGTCAAGCGCATCCGCGAAAAGCTCGGAGAGCGCGAAACCTGGCAGCTGAAGACGGTTTGGGGCGTCGGGTATAAGTTCGACGTGCATTCATAAGGAGCCGCATGCGAAAGATCCGGTTCCGTACCATCTTCTCGCGCATGATGTTTATGCAGTGCCTCACGGTGGCACTGGCGGTGCTGCTGGTCGGCGCCGTTTTGACGATCGTCGTGCATGCGCAGAAGGTCGGGGAGTACGGGACACAGTTGAATCGATACGCGCAGATCGTTCGGGAGCTTTTATCCGGTAATACGTCAGACGCAGATACGAGAATCAAGCAGATCGCTCAGGACGGCGATCTTTTGATTGAGCAGATCGGCGCACACGGCGAAGTCAAAGCGTACTATACCGATGCGCGCTGGAAAGCGTATGCCGAGCAGTCTTTGAAGGATACGGCATATGCGCGCGTTGCCGCACACGCAAACGAGGTCGGCGACTCGCTGCGGCATTACTTTGCAAAAGGCGCGTTTCCCGTTCTGACCTGCTACTGCGCCGTCGGCGAACCGACCGATAGCGGGCTGCTGCTGGTCAACGGCGATTTGACGCAGATCCGCAGGAGTACGCTCGAACTGATCCTCTGGACGGTCCTGATCAGCGTGCTTGCTCTCATTGCGTCCGGCATCGTCACGTACTATACGTCCTATCGCGTCATCAACCCGTTCGTCGAGATGAACCACGCCGTGCAGTGCTATTCCCGCGGCGACTTTTCGACGCGTATCCCGGTTGACGGCAAGGACGAAGCGGCGCAGCTCGGCAGAAGCCTCAACGAAATGGCGGAGCAGCTGCGCGGACTCGAGGACACGCGCCGGAGCTTCGTCGCCAACGTATCGCACGAACTGCGATCGCCGCTGACCTCGATGAAGGGCTTCCTCGAAGCGATGCAGGACGGCACGATTCCGGAGGAGGATTTCCCGCAGTACATCGATATCGTGCTCAACGAAACGCGCCGCATGGTGACGCTTGTAAACGACCTGCTCGACCTTGCGCGCATCGAATCCGGCACGATACAGCTGAATTTCGAGATCTTCGACATCAACGAGCTGATCCGCAGAACGCTTCTGACGTTCGAAGCGCGGCTCAACGAAAACGAGATGGAGATGGACGTGCGGTTCGCGCAGGAGCAGTGCTCGGTGTTTGCGGACCCCGCGCAGATCGGACAGGTTCTGAGAAACCTCATCGACAACGCGATCAAGTATTCGCCGAAAGGCAGAGCGCTGATGATCTCGACCTATTCGATGCGCAAAACGGTCTACGTCACGGTGCGCGACAACGGCATCGGCATTCCGCAGGAGGATGTTCCGCACGTGTTCGACCGCTTCTATAAGGTCGAAAAAGCGCACACGCCCGCGCCGCAGATGGGTTCCGGTCTCGGTCTTTCGATCGTCAAGCGCATCATCGAACAGCACGGGCAGTCGATCACGGTGCGCAGCGCACGCGGACGCGGCACACAGTTCACATTTACGCTGGAGCGCGCAAGCTCCATGAAACGAGTTTCCGACGGAGGTAAACGCAATGTCTCGTAAGATTATCCCGTATCCCTGTGATTACAAAAACACGACGTCGGTCCGTCGCGCAAGACGCGGCGGCAACGTGCTTGTCCTCATTTTGTGCATTCTCATCGCGCTTCTTCTCGGCGCCGGCGCGTACTTCGCGACGAGCGATCACTACCGCGCGCTCAAGAACATGGAAGCGTCGTATGAGAACGCGCTGGACAATCTGAAACGCGGAATCCTGCCGCCCGAAGAGCAGCACAAGCCCGCCGATTCCGAAGCGCAGCCTGCGGTAACCCCCGCGTCGACCGAAGCGCCCGCAATCGAGCCCGCGCCGACCGAAGCGCCCGTCACTACACCCGCGCCCACCGAGGAGCCGACGGCGACGCCGATGCCCACGATCGAGGCGCCGGATATCATTGTGCCTGTCGTCACCCCTGCGCCGAGTCCGGATCCGCAGTATCGGGAGCGTATGGCACAGCCGTTTGACGCGGAAGCGCTCGCGAGCCTCCCGGACATCATCGACGCCTGCTCGCCGGGCGTTGTCGGAATCCTCAATTATCAGCCTTCGCGGTTCAGCCTCGAGCTGCAGCCGACCTACAGCGGCACCGGCTTCATCATCACGGCGGATGGCTACATTGTGACGAATCAGCATGTCATCGAAGACGCGCGCAAGCTTACGGTCGTTCTGCATACCGGCGAAGAGTTCGAAGCGACGCTGATCGGCAGCGACGTCATGAGCGACGTTGCGGTGCTCAAGATCGAGAAAGAAGACCTGCATCCGCTTCCGATCGGCGATTCCGAATCGATCCGCGTCGGCGAGTTCGTCCTTGCGATCGGCAATCCGATCAGCACCAACGAACTGTACGGCTCGGTCACCTTCGGCATCATCAGCGCAAAGGCGCGGCAGATCAACATCGACGGCTTCCAGAACGAGTTTCTGCAGACCGACGCGGCGATCAATCCCGGCAACAGCGGCGGTCCGCTCATCAACATGAAGGGCGAAGTCATCGGCGTGACGAACGCGAAGTATTTCACGGCGGGCGTCGACGAAAACGGCAACACCCTGCATTCCGAGGGCATCGGCTTTGCGCTTCCGATGAACAACGTCATGACGATCGTCGATTCGCTGATTCAGAACGGGGCGGTTCCGCGTCCCGGCATCGGCATCATGATCGGCACGCGCACGCCGGCGGCCGCGCTGCAGCAGAACAAGCCCGCGGGCGTCTATGTTGACAGCGTCACGGAGGGCGGTCCTGCGGACGTCGCGGGGATGAAGGTCGGCGACATCCTGAAAGCGCTCGACGGCGTTGAGATGACGCAGGATGAAATGATCGAGCATATCCGCGCAAAAAAGATCGGCGATCAGATTACGTTCACCGTTCTGAGAGGCGAGGAAACCTTGGAAATCGTGATTACGGTCGGTGATCTCAATCAAATGCACTGAACATGAACGAAAGAGCTTTAAAAAGTTTAGAATACGATAAGATTCGCGCCCAATGCGGAACCCATACGGCGTCCGACATAGGGCGCGAGTTCGTTGACGCGCTCGTTCCGACGGACGATCTCGAACGCGCCGAAATGCTGCTCCGCCAGACGTGGGAAGCCGACGCGGTCTATCGCCGCATCGGGCGCTCGCCGGTCGACACCTTTCCCGACGCGCGTTCCACGCTGCAGCGCGTGCGGGCGGCGTACGCGCTTTCGCCGAAGGAGCTGCTCGACCTCGAACAATGCCTCAAAACGAGCCGCAGAGCGCGCGAAACGCTGCTTTCCGGCGACGACGAGAGCGAACTGCACCGCCTTGCGAACCCGCTTTCCTCGCATCGGATGATCGAGGAGGAGATCGAGCGCTGCATCCTGTCCGAGGACGAGATTTCGGACAACGCTTCGCCGGAGCTTGCAAGGATCCGGCGGCAGATGCGCATTACGGCGGAGCGTGTCAAGGACAAGCTCAACAGCATCATCAAGAGCCCGGCGTATCAGAAATATCTGCAGGAGCCGATCGTGACGGTCCGCAACGGCCGCTATGCGATCCCCGTCAAAGCGGAGCATCGCGCGCAGATCGGCGGACTCATTCATGACCAGAGCGGCAGCGGACAGACCGTGTTCATCGAGCCGTCGGCGGTGGTTGAACTCGGCAACGCCTATAAACAGCTGCAGGCGGAGGAGAAGCGTGAGATCGAGCGCATCCTAGCGGGGCTGACCGCGCTGATCGCACCGTACGCGGACGAGCTGTATCAAAGTTTGCTGCTTCTGGGCACGCTGGACTGCATCTTCGCCCGCGCGATCATGGCGCGCGATATGCGCGCCTACTGTCCGACGCTGAATCGCGAAGGCGTGATTCACATCAAGAACGGCAGACATCCCTTGATCGACAAAAACACGGTCGTGCCGATCTCCGTCTGGATCGGCGACGGCTACGACACGCTGATCGTCACCGGACCGAACACCGGCGGCAAGACGGTCACGCTGAAAACCGTCGGTCTGTTTACGTTGATGGCATGTGCGGGCATGTTCATTCCTGCGGACGAGAGCAGCCAGATCGCCGTGTTCCGCGAGGTCTTTGCCGACATCGGCGACGAGCAGTCGATCGAGCAGTCGCTTTCGACGTTTTCGGCGCACATGACAAACCTTGTCGGCATCCTCAGGGAAGCGGACGACGAAACGCTCGTGCTTTTGGACGAGCTCGGCGCAGGAACCGATCCGAACGAGGGCGCGGCGCTGGCGCAGGCGATTCTTTCGTATCTGCAGAAAGCGGGCGCGACGACGTTCGCCACCACGCATTACAGCGAGATCAAGGCGTTTGCGCTGACGCACGAGGGGATGCAGAACGCGTCGATGGAATTCGACGTCGACAAACTCTGTCCGACGTACAAGCTCTATATCGGCATTCCCGGCAAGTCCAACGCGTTCGAAATCAGCCGCCGCCTCGGACTGAATGACGAGATCATCGAGCAGGCAAAGCAGTATCTGAAGCACGAGGACGTGGCGTTTGAGGACGTGCTGTCCGGCGCGGAGGAACAGCGCCGCATCGCGGAACGGCAGGCGACGGAGCTGACCGAGGAACTGCGCCTTGCAAAACTGGAACGCGAAGCGCTGGAAACCGAGCGCAAAAAGCTCAGGGAGGACCGCGCGGCGATCCGCGAGAAGGCGAGGGAGGAGGCGCGCGCCGTCGTGCAGCAGACCAAGCACGAGATGGACGAGCTGATCCGCAACCTTCGCAACGTCAAGAACATCGACACAAAAGCGCTCGAACGCGCGATCCAGAGCTCGCGCGACGCTCTGCGCGAATCGACGAACCGGCTGCTGGACCGTCCGGAAACGCCCGAAACGACTGGGGAGGTTCCGACCTCCGTCACGCGCGGACAGCAGGTGCACGTCGTGAGCCTCAACAGCGACGCGACGGTGCTGAAGCCGCAGGACCAGAAGGGCATGGTGCAGGTCCAGGCGGGCCTTATCAAGGTCTATGTGCCGCTTGACGACCTTCGCATCGTCGAACGGCAAAAACCCGTCCAGCGCGCTGTCACGAAGCCGAGAGAGATCATGCAGGACATCAAAACGGTCAAGTACGAGCTCGATCTCAGAGGGTTCCTCGTCGACGATGCGATTCTCGAGATCGACGCGTTCATCGACGACTGCATCCGCACCGGCAGAAGCGAGTTCAATATCATCCACGGCAAGGGCACCGGCGCGCTTCGTGCGGGCGTACAGAATTATCTCAAGACGCATCCGCGCGTCAAGAGCTTCCGCCTCGGCGCATACGGCGAAGGCGACGCGGGCGTGACGGTCGTGACGCTCAAGAATTGACGAAATGCGAAAGTTGCGATATGATATCGCACGGAGGACAGGCATATGAACAAAAAAGGATTGCTGCTGATGCTTGCGGGGCTTTGCATCGTCGCGGCTGCGGCGTTCGCCGTCGTCGGCGTGCGCAATGTCAACAGCGCGGCAACGTATGAAAATCTGATGTCGCTCGGCGAAGTCACGTTCTACGCGCAGGCGGCGAGCGTCGAGGAGGACGGCACCTACACGATCTACTACGTCTCGGAGGACGGTCTACACACCTACGCGCGTTACGACGTCGGCAAGGAGGAGTATGATTCCTACAACTTCGACGTAGCGGTCAGCATGAACGAAGACGTCGAGAACCCGCCGCAAAGCAGGATCAAGCGCTATGTCTATACGTACCGCAAGGACGGCGAGTTCCGTGAAGCGATCTACGACACCTATAAGACGCCATACGAGGTTTCGCAGCTCATCGAGGACGGCAACCGCGTCTCGTCGGTCCGCTATTACGTCTTTGCCGGTCTGCTGCTTTTGTGCGGCGGATACTTCATCTTCCTTGCGTTCAGCAGGGGCGCAAAACCGAAAGAAGAACAGAATGCATAAAGCAACGCCCGCCGGGATCATCCGGCGGGCGATTTGTTTGCCGCTCAGTAGGTTCTGTCGTTGAGATACGCCTGGTATCGCTGCTGATGCCGCTCCAACAGCTCTTCGATGTGCTGCAGATCTTCATCGCTCAGCTTCAGGAACAGGCAGGTCTGTCTGTCCGGCAGCATATTGAGGTAGGGCAGAATCATCGCGTCGTCGTAAAAACTGCTGATTACGGTGTCGCCGAACGTCACGGTCGCGCCTTCGGCAGCGTTTGCGGTCGGCTCCGCGTGCAGAAGGATCTCCAGAATCTCATAGTATTCCGGATTCGTATCCTTCAGAGGACGCGGCTGATCATAGATCAGCATAGTCGGCATGGACAGATGATCGCCGATCCGGATGTTCGTCAGAATACCGTCTTTGTTTTCCATGCGCGAGATGTATTCCGTGATCTCGTCCTTGGAGTGCTCATTGTACTTTGCAAACAGGATCTCGGCATAGCGCTGCGCCGTCTTCGGCGTCAGATCGGTGATCACGATCCTGTCCGTATAATTCACGGTGCCGCGTGCGCCGCGGATCGTGAGCGTGTAGTACGAGCGGTACAGATGCGAGGAATAGGTCAGGGACCGATCCCAGTCTTTCAGCATCTTCCGTTCGTTCTCGTTCAGCGTTTCGTATTCCTCTTTGAACAGGTTCGCGATCTCGCGCGCTTCAAAGGCGTTGAGACTCGTCGCGCCGTAATACTTCAGACCTTTCGGGAACTCCCGCGCGACGGCGCTGAACGGCTCCGTTTTTTCGATCGCGTTCTCGATCGTTTCCTCTTCGCCGGACGTCAGCTGCAGATAGCGGAGAATGTCCCGGCCGTTGTTCCGGCGGATGCGCACCAGTGTGCCCGATCCGTATACATCGTTTGCGGGATCCAGCGTGCGGCGATAGGCTCTCGAAATGATATTGATGCAGCGCGCGTCGTCGATCTCGACCGATGTTTCGCACATGTCGTTATAGGAATTGAAGGTTTCGCCGTCGCCGACCAGCGAGAACGAAACGATATTGTCGGAATTCGCCTTGACGGAGGCGGCCGCCTTGTCGATCAGCTTCGGAATGAACAGATACAGCGCCGCAATGCCGACGCAGATCATAAAGAGCGGCATCGAAAGCAGCATCCGCTTTGCACTCTTGGTCGAGATCAGCTCATAGAGGCAGTAGAACGCGAATGCGAACAGCACAAGGACTACGGTTGCAGACACTAAGAAGTATTCCTGTGAAAGCATCAGAACCAGTATCAGCAGCAGCGGCAGACCGAAGGCGGTGCGGATTGCGCCGTGAATGATGCGGTTGCGCATCGGTATGCCGGCGGCTTCGGACGCTCTGACCTTGAACGCAATGCAGCCGAGAAATGCAAGCAGACAGGCATGCGCCAGCGAATAGAGCATGGCAAGTGGCTTTGTGTAGCTGACGGCGCCCGATCCGAACAAACCGGGAATTACGCCGGACAGCAGCGACATGTAAGGCGTTGCGAAGATGTTGTAGGAAGGATCGAAGAGGAAGAACATCCGGAGAACCGGAAGATACGCGGCTTCGATCTTGACAAACAACGCAAGCACCAGCAGAAGCGCACGCGGCACCAACAGAATCACGATCGCCGAAAACAGGTTGACAAACCGTGTGCCGGACAGCGCGCACGCAAGCGAGATCACGCCGACCACCTGAATCACGCCGATCAGCATGTTGAGATAGACGCACAGATAGTTGAGATAGTTGAACGGCATGCCGGTCAAGAGATACAGAAGGGCGTGCACGATCGCATATCCCGTGATCGCAATGACGATCCAGAGCGTGACGGCAAGGAACGAAGACCAGTAGATTCTCGAACGCTTGATCGGCAGCGCATGATAGAAGTCGCTCGTCGAACGGTGGTTCAGCCAGTTATAGGACATGAAGGTCAGAACCAGTCCCGCAACGTAGATGTACAGGATCATGTAGATCGCAAGGGACGTACTGCTCGGTATGGCGGGAAGCTGATGCGATAACAGCGCGGTGATATTCGTAAACAGCGGCGCGACGTTGAACAGCATCAGGATAGAAGCCATCACGATGCCCGCGGTCCTGAGTTGCGTGAAGATTTCGAGGAAATATCCGCGGTGAATGAATCGCTTCATGTCAGTTCACCTCCTCTTTCAGCACTTCGGTGAACTCGTAGCCCAGCGCGTCCATCTCAAAGACGAAGACTTCTTCGAGGGACAGGGGAAGGATCTCGAACAGAACGGGCTGCATGGCGTTGATCTTCGCCGTCGTCTCGTCGCGATCGCCGCGCACGATCAAAGAGGCGACGCTGCCGTGCTTCGAATAGGACAGAATCGTGATGCCTGCGAACTTCGTTTTGTCGTACTCCTCGGAGAACGCGACCTGCACCTTGAAGAGTGAGGTCTTGAGGTTGCCGATGTCGCTCTCAAAGATGATGCCGCCCTTGTGCAGCAGCGCCAGCTGATCGCAGGTGTCCTCGAGCTCGCGGAGCGAATGCGAGGTGATGACGGCGGTCGCTTTTCTATCGAGCACGTCGTCGTAGAGCAGCGTCTTGACGAGGTTTCGCATGACCGGATCGAGTCCGTCGAACGTCTCGTCGAACAGGATATAGTCGGCGCTGCACGACAGCGCAAGGATCGTCGCGGCCTGCCGCTTCATGCCCTTCGAGAACGTTGCGATGTTCTGGTTGGGATTCAGGTTGAACAGACGCGTCAGCTGTTCGAATTTCTCAAACGAGAAGCGCGGATAGACGTTCGCGTAGAGGTTTGCCATGCGCTTCATGTTCGCGCGCGGCAGAAAATACAGTTCGTCCGGCACGAAGACCAGACGGCTCTTGACGTCCGGCTCGTCGAAAATCTTCTGCCCGTCGACGGTGATGGAGCCGCCGTCCGGACGGTAGATGCCGCTGATCAGTCTCAAAAGAGTCGATTTGCCTGCGCCGTTCGAACCGACAAGACCGTAGATGCAGCCTTCCGGAATCGCGCAGTTCAGTCTGTTCAGCGCGTAGAAATCGCCGAACCGTTTTGTCAGGTTGGATGCAGTAATCATACTTCAACCGCCTTTCCTTCTTGATAGACTTCCGAAATGATCTTGATAAGCATGTCTGCCGGGATGCCGTGTTCTCTGAGCGAGACAACGCCCGCGCGAAAATCCTGCGTCTTTGCGATCGCATGCTCGCGGATGCGCTGCATGGCATCCGGTGTGAGATAGCGCCCGCTTCCCGCGACCGAATAGCAGATGCCTCGCTTTTCGATCTCGAAATACGCGCGCTGCAGCGTGTTCGGATTGATGCCGAGCTCTTGGGAAAGCGAACGAACGGACGGCAAAAGCCCGTTCGCGGGGATATCGCCGGAGAGAATGCGATATTCGAACTGCCGGATCAGCTGTTCGTAGATCGGCGTTCTGGAACATTTGTCAACCGTAAACATAAGCGCTCCTTCCGTGTTACTGTATGATATATCATAATACACCATACACTTTCTGTCAACGGAAGGAGCGAAGATTTTACAATTCGGAAACTTATGCGGGATGCCGCTGGAGAAATGCTTGCAGCTCGGTAAGGACGGGGCAGCTTCTGCCGCTGCGGGAGCCGACGCAGATTGCAGCAGCGGCATTCGCTTCGCGCAGCGCATCGACGGTCGTGCAGCCGCGCATCACGGCGGCGATATATGCGCCGTCAAACGTGTCGCCCGCGCCGACCGTATCGACGACTTCGACCGAAAAGGCGGGGGAATGGATGCGTTCGCCGCCGCAGTAATAGACCGCGCCCTGCGCGCCGCTTCTTGCGATCACGACAGTTCCGCCGGCGGACAGCTGCAGCGCCGCGGTTTCGGCGTCGCGCTGTTCGGTCAGCAGAGGAATTTCATCGATCGCGGAGCCGAAGATCACCGTGCAGAAGCGTCCGGCTTCCAGCAGATTCTGCAGAAAAACGGGATCGTTTTTGGATTCGATCCGCGCGTTGATATCGAGGGAGACGGGGATGTGCGCCTCAAAACAGCGGCGCATCAAAGCAAGCTGCGTCGAAGCCGCGGGATCCTCGCGCAGCATCATGCCGTTCACATGCAGCCAGCCGATGCGATCCGTGATATCGCCGGGGAACTGATCTTTGAAGATTGCGTGCTGGACGCCGCCGTGCGCGGGATACGCAAACGCGATGCGCTCGCCGCGCTCGTCCAGAACGAGCAGGACCGTCTGCGAGGGCAGCGCATCGTCCATGCGCAGCAGCGAACAGTCGACGTCTTCCGATTCAAGACCGGTTTTCAGAAACCGTCCGTGCGAATCGTTCCCGCAGGCGCCCGCAAAGAGTACCGGCACGCCGAGCCGCGCGATCGCGCAGGCGGTGTTCGCAACGCTGCCGCCGTGGCAGGCATACGCTTCGGTCTCAGCGCGTTCGATCGCAGCGCCGCCTTTTGCTTTCAGCGCCGCCGCATAGGGAACGATGAGGTCGACGCACGCATCGCCGACGCACAAAACGGGTTTCATAGGGGCTCCTTTCAATCGCTCGGCTCGCCGTGATCGTACTCCACGACCGCGGTCATATGCGGATCGATCGCCTTTGCGGCTTCCGCGATCCGTTCATTCAGCTCCGCTTCGGTCAGCTTGAGATCGTAGGGCAGCATCACGTCGAACAGCATCGCCTTGCCGGACGGGTGCGAAGCGATCCGGAAATCGTGCATGGTGAGCCGCGGATCGATGTCCGCAAGCGCGCGCTGCATCCGCTCCTTCGCTTCGGAAGTGATCGGATCGTCGGTCACGATCGGATCCATATGGATCGTTGCCGAGCAGCTGTAGGTATCGGAAAGGTATTTCTCCGCGCTGTCGATCACGTCGTGAATCTCGCGGATATCGGCGTCTGCGGAAACCTCCGCGTGCAGGGAGACGAACACGCGTCCGGGACCGTAGTCGTGCACGATCACGTCATGCACGCCGTTGATGCCTTCAAAGGAAAGGACGGCGCGCGTAAGCTCCTCGACGAACGCGGGATCCGGACGCTTGCCCAAAAGCGGGCTCATGGTTTCGTGAAGCGATTTGACGCCGGAATAGAAGATGAACAGCGACACCAAAAGACCGCAGATCGCGTCGAGACGGATGTTCTGCACGGCGGGTACGAAGTGCGAAAGCAGCGCGCACAAAAGCACCGTGCCCGTTGCGACGGCGTCGGAAAGGCTGTCGATCGACACCGCGCCCATCGTCGGCGAGGAGAGCTTCTTGGACATCATGCGGTTTGCGAGGAACATGTAGAGCTTGACGAGAATCGAGCCGAGCATGATCGCGCAGGAAAGCCAGAAGTGCGAGGCATAGGCGGTTTCCGAACCGCGGATCAGAGAGTCGAGCGAGGAGCGAAACAGCGAGACTGCCATCAGAAGAATCGCCATCGATACGCAAAGACCGGCGATGTATTCGATACGTCCGTGCCCGTACGGGTGGTCGCGGTCCGGCTTCTTTGCGGAAAGACGGAATCCGAGCATGGAAACGATCGACGAACCGGCGTCACCGAGGTTGTTGAACGCGTCCGCCTGCAGGGAGATTGCCTTTGCAAGAAAGCCCGCGACGAACTTTGCGGCAAACAGCAGCAGATTCAGAACGATTCCGACGCACCCCAAAAGAACGCCGTATGCGCTGCGCACATGCGGTGAAGCCGTGTTGTTGTGTTCCGGTATGAACCATCTTGCAAGTAAACGAATCATAGCACCTCTGTTCGTTTATTATAGCATGAAGACCGAAATACCGCAATCCAATTCGCGAAAAAAACACTTTTCAATGGTGGACTTCCATGGTATACTAAATGCGAAAAGGAGGCGAAGATATGGTTGCTGTTTTCGGAGCATTGTGGCTGCCGTGCCTGATTCTGTGTTTGCTCGGACTGGCGCTTCTGATCATCGAGCTGATGCTTCCGGGCTTCGGCGTTTCCGGCATCATGGGCATACTCTGTCTGCTTGCCGTCATCGTGATCGAGTTTCTGACGGCGTCCGCGACGACCGCTTATATCGTGGCAGCCGTACTGGTTGCGATCCTGATCCTGATGCTCGTTCTGTTCATGCGGTCGATCAAGGGCGGGCTGCTGTTCCGCTCGCCGATCGTGCTGAAGGATCAGATCGAAGCGGAAGCGGTCAAGCCGTCTTCCGGCTCGCTCGAATGCCTGATCGGCAAAAAGGGCACCGCCGTTACGCCGCTGCGTCCGAGCGGGATCGTCACGATCGAAGGCAAACGCTACTCCGTCGAGTCGCAGGCGACCTTTGTGGATCGCGACGCCGAGGTGACGGTTGTGGCGGTTGACGGAACCAAAATCACGGTTGCATGAAGTACTGTAAAAAGTGCGGTGTTCTCTATACGACGGACGTTTGTCCGAAGTGCGGCGTCATAGAACCGGAGCAAGCGACGCCGAGTGAACCCGTGTCCGGCAAGGACATCCGCAAACGCTGGATCACGCTTGCGTTGGCGATTCCTGCGGCGATTCTGCTCATTACGGGCGTTATAACACTCTATTTCAAACTCATTCATTAGGAGGACCATATGGGATTTCAAGCATTCGTTCCCTGGATCATCGGCGCGGCTGTCGTCGTGTTTCTGATCATTTTCTTCTCGTTCGTTCCGATCGGACTCTGGATCTCCGCAAGCGCAAGCGGCGTGAGGATCGGTCTGTTCCAGCTCATCGGTATGCGCATCCGTAAGGTCAACGCCGCGGACATCGTCAATCCGATGATCAAGGCGACCAAAGCCGGTCTGTCGATCCCGATGAACAAGCTCGAGGCGCACTATCTCGCAAAGGGCGGCAAGATCAACGGCAAGGCGAGCGTCAACCGCGTCGTCGACTCCCTGATCGCCGCGCAGCGCGCAGGCATCCCGCTCGATTTCGAACGCTCCTGCGCGATCGACCTTGCAGGCCGCGACGTGCTGAACGCCGTTCAGATGAGCGTCAACCCGAAGGTCATTGAGACGCCGATCATCGCGGCGGTCGCAATGGACGGTATCGAGCTTCGCGCAAAGGCGAAGGTCACCGTTCGCGCCAACATCGACCGTCTCGTCGGCGGCGCCGGTGAGGAAACGATCATCGCGCGTGTCGGCGAAGGCATCGTCACCACCGTCGGTTCGGCTTCGAGCCA
>JAFRRO010000048.1 GCA_017428025.1 Clostridia bacterium
ATCGGCAACCCGAAGAAGATCGCGTCCGCAGCGGCGCGCATCTCGCAGAACCCGCGCGACCTGATGATGGCGGAAAACGTCGCGAAGGTCATTGCGGCGACGCCGTACTTCAAGGACGGCTTCTCGTTCCAGACCGGCGTCGGCGGTCCGTCTCTGGCGGCGAACCTGTTCCTCGAAAAATACATGGACGAACGCGGCATCAAGATGGGCTGGGCGATCGGCGGCATCTGCGGACCGATGGTCGAAATGCTCAAGAAGGGCAAGGTCGGCAAGGTCATCGACGTGCAGGACTTCGACCTTGACGCGGTCAACTCGATCAACCAGACGCCGAATCACTTCGAGATGAGCGCAAGCCAGTACGCGAACCCCGCGAACAAGGGCGCGTTCGTCAACAAGCTGGACTTCGTCGTGCTCGCGGCGC
Organism: Clostridia bacterium; assembly: GCA_017428025.1. Lineage (GTDB taxonomy): Bacteria > Bacillota > Clostridia > Christensenellales > CAG-138 > UBA3792. Next base: position 422 of record JAFRRO010000048.1, read on the forward strand.
TCGAAATCGACACCGGCTTCAACGTCAACGTTCTGACCGGTTCGGACGGCGTGCTGCGCGGCGCGCCCGGCGGACATCCGGACACCGCGGCGGGTTCGAAGTGCTGCATCATCGTCACGCCGTTGATCCGCGGCAGAATGGCGACCGTCTGCGAACACGTCGTGACCGTCACCACGCCCGGCGACTGTGTGGACGTGCTCGTGACCGACTACGGCATCGCGGTCAATCCCCTGCGTCCCGACCTTATCGAGTGTCTCGACAACGCGGGCATTCCGCACGTGTCGATCGAGTGGCTCAAGGACAAAGCGTACTCCCTGGTGGGCAGGCCGGACGACCTCCAGTGGGAAGACAAGGTCGTTGCGATCCTCGAAGCGCGCGACGGCACGATCCTCGACGTCGTCCGCAAGATCAAACCGTTCACCTTGGAATAAAACCGTATCTGATCCCGGGAAGATCTGCTTCTCCCCGGGATCGTTTGTTCCCCGCTCAACCGTTCAGAGGAGGGTATTATGGGCAACTTCTTTACTTCCGTCTGGGGATTCATGCAGAGTGACGTCTTTGTCGGCATTCTCGGTCTCCTGACCATTGCTGCAATCGTGATCATGCTGTTCAAGAGCAAGATGCAGCCGGCGATTGCGTTCATCACTTTTCCGGCGATCCTTGCGGTCATTCTGGTGCTGTTGGGCCGCTACTCCTTCGACGACGTTGCGACAATGATCAAATCGGGCTTTTCCAGCACCGGCCCGACCGCCGCGCTGTTCGTGTTCTCCGTCCTGTACTTCGGAATCATGACCGACGCGGGCATGTTTGACGTCATCATCGGAAAACTCATGAAGCTGGTCGGCGACAATGTCGTCGGCGTCTGTATCGTCACGGCGATCATTGCGCTCGTCGGACACCTCGACGGCGGCGGCGCGTCGACGTTCTGTATCGTCATTCCCGCCATGCTGCCGGTCTACAAGCGCATGCACATGCGCCCCACGACGCTGCTGCGCATCGCGGTCCTTGCGATGGGCGTTCTGAATCTGATGCCGTGGGCAGGTCCGACCATGCGCGCGGCGTCGGTGCTCGGCATGGAAGCGGGCGCGCTGTGGAAGACGATCCTGCCGATCCAGATTTTCGGCATCGTGCTCGCGCTGGCGCATGCGGTCCTCTCCGGTTTTCTCGAGAAGCGCCGCGGCGCGGGGCTCCACGGCAAGCTTGCCGAGACCGAAGGCGAGGTCGACCTCAAGGAAGCGCTGCATGAGGAAAAGGACAGCGAGCTGGCGCGTCCGAAGCTGTTCATCGTGAACATCCTGCTCACGATCGCGATCATCGCCATGCTGATCTGGGACGTGTTCCCGAGCTATGTCCCGTTCATGATCGGCTGCGCTCTGGCGCTGTTCATCAACTACGGCTTCTCCGCGAAGATGCACAAGAAGATCATCAACCTGCATGCAGGTCCCGCTCTGATGATGTGCTCCACCCTGATGGGCGCGGCCGTCCTGATGGGCGTTCTGACCACGAGCATCGGCGCGGACGGCAAGGCAATCTCTGCAAAGGTCATGGAACTGCCGCCCGATGCGATCCCGTCCGTCGTCCGCTGCCTTGCGAACATCATTTCGTCGATCCTGCCGAAGGCGCTCGGTCAGCATCTGCCGCTGATCATCGGCGTCCTGTCCGTGCCGCTGGCGCTTGCGTTTGATACCGACAGCTACTTCTACGGCATGCTGCCGGTCATGATCGGCATCGGTCAGGCGTTCGGCGTCAATGCGCTTCCGATCGCGGTCGCGATGGTCGTCTGCCGCAACTGCGCAACGTTCATCAGCCCGATGGTTCCGGCAACGCTTTTGGGCACCGGTCTTGCCGAAGTCGAAATCAAGGACCATATCAAGGCGAGCTTCCTCTACGTCTGGGGCTTCTCGATCCTGTGCATGCTGTTTGCCGCGCTGTTCGGCATCATGCCTCTGTAATCCGTTTTACCCCGTACGGCTGCCGGAAAACCGGCAGCCGTTTTATATCTTGAAATCCCGAGCGGAAAAGTAGGAAATAACGCTTGCATTTTGCCGCCGTTCTGTTACAATAAAATGATACAACAGCCGTTTGACGGACGGAGGGCAATGCCTTGATATTCGGAAAACACATCAACAAATACTACCTGAAATACGCGCCGATGCTGCTTCTGGGAGCGATCGCGCTGATCCTCGTCGATTACGTGCAGCTGATCATTCCGGAGCTCTACCGGATGCTGATCAACGGGTTGAATGAAGGTCACGTGCTGTACAAGGGTGCGGACGTGCCGTTCAACCTCAGCTTTCTGCTGGATCGGATCTGCCTGCCCGTGATCGTCGTCATCTGCGTCATGGTCGTCGGGCGGTTCCTGTGGCGCGTGTGCTTCTTCGGCTCGGCGATCCGCGTCGAAACAAACCTGCGCATTCAGATGTTCGACCACTGCAAGGACCTTTCGCGCGAATACTATCAGGTCAACAAGGTCGGCAACCTGATGAGCCTGTTCACAAACGACCTCGATACGATTCAGGAGTGCTTCGGCGACGGGCTTCTGATGTTCTTTGACGCGCTGTTTCTCGGCGTGCTCGCGTTCATCAAGATGTGGCGCATGGACGTCGGGCTGACGCTTCTGACGCTGATTCCGCTCGGACTGCTGCTGCTCATCGGCACCGTCATGGGCAAGACCATGATGAAGAAATGGGAGGTGCGCCAGCAGGCGTTTTCGAACCTCAGTGACTTTGCGCAGGAGAGCTTTTCGGGCTATGCGGTCGTCAAAGCGTTCGTCAAGGAGCTCAAGCAGCTGCTGTCGTTCCGCAAGCTGAACATCGAAAACGAGGAAACGAACGTCAGCTACACCCGCGTGTCCACGCTGATGCACGTGTGCATCGTCATGCTGGTCGAGACGGTCATCTGCGTGATCCTCGGCTACGGCGGCTACCTCGTCTACAAAAAGCAGTTCAACGCCGGACAGCTCGTCGAATACATCGCCTACTTCTCCTCGGTCGTATGGCCGGTCATGGCGGTGTCGATGCTGATCGAAAAATCCGCCCGCGGCAAGGCGTCGATGAACCGCATCTCGGAGCTTTTGGAGGCGGAGATCGTCGTGCACGACGCGCCGGGCGTCAGGGATCTTCCCGAAATCAAGGGCAAGATCGAATTCAGAGACCTCACCTTCCGCTATCCGGACGGCGAATTCAACGCGCTCGAGCATGTGTCGTTCACGATCGAGCCGGGCGAGAGCGTCGGACTGATCGGCAAGACCGGCGCGGGCAAGACGACGATCGTCGACCTGATCCTGCGCACCTACAACGTCCCGAAGGGCACGCTGCTGATCGACGACAACGACGTCAACGACATTTCGATCCGCTCGATCCGCGACGGCTGCGCCTATGTGCCGCAGGACAACTTCCTGTTCTCGGACACGATCGCAAACAACATCAACTTCGCCTACGACGAGCTGGACGAACAGGCGGTCGAGCAGGCGGCCGTGCTCTCGGACGTGCATGACAACATCGCCGAGTTCCGCGACGGCTACAAGACGATCCTCGGCGAACGCGGCGTCACCGTGTCCGGCGGGCAGAAGCAGCGTATCTCGATCGCACGCGCGCTGATGAAGAACGCGCCGATCCTGATTCTCGACGACTCCGTTTCGGCGGTCGACACCGACACCGAAAAGGTCATCCTGAAAAACCTCCGGGAGAATCGCGCCGGCAAGACGACGATTCTGATCGCGCACCGCATTTCGACGGTACGCGATCTTGACAAGATGATCTTCGTGGAGGACGGCCGCGTGATCGCGGTCGGCAGCCACGACGCCCTCATTGAGACCTGCCCCGCGTACGCGCGCATGGTCGAACTGCAGCGGCTCGAAGAAGCCGCGAACGCGTGAAGGAGGTGACGGACATGCACGACTACTATCCTCTGCTCCTCGTCGGCGGCATCATCGGGCTGATCTCGATTGTGCTGATCGTCGCGTTCGCCATGATCAAGGACAAAAAGCAGGCGATCGGCTTTGACCGTCACATGAAGGACGGCGAGATCATCCGTCGGCTCATGAAATACGCAAAGCCCTATGCGGGCAAGTTCGTATTCGTCGGCTTCACGGTCATCGTCGGCATCGCGTACGACGTCCTCTCTCCGCTGCTGGTCGGCAAGATCACCGATCTGATCCGCGCCGATTTCGAGCTTCCGCCGCTGTTCCGCATGGTCGCGACCTACGCGGGCATCCTGATCGTCTCGATGGTCTGCACCTATATCCAGGCGATCGTGCTGCAGAAGGTCGGACAGAAGATCATCTCCGGCATGCGCGAGGACCTCTTTACGCACATCGAATCGCTCTCGCACGAGCAGATGAATGCGATCCCGGTCGGCAAGCTCGTCACGCGCGTGACGAACGACACGAACGCGATCTCGCTGATGTTCACCTCGCTGCTCGTCAACCTCGTCAAGAACATGTTTGTCATCATCGGCGTGCTTGCGGCGATGATCACCCTGAACTACGAACTGACGCTGATGGTGCTGTGCTTCGTGCCGTTCATCGTGCTGTTCTCGATCATCTTCCGCAAGTTCGCGCGCCGCGCGTACCGCCGCGTCAAGGACCGCACGACCGACATCAACACGTATCTTTCCGAGAACCTCTCGGGCATCAAGATCACGCAGATCTTCAACCGCGAAAGCGAAAAGCTGCGCGACTTTACCGACAAGAGCAACAAACTCGGCAAGGCGAAGCGCGAGCAGATTCTGGTGTTCGGCATCTTCCGTCCGCTCGTGTACATGCTCTACATCAGCTCGGTGCTCTGCCTGTTCTTCCTCGGCGGCAAGGGCTATCTCGACGGCGCGTCGTTCCTCGGACAGACGCTTGAGGTCAGCACGATCGTCAGCTTCTATATGTACATCGGCAAGTTCTTCAACCCGATCCAAAACCTTGCCGAGCAGTTCAACTGGCTGCAGTCCGCATTCGCGTCCGCCGAAAAGGTCTTTACGATCATGGACATCGAGCCGAAGCTCGTCGACGCGCCGGACGCGATCGAACTTAAAGAAGTGCGCGGCGAGATCGAATTCAAAGACGTCTGGTTCAGCTACATTCCGGGCGAATGGGTGCTGAAGGGCGTTTCGTTCCGCGTCAACCCGAAGGACACCGTGGCGTTCGTCGGACCGACCGGCTCCGGCAAGACGACGATCCTTTCGCTGATCTGCCGCAACTACGAATTCCAGAAGGGCGAAATCCTGATCGACGGCATCGACATCCGTAAGATCAAGGTCGCGTCGCTGAGACGGCATTTCGGACAGATGCTGCAGGACGTCTTCCTGTTCTCCGGCACGATCCGCAGCAACATCCTGCTCGGGCTCGACGGCGTGAACGACGACGAGATCATGGCGGCGTGCCGCTACGTCAACGCCGATCACTTCATCAACAAGCTTGAAAACGGGCTTGACGAGGTCGTGCGCGAGCGCGGCAACAACTTCTCGGCGGGACAGCGGCAGCTTCTGAGCTTCGCGCGGACCATCATCCACAAGCCCGCGGTCATGATCCTGGACGAGGCGACCGCGAACATCGATACCGAGACCGAGGTCCTCATTCAGGACTCGCTCGAAAAGATGATGAACATCGGCACCATGCTGATCGTCGCGCACCGGCTTTCCACGATCCAGCACGCCGACAACATCCTTGTGCTGAGCAAGGGCGAGATCGTCGAACAGGGCAGCCATCAGGATCTGCTCGAAAAGAAGGGCAAGTACTATGCGCTCTACATGCTGCAGTTCGAAAAGGAACGCATGCGGCTCGAGGCGCAATCTCCCCGCAACTGATTCCGTGTTCACCGGCAGAGCCGCTGAAAATCGACAGCGGCTCTGTTTTTTTGCAATCAATCCTTTTCAAACGATATTCCGCGTGCTATACTGACAACGAGAGTATATACGCCTATGCGCAAAAGGAGGCCTCTATGGAACAGACGTCCGGTACTACGAAAAAAACGGGAAAGCACGTCCCTCTTTGGCTGCTTCTCCTGCTCTGCGGCATCATTATTCTGATGACGCTTGTGATCTCCTTCCTGGTGCTGCTGCGCCTCGAAGTCATCCGCTGCGTCCCGGTCAAAGCGCCGGAGGCCGAAGCGACGCCTGCCGCGATCGAGCCGACTACGGCGCCGTCGGCGACGGAAACGCAGCCCGGAACGGCGGAGCAGACGACGCCGGAACCGGTCGAGACCGGCGAACCGTCCGGCAATTCATCCGGCGAAGCGACCGAGCCGCCGACTGCGGAACCGACCGCAGAACCGACCGAACAACCGACTGCGGAACCCACCGAAGCGCCGACCGAGAAGCCGACGCCGAAGTCCACGCCCAAGCCGGACTGGTTCTGGTTCGGCGGTCAGAAGATCAAGACCGGTTCCACGTCGATCGACGGCAAAAAGCTCAAGATCAACGGCAAAAAGAACAAGCTGACGCACATCCCCGAGAGCGAGGTGGCGGATCTCGTGGAGCTGTGCCCGAATCTCGAGCTGCTTGAGCTCGAATACTGCTACATGGACGATTACGAGCCGCTCGGCGATCTTGCAAAGCTCAAAACGCTGAAGCTCACCTACTGCGGCGCGGGCGGCGGCAACGCGATCAAGGACATCGGCTGGGCGGAAAACCTCACCGAACTGCGCACGCTGAGCTTTTCGCACAACAGCGTCGAGGATACCGCGCCGCTCGCGGGGCTTACGAAGCTGACGTATCTGCACCTTGCGGGCAATCCGCTCGAGGACGAGGATCTGGAACCGATCGGCAAGCTGACGAACCTCGAAACGCTGTACCTCTATGATCTCAAAAAGATCACCGACGTCACGCCGCTTTCGAATCTCAAGAAGCTGACGTTCCTGCACCTCGGACACAACAGCAAGCTCAAGAACATCAAGGCGCTGGGCAAGCTGAGCAAGCTGAAGTATCTGCGTCTGAACAGCACGAAGGTCAGCGACCTGTCCAAGATCGGCAATTTCAGCGCGCTGAAAAAGCTGGACCTTGAGAAATGCCCGATCGACACCAAGACGGTGAAGTATCTGAAGGACTGCAAGAAGCTCGAAAAGATCGTCATCGACATGGGCGATTACGACCTGTACAACGCGATTCTCGAACTGTTCGTCGACGGCTATCAGCTCCAGTTCCTCTACAGCTGGTCGGAATAAGAAACGAAACCCGCAGCCGCTTGCGTGCTGTGCGAAAGGATCCTCCGTCTGCCGGAGGATCCTTTTTCGGTTTTTCGCGGACTTGCGGGACGTTTCAGGGAACCACATTGTCCACGTTCCTTTTCCACCTTATCCACCGATTTATCCACAATCCTTGTGTTTACGCGGGTTTTTCCACCGTCCGGACTGTGGAAAACTGCAAAAACGGGCACAAACCGACCGCATTCTCCTGCGCCGGAACGTGAAAGATCGCCGCGTGATCCCTTTCGGTATTTCACACAGCGACCTTTCACGGATTATGAGGTTGGGGCATTCCTGCTTGGAGACGGGGCTTCTCCGAGCAAGCTTGATCGGGCGTCAGCCCGCTTTTTTACTCTGTTCTTCCATCAGGAGCTTGTCGGCCACAAGCGCGATAAATTCGCCGTTGGTCGGCTTGTCGTTCTTGCCGTAGATGTTGTAGCCGAACAGCGCGTTGAGGTTCTCGATCTTGCCGCGCGTCCAGGCGACCTCGATCGAATGGCGGATCGCGCGCTCCACCTTGCTTGCGGAGGTGTTGAACTTCTTTGCGATGCCGGGGTAGAGCTCCTTGGTGATGCGGTTGATCAGGCTCTGGTCCTGATAGACCATGCGGATGCCCTCGCGCAGGTAGTGATAGCCCTTGATGTGCGCGGGGATGCCTGCGACAAGGAAGATCGCCGTCACCTTTTCGTCAAACGATTTCGGCGTCTGCTGATACGAGATCACGCCGCCCGTCCGGTCGTTCGTCTCCATCGTTTCGATCGCGCGCTTCAGTAGCGTATCCGGCTCGACGGGCTTGACCATGAAGTACCGCGCGCCGAGCGCGCAGCAGCGCCGCACCATCGTTTCGTTGCGCAGCGCGGAGATCACGATCACCGCAGGCGCCTGCCCGCCGCAGACTGCGGGCAGCTGTTCGAGGACCGTCAGACCGTCGGTGTTCGGCATGATGAGATCAAGCGTCATGAGATCGTACGGCTTGTCCTTCAGCATCCGGAGCGCTTCGCGTCCGTCTGCCGCGATGTCGATCTCGCCGATACGGTCCTCCGTCGACAGATATCCTTTCATTGATTCGGTGAACCGGCTGTCGTCGTCCACCAGCAAGATCCGAAGCTTCATGCCTTCCTCCTTTGCGCCGTAAGCCGCGCACGTTCTTTGTTTACCTGTATTGTACGGGCAAACGGCAAAAGATGATAGGGTGTATCTTTCCGGAAAAAGCACGAATAAACCGCGACTTTTGTCGGGTGCGGAATGATCGTTTCCCTCTTGACACGAGAGGGCGGCTGCCGATACAATAAAAGGGAACAAAAACCATGGGAGGATTCGTGATGGAACGGTTTTCGGAGCTTTTACACGGCAAATTCGGGTTCGGCTGCATGCGGATGCAGCTCGACGACAAAGGCGAGGTCGATCTGGACAATTTCCGCGCGATGGTGGACTGCTATCTCGACGCCGGATTCAACTATTTTGACACCGCGCACGGCTACTACGACGGCAAGAGCGAACGCGCGCTCAAGGAAGGGCTGACCTCGCGCTATCCGCGCGAACGCTATGTGCTGACGAACAAGCTGTCGCCCAACTTCTTCGAATCGGAAGCGGAGATCCGTCCGCTGTTTCAGACGCAGCTCGACGCTTGCGGCGTCGAATACTTCGATTTCTATCTGTTCCACGCGATGTGCGACGAGTTCATCGAAAAATACGAGCGGCTCAATGCCTTCGGCGTCGTCAAACAGCTCAAGGAGGAAGGTCTGATCCGCCACATAGGCACGTCGTTCCACGACAAGCCCGAGGTCCTGGACCGGCTGCTTTCCACGCATCCGGAGATCGAGATCGTCCAGATTCAGTACAACTACCTCGACCTCGACGATCCGAACGTGCAGTCGGCGGCGTGCCTCGAGGTCTGCAAAAAGCACGACAAGCCCGTGCTCATCATGGAGCCGGTCAAGGGCGGCAGCCTCGTCTTTTTGCCGGAGCAGTCGCTTGCGGTGCTCAACGCTTTGAACGACGGCTCGCCCGCGTCGCTCGCGCTGCGCTTCGCCGCGGAGTCGGATCAGGTCGTGATGGTGCTCTCCGGCGTCACGACGCTTGAACAGATGCAGGAAAACGTCGTCTTCATGAAGGACCTGCGTCCGCTGTCCGACGAGGCGCACAAGGCGCTCGACACCGTGCGTGAACAGATTCGCGCCCTGCACCTCATCGAATGCACCGGCTGCCGCTACTGCAGAGACGGCTGCCCGATGCAGATCAACATCCCCGGCATCTTCCGCTGCATGAACGAGAATGTCAAGTTCCCCGGCCGCAAGTCCGACAACTACGGCTGGGTGACCGAAAAGGGCGGCAAGGCGTCGGACTGCATCGAATGCGGCGCCTGCGAGGAGATCTGTCCGCAGCACCTTCCGATCCGCGATCTGTTGAAGCAGGCGGCGGAACGGTTCGAATAAAAAACAGCAAAAAAGAAATCCTCGACCGCGGTCGAGGATTTCTTTTCATTTGTCCGTTTATTCTTCTTCGGGTTTCTCTTCGGAGGGCGCTTCGTCCGCTTCGGGAACGGAAAGGTCCTCCTCGTGAAAGTCCTTCCACGGCGTCGGGCGCGGACGCTTCTTTGCCGTGACGAGGATCACGATGCCCGCGACAAGGATCGCGAAGCTGATCCACTGCGAGGTGGAGAACAGCCCGTAGATGCCGCGCTCGGCGTCGCCGCGGAAGCTTTCGATTACGAACCGCCAGATCGCGTACAGAACGAGATACCAGCCGGTGACCGTGCCGAGCTTCTTTGCGCGCATCAGAATCAGGATCAGCACGCCGCACAGCACGAGCAAAAAGATCGCCTCCATCAGCGGCACCGGCAGATGCTTCGTGCCGTTCGCATAGGTCAGCGCGCAGGTGCCGTCATAGGTCGCCGCGCCGAACAGCACGGTTTCGCCGGGCTGCACGCCCGCACAGCAGCCGACGAGCAGACAGCCGATGCGTCCGAACGCGTGCGCCACGCAGAAGCACGGCGCGAACAGGTCCGTAAACTCGAAGAAACTGCGCTTTTTCTTGCGCGAGCAGATGAAGATGCCGAGGATGCCGCCCAAAAGCCCGCCGTAAAAGACCATGCCGGTCGTGAGAAGCTCCAGAATCCGGCCGTGCCGGATCGCGTCCAAAAACTCGTTCGGCGTCACGATCCAATAGAGAATCTTCATGCCGACAAAGCCGAGCAGCACGCCCCAGACAATCGAATCCACAAAATCGCCGTTCCAGTCCAGCGAGGATTGCTTCCTCAAAAGCCAGCTCAAAAACACGGCGAGAATCGCGCCGACGAGGATGCACACGCCCATCGCGGGCACGCCGAAGTTGCCGATTTGAAATAGATAGGTTCCGATCATAGCCGTTCTCCTTTCGATTTTGATAGTGTATCATACCTTGTTTTTCTTGTAAAGCGGTTGACAAACGGCAGCTAAAAGTTATATCCTATTGTATCTATGGAGCATTGCATCTGAAAGGAGATTCCCATGGCGGATATTTACGATTTCAATGCCGTTGAGCAGAAGTGGCAGGCGTACTGGGACGCGCATCACTGCTTCGAAGCGGAGGCGGATTACACGAAGCCCAAGTTCTACGCGCTCGTCGAGTTTCCGTACCCGTCCGGCGCGGGCATGCACGTCGGACATATCAAGGCGTACACGAGCCTTGAGGTGCTTTCCAGAAAGCGCCGCATGCAGGGCTATAACGTGCTGTTCCCGATGGGCTTCGACTCGTTCGGTCTGCCCGCCGAGAACTACGCGATCAAGACCAACACGCACCCGCACGTCATCACGACCGCGAACATCGAGCATTTCAAGGATCAGATGAAGCGCGTCGGCTATTCGTTCGACTGGAGCCGCGAGATCGCCACGTCCGTGCCCGAATACTACAAGTGGACGCAGTGGATTTTCCGCAAGCTCTTCGATCACGGGCTCGTGTTCCGCGCAAAGACGCTGGTCAACTACTGCCCGAACTGCAAGGTCGTGCTCAGTAACGAGGATTCGCAGGGCGGCAAGTGCGACGTCTGCCACAGCGACGTCGTGCAGCTTCCGAAGGACGTCTGGTATCTGAAGATCACGGCGTACGCCGATAAGCTCCTGGAGGGCTTGAACGACGTCGATTATCCCGATTCGATCAAGCAGCAGGAGATCGACTGGATCGGCAGATCCGTCGGCGCGTTTGTGAACTTCCAAATCAAGGACGTGCCCGAGGCGCTCGAGATTTACACGACGCGCTGCGACACGCTGTTCGGCGTGACGTTCATGGTCATTGCGCCCGAGCATCCGATGCTCGACAAATATCGCGAGCGCATCACGAACTGGGACGAGGTCGAGGCGTATCGCCAAGCGTGCGCAAAGAAGACCGAGTTTGAGCGCACGCAGCTTTCGAAGGAAAAGACCGGCGTGAAGCTGAACGGCTTTACGGCGATCAATCCGGTCAGCGGCAAGGAGATTCCGGTCTTCATCGCGGACTATGTCATGATGGGCTACGGCACCGGCGCGATCATGGCGGTGCCCGCACACGATCAGCGCGACTGGGAGTTTGCGCATAAATTCGGCGTCGAGATCATTCCGGTCATCGAGGGCGGAGACATCGAAAAGGAAGCGTATACCGGCGACGGCAGAATGATCAATTCCGGTTTCCTGAACGCCTACGACAACAAGAAGGATTCGATCGCGGCGATGCTCGCGTATCTCGACGGGCACAAGCTCGGCAAAAAGGGCATCCAGTACAAGATGAAGGACTGGGCGTTCAACCGGCAGCGCTACTGGGGCGAGCCGATCCCGCTCATTCACTGCAAAAAGTGCGGCACGGTCGGCGTTCCGTACGAAGAACTGCCGCTGCGGCTTCCGGACGTCGAGAACTTCGCGCCCGGCACCGACGGACAGAGCCCGCTTGCCAGAATCGAATCGTTTGTCAACTGCACCTGCCCGAAATGCGGCGGTCCCGCAAGACGTGAGACCGACACCATGCCGCAGTGGGCGGGATCGAGCTGGTACTATCTGCGCTTTATCGATCCGCACAACGACGAGCGCTTCTGCGATCCTGAGAAGATGCGCTACTGGATGCCGGTCGACTGGTACAACGGCGGCATGGAGCACGTGACGCGCCACTTGCTGTATTCGCGCTTCTGGCATCACTTCCTCTATGACATCGGCGAGGTCAACACGCCGGAGCCCTACGCAAAGCGCACCTATCAGGGCTTGATTCTCGGACCGGACGGCGACAAGATGAGCAAATCCAAGGGCAACGTCGTCGATCCGATCAGCGTCATCGACCGTCTCGGCGCGGACGCGCTGCGTCTCTATGTGATGTTCATGGGCGATTACATGGCGGCGACGCCGTGGAGCGAGGAATCCGCAAACGGCTGCAAGCGCTTCCTCGACCGCGTCTGGAGACTGCAGGATATGGTCAAAGGCGAAGGCGACACCGACGCGGAAATGCGTACCAAGGTCCATGCCTGCATCAAGAAGGTCGGCGAGGACTACGAGCGCATGAAGTTCAACACCGCGATCGCGGCGATGATGTCGCTCGTCAACGATTTCTATGCAAAGGGATCGCTCACGAAGGACGAATTCCGCACGCTGCTGCTGCTTTTGAATCCGGTTGCGCCGCACATCACCGAGGAACTCAACGAAAAGCTCGGCTTTGCGCCGCTGCACCATTCGGCATGGCTGGCGTTCGATCCCGCGGCGCTTGTCGAGGACTCCGTCGAATACGGCGTACAGGTCAACGGCAAGGTGCGCGCGCGCATCAAGCTGCCCAAATCGATGGAACAGAAGGACATCGTCGACGCCGCGCTGGCGCTGAACGACGTCAAACCCTTTGTCGAGGGCAAGACGATCCGCAAGACGATCGTCGTCAAAAACATCATCAACCTCGTGGTTGGATAAAAGGAGGGCGCAAGCCCTCTTTTTCGAAGGAGCGGATCATGGAAAAGGTTTTCAACATCAACGACGCGGGCATGAGCATCCGCTGCAAGCTCTGTATCGAACAGCCGAACGACGTGAAAACGGTCGTGCTCTGCGGGCACGGCTTCGGGAGCGATCGCGACAACAAATCGGCGGCAAGGCTTGCAAAGCATCTGCTCGACAAGAATCACGGCGTTGCGGTCATGACCTTCAACTGGCCGTGCCACGGCGACGACGCGCGCAAAACGCTGCGGCTCGAGGAGTGCGACACCTACCTTTCCGCGGTTCTTTCGTGGATCAGCGCGCGGTATCCGAACGCGGTGCTGCTCGGTCACGCAACGAGCTTCGGCGCGTATCTGTTTCTGAAATACATTTCCGAGCACGGCAATCCGTTCCGAAAGATCGCGCTGCGCTGTCCCGCCGTCGTACTGTACGACGTGTTTACAAAAGCGATCATGACGGAAGCCGATCTCGAACGGATCAAAAAGGGCAAGCCGGTTCCGGTCGGCTTCGATCGCAAGGTGGAGATCGACCGGACGTTTCTGGACAGCATCCGGGAAACGGATCTCATGCAGCGGGATTTCATTCCGTACGCCGACGATCTGCTGATCGTACACGGCACGAAGGACGAGATCGTTCCGTTCGACGCCGTCAAGGCGTTTGCTGAAAACAACGTGATCGAATTCGAACCGGTCGAAAACGCCGACCACCGCTTTCAATCGCCGGAGAAAATGGACCTTGCGATCGCAAAGATCTGCGCGTTTTACGGACTGCGATAAACGGACACGGCAAGCGCTGTCACCGGATTGTCACTTTCGTGCGGTAGAATGACCTTAAAGAGAGAGAAGGAGATTTTCCATGAAGATGATCATTCGTAACGAAACCGAAGACGATTGCCGCGCGGTCGAAACCTTGATCCGCGAATCGTTCTGGAATGTCTACCGCCCGGGATGCCTTGAGCATTATGTGATGCATGTTTTGCGCGACGATCCGGCGTTTGTCAAGGAACTCGACTTTGTGATGGAACTGGACGGCGAATTGATCGGACAGAACATGTTTATGAAAACGCGCATCGACGCCGACGACGGCCGGACGGTCGACGTTCTGACGATGGGACCGATCGGCATTGCGCCCGCTTATAAGCGCAAGGGCTTCGGCAAAAAGCTGCTCGATTATTCGCTTGCAAAGGCGGCGGAGATGGGGTTCGGCGCCGTGCTCTTTGAGGGAAATATCGGCTTTTACGGCAAGAGCGGGTTCGACTATGCGCGTCATTTCGGCATCCGCTATCACGATCTCGATGCAGACGAGGACGATTCGTTCTTCCTCTGCAAAGAGCTGATTCCGGGGTATCTCGATCACGTCACCGGCGTCTATCAGACGCCCGCGGGCTACTATGTGGACCCGGACGACGCGGAAGCTTTTGACGCGACCTTTCCGCCCAAGGAAAAACAAAAGCTGCCGGGGCAGCTGTTCGATTAAAAAAAAGGATTTCCGTCGGGAAGTCCTTTTTCACATTTTTCAGCGCAGGCGCTTTTTCATGATGACCTCGTGTTCCTCCACGTCGCCGGTCGGCACGAAACCCGCCTTTTTATAGAGCCGCCGCGCCGCCTCGTTGCCCTCGATATAGCAGAGAACGACCTCGTCGTATTTGCCGTCCGCTTCCATCAGAGCAAGGATCTTTTGAACGGCTTCGGCGCCGTATCCTTTGCCCTGATAACGCGCGTCGATCAGAAGCTGATCGAAGTCATAGAAGAATTCGCCTTCCTCCGGATCCTCGTAATCGTGATACATCGCGATGCCGACGGGCGTATCGCCGTCATAGATCAAAAACGCCTGACTGCGCATCTCGCGGTACGCCCACGCCCTTGCGAGGATCGCGACCTTCGGCGCGACAAACGTTTCCTGCTCGGGACGAACCTCCAGTCTTTCGCGCCAGTTGTCCGGCGTAACGGGTTTAAGACGTATCATTTTGCGCATTCCTTTCGCGAAACGTTTTTATGATTATCCCGCAAAAGATGCGAAAAGTCAATGCACATAAAAAACAGGGTTCTGTGAAAACCCTGTTCTTTCGAAAAGGAAACGTGCTTATTTGAGACGGACGTATTTTGCCGGATCCTTGGGCGTGCCGTCGACCAGCACCGCGAAATGCAGATGCGGCGAGAGCGCGCATTCGGAGATCGCGCTGGCGCCGACCGTGCCGATCACGTCGCCTGCGCTGACGCGGTCGCCCGCTTTGACGCGGACGTCCTCCCCGAGATTCGCGTAGAGCGTCGTTTTTCCGTTCGTATGCTGAATCCTGACCAGATAACCCAGCGTATCGTCCTTTTTCACCTGTTCGACCGTACCGGAGAACGCGCACTTGACCGGCGTGCCCTCCTTTGCGGCGATATCCACCGCGGGATGCGTCGTCCACTGATCGAGCGTCACCGAATACAGCAGTTTATCGATCGCAAAGCCGAAAATCACCTCTCCGTCCACCGGCGGAGCAACCTTGCTTGTACCGCTTGCGGGCTTGACGGTCGGCGCGGCGGTCGGAACTGCCGTTGCGGTCGGGATCGGTGTGGGAAGCGGCGGCAGCGTGGGGATCGGCGTCGGCGTTTGTTTCGGGCGGTTTAAAACCTCGTTGAGCCGCTCGTCGTTCGACTGCCCTACAATCACGATCGGATCGCTTTTGGGCGTCGCCTCCGCCTGTTCTTCCGCTGTACGCGGGATTGCAACCGCCGCAATGATGCCGCCGATCGCCAGAAGGCACAGCACCAGCACGATATAAAAGCCGTTGTTTCTTAAAAAAGTACGAAACCGTTCCATGGTATCATTCATCGGTTCTTCCATGTTCATCACCTCGCACGTAGTATGGACAAACAAAAACCGTTTCATACCGCATCATAAAAAAGAGCCGGAAAAAATCCGGCTGTTTTTTTTCTTTATTCCTGACTCAAAACAATGAACTGATCGCCTTCCTCAAGGTTCAGAATCTCATGCAGCCCGGGATTGAAGTGGCTTTCTTTGTTTTTATCGAGATAGCCGAGCATGACGCAGCGGTGCTTCAAAAGCTGACGGCGCAGATCCTGTGTACTGTGTCTGCCGGTCAAATGCATTTGTTCGGCATTTTTCAAAAACAGTTCGTTTCCTTCGTTGGACAGAATTTCATGGAATACGCCGATCAGCTCCGGATTCTCCGCAATCTGCGCAAGGAACAGCGAGGACATGCTCGAAGATACGACGAAGTCCGTATGATCGTCGCCGCGCACTAAATTCTGATTGCTCTCACGGCACATCTCCGCCGTGATATTGAACGGCAGACGCAGACGCGCGCGCAGGTCCCGCAGATGCAGGATCATAAAGATTGTGTCCATATCCGCCTCGTCCATCTCTTTTAGATGATCGCTCAGCAGAATGATGTGTTCGGACAGCGAAGCGATGCGCGCAAGGTCCATCTCCTTTTTGCTCGGAAAGACCAGTTTTTCCAAAACGAACCCGCGTTCCGTTGCGATCTCTTCGAGCGAGGAAAGCTCGACGTCCTCATCCCAGCACAGCACGAGATACACATGTTCGACGTTCTGCGGAAGCTCCTTTAAAATCAGCGGCAGCGTTTCGTTCTGCCCGATGATGACCGTATCGGTGCCGCGGAACGTCTCCTGTTCGATTCCTTCATTTGCGTCGTCTTCCGTAAAGCAGGCGTCGGTCAGCACCGCATCGGTCTCCTCCTCCGCAAAGACGATGACGCGGTCGTTCTTCTGAATCACATACTGCGGGAACGGATTGAGGCGGATGCCGTTTTCCTTGAAAATCCCGATCGGAACCGCATGATCGACGCGCATCGTCAGGTCCTCAAAGGTGAGTCCTTCGTCCTGCGGGACGTCGATCACATGGAATTCACAGCCGTCAAAGCTGAATACCTCTTTGAACGTCTGCGAAAGCGCCGCCTGCGTACAGGAATGCGCGATGATCTTTGCAATCGCGTCGTGCGTCTGCACCGAAGTGATGAGGTTTGATTCCAAAAACGACGCCGGAAACCGGTACGCATGATTCGACAGGATTGCCGCAATGCGCAGATCGGAAATTTTGCGGCTTTTTGTCACGTTGGAGACCGCAAGAATCGTCCTGACCGTGCGTTCGTCGTCCGACGGCGCAACGATCAGATTTCCCGCGCTGTCAATCGCAAGCTTTTCGAGGTCCACCGGATCGGTGATGTCGATTGTGCGGCACACCACGCGGAACGACGAAGGATGCTCCACATTGTCGCGGATCAGGGTTTCCATCTCCTCGCGATCCAGATCATCCGCCACGACCACGCAGGTATCCTCGTCTGCCGCCGCCTTCACAAGCTGCTGCAAAAGCGTATATTCGCCGGGCACAAAGCCGAGCACCACGGTGTGACCGGCCTCCAAAACCTTGGAATTCCCTTTTTTGAGATCGATGATCTTTTCTTCGATCGCCGAGGTGATGATACCGATCAATACGCTGGTGAACAGCACGCCCGCGATCGCCGTGACCGCCATCAACAGGATATAGCCGATGCTGCCGTCCTCGTACGAGGGCATCCACGCGTTGATCACCGTGGAAATGCTGTCCCAAAAGACCGAGCCGACCTCGCTATCGCCGTGGAAGCCGCAGAGAATGATGATGCCCGCGATCAACACCGCCAAAAGCACCGACGCAATGATCAGAATCCGGATGAATCCCAAAGAACCTTTTGCCATGCGGTTGTCGAACCAGTAGCGGAAACGCTCCTTCAACGTGAACTGTTTGCGCATGTTTTTGATCTGCCGTTTGTTCATCGAAAATACCCCTGCCGTACGATATATCTGATTATATCAGGACGGCGCTTCCGATTCAAGAGTTCCTGCAAACGCCGCTTCAAAGGATTGTGTTTTTTGAAAAGTTGCGGTATGATTACGGTATGTTTCTGCGCACCTTCAAGCTATCCTTATTATTCAGTTTCTACTGGGCAGCTTCCTGCATGGTCTATTCCTATGCGGAGCGCTTTCTGCTGCACTACGGCTTTTCGACCGGCGAGATCGGTCTCGTGATCGCGATCGCGTATCTTGCCGCCATGATCCTCGAACCGGTGCTTGCGCAGGAGGCGGACCGCGGCACGCGCATCTCTTTGAAAAGCGGCATCACTGCCTGCGCCGTGTTCGCGGTGCTTCTGACGCTTTTCACACCGGTTGCAAAGCGCATGCTGCCGCTGCTTGCCGTGCTGTTCGGCGCGATGACCTGTGTGACGCTCGGCATGCAGCCGCTTGTCAACGCGGTCGGATTTCACTATCTCAACCGCGGCGAAACGGTGGATTATTCGTTTTCGCGCGGCGCCGCAAGCATCGCCTATGCGCTTTCTTCGCTCCTTTTGGGATATCTTGCCTCCCAAAACATCGATTCCATCCTGTGGGTCTATCTTGCTGCGAACGTCGGACTGTTTCTGGTCGCGCTCTGGTTTGCGCCCAAAAGAACGGAACAAACGCAAAAAGCAACCGCAGGAAGCGTCTTTTCCGTGATCTTCAGATATCCGAAGCTGATGCTGTTTTGCGCGGGCATGCTCATTCTGAACGTGCCGCATGTGCTGATCAATTCGTATCTTGCAAGCATCACGGGCGTGACCGGCGGCAACATGAGCGTGATGATCGCGATCGCTGCGATCGTCGAGTTTCCGGCGATGATGGCGTATACGCATATCCGCAAAAAAATCAGCGACCGCGTTCTTCTGATCGTCTCCTCCTGCTTCTATCTTTTAAAAACGGGTCTTTTGGCGCTTGCCGCATACTTTTCTGTGGGCGCTTGGGCGGTCTATGTGTCGAGCGCAACGCAGATGCTCTGCTACGCGATCTTTATTCCGGCGTCCTCCTTCTTTGCAAACGACTCGGTCAGTCGGGCGGATCAGGTGAAGGGACAGATGCTTCTGACGGAAACGACGCTCTGTTCCGGCATGATCAGTATGCTTTTGGGCGGTCTTTCCATCCAAAAGCTCGGTGTGCCGCTGACGCTTCTGATTTCGGAGGGTTTCGTTCTGGTCGGGATCCTCATCATTGCCACTGCCGTTCGAACCAAAAACACTTCGCTTTCCGTTTTTTCCAATTCAATTTTGACACAATTATGGCGATTGTGTTTCCTTTGTGACGTTTAGCACTCTCCTATTGACAGTGCTAAAAGCTTGCGTATAATGGGTATTGAAAGAAGAAAAGAGGACATCCTAAAGGGTGTCCGAGGGCACCAAAGGAACGTGTCAAAAGAAGAAAGGAAGTGTGACCTATGCTGCCCACCGTTTGGAGTAATCATTTGATGGATGATCTGTTTGACAGAACATTCGGTTTGACGACCTGGCCGGATGAACGCGAGCTCTACGGCAAGAATGCAAGAAACATCATGAAGACGGATGTACACGAGCTGAAGGATTCCTATGAAATGAATGTGGATCTTCCGGGATTCAAGAAGGAAAACATTCATGTGGACTTCAATGAAGGCTATCTGACCGTCCGTGCAGAGAAGGGCCTCGAAAAAGAGGAGAAGAAAGAAAAGAAAGTCATTCGCAGCGAACGCTATGTCGGTTCGATGAGCCGCAGCTTCTATGTGGGTGAGATCGAGCCGGAATCGATCAAGTGCAAGTATGAAGACGGTGTGCTGACGCTCGAATTTCCGAAGGAGAATCAGCCGAAGCTGCCCGAAACGCATTCGATCACGATCGAATAATTCCAAAATACAGAAGAACTGCGGCAACACCGCAGTTTTTTTGTACAACCCTCCCGTCAGCCTAACGGCTGCCACCCTCCCTTGCACAGGGAGGGCTTTTTTAGCTCAACCAAAAGGCTCCCCTGTGCAAGGGGAGCTGTCAAGGTTTACCGAGACTGAGGGGTTGTCCTCTCAATAAACGCGCATCGGAACGATCAGGTAGATAAACGCGTCGCCCTGAACCGGACGGATCACGCACGGTGAAATGGGGCTGTTGAACTCCATATAGACCTTTTCGTCCGTGATGTTGCGGAAGATGTTCATGATGTACTTCGGATTGAACGCAATATCGATCGGATCGCCGACCACACTGACTTCCATCGTGTCCTCGCCGCGGCCGACAAAGCTTTCCGCGCTCATCGTCAGAAGATCTTCTTCGAAATGCAGGATGATGCTGTTGTTGCCTTCGCGGGCGATCAGCTGTGCGCGGTCGGTCATGGAGAGCAGTTCCGCCGTATCGACCAAAACACGCGTCTTGCAGTCCTTCGGGATGATGCGTTTATAATCGATATAATTGCCGTCCAAAAGACGCGCGGTAAGCTTGGTGTCGTTGACCTGAACCGTCAGATGCGTCTGCGTCATCTGCAGCGTCACGTCTTTTTCGGTCTCCTCCGCCATTTTGGAAATCTCGTTGAGAACCTTTCCCTGCACGATCGTCCGCATTTTGGGGAAATCCTTGTTTGCGTGCATGGCGGTCAGCGCAAACTGGAACGAGTCGGTTGCGACAAACGTCAGAAGATCGCCTTCGGATTCGATCAGCGTACCGGTCAGAACCGGACGGGAATCGTCCTGCGCGACGGCAAATACGGTATGATCGATCATGCTCTTGAGCTTTTCCGCGGGAAGCGTGATATCGAACGCGTCGCCCTTGGTCCGCATCATCGGGAATTCATCGAATTCGATGCACTGCAGTCTTTGACGTACACGGCCGCTCTTGATCTTCAGAAGATTGCCTTCCTGTTCGGCTTCCAGCTTGCCGTCCGGTAGTTTGCGCAGAATTTCCGAAAGAAACTTGCCTTTCAGCACGCATTTTCCTTCTTCCTCGACCATTGCCGGAAGGAAGCATTCTTTTTGGAACATCAGATCGGAACAGGTTAAATGAATGCCGTCCTGTGAAGCTTCGATCAGGACGCCGTCCAAAACCGGCATTGTGGATCGAACAGGCAGCGCTTTTATCACGGAGAGTACGCCCATGCACAGATCTTCGGTTTGCATTGTGAATTTCATAGGTTTTCCTTTCTTCCGGTTATCCACCGAACAGGCGAGAATCTGTTTCTCATCTTTTTATTATTTCAGAAGTCGTAACAGTAGCGGGTGTGGAAAAGACGGGCAAGTCGGATTTTCGGCTTTCCGACTCTCTTTTTCCTGTGGGAAAGACGTGGCTGATCGGGTGGAAAAGAACCGTCCTTTTCCGTGTTGTCCACACTTTCCAAACTATCCCAAAACCGTTCGCTTTACAAATCCACAATTTGTGGATGATTTTTACCCTTCCCGGATACGCGTCTTGATGCTTTCCATCGTATCGCGGAAGGACGAATCCGTGTCGATCATCTGCTCGATCTTGTTGCAGGCGGAGATCGCCGTCGTATGATCGTTGCGCTCGAACAGCGAGGAGATCCGTTTATAAGGAAGACTCAGCATCGTATGACAGAAGTACATCGCGATCTGACGCGGCATTACAACTTCCTTATCGCGCCGCTGCGACATGATGCTTTCGAGAGGCACCGAATAGTAATCCGCGACGGTTTCCTTGATGCGGTCCGGCGTGATCTCGATTTCCTTTTTCTTCGGAAGCATCTCCTTCATCGCTTCCTTCGCAAGCGACATCGTGATCGGAAGCCGGCGAATCGTTGCGTATGCAATGACGCGGTTCAGACTGCCCTCCAGTTTCCGGATGTTGTCGACGATGTTTTCCGCAATGAAATTGATGATCTCATCGTCGATCTCCACATGCTTATTTTGGGCGCGGTTGCGCAGAATCGCGGTACGCGTTTCGAGATCCGGCACCTGAATATCCGCGACAAGTCCCCATTCAAACCGCGAGGAAAGACGTTCCTCCAGCGCTTTGATCTCCTTCGGCGGACGGTCGGAGCTGATGACGATCTGTTTTCCGGCGTTGTGCAGGGTGTTGAAGGTGTTGAAGAACTCCTCCTGCACCGCCTGCTTGCCCGCGATAAACTGGATATCGTCGATCATCAGTAGATCGACGTTGCGGTACCGCTGCCTAAATTCCGTATTCTTGCCGGCGCGCAGCGCTTCGATCAGGTCGTTCGTGAACATTTCGCTCGTGACGTAGACGATGCGGGCGGACGGATTCGCTTCCTTCATGGCATGTCCGATCGCGTGCATCAGATGCGTTTTGCCCAATCCCACGCCGCCGTAGAGGAACAGCGGATTGTACGCTCTGCCCGGCGCCTCGACGACCGCGACGCACGCCGCGTGCGCAAAGTTGTTGGATTTGCCGACGACGAACGTATCGAACGTATACTGCGGATTGAGCGTCAGCGAATTCAGAGAACCTTCGTCCGACGCGACGCGGATGAAATCCTTTCGCTGGGACGGGACGATCAGAAGAATATCGAGAATATCGGGATCCGCCTTCTGCACTGCGCTGCGTACGTAATCCATATAGTATTCCGAAACCGTATTTTTCACGACGTCGTCCGGCGCTTCCATCACCAATATGCCGTTCTGCACCACGACCGGCTCGAGCACGTCGATCCAGCGGTGGAAGGTCACGGCGGCGATTTGCGGACGGATGCCTTCCTTGGCAAGCGCCCATGTTTTTCTCAGTTCTTCCATATGATCCCCAATCTATGACGAAAAAACCCGCGGTCTTTTCGGATGCTTTTCTACCTCTATTATCATAACAGATTTTATCCCGCTTGAAAAGGCTTTTTTTCCGCGCCTTTATGAATCAGGAAAGATAATACATCGGGTTGTAGGGAATTCCGTCGATCAGCAGTTCATAATGCAGAATCGGCGTTTCACGTCCCTCCGGCACCGGCATATAGGCGATGATGGAACCGCGTTTGACGTGCTGTTCGAGCTCCACCGCAACGTTTGCACACGAGGAAAGACGCGAGATGAATCCGTTTTCGTGACGAATCTCGATCACAAATCCGTAGCCGGGACGTTCTCCGCAGAAGATGATCGTGCCGTCCTCCGGCGCGACGATGCGCATTCCGCCCGCGGCGCTGTAATCGACGCCGTAATGCATGGAACCGTAACGCATCCCGAAATAGCTGACGATCTGCGCGCGCACCGGCGCGACAAACGACAGCGTCCCCTTCGCCTTGCCCTTTCTGCCTTCCCGCTGACCGGGCTCGCGGTCGGGCTGCGCGGAACGGTAGGTGCCGACCAGAATCGATTTTGTCGTTGCCGAGGAGATCTGACGGTTCAGCGTCTCCGTGTCGGACGTTGCAAAGCCGTCCTTATAGAAAAATTCCGAAAGCGTCAGCGTACGCGAAGCCGTTCCTAAATGCAGAAACAGCCGCGTGCCCTCTGGCAGCAGATCGGTCCGCTGCATCTGCACGTCCGGCATCACGACCGCAACGGATGCGCGCTCGACGGTGCGCTGCACGGAGATCAGAGAACGGTTTTTGTTGAGCTTGGAAAGCGCGGCGTCGAAGGACAGGTATTCCACGGAACCGTCCGCCGGCGCGGTCGAGACCGAGGAAACCAGCGTCGCTTTCAACAGAATGCAGTTTTCGTCGATGTTTTCATAGGCGCACTGCTGATAATAGGTGCGCAGAAGGAGCTCCGCCGTTTCGCGGCTGTCGAGCGCAAACAGCGCGTCGCCGTCCGAAAGCAGATTGACCGCGTTTTTCGGCAGCACGGGCGCGGGCGTCTGGATGATGTGCACCGGCGTCGGGGCGGGCGAGAACGCTTCCACCGAGTCCTGCTGCTCCGTGCCGGGCGTTGCGGTGATCAGGGTGCGCGGTTCCAGAACGGAGAGCTTCGGCGCGGCGTTTTTTTCGAGTAGCGCAAAGACTGCGACGAGCAGAACCAGCAGCGTCGCAAAAACCGCCATCCACAGCAGTCGCGCTTTTCCGTCCTTCATACGGCTCTCCTTTCCTGTTTTTTCAGAGTATACCACAATTCTTTGCAAAAGAGAAACGGAACGCGCAAAAAAATGCATGATTTACACAAAATTCATTCGTTTGATGGTTTCAAAATGGAAAAATATATGGTATGATAATATTGAATGAATATAGACAGTATGGAAGTCTGTCTGTATACGCAATAATGATATGGAGAGGTGATATGCATGTCACATCTGACGGATGAGGAACTCTACTACTTTAACGAAGGCAAAACGCTGACGGCATACCGTTCCCTCGGCTGTCATCTGGTCGAGAACAACGGAGAAAAGGTATGGCGTTTCGCCGTTTGGGCGCCGAACGCGCACGGCGTTTCGGTCGTCGGCGACTGGAATTACTGGAACGCGGACGCTGACCGGATGGTTCCCGTCGGATCGACCGGCGTCTGGGAGATTCTGATCGGCATCGCGAAGGAAGGACAGCTCTACAAGTACGCCGTGAACGGCGCCGACGGCTGCGTGCAGATGAAGGCGGATCCGTATGCGCAGCGCTGCGAGCCGCAGGGCACCGCGTCGATGGTCTATGAGGCGCAGCCGTTCCCGTGGACCGACGATGCGTACATCGCTTCGTGCACCAAGCGGCACAACGAGCCGATGAACATCTACGAATGTCACCTCGGTTCCTGGAAGAAGGGGCTTTCCTATCGTGATCTTGCGACGGAGCTTGTCGATTACGCGGTCGATATGGGGTATTCGCACCTCGAGTTCATGCCTCTGATGGCGTATCCGTTCAATCCGAGCTGGGGTTATCAGGTGACCGGCTACTATGCGCCGACCACGCGTTACGGCGCGCCGGACGATCTCAAGTACCTGATCAACCGCGCCCACGAAAAGGGCATCGGCGTCATCATGGACTGGGTACCGGCGCACTTTACGCGCGACGCATACGGGCTGGCGCGCTTTGACGGCACGCCGCTTTACGAGCATCCCGACTGGCGCCGTTCCGAGATGAAGCAGTGGGGTACGCTGCTGTTCGATTACGGCAGAACGCAGGTGCAGAGCTTCCTCGTGTCCAACGCATGCTACTGGCTCAAGGAGTTTCACATCGACGGTCTGCGCGTCGATGCGGTCAGCTGCATGCTGTACCTCGATTACGGACGCAGCGACGGCGAATGGCTGCCGAACGTCTACGGTGGTCACGAGAACCTCGATGCGATCGCGCTGTTTAAGAAGATCCGTCAGGCGATTGCGGACATCCCCGGCAACAAGATCATGATCGCCGAGGAGAGCACCGCGTTCCCTTGCGTGACCGACAAGCACGGCGACAGTCTCGGCTTCGACTACAAGTGGAACATGGGCTGGATGAACGACATGCTGACCTATATGCACATGGATTCGCTGTACAGAAAGTGGCATCACGACAAGCTGACCTTCTCGCTGATGTACGCGTTCTCCGAACATTATATCCTGCCGTTCTCGCATGACGAGGTCGTGCACGGAAAGCTCTCGATGCTGAACAAGATGCCCGGCGATTACTGGCAGAAGTTTGCGCAGCTGCGCCTTCTGTACGCGTATCAGATCGCGCATCCGGGCAAGAAGCTGACTTTCATGGGCATGGAGATCGGACAGTTCATCGAATGGCGGTTCGACGAATCGCTCGACTGGCTGCTGCTCGACTATCCGAAACACGCGGAGATGCAGCGCTTCGTCAAGGAGATGAACCACTTCTATCACCGCACGCCGCAGCTCTACGAGCGCGACGACGACTGGAACGGATTCGAATGGATCACGGTCGACGACGCCGTACATTCGGTCGCCGCGTTCGTCAGAAAGGACAACAGCGGCGAGCCGCTCCTCTGCGCGTTCAATTTCACGCCCGTTCCGTGGGACGATTACTGCCTCGGAAGCGAGAAAGCCGGCACCTATCAGGAGGTCTTCTCGACCGACGCGCCCTATTTCGGAGGCGCGGGCATGCATTACAGCAAGCCTGCGCAGACCGTGGAGGAACCGTTCGACAAGTTCCGCCATCGCGTGCATGTCAAACTGCCGCCCTACGGCGCAGTTTTCTTCCGGTTTACACCGAACAATAACGAATCCGAATCGAAAGGAGCGCTTTCATGAAAAAGAAAATCGTCTGTATGTTGCTAGCCGGCGGACAGGGAAGCCGTCTCGGAGTTCTGACTTCGAGCATGGCGAAACCCGCCGTGCCGTTTGGAGGGAAGTTCCGCATCATCGACTTTCCGCTCAGTAACTGCGTCAACTCCGAGATCGACACCGTCGGTGTTCTGACGCAGTACCGTCCTTTGGCGCTGAACGCGTACCTCGGTACCGGTCAGCACTGGGACCTCGACCGAAGCAACGGCGGCGTGTTCGTTCTTCCTCCCTATATGACGGAGCACGACGGACGTTGGTATTCCGGCACCGCGAATGCCATCTGGCAGAATCGCTCCTTTGTCGATCAGTACAATCCCGATTATGTGCTGATCCTTTCGGGCGACCACATCTACAAGATGAACTACACGAAGATGCTCCGCTTCCACATCGAGCATGAAGCCGCGGCGACGATCGCGGTATTGCGCGTGCCGTGGGAGGAGGCGCACCGCTTCGGCATCATGAACACCGACGAAGACGGCAAGATCGTTTCGTTCGAGGAGAAGCCCAAGGAGCCCAAGAGCAACAACGCCTCGATGGGCATCTACATCTTCAACTGGAAGGAGCTTCGCAGCTACATGGAGCGCGACGACGCCGATCCTTCGAGCGAAAACGACTTCGGCAAGAACATCATCCCCGCCATGCTGAACGCGGGCGAAAAGATGGTCGCCTATCCGTTCGAGGGATACTGGAAGGACGTCGGAACGATTCAGAGCCTCTGGGAAGCGAATATGGACATGCTCGGCGATCCGCCGGTACTCCAGCTGGACGATCCGTCGTGGCGCATCTACACGCGCAACCCCGTCATGCCCCCGCACTATGTCGGCACCGAAGCGACCGTCGTCAACTCGCTCGTCAGCGAAGGCTGCGTCGCGCTCGGCGAAGTCGAGCACTCCGTGCTGTTCTGCGGCGCATCCCTCTATGAAAACACCGTCGTCAGGGATTCGGTCATCTTCCCCAACGCCGTCGTCGGCGAGGGTTCCGTCGTCCACAAGGCGATCATCGGCGAGAACGCCGTCATCGGCGAAAACGTCCGCATCGGCGATCCGCTCAAAGAGGGCGAGGTCATCGACAACCGCCTGACGGGCGATATCGCGCTCATCGGCAACGATGTCAACATTCCCGCAGGCACCGTCATTCCCGCAGGCGCGGTCGTGACGCAGCAAACCCTTGCACAGTTCGTGAACGGAGGTACAAACGCATGATCCAGGATGCATTCGGCTTGATCTTTACGGGCGAAGACAACCCCCTGATGCACGATTTGACGCTGAGCCGCGCCGTTGCCGCCGTTCCGTACGGCGGGCGCTACCGCGTCATCGACTTCATCCTTTCCGACTTCGTCAACTCCGGCATCTTCACCGTCGGTCTCATCACACAGAAGAACTACCATTCGCTGATGGACCATCTCGGCACCGGTAAGGAATGGGACCTCAACCGCAAACGCGGCGGTCTGTTCCTGCTTCCGCCGTTCTCGACCAAGGACAACACCGGCGTATACCGCGGCGACATCGACGCGTATCATTCGGTCATGCAGTTCGTTCGTCATTCGAACCAGAAGTATCTGGTCCTGTCCGGCTCGCATACGCTGTTCAACACCACGTTCGAGCAGATCGTGAAACAGCACAAGGAAACCGGCGCGGACATCACGATCATGTACAACGAGGATCCGGAGTTCAATCCCGAGGAGCAGAACCGCGATCTGAGACTGCTGTTCGACGAGGACGGCAGACGCGTGCGCGAACTGGAATGGAATCCCCGCTATCCGAGATCGAATTACCGTTCGTGCGAGATCATTATAATCGATAAAGCGCTGTTCGAGGATCTCGTGGAGGAATCCTACTCGCGCGGCGGTCTTGATTTCGTGCGCGACATCCTGCTGACGCATGTGCATGAGCTCAACATCATGGGCTGGCGCTACGACGGCTATGTGGCGCGGATCGATTCGGTCAACACCTATTTCAAGCACAATATGGAGCTTCTGAAGAAGAAGGATGCGTACGACATCTACAACATGAAGCATCCGATCTACACGAAGGTCAAGGACGAGATCCCCGCGAAGTACGGCGAGCATGCGGATGTGCACAACGTCGTGATGGCGGACGGCTGCAACATCGACGGCACGGTCGAGAATTCGATCCTGTTCCGCGGCGTCAAGGTCGAACGCGGCGCGGTCGTGAAGAATGCGATCATCATGCAGGGCTCGACGATCCGTTCGGGCGCGAAGCTGGACCACGTGATTCTCGACAAGGGCGTTACGGTCACCGAGGGACGCACGCTGAACGGCTATGAGGGCATTCCGCTCGTATTCCGCAAGAATCTGACCATCTGAGTCGGAGAAAAGGAGTCACCATGAAAATTCTGTTTGCTGCAAGCGAGTGCTTCCCGTTCATCAAGACCGGCGGGCTTGCGGACGTTGTCGGCTCGCTGCCCAAGGAGCTTGTTGCGCAGGGCGCCGAAGTCTGCGTTATGATCCCGAAATACCGGCAGATCGACGACTATTACGTCAACCGGATGCAGCACGTATGCCACTTCAATCTGCTGCTCGGCAGCTATTCCGTATTCTGCGGGATCGATCTCTGGGAGCAGGACGGCGTCAAGTTCTACTTCATCGACAATCTTGCGATGTTCGGCGGCGACAAGGTCTATACCGGCGACGAGGAGGAGGGCTTCCGCTTCGCGTTCTTCTGCCGCGCTGTGCTCGAATCGCTCAAGCATCTCAACTACTATCCGGACGTCATCCACTGCAACGACTGGCAGACGGGACTGATTCCGGTGCTGCTGAACGACCAGTACCGCAACCTCGACGGCTATCGCGACATCCATACCGTCTTTACGATCCACAACCTCAAATTCCAGGGCCTGTTCGACTGGAAGCGCATCAACAGCGTGCTCGGTCTCAACGAAGGCTATTTCTCGTCGAACAACCTCGAATTCTACGGTCTGCTGTCGTTCATGAAGGCGGGGCTTGTGTTCTCGAACCGCATCACGACGGTCAGCCCGACCTATGCCGAGGAGATCCGCACCGGCTACTACGGCGAGCGCCTCGACGGTCTGCTTCGTGCAAGACAGAACGTACTTTCGGGTATTCTGAATGGAATTGACGTTATATCGTTCGATCCAAGCACGGATATCCAGATTCCGTATCATTTTAACGCTGAGGACACCTCCGGTAAGAAGCTGTGCAAGGCGGCGCTGCAGGAGGAGCTCGGTCTCGAAAAGCGCGATGTGCCGCTGATCGGTCTCGTTTCCCGTCTGACTTCGCAGAAGGGACTCGATCTGATCACCTGCGTGCTGAACGACATCATGCGCATGGATGTGCAGATGATCATTGTCGGCACCGGCGACGCGTACTTTGAGAATGCGTTCCGCGATGCGGAGTACCGTTTCCCCGGCCGGTTTGCGACCGTGCTGCGGCACGACGAGAGTATGGCGCGCAAGACCTATGCGGCCTGCGATATGTATCTGATGCCGTCGCAGTTCGAGCCGTGCGGACTTTCGCAGATGATCGCGATGCGCTACGGCACGATCCCGATCGTGCGCGAAACCGGCGGACTTCGCGACAGCGTCCTTTCCTACAACTGGTATACCGACGACGGAAACGGATTCAGCTTCCACGACTACAATGCGCACGATATGCTGCACGTTCTGGAGCATGCGGTCAACTACTGGTATGACTATCGTGACGTGTGGGCGCGCATGATGAAGCGCGCGATGAAGACCGACTTCTCTTGGGCGGTATCCGCACGACGCTACATGGAGCTTTACCGGAACCTGCTCGGCATTCCGGAACCCGCACCGAAGCCCGTTCGCCGCAGAACGGTGCGCACCGCGGCGCCGAAGACCGAAAAGCCGAAAGCGACCGCAAAGAAGCCTGCGGAAAAGAAAACGAAATAAAAGAACTTCAAAAGAAGCCGCTTTCCAGCGGCTTCTTTAATGTTTCACGTGAAACAGTACGGTTGCGCTTGCAAAACACGGTGCGGTATGGTATCATGGTGCAAACAAAGGAGTACGTATGGGAAAAATCATATCCATTACCAATCAGAAAGGCGGCGTCGGCAAAACGACGACCGCGATCAACCTTTCCGCATGCGTTGCGCAGACAGGCCGGCATGTGCTGCTCGTCGACCTCGATCCGCAGGGAAACAGCACAAGCGGGCTCGGCGTCTCGAAAAAGAAGGACGTCCTGTGCAGCTATGACGTGCTGATCGACGATGTTCCGGCGGAAGACGCAATCCGGCATACCATGCTGTCCTCACTGGACGTGCTTCCTTCGCGCATCGAGCTTGCGGGTGCGGAGGTCGAACTGGTTTCGATGCTTGCGCGCGAACAGCGTCTGAAACAGGCGTTAAAGTCGATCCGTGATCGCTACGACTACATTTTCATCGACTGTCCGCCGTCGCTCGGCCTCTTGACGCTCAACGCGCTGACGGCGTCGGATTCGCTGCTGGTTCCGATCCAGTGCGAATATTACGCGCTCGAGGGGCTTTCGCAGCTGATGAACACGGTCAAGCTGGTGCGCAGAAGCCTGAACGACACGCTCGATATCGAAGGCGTCGTGCTGACGATGTTTTCCTCGCGGCTGAACCTGTGCGTGCAGGTCGTCGAGGAGGTCAAGCATTTCTTTAAGGACAAGGTTTACAACACGATCATCCCGCGCTCGGTCCGCATGAGCGAAGCGCCGAGCCACGGGCTGCCGATCACGCTCTACGATCCGAGAAACGTCGGCGCGCGGGCGTATACGAGCCTTGCGGAGGAATTCATCAAACGGGAGGAAGGAAATGGCTAAGAAACAGATGGGCCTGGGACGCGGGCTTGACGCGCTTTTGGACGATCTTGACGAAAAAGCACCAGAAAACGGCGGTTCATTCGCGGTCAGTCTCTATGACATCGACACGAATCCGGATCAGCCGCGCAAAACGTTCGACGCGGAGAAGCTCAACGAGCTTGCGGCCTCCTTAAAGCGCCACGGCGTCGTTCAGCCTTTGCTGGTGCGCAAGAACGGGCTTCGCTATACGATCGTCGCGGGCGAACGCAGATTTCGCGCAGCGCGGCTTGCGGGTTTGAAAACCGTGCCGGTTGTGCTGACGGACGCGAACGACGACGCGCTGATGGAGCTGTCGCTCGTCGAAAACATTCAGCGTGAAAACCTGAATCCGATCGAGGAAGCCGCCGCGATCAAGCTGCTGATGCAGCAGCACGATCTGACGCAGGAGGAGGTCAGTGATCGCGTCGGCAAGAGCCGTCCGGCGATTGCGAACGCGCTGCGGCTGCTGACGCTTTCTAAGCCCGTGCAGACGCTCGTCAAGGAGGGCAAGCTCTCCGCCGGTCACGGCAAGATGCTGGCGGGCGTTGCAAGTGCGAAGCTGCAGCAGGAGCTTGCGGAAAAGTGTGTGAAGAACGACTGGTCGGTGCGGCGGCTCGAGGACGAGCTGCGGTTTGCGGCGATGGAGAAGAAGCCGAAGGCAAAGCCGTTCGAACCGTCGGTCGAGTTCAAAGCGGCGCTGCATCGGATGCGCAGCGAGCTCGGCACCAAGATCGCCGTGCAGGGCGACGAGCAAAAGGGCAAGCTGATCATCCATTACTATTCGAGCGACGATCTCGACCGCATCTATCGGGTGATCGTCGGAGAGCCGGAAGAATAACGATTTATCGAATATATTAGCATAGAATAACGCGGAACCGTTCGGCTCCGCGTTTTGCGTTCGTTTTTCTTCGCTACCGGCTCAATATGGAAGGTCCGATTCTATTTCTCGTGCTCGGCTTTCCATGCCTTGATCTGTTCGAGCCGCTCCTTGAAGCGCCCCTCGAGTCCCTGTTCGGTCGGTTCGTAATAGACCTTGCCGAGCAGCGAATCCGGCAGACAGCGCATGTCGGTGATCTTCTCCGCATAGTCGTGCGCATACTGATACCCCTTGCCGTAGCCGAGCTCCTTCATCAGCTTCGTGACGCCGTTGCGGATGTGCAGCGGCACCGGCTCCGCAAGCATCTGCTGCGCATCCTCGCGCGCCCGCATATAGGCGACGTCGAGCGCGTTCGACTTCGGCGCAATCGAGAGATACACGACCGCCTGCGTCAAATGCACCGCACATTCGGGCATGCCGATCAGATGGCACGCCTGATACGCCGCAACCGCAAGCTCCAACGCGCGCGGATCGGCAAGCCCCACGTCCTCGCTTGCGAAGCGCGTGACGCGCCGCGCGACGTACAGCGGATCTTCGCCCGCTTCGAGCATGCGCGCGAGCCAGTAGACTGCCGCGTCCGGATCGGAATTGCGCATCGATTTGTGCAGCGCAGAGATGAGATTATAGTGCTCCTCGCCGTTTTTGTCGTATAGTAGCGATTTTTTGGACGTGCATTGCTCGACCGTGTCGACCGTGACCGTTGTGACGTCGTTTTCATACTCGCCGTTTAGGACCGCCATCTCGAGCGTGGACAGCGCCGTGCGCGCATCGCCGTTTGCAAAGACCGCGATCATGCGAATGACGTCGTCAGAAATTACGATATTTTGATTACCAAACCCTTTCGGGCTCGAAATAGCGCGTTTGAGGAGCGTGACAAGATCGTCCTCCGAAAGCCCTTTCAGAACAAACACCTTGCAGCGCGAGAGAAGTGCGCCGTTGACCTCAAACGACGGATTCTCGGTCGTCGCGCCGATCAGGATGATGCTGCCCTTTTCGACGAACGGCAGAAACGCGTCCTGCTGCGCCTTGTTGAAGCGGTGAATCTCGTCGACAAACACGATCGTCTTTTCACCGAACAGCCGGTTTTCGTCCGCCTGCTGCATGACGGTGCGGATCTCCTTGATGCCGCTTGTGACCGCGGAGAAGTTGATGAACTTCGCCTTGGTCTGGTTGGCGATCACGTGCGCGAGCGTCGTCTTGCCGACGCCCGGCGGGCCCCAGAAGATCATCGACGAAACCGCGTCCTGCTCGATGATGCGGCGAAGGATGCGGTTCGGTCCCAAAAGATGCGACTGCCCGACGATCTCGTCGATCGTTTCCGGTCGCAGCCGCGCCGCCAGCGGCTGTCCGATCTCCGCGCTCAAAAGCGTGTGCTGTTCGTTCATGGTCGTTCTCCTTCGGGTTGCTGTTCTTTTATTATACCAAATCCTGCGTACAAAGGCAACAGAAAAAGCCCCGGAATCGGGGCTTTCGGGTTTATCTCTGGATCAGCCGAGCTTGTTGGAAAGGTCTCGGAGTGCGTCGGTCATGGCTTCTTCGAAGGTCGGATGCGGACGCATCGCCTTTGTCATGTCCTCGGGCGTGAGACCGTTTGCGATCGCTTCGCCCCACGCGCCGATCATGTCGGACGCGTTACTACACATCAGCTGTACGCCGAGGATCTTGCGCGTTTCGGCGTTTGCAAGCACCTTCATAAAGCCGCGGTCGCCGTTTAAGATGATCGTTCTGCCGTTACTGAACATCGTGACCTTGCCGACCTTCACGGGGATCTCCGCGTCCTTCGCTTCCTGCTCGGTCATGCCGACGGACGCGATCTCGGGGCGCGTGTAGACGCAGCTCGGAACGATCGAGAGATCGACGCCGTTCGGTCTC
Organism: Clostridia bacterium; assembly: GCA_017428025.1. Lineage (GTDB taxonomy): Bacteria > Bacillota > Clostridia > Christensenellales > CAG-138 > UBA3792. Next base: position 33,978 of record JAFRRO010000048.1, read on the forward strand.
TTTGCGATCTCGTTGACCGCATAGAGCCCCTGCGCGGTCGCGACGTGCGCAAGCTGAATCTTTGCCGAGACGTCGCCGATCGCGTAGACGCCCGGCATCGAAGTCTCGAAGCGCTCGTTGACCTTGATGCGCCGACCTTCCATTTCGAGGCTGACACCCTCGCCGAACAGACCGTCGGTATAGGGACGGCGGCCGATCGCGCAGAGCACGACCTCAGCTTCGGCGCTTGTGGGCGCTCCCTTGGACTCGAAGTTGACCGAAAGCCCGGTCTCGGTCTCCGTGACCGACTTGACCATTGCGCCGGTGAAGATTTTGACGCCGCGCTTTTTCATGATCATCGAAAGGTTCTGTCCGAGCTCCTTGTCGAGCAGCGGCAGGATCCGGTCGAGCCCTTCGACCACGGTGACCTCGACGCCGAGATCGTTGAAGAACGTTGCAAACTCCATGCCGATGACGCCGCCGCCGATGATGACGATGGATCGGAACGGCGCGACGCCGGACAAAAGCTCGTCCGAGGTCAGAACGCCTTCGAGGTCCAGACCGGGGATCGGCGGACGCGCGGGCACGGAGCCCGTCGCGAGCAGGATGTTTTCGGCGGTACAGACCGCGTCGCCGACCGTGACGGTATGTTCCGCCGTGAGCGTGCCGACGCCGGGAATGACCGTGACCTTGGCGCTCTTCAAAAGCCCTTCGACGCCGCTTCTGAGCTTTTCGACGACCTGCTGTTTATAGGCATAGATCGCGGAAAGATCGTAGGACGGTTGCGCCGAAACGCCCACGGACGCGCCGTTTTTCGCTTCGTCATAGACGCCGGACGCGTGCAAAAGCGCCTTGGTCGGGATGCAGCCGCGGTTCAGGCAGGTGCCGCCGACAAAGTCCTTTTCAACAAGCGCGGTTTTCAATCCGCACTTTGCGGCATGCAGCGCCGCTTCGTAGCCGCCGGGGCCGCCGCCCACGACGATCAGATCAAAATCGTACATATCAAATCTCCTGTTCCGATAGCATTTGAATGAGATCCCGCGCATGCGGGACGGATTGCGTTTCGATGCGCGCCGAGAGCGCGCCGAAAGAAAACGGGCAGTCATGCAGCGCACCGCAGAGCGTCTGCGCCGTTTCGTGGTTCATATCGTCCGTGTAGACGCGGGCGTCCTGTACGACGCCGCGATCGACCTTGAGCTGCAGCTCGACGCCGCCCCACGAAAAGCGCCGTTCGCAGCGGAACGTGAACGGGATGCGCTGCCCGAAAAGCCATGCGTCGCTTGCGTAATGCGCGGTCAGCTCCGCAATGCGCGCCTCGTCGATTGCGTCATACGGCGCGGTCTCAAGACCGTACACCTTTGAAAACGCCGCAAAGAGCGCGGTTTTCAGCGCATCGACCGTGATCGCGGGGTTCAGCTCTTTGAGGTTCACCACCCGCGAACGCACGCTCTCCACGCCCTTGGATTCCAGCTTCGCCTTCGAGGGGCTTAAGTATCGCCCCATGCGGTCGGTATCGACGTCGACGAGCAGCGTGCCGTGGTGGTACGAGCGCCCCTCGTGGTGATAAAAGGCGTTGCCGGAGAACTTGCGCCCATCGGCGAGCAGGTCGTTTCTGCCGGAGCGCTCGGTTTCGACGCCGAGCATGCGGCAGGCGGTCTGAATCACCGAAAGCTGCCGGTCGAGGTCGTAGTCCCCGGTGTTCACCAAAAAAGTGAAGTTGAGGTTTCCGAGGTCGTGATACACCGCGCCGCCGCCCGAAAGCCGCCGCGCAAGGCGTCCGCCCTCGCCGGAGAGAAGCGCCGTGCGGCATTCCGCCCACGCGTTCTGGTTTCTGCCGATCACGACGGTGTTCCGGTTTTGCCACAGATAAAGAAGGCAGCACCCGCCTTCGACGGTCTCCAGCAGGTGCTGCTCAATGGCTAAGTTGCGATAGGGATCAAACCCGTCGCTTTCGTAGGTCTGAAGCCGGTCGATCATGCAAAGGTGTAGCGCACGATCGGGTTGCGCGCCGCCTTGACTTCGTCGGGCCTGCCGATCGGGGTGTGATGCGGTGCGTTGTGCATGAACTCCGGATCGGTCTTGCCGAGCTCGTAGAGCTTACGGAACACGTCCGCCGCCCAGTCGAGCGTTTCGATGCTTTCCGTCTCGGTCGGCTCGAGCATCAGCGCTTCGTGCACGATCAGCGGGAAGTACATGGTCGGCGGATGCATGCCGTAGTCGATCAGCGATTTCGCAACGTCGAGCGCGGAAACGCCGGTCTCCTTTTCGTAGCCCGAAAGGTCGAGCACGAACTCGTGCATGCAGATGCGGTCGAACGCGGGAGTGAACGTGCCCTTGATCTTGTGCATCAGGTAGTTGGCGTTCAGCACCGCGTTGGTCGACGCCTCCGGGATGCCCTCACGGCCGAGCGTCATCACGTAGGCGAGCGCGCGTACGCATACGAGGAAGTTGCCCATGAACGCGCGGACCTGGATGCGGCCGGGCATCTCCATCATGGCGGAATGCGGGAGGAACGGCTTTAGGAATTCCTTGCAGCCGACCGCGCCTGCGCCGGGACCGCCGCCGCCGTGCGGGGTGGCGAACGTCTTGTGGAGGTTCAGATGCACGCAGTCGAAGCCCATGTCGCCGGGACGCACGACGCCCATGATCGCGTTGAGGTTTGCGCCGTCGTAGTAGCACAGACCGCCCGCCTCGTGCACGAGCTTCGTGATCTCGAGGATGTTTTCGTCGAAGATGCCGACCGTGTTCGGGTTCGTGAGCATCAGACCTGCGGTGTCGTCGCCGAGGACCTTTTTGAGCTCCTCAAGGTCGACGCAGCCGTCCGGCGCGGACGGGATGTTGACGACCTGATAGCCGCACATCGCCGCCGTCGCGGGGTTGGTGCCGTGCGCGGAGTCGGGCACGATGATCTTGGTGCGCTTGGCGTCGTTCTTCGAATCGTGATACTGCTTGATGAGCAGCACGCCGGTGAACTCGCCGTGCGCGCCCGCCGCCGGCTGGAACGTCATGCCGTCCATGCCGGTGATCTCGCACAGATCCTCGCGGAGCGTGTCAAGCACTTCGAGCGAGCCGCGGACCGTGGATTTCGGCGCGAGCGGATGGACGCCCGTAAAGCCTTCCATCGCCGCCGCTTCCTCGTCGATGCGCGGATTGTACTTCATCGTGCAGGAGCCGAGCGGATAGAAACCGCAGTTGACGCCGTGCACCTGCTTGTTGAGTTCGGTATAGTGACGGGAAACGTCCGTTTCGCTCATTTCGGGCAGCCGCGGCGCGACTTCGCGCGAAAGGCCTTCCGGCAGGGCGACGGGTTCGACGTCGAGCTTCGGGAGAATATCGCACTTGCGTCCCTTGACGCTCTTTTCAAAAATCAGCTTCATGCGAGCACCTCCTTCACGACGGAAACGACCTCGTCGAGCGTTTCCTTGGAGACCTTTTCGGTGACGCACCAGAGCATGCCGCCCTCCACCGGCAGACCGGAGAGGATGCCCTTGTCCATCAGCGCCTTTTCGATCTCCGCCGTCTTCGGCATGTCGAGCAGAAACTCATGGAAGAACGCGCCGTCGTAGCGGACCTTGACGCCGGGGAGCGCGCAGAGCGCTTTTTCGAGGTAGTGCGCCTTTGCCATGCTCTGCTTTGCGACCTCCGCCATGCCGTCCGGTCCCATCGTTGCCATATAGAGCCCCGCGGTCAGCGCGCACAGCGCCTCGTTCGAGCAGATGTTGGAGCTTGCCTTTTCGCGGCGGATGTGCTGTTCGCGCGCCTGCAGCGAAAGGACGTAGGCTTTGTTGCCGTCGTGGTCCGTCGTTTCGCCGACGATGCGGCCGGGGAGCTTGCGGATGTGCTTCATCGTCGTCGCCATAAAGCCGAGGTACGGACCGCCGAAGCCGATCGGCATACCCAGCGGCTGACCTTCGCCGACCGCTACGTCCGCGCCGCAGTCGCGCGGCGTTTTCATGATCGCCAGCGCGATCGGGTTGCAGCCCATGACGAACATGGCGCCTGCGGCATGCACGATTTCGCCGAGCTCGTCCGCGTCCTCAAACAGACCGAAGAAGTTCGGCTGCTGGACGTAGAACGAAGCGACGCCGTCATTCAGCAGCGCTTTCAGCGCTTCCTTGTCGGTCTTGCCGTCCTTCATCGGGACGACCTTGAGCTCGTCGTTGGTGCCGTAGCAGTAGGTGCGGACGGTGTTGATCACGTCCGGATGCGTCGTCGCCGAGATCAGGGACACGCGGCGCTTGCGGTCGCGGCACATGGCGGCGGCTTCCGCCGCTGCGGTCGCGCCGTCGTACACGGACGCGTTGGACGCGTCCATGCCGGTCAGCTCCGCGATCATCGTCTGATACTCGAAGATCGACTGCAGAACGCCCTGGGAGATTTCCGCCTGATACGGCGTGTATGCGGTGAGGAACTCTTCCTTTGCGGGGATATACTTTACGATCGAGGGGATGTAGTGGTCATACGCGCCCGCGCCGCGCAGCACGGTTTTGAACACCGTGTTCTTTGCGGCCAATGCGGCCATCGCATTGCGCACTTCCATTTCGCTCTTGCCTTCTTCAAGGTCGAGCGGACGATTCAGGATCATGCTCTCCGGCACGTCGCAATAGAGATCGCGATAGTCGGAAAGCCCGATCGCCTGCAGCATTTCCCGACGCTGTTCCTCGGTGGAAGGAACGTAGCTTCCCATTCCTTATGCCTCCGCGCAGAATGCTTCGTAGGCCGCAGCGTCGAGAAGATCCTCGGACGCGGTGACGTTTTCGACCTTGATGATCCATGCGCCGTAGGGATCCTCGTTGAGCTTTTCGGGCGCATCGAGCAGTTCCTCGTTGATCTCGGCAACGGTGCCGGTCACGGGGCAGAGAAGGTCCGAAACCGCCTTGACGGATTCGACGTCGCCGAACGCTTCACCCGCGGTGACCGCGTCGCCGACTTCCGGCAGGTTCACAAACACGAGATCGCCGAGCGCGTCCTGCGCGAAATCGGAGATACCGATCACAAAGAGACCGTCTTCTTCCTTCACCCACTCGTGGTCGCGGCTGTACTTCAAATCGGGATTGATCGTCATAATACTGTTCCTCCTAAAATAATTTTGGTTTTATATTTGCGTATTGGTTGTCAGTTGTGTTTTGCCATGACCGGCACCACATAGGGCGGGACATTGTTCGAAATGTGCTTCGAGGGAATGACCGCCTTCAGGCGCTTGCCGCGGACGTCGACTTCGACTTCGCCGTTCAGAGGAACGTCGGACGCGATGTAGCAGATGCCGATCGCGCGCTTGCCGGTCTCCGGAAGCAGCCGGACGTTTTCGCCTTCGCCCTCGGTCATAAAGTACGGGATCATCGTGCCGCTGGTCACCCAGCCAATCTGTTCGCCGTTGCGATAGACCGCCATGCCGTGCCGCATGACGCCGCGATCGACGAGCGCGATCGGACGCACGCGCTTCGGCAGCGCCGCCATCGCTTCGGGGCTGTAGTTCTTCGCCTTGAACGAAGCCTGCGCGTCCGCCTGCTTTTTCAGCGCTTCACGGCCGACGAAATCGCCCTTCGCCTCGTCAAAGGAGACCGCGAACTTCGCAAGCGCGAGCGCGAAGATCGGCATCGGCTTGCCGTCCTCGTCGACGCCCATTTCATCGCCGTACAGCGGCAGCATGCCTTCCATGCGCAGCGTGTCGCGCGCGCCGAGACCCGCCGGCTTTGCGCCGAGCTCACAAAGACGGTTCCACGCCCATTCCGCGTCCTCGTTCTTCAAAAACAGCTCGTAGCCGATCGGTTCCGCGGTGTAGCCGGTTCTTGCGATGCGGACCGTATGTCCTTCGAGATCCATCGTCGACAGCGAATTGCGCGAAGGCTTTGTGACTTCGACGCCGCCCGCGAGGACCTTCAGCATTTCGCCGCTCTTCGGGCCCTGCACCGCGATCGACACGGTGACGTCCGTGATGTTTTTGATTGTGCAGTCGTAGTTCTTCACGATCGGCGCAAAGTACGCAAGGTCCTTGTCGGTGTTCGCCGCGTTGACGACGAGCAGGAAACGGTCCTCCTCGAACCGGTACAGGTATGCGTCGTCGACCGCGCTGCCGTCCTCGGCGGGAATGATGCAGTACTGCGCCTGATTGACGTCGAGCGCCGCCGCGTTGCTCGAAAGCACGTGCTGCAGAAACGCCAGACGCTCCGGTCCTTCGATCAGCAGACGTCCCATATGGGAGACGTCGAAGAGGCTGCAGACGGAACGCGTGTACAGGTGTTCCGCAACGATGCCTTCGGGATACTGGATCGGCATTTCCCAGCCGCCGAAGTCGACCATGGTTGCGCCCGCTTTTACGTGGATGTCATAGAATTGGGTGCGTTTGAGTTCGCTCATGAGAGTCCTCCTTTGTTTTATGAACTTTTGCGGCGCCTGCCGCATGGATATCCGACATGAAAAAAGGCGCAAAGTACCCCCCTTGTACCTTGCGCCTCCGTTTTTAGCCTGAGAGATTCCCGTTTTCCGGTTGCACCTTCGGCGTCAAGGGAGAGTCCCTTTCCTTTCCGGAGTCTCGTCCGAGCCCGATCCTTTTGCCTGAGAGTTTTCGCACTTCCCCTTCGGCGCCGCCCAAATGCGGCCTCTCCCGGGCTCATCTTTCGAGACGATATTCCGCTTTTTACCTTCTAATACGATACCGCGAAATCGGGCTTCTTGTCAAGAGGAAAACCGCAGAACGGCGGTAAAATCTTCTCATGTTTATATGCGATTTAACAGCTTGTTTACACGGGCGCCCGGTCCGCGCGGTTGCTTTTTGCGTGCGCATGTGCTATGATATGATAGATAAGGTAGAATGTGTCGCCATATGCCTTGAAAAAAGGTTGTAACACTTTTGCCTGTTCAGGTGTCTCTATAGTGACGTCGAAAGACGGCGCTCTGTTCGGAGCGGCAAAAAAAGAGCGGAGAAGCGAACGGAATGTATCGGAAATTCGGGAAACGAATCTGTGACATCGTTCTGTCGGGGCTGGCAATCCTGCTGCTGTCCCCGCTGTTTGCCGTGCTTTCGCTCTGGATCAAGCTCGATTCCGAAGGCCCGGTGTTCTTCCGGCAGAAGCGCATCGGGATTCACCGCACGACGTTCGATATCCTGAAGTTCCGCACGATGCGCATCGACGCGCCGCACGACGTGCCGACGCATCTCTTTTCCGATCCGGACCGCTGGATCACGCGGGCGGGCAAGGTCCTTCGAAAGACAAGCCTCGACGAGCTGCCGCAGCTGTTCCAGATTTTCAGCGGCAAGATGTCGCTCGTCGGTCCGCGCCCCGCGCTCTGGAACGAAACGAAGCTGGTCAGGGAACGCGAAAAGGTCGGTGCAAACGACGTGCTGCCGGGGCTGACGGGACTTGCGCAGGTCAACGGACGCGACATCATCTCGCGCGCGCAGAAGGTGCGCTATGACGGCATCTATGCGCAGAATCTGTCTTTTTCCATGGACGTCTCCTGCCTTTGGAAGACCGTCAAGGTGGTGTTCACCGGCAGAGGCAACCGCGACGTCGACAAACCGCGCAGAGGGAAAGACGCATGAAGCGGGTTCTGATCCTCGGCGCGCACAGCTATATCGGCACGGCGCTCGAAGAACGGCTTGCGGCATCGCCGGAGCGTTTTTCGACGCGGACGCTGTCGCTGCACGAACCGCTCGAAACGCTCGATTTTCACGGCGCGGACGCCGCGGTGCTGGTCGCCGCGATCGTGCACCGGAAGGAGACGAAGGCGCTGCTGCCGCTGTACGGCGCGGTCAACCGCGATCTTGCCGTCGCCGCCGCAAAGAAGGCGAAGGCGGAGGGCGTCGGACAGTTCGTTTTTCTGAGCACCATGAGCGTCTACGGCATGACGACCGGCGTCATCACAAGGGAGACCGTGCCGCAGCCGAACACGGCGTACGGACGAACCAAGCTCGAAGCGGAACGCGCGATCGCCGCGCTTTCGGACGAACGGTTCACCGTGACGATCCTGCGTCCGCCGATGGTGATCGGCAAGGGCGCAAAGGGAAATTATGCGCGGCTGGAACGGCTGGCGAAGAAGCTGCCGTTCTGTCCGGACTTTGAAAACCGCCGCAGCTTCGTGCGCATCGATACGCTGTGCGAAGCGCTGGAAGAACGGATAGCCGAACCGCGCGCGGGCATCTTTTTTCCGCAGGAACCGGAGACGATCGCAACGCGCGATCTGATCGACGAAACGGCGGCCGCCGAGGGGCGGACGCTGAAGCATACAAAATGGTTCAATCCCGCGATCCGGCTGTTTCGCGCGCTGACGACGACCGGCAAAAAGGCGTTCGGCGATCTCGAATACCGCGATCTTACGGCGCTGCCGCTGCCGGCGGAAAAGGAGGAGCCATGACGCCGCAGGTCAGTGTCATCATTCCCGCCTACCGGTGCGAACGCACGGTGGCGGACGCCGTTCGCTCGGCGCTTGCGGGGACCGTGCGCGAGATAGAGGCGATCGTCGTCGACGACGCTTCCGACGACGGCACGGCGAAGGTTTTAGACGCGCTTTCGAAAGAGGATGCGCGGGTAAAGGTGATAACGCTTTCCCGAAACGGCAGCGTGGCTAACGCCAGAAACGTCGGCGCGGGTGCGGCTTGCGCGCCGTGGCTCGCGTTTTTGGACAGCGACGATCTCTGGGAGCCGGACAAGCTCGAAAAACAGCTTGCGCTTGCAGGAGAAACCGGCGCAAAGCTGCTGTATGCCGCGGCGCGCTGCATCGACGAGGCGGGACGGCCGACGGGGCGCGTCTTCAAGGTCCCGCCGACGGTGACGTATGAACGGGCGCTGACGGGAAACGATCTGGTCTGCAGCACGGTGCTGATCGAACGGGAGCTGTTTTTGCGGCATCCGATGGAGCGCAGCGATCTGCACGAGGACTATCTCTGCTGGCTTGCGGTGCTCGGCGAGGGCGTGATTGCAAGAGGCGTCACCGAGCCGCTGATCCGGTATCGCGTTTATCGTGATTCGAAATCGGGCAACAAGGCGCGGTCCGCCGCGATGGCGTGGAACACCTACCGGCATCTCGGGTTCGGGTTCTGGAAGCGTCTGCGCTGCTTTTTCGGCTACTGCGCACACGGCGTCAAACGGTACTGGCTATGAAGGAATCGATCCTTTCCAAACTCAAACGCATCCGGCCGGGCGATCTCGGGCATTTCGTTCTGTTCCTGCTCGCCCTGCTGCCGGCGGCGATATACCGGCGGCGCAGACCGCATCTGTGGCTGCTCTGCGAATATGCGTACGAGGCGCAGGACAACGGCTTCGCGCTGTTCCGGTATCTAAAGACGGCGCATCCGGAGGTCGACGCGGTCTATGCGATCAAGCGGAACGCCAAGGCGTATCCGGCGGTCGCCGCGATCGGACCGGTCGTTGCGTTCGGAAGCTTCCGGCACTGGGTATACTATCTTGCCGCCGAAGTCAATGTTTCGAGTCAGAAGGGCGGCAAGCCGAACGCCGCGGTCTGCTACCTCTTTGAAGTGGTGCTCGGCTGGCTCAAAAACCGCCGCGCGTTTCTGCAGCACGGCGTGATCAAGGACGATCTGCCGTTTCTGCACGAGCCGCAGGCGAAGCTCAGTCTGTTCACCTGTTCGGCGCAGCCGGAGTACGAATTCGTGCGGGACACGTTCGGGTATCCGGACGGCGTCGTACGGCTGCTGGGACTCTGCCGCTTCGACGATCTGCTTGACGCAAAGCCCGATCCGGCGCTGGTGCTGATCCTGCCGACGTGGCGGATGTGGCTCGAACGCGACTGCCGCTCGGACGCGGCGTTCCGCGAGAGCGCGTATTTTCGCGGGTGGGACGCGTTTCTGCGCGATCCCGCGCTCGATGCGCTGCTCAAAGAGACGGGCAGACGCGCCGTATTCTGCGTACACCGCAACGTGTCGCGGTTCGAGACGTGTTTTTCCTCGGACAGCGAACGCATCGCGGTGAAGAAATGGGACGAGGTCGACGTGCCGGCGCTCCTGAAGGAGGCGGCGGTGCTCGTCACCGATTTTTCCAGCGTCTACATGGACTTTGCGTACATGCAGAAGCCGGTCGTATACTATCAGTTCGACCGCGAACGGTTTCGCAGCGGGCATCTGCCGGTCGGGTATTTCGACTATGCGCGCGACGGCTTCGGACCGATTGCGGAGACGGTCGAAGGCACGGTCGACGCCCTGCGCGGCACGATCGAAAACGGCTGCCGCATGGCGCCGCTCTATCGACAGCGGGCGGAACGGTTCTTTCCTCTGCGCGACGGGCGCTGTTCGGAACGGACCTATGAAGCGATTAAGGAGATTTGCAGCAAGAGATGAAACACGGACTTCAAACAGTCGGAAACTGGCTCGATCGGTTTGTGAAGTACTGGGATCTGCTCGTCCTGCTCGTGCAGCGCGACGTGAAGCTCAAGTACCGCAGAAGCTTTTTGGGCTACCTTTGGAGCGTCCTGAATCCCTTGCTTTCGATGCTCGTCATGGTCGTCGTGTTCTCGACGATGTTCAAGCGCAGCATCGAGAACTATCCGGTCTACCTGATCTGCGGCAACATCCTGTTCTCGTTCATGCGCGAGGCGACGACGCAGGCGATGAACAGCGTGATCGGCAACGCGGCGCTGCTGAAAAAGGCGAGCGTGCCGCGGTACATCTTCACGCTCTCAAAGGTCACGAGCTCGGCGGTCAACTTCGTGCTGTCGCTCGGCGCGCTGCTGATCGTGATGATCGCGACGCGCGTGCATTTCCAATGGATGAACCTGCTGATCGTCGTGCCGATCATTGAGCTGTATATCTTCTGCGTGGGGCTCGGGATGCTGCTTGCGGCGGTCACGGTGTTCTTCCGCGACATCAAAAACATCTGGAGCGTCGTCACGCTCGCGTGGATGTACCTGACGCCGATCTTCTATTCGCTCGAAAGTTTTTATAAGCCGGAGATCGCAAACGCGAATCTCGCTTCGAACACGCTGGGACTGTTCATCCGCCGGTTCAACCCGATGTATGTGTACATTCAGCAGTTCCGCTACTTCGTCATTCAGTACAGCCCGGTGTGGGAGGTTCCGACATCCGTGCTGATGTGGCGCGGCGCGCTGATCTCGCTCGGCATGCTGCTGATCGGGGCGGTCGTGTTCCGCCGGACGGAAAACAAATTCATTCTGTATATCTGAGGACATCATGGAGCAAGCGAAGCAACCGAAACCGCCGGTGTGCATCCGCGTCAAGGATGCGTCCGTCCGCTTCAATATGGCGGCGGAGCGGGTCGACAACCTCAAAGAGTATTTCGTGAAGCTGATGAAACGCGAGCTTCACTTTAAGGAGTTTTACGCGTTAAAGAACGTCAACCTCGTGATCCATCAGGGCGAATCGTGGGCGCTGATCGGTTCGAACGGCGCGGGCAAGAGCACGCTACTAAAGCTCATCTGCGGCATTCTGCAGCCGCATTCGGGCAGCGTGACGATCAACGGCAGCATCGCGCCGATGATCGAGCTCGGTGCGGGCTTCGACCCGAACCTGACGGCGAAGGAAAACATCTTCCTGAACGGTGCGGTGCTCGGACACAGCCGCAAATTCATGCGCGAACAGTACGAACAGATCGTCGAATTCGCGGAGCTGCAGGACTTTATGGATCTGCCGATCAAGAACTATTCGAGCGGCATGCGCGCACGATTGGGGTTTGCGGTGGCGACGGTCGTCAAGCCGGATATTCTGATCGTCGACGAGGTGCTGGCGGTCGGAGACCTGGAGTTTCAGGCGAAGTGCCGCGCGCGCATCAAGGAGCTGCTCTCGCAGGGGACGACGCTGCTGTTCGTGTCGCATGCGAAGCCGCCTGTTCTGGAACTGTGCGAACACGCGGTCTGGCTCGATCACGGCGAGATCAAAAAGCTCGGCGCCACGGAGCACGTCTACTGGGCCTACGAGCAGTACCTGAATCAAAAACGAAAGGAACGTCTTGCGCAGCAGGGAAAATGAGTATGGAACAGAGCAAACCGATTCTCAGCGTCGTCATCCCCGTGTATAACGCGGAGCCGTATCTGCAGGAATGCCTGCAGTCGATCCGCGAGCAGACGTTCACGCAATGGGAAGCGTTTCTGGTCGACGACGGCTCCACGGACGGCAGCGCGGCCGTCTGCACCGAAGCGGCGGCTAAGGACGCGCGCTTTCATGTGATCCGGCTCGAAAACGCCGGCGTATCCGGCGCAAGAAACGCCGGCATCGAAGCGGCGCAGGGCAAGTATCTGATGTTCATCGACGCGGACGATCTGGTGATGCCGGACTGCTTCCGCAAGATGATCGACACCGCGGATACGTATGCGCCGGACCTGGTGCTCTCCGGGTACGAGCGCTTCCGCGACGACTGGAAGCAGGAGTACCGGTTTACGCGGTACTCGCTCGTGCTGATGCGGGAGCTGCAGCAGTTTCTGATGTCGTATACGGAAGCCCGCATCAACATGTTCGGCGTGTCGATCTGGGCGAAGCTGTACCGGATGGACCTTTTGCGGAAGTATCACGTGCGGTTCAATCCCGAGATCTCCTACGAGGAGGACTGCGACTTCAACGTGAGCTATCTCTATCACACGAAGACGGTCGCGGCGGTCGGCGATATCCTGTACCGCTACCGGCAGCTCGACGAATCGCTGTCCAAGTCGTACCGCAAGGACACGTTCCGTTTTCTGGTGCACGGCTTTCAGAGAAGATGCAGAATCCTCGAGGATTACGGGCTCGGCGAATTCCGTCCGAACGCGGAGGGGATCTTCCTGCTCGTCATCAAGGCGGCGTGCATCAAGATCGTCAAGACCGACCTTCCCGCAAAGGAGAAGCGCGAGGAATACCGCATGATCCTCTCGTTCCCCGAATCGCAGGCGGCGGTGCGGTATCAAAAACGCCCGAAGTCCGGGCTGACCAGAAACATCGCGCGCGCGGTCCGGCTGAAGAGTCCGCGGCTGCTTGCGTGCGTCATGGATATCTGGAAGCTCACGGACCGGATCGTGCACCTCAAGAACATTATCGTCGACAGGATCAAAAACGGAAAGCAAACGGCATGAAGATCGGCATCATCACATTTCATTTTCCATTCAACTGCGGCGCGGCGCTGCAGTGCTATGCGCTGCAGAGCAAGCTGGAATCGTTCGGCAACGAGGTCCGGATCATCAACTACTGCCCGTGGTACCACTGGAACCGCTATGCGGCGCGCAAGAACCCCGTCTATTACGCGAACAAGAAGCTGCACGATCCGGCGCGCAACATTCTGACGCGCACCTATCACGGCGTCAAGGGCTTTTACGATACGGTCCGTTCGTGGAAAAACGCGAAGCTGCGCCTGCCGCGGCAGGAGAAGTTTGCCGCCTTCCGCAAAGCGCGGCTGCACGAAACGCGGATGTACCGCACGGTCGGTCAGCTTCGGGCGAATCCGCCGAAGTGCGACCTGTATATCTGCGGCAGCGATCAGCTCTGGAACTCCAAGCTGACGGAGGGCAAGCTGGATCCCGCGTATTTTCTGGACTTCGGCGGGGACGGCGTCCGCCGCGCGACCTATGCGGTCGGCAGTTACTTCCCCGATCCGAACGCGGCGAAGGCGGCGATCGCGCCGATGCTGAAACGGCTTGACGCGGTTTCGCTGCGGGAAGCGAAGTTTTTGCGCACCGTGATGGAGGCGGCGAATCCGGACACGCCGATGCACATCGACATCGATCCGACGCTGCTTTTGAACGCGGAGGCGTATGCGCCGCTGATCCCGGACACGCCGTTGGAAACGAAGCCGTTCATCGTCGTCTATACGATGCCGGGACCGGCGCAGAAGCAGGTCAACGCCGCGGCAAAGCTGCTCGAAGCGAAGACGGGGCTGCACCTCATCGACGTGAACGGCAATCCCAACGCGGAGAACTGCCGCATCAAGGATCACCGCGTCTGCTCGCCGGAGGAGTTTCTGTGGTACATCCGAAACGCGGAGTACGTCCTGACCAATTCGTTCCACGGCACGGCGTTCTCGCTGCTGTTCCGCAAGCGCTTTGCGACGATTCTGCATAAGGAAACGGGCAACCGCGTTTCCGAACTTCTGGACAAGCTCGGTCTTTCCGACCGCTATACGGAGGAAACCGCCGCGGTCGCGGGCATCCTGACGCGCCCGATCGAATGGGCGGACGCCGACGCCGCGCTGGACGCGCTTCGCGCGGAGTCCGTGCGCTATCTCCGCTACTGCTGCGGCGAGGCGGAAACGCCGAAGTTTGTGACCGAACGGGACATCCCCGAAGAACCGGTCAAAGCGGCGGCCGTCCCCGTGCATACGCCGGAACGGCAGGCGGAGGAACCGCCGGTGCCGGTCCGCACGCAGATCGCGCGGGCGCAGGAGCCGAAGCTGTTCTGTCCGGACGACAAAAACGCGCAGGTCGTGCTTGCGCTTCTGAAAAAATACAACGTCCGAAAGATCGTGGTCTCGCCCGGCACGACGAACGTGCCGATCGCACGGGCGGTGCAGTTCGATCCGTTCTTCGAGGTCTATTCCGCGGTCGACGAACGCGGCGCGGCGTACCTTGCGGGCGGTCTGGCGTTTGCAGCGGGCGAGCCGGTCGCGATCTCCTGCACCGGCGCGACGGCGTCCCGCGACTATATTCCGGGCCTGACCGAAGCATACTATCGGGGACTGCCGGTGATCGCGATCACCTCGCAGCACCATTCGCCGATGTATTCCGACCTGATGCCGCAGGTGACGGACCGCACCGTTTCGCAGAACGACATCAAGCGGTTTGCGGCGATCCTGCCGGTGATCAAGGACGACGAGGATTATCGCGCGTGCGTACAGCTGGTCAACGAAGCGCTGTACACCGCAACGCGCAGGGATGCGGGACCGGTGCACATCAATCTGCCGGTCAGCAATATGTACGGCTTTACGGCACAGAAGCTTCCCGACGTGCAGAAGATCGACGTGTACGACGCCGAGACCTTCCCGGCGGAGGAGCTGAAGCAGGCGCTGAAGGGACGGAAAACCGCGCTGTTCATCGGCGCGCACAAGCCGTTCGACGCAGAGACGCTGGCGGCGATCGAAGCGTTTGCGGTCCGTCTCGGCGCGCCGGTGTTCTGCGATCAGACCGCCAACTATACGGGCAAAAACCGCGTGCTGAGCGCGGTCGCGGGCGACCTTGCGGAGCTTAAGACGCTGCCGGACCTCGTCATCGATTTCGGCTCCGTGTCGGGCGATTACAGCGCAAGCCGTCTGTTCCGCGGACGCCGCGTGTGGCGCATCTCGGAGGACCGCAGGTTCCACAACCGTCACGGCGCGGAGATCGTCGAAAAGCTGTTCTTCTGCTCGGAGCGGTTCTTCTTCGAAGCGCTGAAGGACCTTCCGGAAGGCGGCACGTACATGGAAACGGTTGCGAACGCGGTGCATCCGGCCGAGGTTCCGATGCTGCCGCTTTCGAACATCTATGCGGCGTCGAAGCTTGCCGAACGGATTCCGAAGCGCAGCTTCCTGCATCTCGGCATCCTGAATTCGCTGCGCAGCATGAACTATTTCGCGCTCGATCCGAGCGTCACGGTCAGCTGCAACGTCGGCGGGTTCGGCATCGACGGCGCGATTTCCACCGCGCTGGGACAGGCGCTTGCGGACAAAACCCGCCTGTCGTTCTGCCTCTGCGGCGATCTCGCGTTCTTCTACGACATGAACGCGCTCGGCAACCGGCATGTCGGGAACAACCTGCGCATCCTGCTCATCAACAACGGACGCGGCGTGGAATTCCGGCTGAACGCGGGGCTCGAACGGCTCTGGGGCTCGGATACCGACGAACTGATCGCCGCGAAGGGACACTTCGGCAGCGCGAAGGCGTGGGCGGAATCGATGGGATTCGCCTATCTGACCGCCGATACGAAGGAGGCGTTTGACGCGCAGATCGACGCGTTCTGCGATCCGGCAATCGACGCGTTCGGCAAGCCCGCGGTGTTTGAAGTGTTTACGGACGCAGAGAAAGAAAAGACGGCGCTCGCGCATCTTCGCGCGTACAACCGTCCGCTGAGGTGAGGCGTATGGAACGAAGAAAACGGATTCTGCTGCTCGGCGGCACCGGCGTACTCGGAAAATCTCTGGCGCCGGAACTGCTGCGGCAGGGGTATGAGGTTGCGATCACGAGCCGTTCGGCGCATACGTCGAACGAGCGCGGCATCATGTACCTGCGCGGAAACGCCAAGGACGACGCGTTTCTGAAGGAGCTTCTGGCGGAGCGGTTCGACGCGGTCGTCGATTTCATGATCTATACGACCGATTCGTTCGCAGCGCGGATGCAGACGCTGCTGAACGCGACGCAGCATTATATCTTTCTGTCCTCCTACCGCGTGTACGGGGACAGCGAAGGCAAGCCGATCACCGAGCAGAGCCCGCGTCTGCTCGACGTACTGGACGATCCGGAATACCTGAAAACCGACGAATACGGACTGACCAAGGCGCGGCAGGAGGACCTTCTGCGCCGATCGGGGCACGGACATTTTACGATCGTCCGTCCCGCGATCACGTACGGCGGCGACCGGTTCCAGCTCGGCACGATGGAGGCGAACGAATTCCTGGTGCGCGCGCTGAAAAACGAGCCGGTCATCTTCCCGCGGGAGATGCTCGACAAGCAGGCGACCATGACGTGGTCGGGCGACGTCGGAACCATGATCGCGCGGCTGGTGCTGAACGAGCGCGCCTTCGGCGAGACCTATACGGCGGCGACGGCGGAGCATCACAGCTGGGGCGAGGTGCTCGAACTCTACCGGCAGTATCTCGGTATGCAGGTGAAGATCGTTTCGCTGGACACGTACCGGAGCGTCGTCGGGCGGCCGTGGCAGATCAAGTATGACCGCATGCTGGACCGCGTGATCGACAACACAAAGATTCTGACCGCCGCGAACCTGCGGCAGACGGAGCTGATGCCGCTTTCCGACGGACTGCGCATCGAACTCGGTCTGTTTGTACGCAATCCGGTGTTCAAGCCCGCGGACGTCGAAATGCAGAAGCGGTTCGACCGCGCCGCGCGGGAGTAAGACGGCGAAACGCGTGCCGAATGCGGACAAAGTGTATCGAAACTGTGAATTTGTGCGCAGAACCTTGCACCGCGTTTTGCACAAGGGTATGATGTACATGACGAATTTCGTCAAAAGGAGTTGGAAAATGGATCGGAAAAAAGGCGTTTGCCTGATGCTTTGCATCGGAATGCTGCTGCCGCTGCTGTTCGGCTGCGGCGGGGAATCCGCGCACGATCCCGCGACCGTGTATCAGGAGCCGGATACGGAGCACGTCACGGCACAGAGCGGCGAAAGCACGGCGCAGCCGGTCAAGGTTCCGGAAACGAGCAAACCCGACAATACGGCAGCCGCCGCGACGCCCGCGCCCGTGCGCGAGCCGAGGGACGGCGATATCACCGACCGGTTTCCCGATACCGACACCGGCGCGGACGCGGACTACAGCTATCAGAGCGACGAACTGCGCATCGCGATCAAAAAGGTCGTGATCGAGGACGAGGGACAGACCTATTACGTCGCGGATATCTGGGTGCGCAACATCAACAGCTTCCGCATGGACTTTGCGCACGGCAAGTTTGATACCGGACACGAGAATCCGGAATCGTTCGCCGCGCGCGACAACGTGATCTTCGGCATCAGCGGCAGCTTCAACAAGGGGCTTGTCATCCACAACGGCGTCAAGACCAAGGGCGAGGATTCGAAGCTGATCGACTTTACATCCGGCATCATGGTCATCTACAACGACGGCTTCGTCAAGGTGATCAACCGCAACAAGAAGGAAAAGTTCTCCTATGAAAAGGAAATGAAACAGCACGGCGGCATCCGCCACGCGCTGCAGTTCGGACCGGTTCTGGTGCAGGACGGCGAGATTCCCTCCGGACTCAAGAAGAACGAGCGCCATCCGCGCATCATCTTCGGATATATCGAGCCCGGACACTATGTGGCGGTGGCGGTCGACGGCAGACGCAAGCAGGCGATCGGCATGACCGAGACCGAAATGGCGTATCTGATGCAGGACCTCGGCTGCGTGTGCGCGATGAATTTAGACGGCGGCACGAGCGCGGTCATGCTGTTCATGGGCAAGACGATCAACACGCCGTCCGGCACGGACAAGGACGGCGACGGCATTGCCGGACGCAACATCGTCGACATGCTGCAGTTTGCCGAATATGATGAAAACGGCGTCGCGCCGGACCTCTCGACGGTCCGCGCGGACCGGATCTTTGGAGAATGAGTATGGAGGGAACACCGAAGAAGAAAACCGGCTGGATCATCGGCATCGTCGTGATGTCGGTGCTGACGGCGCTTGCGCTCGCCGCGGACATCTTCATCTTCGGCATGCTGTGGGTATGAGGATCAAGGAACCGAACCGAAAGCTGAAGATCGCGTTTCTCTGCCTCTGCATCGCGTTCGCCGTGCTTGCCGTCGCGGGGCTTGCCGGATTCCGCTCGCTGTTCCGCATCTACGACGGAAAGATCCCGATCATCGCGGGCAATCACAAGCCGATCGACATCGGTGCGCTGCCGACGCCGAACGCGGAGCTGTTCGATCAGGCGCTTTCGAAGGACACGGACTATTACGAGACGGGCGAGATCACCGAGGTCCCGATCTATGAGCAGAACAAGATCGACCGCTTCATCATCAGCATGGTGATCGTCGTGCAGAACGGCTCGATCAAGTCGGAGCAGAAGCAGACCGACATGATCTTTATCGCGTCCTACAATCAGCTTTTGCAGCAGTTTACCATCGTTTCCGTCGCGCGCGACACGATCGTGCCGCTCGGCGACGAGGGCTGGAAGCGCATCAACGCCGCGTATGCGCGCGGCGGCGTCGGGCTTCTGATCAACACGCTCAACGACCTGTTCGGGCTCGACATTCAGAACTATGTGCTGACCGGCACCGACGAGCTCAAAATCCTGGCGGACGGCATCGACGGCATCCCCGCGACGCTGACCAGGCAGGAGGCGAAGTACATCAACGAGCAGACCGGCAGTTCGCTTTCGGCGGGCAAGCAGCAGCTCAACGGCGAACAGATCGTCACGCTGCTTCTGGACCGCACCTCGGACAACAAGGGCGATCTCGGCCGCGCCGAACGGCAGCTGACCATCGTGCACGACGCGTTTGTCTATCTGCAGGAGAAGTTCGACAGTTCGTTCCTGTATCCGTTCTTCCACACGATCTTCCGCAACGTGCGTTCGAATCTCGGATTTGAAGAGCTGCGCGGCGTCGGATACGAGATGGCGGTCGCCGACGATCTGACGATCAAAACGGTCCGCTTCCCGTTCGACAACAGCTTTACCGAGCTCAACATGGACGGTTCCTACGCGATCCTGCCGGAGTTCGAGAAATGCCGCATCCTGCTGCAGCAGACGCTGTACGGCAAGGAAGTTCAATAAGCGATCAATGCACGGTCATCCGTCAGATGACCGTGCTTTTTCATGCATCGGGATCGAACCCCAAAGAGATCGTCTGCAATAACAAATCCGACCGCCCTCAACGGGCGGTCGTTCGTTTTTTTGATGCCGTTCAGTCCGTCGGCGAACGGTGCAGAGCGCACATCCGGCGGTACGCTTCGCGGTGACCTTCGGATTCCTCATAGAACGCCGCCATGTCCGCGCACGGAAACCCGCCGCATTCGCCGCAGAAGGAGATGCCTTTGGCGCTGCAGCAGCCGACGGGCGGACAGGGATCGTCGCCCCATTCCGTCGCGCGGCAGCCGGGACATTTCTTTGCCGCAAGGTCCGGACAAAGGCCGCAATCCACTCCGCAATATGCGATTCGTTCCTCCGGTTTCATTCGATCACCTCTCCGATACAGTATAGCATGTCTAAACAATCGCCGCAAGCGGGGCGCTTTTTTACGGCATTTTGAAAGAATTGTGACACGAAAGCAAACTCCGCGCGCAGGGGGTTGCATTCCCGGAAAAGTGTGCTATGATGTGTTTAGCACTCGAAGGTGTAGAGTGCTAAAAATCGACAGTACCGGACAGAATGTCCGTTAAGGAGGCGAAGCACATGAATGCAAACCGATTCACACAGAAATCTCTGGAAGCGATCCAGAGTGCGCAGCAGCTTGCGGAGACGAACCGCAACACGCAGCTGGAGCCGATCCATCTGCTCAAAACGCTGACCGATGAAGCGGACGATCTGAATGCGCAGCTGCTTGCCTCGATGCAGGTGGATATGCGCGCCTTTTCGTCGGCGATCGACCGCGCGCTTGCGGCGCTTCCGACGTATTCCGGCGACGGGCAGCAGACCTACGCCGCGCCGACCGTTTCCCGCGCGGTTTCCGAAGCGGAGGCGCAGGCGAAGCGCATGGGCGACGCGTACGTTTCGGTCGAGCATCTGATGCTCGGGCTTCTGGAGAAGCCGGACGACACGCTGAAAAAGCTGTTTTCGCAGTTCCGCATCCAGAAGGATGCGTATCTGACGGCGCTCAAGAGCGTACGCGGCAACCGCACCGTCAACACCGACAACCCGGAGGGCACCTATGACGTGCTGAAAAAGTACGGGCAGGACCTCGTCGAGCTGGCGCGGGCGCACAAGCTCGATCCGGTGATCGGCAGAGACAACGAGATCCGCAGCATCATCCGCATCCTTTCGAGAAAGACGAAGAACAATCCGTGCCTGATCGGCGAACCGGGCGTCGGCAAGACGGCGATCGCCGAGGGGCTTGCGCTTCGAATCGTGCGCGGTGACGTGCCGGATAACCTGAAGGAC
>JAFRRO010000049.1 GCA_017428025.1 Clostridia bacterium
CCGACGGAGGACATGCTCGAGGTCGCGATCGCTTCGTTCGAGCTTGCGCTGCATCCGCCGAAGGGCGATCTCAGCTTCGATCCCGGGACGCCGCTTGCGACGGAAGGCGGGGAGCCGACGGAAGCGCAGGAAGCGCCGGACGAACCGAAGGAAGTACCGAACGAACCGCAGGAGGAGACAAAGGAATGATCGTACGAAAAGCGGAACAGGCTATTGCAAAGCGGCTCCGGGAGGTTGCCGGAGAGGACGCGCAGCTGGAAGCAACGTTTCTTCTGCGCGCAAGCGGGTTTCATTCGCCGTATCAGGAGCTGACCGAAACGGACGCAAAGGCGCTGGAACCGCTGATCGAACGGCGGCTTTCGGGCGAACCGCTTCCGTATGTCCTCGGCGAATGGGAGTTCTACGGGCTTCCGTTCTATGTCGATCGGAACGTTCTGATCCCGAGACCGGACACCGAATGTCTCGTCGAGGCTGCGCTCAAAGAGCTTACGCCGGAGCGGAACACAGTACTCGATCTTTGCTGCGGCAGCGGATGTATCGGCATCGCGCTTGCCGTGTGCGGCGGCGCAAAGGTGACGGCAGCGGACATCAGCGCCGACGCGCTTGACTTTACGGAGCGCAACGCGCGCCGCAACGGCGTATCGGTCGAACTGATCCGAAGCGATTTTCTGGACGAGATCGAGGGACCGTTCGATCTCATCGCCTGCAATCCGCCGTATCTTTCGATGGAGGATATGGAAAACCGCGACGCAGCGCTGCGCTGTGAGCCGGAGCTTGCGCTCTACGGCGGGTTCGACGGACTGGCGTTCTATCACAGACTTGCGAAGGAATACAGGCGCGTGCTGAAACCCGGCGGCACGCTGCTGATGGAAATCGGCATGACGCAGCGGGAGGCGGTGGAATCGCTGTTCCCGGGCGCGACGTGCATCATGGATTACGGCGGAAGACCGCGCGTGATCGTGGTAAAGGAACATGATTGAAAAGCTGAAAAAACTGAAGGAACGGTATCAGGTCCTGACCGAAGCACTGGCACAGCCGGAAGCGACGCAGGACCTTGCGGCGTTCAAAACGCTCGTGCGGGAACACGCGGAACTCGAAACGATCGTCCGCGCGTTCGACCGCTACCTGCAGACGCAGAGTGAGTGCGAGGACTGCCGCGCCATGCTCGAGGAGCATCCGGATCCCGATATGAAATTGCTGGTCGAGGACGAGCTTGCTTCGCTGCAGGCGTCGCTTGCCGAGCAGGAAGCCGAACTCAGAACGCTGCTGCTGCCGAAGGACGAAAACGACGACCGCGATGTGATTCTGGAGATTCGCGCGGGCACCGGCGGCGAGGAGGCGTCGCTGTTCGGCGCGGACCTTCTGCGGATGTATCTGCGCTACGCCGAACGTCACGGCTACAAGGTCGAAACGCTGTCCGAAAACACCACGGAGCTCGGCGGCGTCAAGGAGATCGTGCTTGCGATCGGCGGCAGACGCGGCGTGTATTCGCGCCTTAAGTATGAGGGCGGCGTGCACCGCGTGCAGCGCGTGCCGGAAACGGAATCGCAGGGAAGAATCCACACGAGCGCGGCGACGGTCGCGGTGATGCCGGAGGTCGACGACATCCGCATCGAGATCAGGGATTCCGACCTTCGCATCGACACGTACCGTTCGAGCGGCGCGGGCGGACAGCACGTCAACAAGACGTCGTCGGCCATCCGCATCACGCATCTGCCGACCGGTATCGTCGTCGCCTGCCAGAACGAGCGCAGTCAGCTGCAGAATAAGGAACAGGCGATGCGCCTTTTGAAGAGCCGTCTGTACGAATACTATGCATCGCAGCAGCATGCGGAGCTTGCCGACCGCAAGAAGAGCATGGTCGGCAGCGGGGACCGCAGCGAGCGCATCCGCACCTATAATTTTCCGCAGAGCCGCGTCACCGATCACCGCATCGGACTGACACTGTACAAGCTCGAAGCGTTCCTCGACGGCGATATGGACGAAATGATCGACGCGCTGATCCTTGCGGAACGCACGGCGCGGCTTTCGGGGGAGACGGAAGACTGACATGAAGACAGAAGTGATTTCCACGGTCAAAAGAGAGGATGCCGGAACGACGATCGGCGCGGAACTGATCCAAAACGGCGAGCTTGTCGCGTTTCCGACGGAAACGGTGTACGGACTCGGTGCAAACGGGTTCGACGGCGAAGCGGTCAACCGCATCTTCGAAGCAAAGGGACGTCCGAACGACAATCCGCTGATCCTGCACATCGCGAAGAAAAGCGACGTGAAGGATCTTTGGGCGCATGTGCCGAAGATCGCGAACACGCTGATGGACACCTTCTGGCCGGGACCGCTGACGATGATCTTCAACAAGGCGGACGAGGTCCCGTACGAGGTCACCGCAGGGCTGGAAACCGTCGCGGTGCGCATGCCGTCGGACAAGACCGCAAGGCTTCTGATCCAGAAATCCGGCGTGCCGATCGCGGCGCCG
The DNA here is from genome assembly GCA_017428025.1 of Clostridia bacterium. Lineage (GTDB taxonomy): Bacteria > Bacillota > Clostridia > Christensenellales > CAG-138 > UBA3792. The sequence continues at coordinate 2,477 of JAFRRO010000049.1, forward strand.
TCCGCAAACCGTTCCGGCAGACCGAGCCCGACGACGGCAAAGCACGTGCTCGACGACATGGACGGACGCATCCCGCTCATTCTGGACGGCGGTCCGTGCAAATACGGCGTCGAATCCACCGTGTTGTCGCTGGTCGGCGAACCGACGATCCTGCGTCCCGGCGCGATCACGCGCGAAATGCTTGAAGCGGTCATCGGTCCGGTGCGCCTTGCACCGAGCATCCTTGCGCCGCTCGGCGAGCGCGAAGTCGCCGCATCGCCCGGCATGAAGTACAAGCATTACGCGCCGGACGCGGAGGTGCGCGTCATCGAGGGCGAGCCGAAACCCGCGGCAAAGCGCATCCGCGCGCTGTACTACGAGTACGAATCCGAGGGAAAGCGCGTCGCGATCCTCGGAACGGATCAGACCATGCCGAGCTATCGCAATCTTTCCGCCTATTCGCTCGGCGACCGGTCGGAACCGGAAACGCTGTGCGCCAACCTGTTTACGCTTTTGCGCGACGTCGGCGCGCACAACGACGTGATCCTTGCGGAAGGCGTCGATACGCGCGAAACGGGGCTTGCGTTTATGAACCGACTGCTGCGCGCGGCGGGATTTCAACGGGAGACGGTATAGACGCTTTTCGACGAGCGAAAAAAAGAACGGCAATTACTCTGTACAAACGGCAATGAATTTGCTATAATAACTAAAATACGAGAATACCGAAAGGAGACTCCCATGAAACTTTCGATCGGATCGGATCACGGCGGCTATGCCTATAAGGAAGCTGTCAAGGAACACCTGATTTCACTCGGACATGAAGTGACGGACTGCGGATGCTTCGGCGTGGAGAGCGTCGATTATCCGGATTTCGGAATCGCGGCGGCAGAGCTTGTGCGCGACGGCAAGGTCGATCGCGGCATCGTCATCTGCACCACCGGTATCGGTATCTCCATCGCGGCGAACAAAGTCCGCGGCATTCGCTGCGCGCTTTGTTCCGATCTGAAGTCCGCGGAAATGACAAGACGTCACAACGACGCAAATATGCTTGCAATGGGGGCGGGGATTATCCCGCTCTCTTTGGCATTGGAAATCACCGACGTATGGCTTACGACCGAGTTCGAAGGCGGACGCCATGCGCGGAGAATCGGAAAGATTACCGCCTATGAGGCAGGGAAGGAGCAATTATGAAAGTCATCGTAATCAATCATCCTCTGGTACAGCACAAACTGTCCATGCTGCGCGACAAGAACACGAACAACAAACAGTTCCGTGAGCTCGTCGGCGAACTTGCCATGCTGATGTGCTATGAAGTCACGCGCGATCTGCCGCTCGTCGATGCGGAGATCGAAACGCCGATCTGCAAGAGCACGTTCAAGGTCCTTGCGAACGAGAAGATCGCGATCGTTCCGATCCTTCGCGCAGGGCTCGGCATGGCGGACGGTATGATGAGCATGATTCCGAGCGCAAAGATGGGACACATCGGCATGTACAGAAACCCCGACACGCTGAAGCCCACGAGCTACTACTGCAAGCTGCCGGACGACATCGAAGAACGCGACGTGATTCTGGTCGATCCGATGCTCGCAACGGGCAACTCCGCGATCGAGGGCATCCGCGTGCTGAAAGAGGGCGGCGCGAAAAGCATTCGTCTCGTCAACCTGCTTGCGGCGCCGGAGGGCATCGAAGCGGTGCGCAAGGCGTATAACGACGTGGATCTGTACGTCGCATGCATCGATGAAAAGCTGAACGATCACGGCTACATCGTGCCCGGTCTGGGCGACGCGGGAGACCGTTTGTTCGGCACCAAATAAACTGCGGGAGATCACGGTATGACAAGCATCATGGAACGGATTGCCGATGCGGAAAAGCAGGCGGACGCCATTCTCGAAGAAGCGAACCGCACGGCAAGAGAGCGCGTGACGCAAGCCAAAAACGACGCGGAGGAAGCGCTTGCCGCTGCCGATGAATCGCAGCGCAGGCAGACCGCCGATGCGCTTTCGCGTGCACGCGAAGAAGGTGAAAGGATCGCCGAACAAGTAACCGCAAGAGCGAAAGCAGAAACGGACGCGCTGCACGAAACCGCCGTTTTGAACGTTGCCGAAGCGGTTGCATCTCTGATGGAAAGGATTGAAGCAGCGGTATGATCGTAGCGATGAAGCGCCTCTCTCTGGTTGCGCTGAAATCGGAACAGGATACGATCCTGAAAGCTCTGCAGGAATGCGGAACGGTGCAGGTTCTGAATATCGCCGACGGCGAATCGGTCAACCCGGAAGCGGATGCGGTAAACGCGCGCATTCAGCGGCTTTCCGAGTCGATCAGCGCGGTCAAGCCGTACGCGAAAAAGCCCGGCTTTCTGAGCCCGCAGAAACGCGAGCTCACGCTTTCTGCCATCCGTGACGATGTGCCGAAGGCGGAGACCGCCGCCGGCGAGATCGAGGAACTTCTGCACACGCAGTCGCGCCTTCAGGCGGAGCGTGAAAAAGCGCTTGCCGCAAAGGAAGCGCTCGAACCGTGGGTACGTCTGTCCGTACCGATGTCGTCGATCAGAAACACGGCGCGCGTGCATTACTTCATCGGGCTCTGCGCGTCGAAGGATCAGCCGAAGATCGACGAGCAGGACTATCTGGAAGCCGAGTACTATAACGAGGCGACCACGATCCCGACGATTCTCGCCTGCAAGGAAGAGGACACGCGCAACGTGCAGAACTTCCTCAAGACGATCGACTGGCAGGACTATGTATTCCCCAAGATGGAAGGGACGCCCGGACAGGCGATCGAAGCGCTCGAACGGCGCATCGCGGAGATCGACAGCGAAGCGGAACAGGCGCAGACCGAGCTCGAAGGACACGGCGACGCCATCGAAGTGCTGCAGAACGCTTTCGACGCGGAAACGATCGATTACGACCGTCTGGCGGTGCGCGGCGACCTCGATTATACGGTCAGCACGTTCGTGCTCGAGGGCTGGATGCGTGAAGACGAGGTCGAAAAGACCGAGCGGGCGATCAAAGCCGTCACCGACGCGTACAGCTTCGAGGTGCGCGATCCCGTCGAGGGCGAGGAACCGCCGTCCGTCGTTCGCAACAACAAGTTCGTCGAGCCGTTCGAGGAGGTCCAGACGCTCTATTCGCGTCCCGTCTACGGTTCGCTCGACGGCACGCCGTACATGACGCCGTTCTACATTCTGCTGTTCGGTCTCATGCTGTCCGACTCCGGCTACGGACTGCTGCTGATGCTCGGCTCGCTCATCTATCTCAAGGGCAAAAAGCCGACGGGCATGAGCAAGGGCATCGCAAAAGTCCTGTTCTGGGGCGGCATCTCCACGGTCGTCTGGGGCGTGCTGTGCGGCTCCTGCTTCGGCATCACACGGATGTCGTCCTCGTCGATCGAACTCGGCGGCGTGTTTGACAAAATCTCGCTGTTCTTCGAGAAACTGGCGATCTTCCCGGCATGGCTCGATCCGATGAAGAATTCGCTCGGCATGCTCGGGCTGTGCTTCGGACTCGGCGTTCTGCACATCGTCGCGGGCTACATCGTCGGCGCGATCGACAAGTTCTCGAGAGGCGACTGGAAGGGCGCGATCTTCGACCAGATTTCCTGGGTGCTGATTACGCTCGGTCTGGTGATCGGCTTTTTGCCGGCAATCACCGGAATGGCGGGCATGCCGGTGGCGCTTCCGGACATCGTCACCAAGATCGCTTTGGGCGCAGCGGCGCTCGGCGCGCTGTTCGTCGTGCTGTTCAAGGGACGCGAAAAACGCAATCCTCTGAAGCGTCTGACAAGCGGGCTCGGCGGTCTGTACGACGTCACGGGCGTGCTGTCCGATATCCTCTCGTACGCGAGACTGTTCGCGCTCGGCATCGCGACCGGCGTCATCGGTCAGGTGTTCAACATGCTCTGCAGTATGCTGACCAACGCATCGAGTCCCGTCATGAAGATCGTCGGCGCGATCGGCAGCATCGTGCTGCTCGTGCTGCTGCACACGTTCAATGTCGCAATCAACGCGCTCGGCGCGTTCGTACACTGTGCGAGACTGCAGTATGTCGAGTTCTACGGCAAATTCTATGAATCCGGCGGCAGAGAGTTCTCGCCGCTGTCATACAAAACCAAACACGTTCAGGTATCTGAATAACCATTCAAAAACTATTAAGGTAAAGGAGAAACAAACAACATGAATTGGGGAGCAATTTGGGCAACCGTTGGTGCGGTGTGTGCAGCTTTATTTGCAGGAATCGGTTCCGCGATCGGCGTCGGAATCACCGGTCAGGCGTCTGCGGGCGTCGTTTCCGAGAACCCGGATCTGTCCGGTAAGTGCTTGCTTCTGCAGCTTCTTCCCGGTACGCAGGGCATTTACGGCCTTCTGATCGCGGTCGTTATCGCGCTGAACTCCGGTCTGATGAGCGGCGACGTCAGCGCATTGACCACCACGACCGGCGTTCGTTTCCTGGTTGCCGGTCTGCCGATCGCAATCGGCGGTCTCGTGTCCGCGATCTATCAGGGCAAGGTTGCCGTCGCGGGTATCAACATGGTAGCCAAGAAGCCCACCGAGAGCGGTAAAGGCATGGTCATGGCGATCATGGTCGAGACCTACGCCGTTCTGTCTCTGCTCATCTCCTTCCTGCTTGTCAACGGCATCAAATAAGCGCGAGGCACGGTATGGGAAACGAGAGTGCAGTCAACCTCATCGACAGAATCATAGCGGACGCAAGGGAAGCGGCCGCGAAGGTGCTTGCCGACGCCGAGGCTTCCTGCAACAGCATCCGTGAAACGACAGACGCAGAGATCGCAAGAAAGGCGGAGCAGTTCGAAAAGGTCCGCGCGCAGCAGACGAAGGCCGTGATCGACGGTTACAAGACGCGCGCGGAGCTGGACGGCAAGAAGGAAGCCCTGCGCGACAAGCGCGCGCTTCTCGACAGCGTGTTCGACGAGGCGTACCGAAAGCTTCTCGATCTGCCGGTCGAACGGCGCGAAAAGCTCTATCTGTCGATTCTGAAAACGGAAGCAAAGGAGAACGACGTCATCGCGCCCGCAAAGCCGGATCGCGAAGCGGTCACGCGCGCTGCAAAGCAGCTGCCGTTTCACGTGCGGATCGACGAGCGCGACGCGGATGCGGAAGCCGGCTTCATACTGTACGGCGGAAGCTATGAAAAGGACTGCTCGATGAAGTCCGTTCTACGTGAACTGCGCGACGCGGAAGAAACGAACGTCGCGAAGATTCTGTTCCGGTAAGGGAGGAGAGGCTTATGCCGCAACCGAGTTACGCATATGCTTGCGCACGGCTGTCCGCGCTGAACAAACGGCTTCTGGAGCCGCAGACCGTTCAGCGAATGGCGGACGGTTCCTTATCGGATGCGATGCGCGCGCTGTCCGACGTTCGCTACGGCAATCTGTCCGACGCGACCGAAACGGACACGGAACGCATGATCGAGCGCGAAATGACCGAAGCAATGCAGGAGGTCAGGGAGATCTCACCGAATCCGAAGATCACCGACCTGTTCCTGCTGCGCGCCGACGTGCAGAATCTCAAGGTCCTGATCAAAGCGCGGCTTTTGAATCAGCCGGAACCGGTGTTTACGCCCGGCGGTCTGTACGAAAAGGAAGTGCTGACCGAAATGGTCCAGACGCGTCAGTATCAGGCGCTGCCGCCGGTCTTTGCGGAGGCGCTCAACAAACTCGAAAAGCAGCTCGAAGTGCGCGTGGAGCCGCGCAACATCTCGATCACGCTGGATCGTGCGTATCTTGCGCACGCGCTCAAAGAGACCGAGCATCAGCCCGTATTCTCGCACTATTTCAAGTCGCAGGCGGACTTCGACAACGTACTGACGTTCCTGCGGCTGCGCGCCATGGGCGCCTCGATCGAAACGCTCGACGAGGTGATCCTGCCGGAAGGCGGCGTGAAGTATGTCGATCTTTACGGCGCGTATGAGCTTTCGTTCGATTCGCTCAACCGCGTGCTCGAAAAGAGCGTCTGCAAGGATGCGCTGCTGCAGGGACTCAACGCCATGCAGCGCACGGGCAACATTTCGGAGATCGAGAAGGCGCGCGACAACTATCTGGTGTCGCTGCTTTCCGCACACAAATACGAAACCGAAACGATCTATCCGATCGTGGGGTATTATCTCGCAAAGGAACGCGAGGGCAAGGCGGTCCGCCTGATCATCACGGCGAAGCGCAACAACCTGCCCGAGAACGTAATCCGCGAAAGGCTGGTGATGCTGTATGGCGAACGGTAAATGCGCGGTCATCGGCGATCGGGACTCGATTCTGCTGTTCAAAGCGGTCGGCATCGAAGTCTATCCCGTCACGGACGGCGAGCAGGCGAACAAAATCCTGCACCGTCTGGCGCGCACGGGGTATGCGGTCGTATACGTCACCGAAGCGATGTATCCCGCTTGCGGAGAAACGATCCGCGAGTTTCAGGGCGAAGCGTATCCCGCGATCATTCCGATTCCGGATGCGTCCGGCACGCAGGGCATCGGCATGAACGCGATTCGGGAGAACGTCGAAAAGGCGGTCGGTTTGGACATTTTGAGCAATTCATAACAGGAGAAAGAGTATGCAAGGTACTATCGTAAAGGTTTCGGGACCTTTGATCGTCGCAAGCGGCATGGCGGACGTACAGATGTTCGACGTCGTCCGTGTTTCGGACAAGCACCTGATCGGTGAAGTCATCGAACTGCGCGAGGACAAGGCGTCCATTCAGGTATACGAAGAAACCGGCGGCATCGGCCCCGGCGAACCGGTCGTTTCCACCGGCGCGCCGCTTTCGGTCGAGCTTGCGCCCGGTTTGATCGAATCGATCTACGACGGCATCCAGCGTCCCTTGAACAAGATCCGCGAGCAGGCGGGCGACCGCATCACCCGCGGCATCATGGTCGACGCGCTGGATCACGAAAAGCTTTGGAACTTCGTTCCGGTCGCAAAGGTCGGCGACGAGCTCAAAGGCGGCGACATCCTCGGCACGGTGCAGGAGACCGAAGCGGTCCTGCACAAGGTCATGGTCCCGCCGAACGTTTCCGGCACGCTCACTTGGATCTTTTCGGGCGAAGCGAACATCGTCACGCCGATCGCGCGCCTTGAGAAGGACGGCAAAACGGTCGAGCTGCCGATGCTGCAGAAATGGCCGGTCAGAAAGGGCAGACCGTACGCCGAAAAGCTCGCGCCGAACGAGCCGATGGTCACCGGTCAGCGCGTCATCGATACGCTGTTCCCGGTCGCGAAGGGCGGCGTCGCCGCGGTTCCCGGTCCGTTCGGAAGCGGTAAGACGGTCGTGCAGCATCAGCTCGCGAAGTGGGCGGACGCGGACATCATCGTCTACGTCGGCTGCGGCGAGCGCGGCAACGAGATGACCGACGTTCTGATGGAGTTCCCGGAACTGAAGGATCCGCGCACCGGACTGTCGCTGATGAAGCGCACCGTGCTGATCGCGAACACGTCCGACATGCCGGTTGCGGCGCGCGAAGCATCCATCTATACGGGCATCACGATCGCGGAGTATTTCCGCGACATGGGCTATAAGGTCGCGATCATGGCGGACTCCACGAGCCGCTGGGCGGAGGCGCTGCGCGAAATGTCCGGCCGCCTCGAAGAGATGCCCGGCGAAGAAGGCTATCCGGCGTATCTGTCCTCGCGTCTTGCGGAGTTCTACGAGCGCGCGGGCTGCGTCAAAACGCTCGGCAGCGAAGGCAGAACCGGCGCGGTCACGGCGATCGGCGCGGTTTCCCCTCCGGGCGGCGATATCTCCGAACCGGTCTCGCAGGCGACGCTGCGCATCGTCAAGGTGTACTGGGGACTTTCCTCCAAGCTCGCCTATGCGCGTCACTTCCCGGCGATCGACTGGCTGCAGTCCTATTCGCTGTATCAGGATCGCCTGTCTCCGTGGTTCAATCAGCAGGTGAACAGCGAGTGGTCGAGCCTCGTCTCCCGCACGATGCATCTGCTGCAGATCGAGAGCGAACTCGACGAGATCGTTCGTCTGGTCGGTATCGACGCGCTGTCCTTCAAGGACCGTCTGACGCTCGAAGCCGCCAGAAGCATCCGCGAGGACTATCTGCACCAGAACGCGTTCCACGAGGTCGACACCTATACTTCGCCGAAGAAGCAGTTCATGATGCTCAAGGCGATCATGACCAACTACGAAAAGAATCTCGAAGCGCTGGAGCAGGACGCATCGTTCCGCGCGCTGCTTTCGCTTCCGGTGCGTGAGCGCATCGGTCGTCTGAAGTACGTTCCGGAAACCGAAGCGGAGACCGAATTCAATGCGATCATGAAGGATATGACCGAACAGATCACGACGCTGACGGAAGGAGGACAGTTCTGATGCGTAAAGAATATCGAACCATTTCCGAGGTCGTCGGACCGCTGATGCTGGTCAAGGACGTCGAGGGCGTCAAGTATGACGAGCTCGTCGAGATCGAACAGGCGGACGGCGCGATCCGCCGCGGCAGAGTCCTCGAAATCAACGGCGACAAAGCCATGGTACAGCTGTTCGAAGGCTCGCAGGGACTGCGGATCTCCGACAGCAAAGCGCGGTTCCTCGGTCACTCCATCGAACTGGACGTTGCGCCGGACATGCTCGGCCGCGTCTTCGACGGCATGGGCAAGCCGAAGGACGGCGGTCCCGCGCTGATCGCGGAAAAGCATCTGGACATCAACGGCACGGCCATGAACCCCGCGGCGCGCGACTACCCGTCCGAGTTCATTCAGACCGGCATTTCCGCAATCGACGGTCTTAACACGCTCGTCCGCGGACAGAAGCTGCCCGTGTTCTCCGGCAGCGGTCTGCCGCACGCAAATCTTGCGGCGCAGATCGCGCGTCAGGCGCGCGTTCTTGGCAGCGATGAAAAGTTCGCGGTCGTGTTCGCCGCCGTCGGCATCACGTTTGAGGAAGCGGACTTCTTCATCAGCGACTTCCGTCAGACCGGCGCAATCGAGCGTACCGTTACGTTCATCAACTTGGCGAACGATCCGGCGATCGAGCGTATTTCCACGCCGCGTATGGCGATCACCGCCGCCGAATATCTTGCGTACGATCTCGGCATGCACGTGCTCGTCATCATCACGGACATCACGAACTACGCAGAGGCTTTGCGTGAGGTTTCCGCCGCGCGCAAAGAGGTCCCCGGACGCCGCGGCTATCCCGGCTACATGTACACCGACCTTGCAACGATGTACGAACGCGCGGGCCGTATCCGCGGCAACAAGGGCTCGATCACGATGATCCCGATCCTGTCGATGCCGGAAGACGACGTCACGCACCCGATCCCGGACCTGACCGGCTACATCACCGAAGGACAGATCATTCTGTCCCGCGATCTGTACCGCAAAGGTCTGACGCCGCCGATCAACGTTCTGCCGTCGCTGTCCCGTCTGAAGGACAAGGGTATCGGCAAGGGCAAGACGCGCGAGGACCATGCGGACACGATGAACCAGCTCTTCTCGGCTTATTCCCGCGGCAAGGAAGCAAAGGAACTCGCGGTCATTCTCGGCGACGCGGCGCTGTCCGATACGGATAAGCTGTACGCGAAGTTTGCGGACGCGTTCGAAGCGGAGTATGTTTCGCAGGGCTATTACACCAACCGTTCGATCGAGGAGACGCTGAACCTCGGCTGGAAGCTGCTCGGCATCCTTCCGAAGTCGGAACTCAAACGTATCAGAGACGCATACATCGAAAAATACTATCCCGAGGAGGCTTAATCCGTGGCGCTGCAGTATAAGCCCACGCGAATGGAGCTCAGCAACCTGAAGAAACGCAGGACGGTTGCCATTCGCGGACACAAAATGATGAAGGACAAACGCGACGAGCTGGTACGCCGCTTCATCATCCTTGCGCGCAAAAACAAATCGCTGCGGGTGGAAATGGAGAAGAAGCTCGGCGAGGCAATGCAGAACTTCGTCCTCGCCCGCGCGATGATGAGCGGCAACGAGGTCGAGGAAGCCCTGCTGTATCCGGCGCGCGCGATCGGCATCGAAATGGGAAAACAGAACATTCTATCGATTCCGGTGCCGAAGCTTTCGCTCGAAACGCAGGACGGATTCGTCTATCCCTACGGCTTTGCGACGACCGGCGCTGACCTCGACGGCGCGGTGCAGGCGCTTGCGGAGATTCTGCCGCTGATGCTTGAACTGGCCGAAGTCGAAAAGGCGACGAGCCGCCTTGCGGACGAGATCGAAAAGACGCGACGCCGCGTCAACGCGCTCGAATACGTCATGATCCCGCAGTTCGACGAAGCGATCCATGACATCCAGATGAAGCTCGAGGAGAACGAGCGCGGCAATACGTCGCGGCTCATGAAGACCAAGGAGATGCTCGCAAAGGAAGCATGACGGACGTATTCGCGCTTGCAAAAGAAGCGGGCTTTCGGGAGAGCTTTCTGCTTCCCGTCAACCCCTATACGGACTGGACACGCCATCGCAACGATGGCGTGTTTCATCCGAACGCAAATCCTTTGGCGGGCGATCCGCAGGAAGCGTACCCGTGGGCGAACGCCGTACTGATCTGCGTACTGCCGTATACGCCGTACACGGATGAAACGCTCGTCGCGTCCTACTATCCGGCGTCCAACCAAGGCTATCACGCGATGAAGCGCCTGCTGTCCCTGCTGAAGGAAGCGGGTATTCACGCCGAACGCGCCGAAACGCCGTATCGCGAGCAGCTTGCGTCGTATGGCATCGGCTCGCGCATGGACAATCAGCTGCTGTATCTGGAACCGTACGGGACCTATCTCAATCTGCAGGGCGCCGTGCTGGCTTTGCCGGAGCCGGTTCCGTATACGCCGCGGCGCGAACCGCAGGAGGTCTGCGACCATTGCGGGCTGTGCAAAACGGTCTGCTTCGGCGCGATCCTCGGCGATTACGCGTTCGACTGGACGCGCTGCGTCCACACCTATCTCGAGGGCGATTCGATTCCCGAAGACGCGATGGCGTGGATGCCGTCGCTGCTCGGCTGTATGCGCTGTCAGGCGGTCTGTCCGAAGAATCCGAAAAACGCGGTCCCGATCCCCGAACACGTCAGAGAAACGCTCGATCCGGTTGCGATCCTGAAGGGCAACCGGCGGGAGGCGGGGGAGCTGATCGGCAAAAACCTTGCCGGTCCGAACCGGCTTTTGCGGCAGGCGATCGTGCTTGCGGCAAACCGCGGCAGAACGGATGCGCTCCCGTATCTTCTGAAACTGCGCGAAACCGACGGCGAGCGATTTTCGGGCGAACTCGATTATGCAATTTCCCTCTTGCAAAATGAATCGAATGCGGCTATAATGAATTGTCGCACTAAGCGGGGAGATAGCGGTGCCCTGAACTCGCAATCCGCTACAGCGAGGCTGAACTCCCGTCCCGAGGTCAATTGTTGTGAGGTCGGTCTCAATACGGAACGCTGATGTGCGGGTCCCGTGCAATCGCACGCCGTGAACCGTGTCAGGTCCTGACGGAAGCAGCACTAAGCGGAATGTACGATGTGCCGCGGGGTTACCTGCGCGGAGTCACCGGTTGAGAGCCCACTCGGAGCAAGCGGTCGAAGGACGGGTGTGCGATCTTCAAACAAAAAAAGGACTGTAAAGAACGAATCTTTACAGTCCTTTTTGCTTGCCTCAGAACAGCGTTTCGTCCACAACCTGAAGAACCCGTCCGGCGATCACGTCGATCGGCAGCAGCGCGCCGTGTTCCATGCAGTTGATCAGCCTGACGTTCGGGATGCGCTGCGCGTATTCGGCGTATTTTTTGCGGGCGCGCGCCTGGATCGAATCGATGCTCTCATAGACGTCGCGCGCATTGCCGATGTAGTCGCGAAAGCCCTTTTTGTCCACGTTGTTTGCGGCGTCCTCTGTGTCCATGTCAAGCACCAGATGCAGGTCTGGCACGGGGATGCCGAAGTGTTTGTGCTCGAGCTCCAGACAGAAATCGAGAATGTCCGGCTTGCCGAGATCGATGTCGCGGATGCTCTGATAGACGGCGTTCGAAAGTACATAGCGGTTGATCAGCAGTACGTCATATCCGGAATAATCGAGGTTTCTGAACGCCTCGAACCGGTCGAGCGCAAACCACAGCGCCATGCTCTTACCGTCGACGGTGTTCGCGGCAATGCCGTCCTTTGCGGACAGATACCGTCCCACGAGATCGCCGAAGAACGTATCGTACATGGGGAAGGAGATCTCCCAAACGGAGAGACCACGCGCTTTCAATGCGTCGGAAAGCCGCTGCATCTGCACGCTTTTGCCGGTTCCGTCGATGCCCTCGAATGCGATGATCTTTGTCATGCCTTGCCTCCCTTGATGCGCTCCATCGCGCGGATCGTGTTCTCGCGCGTCGCAAACGCGGTCATGCGGAAGTATCCTTCGCCGGCCTTGCCGAAGCCCGCGCCCGGCGTGCCGATGATGTGGCAGCGATCGAGAAGCTCGTCATAGAATGCCCAGCTGTCGCCGCCGGGGACCTTGATCCATACGTACGGCGCGTTCTGTCCGCCGTAGACCGTGTAGCCCGCCGCTTCCAGAGACGTGCGGATGATGCGCGCGTTCTCCATGTAGTAATCCACGGTGTTCATGATTTCCGCATACCCTTCGTTGTACGCCGCGGCGGCGCCGACCTGCGTGATGTAGGCAACGCCGTTGAACTTCGTCGAGATGCGTCTTGCCCAAAGATCCTTGAGATGTACCTGTTCGCCGGTCTCGTCGCGGTAGACCAGATCCTTCGGCACCACGGTGTAGGCGCAGCGCGTGCCGGTGAAGCCTGCCGTCTTGCTCATCGAGCGAAACTCGACCGCGCAGGTGCGCGCGCCGTCGATCTCGTAGATCGAATGCGGAAGCTTGGGATCGCGGATGTACGCCTCGTACGCGGAATCATAAAGCAGCAGCGTGCCGGTGCGGTTGCAGTAATCGACAAAGATCTTGAGCTGTTCATGGTTGAGCGTTGCGCCGGTCGGGTTGTTCGGGTAGCAGAGATAGATGACGTCGACCGGCTCCTTCGGGAGCTCCGGCACAAAGTCGTTTTCCGCCGTCGCGGGCAGATACGTGATGTTTGCATAGCCGCCCTTCACGGGATCGAACGCGCCGCTTCTGCCGCCCATGACGTTCGTATCGACATAGACGGGGTAGACGGGATCGAGCACCGCGATCCGCGCGTTTCTCGAAAACAGCTCCTGGAAGTTGCCGACGTCGCACTTCGCACCGTCCGAAACGAAGATTTCGTCCTGCGAAACGGGAATACCGCGCAGCAGATAATCGCGGCGGTGAATCGCCTCGCGCAAAAACTCGTAGCCGAAGTCCGGCGCATAGCCGTGAAACGTCTCCGCATGTCCCATCTCCTCGACGGCGCGGTGCATGGCGGCGATGACGGCGGGCACGAGCGGCTGTGTGACGTCGCCAATGCCCATGCGGATGATGTCCGCATCCGGATGCGTTTCGGCATAGGCGCGGGCACGCTTGCCGACCTCATAGAACAGGTAATTTCCCTGCAGATTCCGATAATCCCCGTTTGCGATAAACATAGCGGTTCCTCCCATAAAAATTCAGTTTATTATAGCATATCCCAAACGCATCGGCAAGATGATTCTGTAAGATGCCGTCGGGACCGGACGAGACGCCGCAATCGGAATCGGATCGATTCGAATTCTGTTGGGAAAAACCGTCTGCGCTTCGTGCCGGTTCGCCGAACATACACCGGTATATCCGAATACAATACGGGCATGGCGATCAAAGAAGGGATCAAAAAGAGAATCAAACTTGATTTGTACGAGACGTGGACCGTCCTCGGCGGATTCTTGGGAGCGCTGCTTCTGACGCGTGTGCGCATCCACGGCGCGCACATGCCGCTTGCGCTCGGGATGCTGCTCGGGTGCGCGCTTGCGGGCGTCGAACCGTATGCCGTGCTCGGCGGAATCGTGCTCGGCGCGATGATCGAATCGCCGCCGCTCTGGCAGACGATCTGCGCCGCAATCCTGTATGTCGTCGCGCTGCGGGCTGCCGAGTGGATGAAGAAAAAGACGCCGCTGCGCGTTTCGATCCTGCTGTTTTGCGCATCGTTCCTTGCCTCGATGCCGCTGCTTGTGCGAACCGGCGCGATCGAACTGCTGTACGGCGCGGCTTCGCTTGCGATTGCCGCCGCGTTCGGCATCTGCGTCAGGCGCGTGCTGCAGTCGGCAAGGCATCTGTCCGTCGAACGGGTTCTGACGGACGCGGAACAGACGATGTTCGCACTTGTGATCGGCGCGCTTCTGCTTGCGGTTTCCGAATTGCGGTTTCTCGGCTGGTCGGCGTCGGTTACGCTCCTTCTGCTGCTGACGCAGCTGTTTGTCACGGCGCGCGGACTGTTCGGCGCGGCGGCCGGTACGCTCTGGTCGTCGCTGCTCATCCTGTACACGAACGGCGATCCGCTGTTGATCGGCGCGGTTGCGCTCGGCGCGCTCTCCGGTACCGCGGTGCGGCGCGAAGGCAGACCGCTGACGGCGCTGATGTTCTTCTGCGCAAGCCTGCTGTTTCATACGATCCTCTCCGATGCCGCATTTGCGATGAATCTCCAGAATCTGCTGTGCGGTTCGCTGCTCTTTCTGCTGATGCCGAAACGCTGGACGGATTGGCTGCAAAGCGTCACCGACGCGTCTGCGCTGTCCGAACAGTCGATGCGAAGTGCGATAGAACGCATCGAATACGGTGCGTCGAACGAACTGATGCGCATGGGCAGACTGCTGTCCGGCTTTTCGGGGATGTTCCGCACCGCGCTGCAGGAGGAGGACGCCGTGAAGCGCTGGACGATGCAGGGCGCGTTGACCGTCTGCCGCGGATGCAAGGCGAAGGAGATCTGCTGGAAGGACGCGTATGCGATGCAGGAGGCGATCATGCAGGTTGCCGACGATGCGGCGGAGGGACGGCACGCTGTGCTGCCCGATCCGATCGATCCGGACTGCAGAAGATTCGCCGATCTGCGCGCCGCGGTGCTTTTATCCTATCAGCAGGCGCAGAACCGAAACGCCGTCTGCGAACGGGTGCGCGAGCAGACCGGTCTCATTGACCGGCAGTTTGTAGGCGCGGGCGAAGCGCTCTGCGATTATGCAAAACGGATGCGCGGCAGGGACAGGGAAACCGACCTGATGTGCGGAAGGATCCGGACGGCGCTCAAGGAAAGCGGCGTGCGCGTCGTAGCGGTCGACCGGTACGAGCTTGGCGGCACGGAAATCCTGTCGGTCTGCGTGCGACGTCCGCTGCAGCTGAAACGGTCGATCCTGCTCGAAACCTTGCGCATTGCCTGCGGGTTTCGCCTGAGGATCGTCGAGAGCGAGATCGAGCGCGATACGGTCACGATGCTGTTCGAACGGGATGCGATTCTGCACGCCTCGATGCGCGTTTCGCGCACCTGCGATCCGCTGTCGGTCAGCGGCGACGCGACGGGCGAATGCCGTCTGATCGGCGGGCATGTGTGCTTTGCCCTGTCCGACGGCATGGGCAGCGGTCAGAGCGCGCGAGAGGAGAGCGAAGCGGCGATCGATCTGCTGTTCCGGTTGTACCACGCGGGCATGCAGCGCGAACTGATCTATGAAAACGTCAACCGATTGCTGCTTGCGCGAAGCGACACCGAGATGTACGCGACGCTCGATGCGGTGTCGATCGACCTCAATACCGGCGAAGCCGAGCTGTTGAAATACGGCGCGCCGCCGTGTTATCTCTTGCGCGAAGGCAAAGTCAAACCGATCTTCGGCGAGGCGCTGCCCTGCGGCATCCTTGCGGAAGCCAAGCCGAGCGTGATCCGCATGAAACTCAAACCGAACGACCGGCTCGTTCTGTGTTCGGACGGCGTGCAGGATGCGCTCAGAGACGGACCGGAGAAGACCATCCGTTCCGCGTCCGGCGCATACGAAGCGATGGGGGACCGCATTCTCAAAGCGGCGCAGAAAAGCGGCGGATCGGATGATATGACCGTTCTGGTCATACGCGTCGCATGAAGCTGTCGGTCGAAGCGTTCCTGTTCGACAATGCGCTGATGAACTACTGCGTCTACGCACTGACCGGCGCTTGGATCGGCGTGCGGATCCGGCTGTTGCCGACGCTGACCGTCTCGCTGATCGGCGCGGTCTACGCGCTGCTGTCGCTGTTTGTCGAACCGCTTCTGCGCGCGTGGTATTGCAGGGTTCCGTGCTTTCTGCTTTTCTCGCTGCCGCTGTTTCGAACGGCGGGCACGCCTCTGCGCACACTGCCGTTTCTGCTGCTGTCCGCAGCGACGGTCGGCGGCAGCGCGCTGATGCTGACACTGCTGCTCGGCGGAAGCATCACAAAGGACGGCACGATTTTAGGCACCGTACCGCTTCGCGCCGCACTCGTTTCCGCGGCGATCGCAAGCATGCTTCCGCGGCTGATGCGCGCGATGCTTTTCAGAAGAAACCTGTCCGCGCTGTATACCTCGGTCGTCGTGCGGCTGAAAACGCATACCTACCGCATGACCGCACTGATCGACAGCGGGAATCTTTTGAAGGAACCGGCGACGGGGCTACCCGTTATGCTGATGGATCGCGCGCCGGACCGGCCGCTGCTGCCGGTGCCGTATGCGAACGCTTCCAAAAGCGGCGTTCTGTACGGCGAACGCGCGCGCTCGGTGATCCTTTCGGAATACGGCGTTGCCGTCGACTGCGTCTGCGCGCAGTCTCCGCTGCCGATCGCGCATGCGGAGGCGATTCTGCCGGAAGCCGTACTGCCGGTGAAATGGAGGACAAAACATGATCAAAAGGCTTTTGCGCATCTGGTCGCGCCTGCTTTTGCGGCTGCACGTTGGCAGACGCACTATCTGCTGGTACATTCACACAAACGAGGGCTTGCCCGCACCGCTCGATCCGGAGGAGGAGGCGCGCTGTATCGCGCTCGCGCCGACCGACCGCGAAGCGAAGGACAAACTGATCGTGCACAATCTGCGGCTTGTCGTATATCTGGCGCGCAAGTTCGAGAACACCGGCGTGCAGACGGAGGATCTGATCAGCATCGGTACGATCGGGCTCATCAAAGCGGTTGAAACCTTCAAATCCGAAAAGAAGATCAAGCTTGCAACCTACGCGTCCCGCTGCATCGAAAACGAGATTCTGATGCATCTGCGCCGCACCACAAAGCTCAAGCTCGAAGTCAGCTTCGAAGAACCGCTGAACGTCGACTGGGACGGCAACGAACTGCTTCTGGAGGATATCCTCGGCACCGATCCGGACGTCGTAAGCCGCGATATGGAGGACGAGGCGGAGCGCGATCTGCTGAATCGGGCGTTGGAAAAACTTTCGGACCGCGAACGCGACATCATCGATCTCAGATTCGGTCTCCGCAACGGCGAGGCACAGACGCAAAAGCAGGTTGCCGACGCGATGGGCATTTCGCAAAGCTATATCAGCCGCCTGGAAAAGCGGATCATGAAACGACTCAAGCGCGATCTTCTGCGGATGCAGTCATGATTTGACGTACTTTTCAAGCTGCTTCAGCGCGCTCTTTTCAAGACGCGAGACCTGCGCCTGCGAAATGCCGATCTCCTTCGAGTCCTCCACCTGCGTCTTGCAGGCGTAATAGCGCAGCTTGAGTATTTTCTGGTCGCGTTCGGACAGGTGTGAAATGCCTTCCTTGAGCGCAATCGCGTTCAGCCGACGCGTCTCGGTATCCTTCGGATCGCGGATCTGGTCGAGAACGCACATGGCGTCGTCGTCGCTGTTGAATACGGGATCGTACAGACTCACCGGATCGCTGACGGCGTCGAGCGCAAAGACCACGTCCGGTTCGGGAATCCCGAGCTCCGCGGCGATCTCGGAAACGCTCGGCTCGCGCGAGAGCGACTCGGTCAGCTTGAGCTTTGCCTGCATCGCGCGGTATGCGGTATCGCGCATCGAACGCGGCACGCGCACGGCGCTGTAATCGCGCAGATGCCGCCGGATCTCGCCTGCGATCATCGGCACCGCGTAGGTCGAAAACCGTACGTCCTGACTGAGATCGAAGCCCGCGACGGACTTCAGAAGCCCGATGCATCCGACCTGAAAGAGATCGTCGGCAAGCTCGCCGCGTCCGGAAAACCGCTGCACCACGGACAGAACGAGACGGAGGTTCGCGTAGATGAACTTCTCCCGTGCCTGCTCATCGCCGGATTTCGCCCGTATCAGCAATTCGCGCATCTCTTCCGGCTTCAGACGCGGCAGCTGCGATGTATCGATGCTCGTGATTTCCACTTTCTGCAAGTGCATCACCTCCGACCGATAGTTTGTCCTTCCGGCGATTCGCGTAAACCCGACCGATCGGATTTGACAGACTTTTCCAATCGTGGTAGGATAGTATCGAACGATCGGAAGCGAGGTGACCGTATATCAAACGGATTGCGGCGGCAGTTCTGTCCGGCATCTTCTTGATGCTGTTTTTCGCCTGCGTCAAAGTGCCCGAAACGCCGCAGACAACGCCTGCGGCACAGGTGCAGACGGAGGACGTCACGATCGTTGCCGAGACCGACATCGTTCCCGCAGCGGCGGTTCAGACGCCGGTTCCGATGCCGACGCCCGACGCCACGGAGCCGCCGACACAGCAGCCGACCGATGCGCCGAGTCCTTCCGCACAGACCGGGACCTATGCGGCGGCGGAAGGCGTCTATACGATCGCATGGATCAGCGATCCGCAGCACTATTCAAAGAAGTTTCCGGAATACTACTATGCGATGACCGGTTTTTTGCGCGACCATTGCGAGGAAATGCATCTCAAATACGTCATCAATACCGGCGATCTTGTGCACAACACCGATCTCGATTCGGAATGGCAGGTCGCTCTGACCGCGCAGTCCTATATCGACGACATCCCGAACGGCGTGCTTGCGGGCAATCATGACATTCTCGATCCGTACGGGTACAAGATCTTCACCAAGTATTTCGGCGAAAAGCATTATGCGGACAAGCCGTGGTACGGCGGTTCGTTCGAGGACAACCGCGGGCACTACGACCTTCTCACGATCGGCGAAACCGACTACATCTTCGTCTATATGGGTTTTGCGCCGACCAAGAAGGCGTTTACATGGGTGTACGATACGTTCCGGGCATATCCGGACCGCGTCGGCGTGCTCTGCCTGCACGATTACTATACCAAGACGCAGACGCTCTCTGAGGACGGCAAGAAATGGTATGATCTCGTCGTCAAGCGGACGCCGAACGTCTATATGGTCCTGTGCGGACACAAGTACGGCGCGTACTGTTTCCCGGAATCGTTCGACGACGACGGAGACGGCAAGGCGGACCGCACGGTTTATCAGATGCTGTTCAACTATCAGGCGTCGCTGCACGACGGCGGCGGGGGATACCTCCGGCTGATCCAGATCGACGAAGCGGCGGGGACGATGCACAACATGACCTATTCGCCGGTGTTCGAGGATTTCAACCGGTTCGATGATCCGAGCAACCGCGAGGAGTACTATCCGTTTGACGAACGGAACGAGGAATTCACGCTTCCGTTGCCGTGGCGGATCGATCAAGCATCTTAGTTTATATGAGGAGGGGAGCACATGGAACAAGAAGCGAGACGGACGAAAACCATCAAAGAGACCGACAGAAAGTGCCCGAACTGCGGTGCGACGCTGCAGTATGATCCGGTGAAGAACGGTCTGAGCTGCGCGTTCTGCGGTCACTGGGAGCAGATTCAGACCGAAAAGAACGAGGAAGGCGCGGACAGGAGTGCCGACGAGCTCGATCTGCTTTCCGAAACCAACACGGAAGGCTATGACTGGGGTGCGAAGAACAAGGTCATCATCTGCAAATCCTGCGGCGCGGAATCGATCTATGACGAGCTGCAGATCGCGGATGTCTGCCCGTACTGCGGCAGCAATCAGGTCATGCAGGCGAGCGAGGACGTCAAGACGCTCGCGCCGGGCGGCGTGGTGCCGTTCCGCATCGACGAAAAGAAAGCGGGCAGCCTCTTCACCAACTGGATCAAGGGCAAATTCTTCTGCCCGAAGCGCGCGAAGGAAAGCGCCAGACCGGATGCGTTCAAAGGCGTGTATCTGCCGTACTGGACCTATGACGCCAAGACGACCACCAGGTATACGGCGCGCTACGGCATTGACCGCGAGCGCGAGGGCAAGGACGGCAAAAAGGAAACCTATACCGACTGGTTCACGACCGGCGGCGTACAGAACGAGCAGTTTGATGATGTTCTGGTGTTCGGTTCCAAACGATATGAAGCGGATCTGATGTCGCGCATCGAGCCGTTCGAAACCGCGGAGAACGTTCGTTACCAGCCGAAGTTCCTGCAGGGATTCACGGCGGAGCGCTATTCAATCGGCTTGAAGGACGGTTGGGAGAGCGCGAAAAAGAAGATGGAAGAGAAGATCGAGGAGGATATCAAGAGCGATATTTCGAATCGATACAACGCCGATCACGTCGAGGATGTCAACGGCAAGACGACGTATGCCGAAACAACTTATAAATATCTTCTGCTGCCGGTGTGGATGAGTTCGTTCAAGTACAAGGACAAGCTCTATCGCTTCCTTGTCAACGGACAGAACGGCAAGGTCGGCGGCAAGACGCCGGTATCCGCGGTCCGCGTCATCCTGGTGATTGCGGCGGTCGTCGCGGTCATTGCGGGACTTGTGCTGCTGATGAAAACCTGCGGAAGATAAACGAACGCAAAAAAAGAAGCGGGGGAAAACCTCGCTTCTTTGCGTTTTGGCATTATGCGCGAATGACGTAATTCGCTTTTCTGGGCGCGGGAGCGGACAGGGGAGCCGCTGCATAGCCGAGAATGCAGTTTCCGATGCCGACGCATCCTTCCGGAACGCCCCACTCCTTCATCAGAGCCTTGCCTTCTTCGGTTTCGAACATCTGCTTCGCGCGGTGGATCCAGCAGGAGTCCACACCCGCGGCGAACGCGGCGTTCAAGAGATTGCCCATCACCAGACATCCGTCTTCAAACCAGGTCGAAGCGGCGTTCGGATTGCCGAATACAATCACGACGGTCGGTGCGCCGTAGAACGGATCACCGTTGCTGCCCATCACTGCGGCATTCATACGGCTGAGCTTCTTCACAAGCTCCCTGTCCTGTACGACGACCATCGTCGGGCTCTGCTTTCCGTTGCCGGTGGGGGCAAAGGTGGCAGCTTCCAGGATCGCGTTCAGCTGATCCTCATGTACCTGTTCCTCACGGTACGCACGCACACTGCGGCGGTTCTTCAATGCAAACAAAGCATCCATTGTTTGTTCCTCCTTTTTTGATGCAACCATTATAGCAGATTGCGGAGGAGGAAGCAAGCACGATTCTCGATGCCGGCGCTCAGAAGAAGATGCTGAGCAGGGAGGCGAGCTTCAGGTACCAGGGAGTCCGCAGCCGGGAGGCGCGTTCGATACGGCGATACAATTTCTTCAATTCCAATTCAGTCATTTCCATTCGCTCCTTTCTTGTATCTGACTGCATTATATCGGCTAATTGTGTCAAAATTGCTCTTATTTTGTGAAGGAATCGCCAAAAAACGACGATCAATTTATGAATAAGACTTGAACAAATTATGAACACGTGGTAAATTATAATGGGTTATTTTATGTCCAAATGAATTTAGAACGCTAAATATGGATCGCATGAACGATATATCGATCATTCGAAGGAAAAACGAGAAACGGACGCAACCGTGCAAAAACGCGCAAAAAGAGAAGGAGGCGCGAAGCCTCCCGAAAGGAGCGATTTTGTTGCTTTTACTTGCCGCCGAGTTTGTTCAGGACCTTAAACAGCATGGGATAGACGCCGACGCAGACGACGGTCATGACGCAATACCGGACGCCGCGCAGCAATGCCGGTTCGTCCGAACCGCCGAATACCGCCTTGAGCCCGGCGCGAACGCCGAGCGCGACGATCAGACCGAGCGCAATCTTGATGAGCTGCACCCACCAGACCGCTTTCGTCTCGAAATGCACGAACGAATCGTCCATCAGCTTTCCGACGATCATCCCCAACGTAGCGCCGACGAGCACATACGCGTTTCCGATGCTCTCCTTTGCCGTCGGAAGGTTTGCCGGATCGGCAGGCGGGGGGCTGGCAAGCAGAAATGCCAACAGACCGATGCTTGCGGCTGCGCCGATGACAAGGATCGCATTCAGCCTGCGGTTCTGTTCGCGTTCATCGCGGAACAGGACGGCAAAGAAGATCAATACGATCACGCCGAGAAGCAGACCGACGACGACGTCCAAGAGCGTATGTACGCCGAGATACATGCGCGAGAACGCAACGATCAGCGAAAGAACGATCGCCGCGGCATAAGCCCACTTCTTTTTGAGATACATTGCGACGCCGCCGAGCGCGATGCATGCGGTCAAGGTGTGACCGCTCGGGAAGGAGTACCCGCTTGCCGCCGGGATTGCGCTTTCCACCGCCTGAAACGTCGGATCGATGATCCAGGGACGCGGGATCATGAAGATCGCCTTCAACGCCTGCTGCAGAAAGCTTCCGACCATGAACACGCCGAGGAACCGGTATCCGTACCGCTTATCCACGCACCAGACGAGAATCATGGCGATCACAAGGAATACCATCTCATGCCCGAGATAGGTGACCGCGGACATGATTGCGGTCAAAAACGGCACGCGCAGCGCCGCAAGCGCGCGCAGCTGATCCATCAGCCATACGAAAATCGGAGCGTTTCCGATGGCTTCCGTCGTTTCCAAGAGTATCATGAAGTCCTCCTATCAGTTCCCAAGCAGCGCAAGCAGCGCCTTGCATTCGGTCAAGGTGTTGTATGGAGTGTGTTCCGCGCCGGAACGGTTCGATTGCCTGATCACGACGGTGTCGGTTCCGTTCGTGTAGGCGATCGCGTCGTTATTGGTATCATAGAGGTACGATTCTCCGTTTTCCATGCGGCTTTCAAAGGTGTCTTCGCAAAGCCGGTACTGCCTGCCGCCGTCGTTCGGGAAGATCGAGATCTCAAGGTTGCAGGCGTCAAGCCTTAGGTATGCGCTCCATTCTTCCGTCTGCAGGGTGAGTCCTTCGATCTTCGCGTGCGGATCGCGAATCAGCGCGAACGCTTCCTCCGTCGAAAGCAGCGTCTGCATCATCAGACCGGATTGTTCGATGCCGATCGTATAGCGATACGGTTCGCTATCGCAAGCGTAGTATGTAAAATCGGTCAGCGTGTCGTCGCTGTCTCTTTTGCTGCTTTCCAGCAAGTTCACGGTCAAACCGTTCTTCGTCATCGAATCGAGCGGCTCCTTCGAAGCATCGGAGACCTTCTTGCCGCGCGCGATGCTGAGATAGAAGATTTGTCCGTTCCGTTCATAGGTATAGGCGTGACGGATCGTGCCGTAAGTGGACGGATAGCGCTTGGCAAGCTCCCATATGGGCGAGGATTCCGCAGCCGTTTGCTGCCGGTCGCCGCCGCAGCCGAAGGGCAGCAGGCAGGCAAGCAGCAACAGCAGGATGAAAAGCCGGTGCTTCATACGCGCATCTCCTTTCAAACATATGATGGACTATCATAGCATACTTCCCGAAAAAAGTCACGTAAAATGTCAAAACGCGTCTGCGAAAGATATATGAAAGTTTTTAAAATTCGTACTTGACAGAACAACCTCTTTTGCCTATAATAGAAAAGGTCCGCCAAAGTAGCTCAGTCGGTAGAGCGACGCACTCGTAATGCGTAGGTCAGGGGTCCGAGTCCCCTCTTTGGCTCCATTGTCGAGGCGTAGCGCAGTTTGGTAGCGCGTTTGGTTCGGGACCAAAAGGCCGCTGGTTCAAATCCAGTCGCCTCGACCACGAAATCAGCCCCTGATTCAGGGGCTTTTTTCATACCCAAACATTGCAAACAAGTCATTAAACAAATCAGTTTTGCCGATTGTGCCGTTTCAGATACCGGTTGCATTCCGGTTCGCCCTTTGCTATACTCATCATAACACAGCAGAAACGCGAGGATCGCACCGTGAAGATACGAACATACGAAACATATAAAGAAGCAGAAATCGCAGATTTGTACGCTTCCGTCGGCTGGACGGCGTATACCGACAATCTGCCCGCATTGAAACGCGGCTTTGAAAAGTCGCTCCTTGTTCTTGCCGCATACGAGGGCGAGAGGCTCATCGGCATACTGCGCGCGGTCGGCGACGGAGAAACGATCGTGTTTGTGCAGGACCTGCTTGTGCATCCGGCGTATCAGCGCAGGGGCGTCGGAACCGCGCTGCTGAAACGTTTGCAGGAGCGCTATGCGTCCGTACGTCAGACGGAGCTCGTCACCGACGATACGCAAAAGACCGCCGCGTTCTATCGCGACGCGGGGTTTCGTCCGCTGTCTGAGTTCGGCTGCTGCGGTTTTCTGCGCGGATAGGAGGGCTTTATGGCGGTACGTTTTGCAAAGGAATCGGAACTGGATCGCGTCAATGCGCTTCGAAAACAGGTCAACGATCTGCACGCTGCGGGCAGACCGGACATCTTCAAGCCCGGGTTTTCGAAGGAACTGCAGGACCACATCCGCACGATATGGAACGATCCGAGACAGCGCATCGTCGTCGACGAACGCGACGGCGTGCTCTGCGGGTTTGCGGTGCTCAATCATATCACAAGGCCGGAAAACCCGTTTATGCGGGTGCGCGACTATCTCGATATCGACGAATTCTGTGTGGATAAAACATGCCGCAGAACGGGCGTCGGCACAGAGCTGATGACGTTTATCCGCGTTTATGCAAGGGAACAGGGCTTTTCCAAGGTCGAACTCAATATGTGGGAGTTCAACCGAGACGCGCTGCAATTCTATGAAGCGATCGGGTTTTCCACCTATCGCCGGTATATGGAACTGGAACTTTGAAAAAACCGCCTCACAGGTTTTCCTGCGAGGCGGCTTTCGTTCAGGATTCTTCGGCGCGGATCAGGATGATATCCGAGATCGAGCGTCCGCCGTTGTACGGTGAGTTGTAGATCCGTCCGTTCCAGTACAGCGACGCGGATTCGCCGCCGTCCAGATTGAACGCAAGCTTGCAGCCGAGCGATTCCATCAGCTGCGCGAGTTCGGTCAGCGTCATGCCGCCGGAATAGCTGCCCTGTCTGCCGTCGACGGTGACGAAGCAGTAATGTCCCGGCTCGTAATAGCCCATGACCGTGCGCGGATTCTGCGTCTTGATGTTCGATTTCGGGAAGCTTTCGATCGCATGACCGTCCGCATCCAGGAGCGACGGTCCGAACTGCCAGGCCTGCCAGATGTCGTCGCGCAGATTCTTCGGCCGGTAGTCGCTTGCCGCCATGGTTTCCATCGTACCGTCCAGATACAGGAAACAGAGATCCCAGTTGCTGTACAGCTTTTTATCGTATACGACGCCGTTGCGGATGACGAGCGAGTGCGCGTGGTGTCCGTAATAGTCGCCGGTGATGGCGAAGATCGCGTTTTCGCGCTCCGCCATGCGATCCACGCGCATTTCGGAATGCTTCTTGAATCCGCCCGCCGCGGCGGTTTCGATGCGTCTGACGTCGCGCACATAGACGTCCGTGACAAAATACGTCACATTCTTTTTCTCGTAGGTCTCCTCGTCGAAGACTTTGCGGACCGTGATATGGATCTGATCGCTTACATAGGCGTCTTCGGTCATCGTCGTCTCTTCCTTCGGTACGAACCCGCCGACGCTCCAACCGATCAGCCCCTCCGGTTCCGGCGTCGGGGACGGCGTCGGCGAAGGCGTGGGCGTGGGAGACGGGACGGGTGTCGGCGCGGGCGTTGGCACAGCGGTCGGCGCGGACGTGATGTCAACGACGATGTCGGGCGTATCCGACGGTTCCGGCGTCGGGGACGGCGTTGCGGCTGCCTCCTGATGCATGAAGGAACAGCCGATCAGCAGCAGAACCAAGCCTGCGCCGATGATCGCTTTCAACATATGGTTCATTTGTCTGTGCCGTCCTTTCCGCGGAAGTAGAAGGAATCCGGATAGTCTTCCTTCGCAACATAGATGATATCGGAGATCTGACGTCCGCCCTTGCTCGGCTTGTTGAAGATCGTATCGTGCCAGAAGAAGTGCGCGGAAGCGCCGCCGTCAAGATTGAACGCCTGACGGCAGCCGAGCGTTTCCATCAGCGAGGCAAGCTCGGTCAGCGTCAGACCGCGAGAATGCTTCTGCCGTCCGTCGACCACGACGAACACATAGTGCCCCGGATCGACATAGCCGATACAGCTGCGCGGGTTGCGCGGGCTGATCGAAGTCGAAGAAAACGACGTCCGCGCGTCGCCTTCCTCGTTCAAAAGCGCGGGACCGAACTGCCACGCCTGCCACGGATCCTTGTCGAGAATCTCCTTCAGCGTGATCGTTCCGCTCCGGTACGTTTCCATCGTGCCGTCGCGCAAAAGCAGGCAGACGTCCATATTGGTGCGCATGCTCTTGCGGTAAACCTCGCCGTTGCGGATGACCAGAGAATCGCGGTGGAATCCGCAGTAGTCGCCGGAGATCGCTACGAGCGCGTTCACCTGCTTTGCGGTGCGTTCCACACTGCCGTGTCCGGTTCGCTGAAAATCGCCGCTGCAGCTTGCGGCGCGAAGCTGCATAACGTCTCGCACATAAACGTCCGCGACATAATAGGTCACACGCCGTCCGTACGTGCTGTTGTCGACCACGGTTCTGACGTTCACGGAAAGCGTCGGGCTGCGGTAACTGCCGGACAGCCGGAGCGCGCCTTCCGTCCAGAACTTGACGTCGTCCTCGCGGAACGGATAATCCGGCTCCTGCGTCGCTTTCGCTGCCGGAACCGGCGTTGCTGTCGGTTCGGGAACGGCGGTCGTATGCGGCGTCGCGCTCGGCTCCGCGGTCGGCTCAGACGTGGCTTTGACGGGAACCGGCTGCGGCGCGGGCGCATGGATATGCAGATAAACAATGTATCCGACGATTGCCGCAAGGATCAGGCATAGGAGAATGAACAGAACCAGCGGCAAAGCGATCGATTTCTTTTCGGAACTCATAACCGGAGTATATGCAGCGCCGCATCGCGCAATGCGGAGCCGTCACAGCGCAGAAATGCGGGCAGAATGCCGAGCGCTTCCAAAACCATTTTGATGCCGATTGCGATCAGCACGATGCCGCCGATCATCGTAGCGAGGCGGTGATATCTGAGCCCGAACCGGTTGCCCACCCATACGCCGAACAGCGAGAGGACGAAGGTCGTGCAGCCGATCAGAGCGACGGCAAAGAAGATGCTGATGCCGCCGTACAGCCAGACGATGCCTTCCTGCATGGAGAAGCCGACGCCGACGGCAAACGCGTCAATGCTCGTCGCGATCGCAAGCAGCACCAGCTTGCCGAGAGAAGCGAGCTCGTTGGTCGGTTCATCCTGTTTGTCGCGGATGCCGTCGATCAGCATCTTTCCGCCGATGATCAGCAGCATCGCCGCGGCGATCCACGGGCCGATCGTGACAAACGAAGCAAACGTCGAACCGAGCGCAAAACCGGCAAGCGGCATCAGCGCCTGAAAGCCGCCGAAAAACAGCGCCACGCGCAGCGCGCCGCCGATGTGCAGTTTTTTCATGGAAACGCCTTGGCACATCGCAACCGCCAGCGCGTCCATCGAAAGGCCTACGCCGATGAAAAAGATATCGGAAACGGTCATGGAAACCTCCGTTGTTTCTGAACGCCGTCATTATAACAAAGAACTGCATAATCCGCAACGATTCCGAAAGAATTTTATCGTTCTTTTACATTTTACGGAGTTCCGATTCTTTACAGACGCCGCGCAAGAAGGTATACTGGAACGGAAAGGTTGGTTTCTATGAAACGGATATTGGGCAGCATCCGTCGCGCGGACGAGAAATTCCGAATGATCGAGGACGGAGACAAGATTTGCATCGGCGTGTCCGGCGGCAAGGACTCGCTGCTGCTGATGCAGGCGATGAAGCTGTATCAGCGCTTTTCCTATACGAAGTTCGACGTCATTGCGATCATGCTGGATCTCGGACTACGGTATCAGAACACCGCGCCGATCCGCGCGTATGCGGAGAAGATCGGCATTCCGTTCGAAGTCATTCCGACGGAGATCGGCAAGGTCGTGTTCGAATACCGCGCGGAGCGTTCGCCCTGCGCGCTGTGCGCAAAGCTCCGTAGAGGCGCGCTGAACAACGCGGCAAAGCAGCGCGGCTGCAACAAGGTCGCGCTCGGGCACAACCGTGAAGACGTACTGGAAACGTTTCTGATGTCGATGCTCTACGAGGGGCGCATGAACACCTTTGCGCCGATCACGTATCTGTCCAGAAGCGATATCACCGTGATCCGACCGATGATCTACGTGCCGGAGAAATACTGTCTGTCCGTCGCAAAGCAGCTGGAGCTGCCGGTTCTGCCGCCCAACTGTGAGATCGCGGGAAAGACGAAGCGCGAGGAAGCAAAGGAGCTGATCAAGTATCTTTGCACGATCGTTCCGGATGCGGACGTCAAAATGATGCATGCGATCACCAACACCGACAAGTACGGGCTCTGGGATCGCATGCGCCTGAAACAGTCGCGCGGGGAAACGGTCGAGCCGGAAGAGGACTAATCCCGCATCAAATCGGGGAGAAGCGCAAGCAGCCGTTCACGCAGCGCATCTCGGTTTTCCTCCGTGATCGGAAACACGCGTGCGCGCGGATGCGTGCAAACGGCGTCCAAAAATGCGGTATGCTTGTCGCGCACGGCGCAGATGCAAAACGGCGCGGCGTCAAGCGTATGCAGCACCGCATCGGTGAAGCGCGGGGCGGCGCTCTCTAAAAAGCCGAGCTCGTCAAACACGATCACGCCGTCGTTCGGAAACTGCATGCGGTCCGTGAACCGTTCAAACGCTTCCGGATGCGCGACGCTCTTTCCGTCGCTGCATTCGCCGATGCAGTTTTCGGCGGCATATCGCCGTTCTTCGCCGTAAAGGTGAATGTAAACGGGAGAAAACCCGTTCGCAGCGGGGGCTTCCTTTTTGGTGATGACGCCGGATACCGGCAGGGGAATCGCGTCAAGCAGGGCGCGTATCAGGGTGGATTTGCCGACACCGTTGCGTCCGACGATCAGAATGTGCTGCATGGGAAACCTCCGTTTTTTGACAGTATACCGCAAACGCGGGTTCGATGCAAGACGGACGAAAGGAGACGGACCGTGAATAAACGCTTTTTCTGGGATGACGAGCGCATCCGCTTCTTTCGCGACGCGGCGGAACACACCGGCTTTCACCGTACGCTTGCATCGCTTTTGGCGCCGGAACTTCAAGCGTCGGATCGCGTGCTGGACGCGGGATGCGGGCTCGGGTATCTTTCGACGGCGCTTCTGCCGTACTGCAAAACCGTGACGGCAATCGATTGCGACCGCGCTGCGATCGAAGCGCTGACCGCCCGCACACAGGGCGTTGCTGGTATCGACGTGCGCCTTGCGGATGTGCATGCGATCCGCGAACCGTTCGACGCGATCGTCTGCTGCTATTTCGGCTCGACCGAAGAATCCGTCAAGCTGTTCGAACAAACGCGATCCGGAAAGCTGATCCTGATCAAGCGCAGACAAGCGGGACACCGGTTTTCCGAAGGGCAGCCGCGCCATGAGCGAACCGCTGCCGATGCGGAAGCGTATCTTCAGAATCGGGGGTACGCGTTTCGAACGCTCGACGCATCCGTTCCGTTCGATCAGCCGTTTCGTTCGTTTGACGACGCCGTGCGGTTCTTCGAGCACTACCGCGGCGGCATCGGACAACCGACGCGCGGGGACGATGTGCAAAACAAACTCGTCGAGACGCAGGATCCGGAGTTTCCGTACCGCCTGCCGGTCACAAACGAAATGCGCATCTTTGTAATAGAATCGAAAAAGCAGCCGTGAATCCGGCTGCTTGTTTGTATTGATTTGTCGCTCATTTGTCGCGCATCAGCGTAATGCTGACGGTCTGCGGGATCGCGTCCGGATCGGACAGGATGCGAACGGAATAGTCGCCGAGGCGTTTCGCATACGAATTGCCCTTCTCTACGACCTTCGCGCATTGCTGCACGATCGTTTCGCCGTCGCTCATGGGACGCCGGAACACCGGCATGATACAGTCGAACAGCTCCCGCAGCGCATCGACCGTTCTGCGGTTTTCCCGGCGCAGTGCGTCGTAAACCGCGCCTTCCTCCTCCGGATCGGGGCAGCAGGGCGTCTCAAACGACAGCGTCATAATGCCCTTGTCGTCCGACTGCATCCGCATCGTGAAGACGACCTCGTTCGGCGCTGTGACGGTGTAGGAATCGCCCTGCAAGGTCACGGTGAATCCGTTCGCCTCTAAAGCGGAGAACACGTTCATGCCGCGAATCGAAGGATCGTCGGTCGGGACGGGGGAGGCGGTCGCTTCGACGTCCGCATACCTGCCTTTGCGCGAACAGCCGTTGCCGTAATACAACGCCATCGCGCAGAACAGCAAAATCACCAGTCCGATAAAGACGTACTCGATGATTTTGATGCGCTCGATGCGGACGATCGCGCGTTTCTTTTTTCTCTTGCGGTCAGTCGACATCGTGATACACGACCTGCGGCTTTTCGTCGAGCACGTGCGGATTCTTCAGATAGGACTTCATCAGCTTGAAACCGGAAGCCAGATTGAATCCGTCGCAGATGCGCTCGTCGCAGACGACTTTGTAATCGATATACTTGCGCTGCACGACCGTGCCGTCGTCCTTGAGCTCGTTTCGCTTGTACTTCGCGCCGAAGGAGAAGAACACGGGAATGTTGCCGAAATTGTACAGATGATGATACACCGGCGGGACACCCAGGGAACCCATCGAGGTGATGAACATCGAACCGTGGAACGGGCTGATTTCGATCAGGCTCTTGGGCAGCAGCCCGAAATAGTCGAGCAGCTTCAAAAACCAGACCGCGTTCTTCAAAAGAAGACCGGGGATATAGTTGAAGATCTTCGCCGTGCTGTCAAAGTCGCTGTCCGGATTCGTCTGACGGTTCTCCTCGATCAGCTTGGTGATCTTCCTATATACGTCGTCCGCCGTATCGGTCGGCGTGAAATGCATCTTGATGATGGTCTCCTCGGCTTCGAGCGTCATTTCACGCTTGATGGTCAGATTGATCACGATATCATCGCCGTGCGAATATACGCGCTGCCCCGACAGAAAGCGGTTCACGGCCGGGCGCTGCGAGATGATGCGGACGTAGCTTGCGATCAGCACATGCATGACGCCGAAGCCCTTCAGGCCCTGATTGCGCTTTTTGCGGATATAGTTTTCGACCTCGGTCACTTCGAACGAGTCGTGAAAATAGACGCTTGCGCCGGAACGGTCCGGCATGATGTACGGCGAAACCTTGGACATCGGCTGCAGAGAGCGCAGACGGTATCCGTCCGGACGGTCGCCGAAACGGCGTTTTCTCTTCGGCGCGGGTGAGGATTCTTTTTGCTGTTCAACGGTCTCCGCTTCGGGACGCTGCGATTCTTGATCCATGGAATTACCCCCAAAATATCTCTGCATATCATATCAAATTCCGTTCCGGTTGACAAGAGGAATTTGCGGTTGCATTTGCAGGCTCCGACCGGTATAATAAGGGCATGACAGATGCAGTCGACAAGAGAAATCCGGAGATTCTGGCGCCGGTCGGCACGGAAGGATCGCTCGAAGCCGCCGTATATGCGGGGGCGGACGCGGTCTATTTCGGCGCGGGCGCATGCAACGCGCGCCGAAACGCCGGACAGTTTACGGGACAAAAGCTGATCGACGCCGTACGGTTCTGCCACGCGCACGGCGTCAAGGTGCATGTGACCGTCAACACGCTTGTGCGCGACGAGGAACGCAAAGCCGTCGCGGACACGCTCGCGGAAATCGCGCAGAGCGGGGCGGATGCGATCATCGTGCAGGATCTGACCGTCATGCGCCTTGCAAAAGCGATCTGTCCGGAACTTGCGCTGCACGGTTCGACGCAGATGGCGGTGCACAACGCGGCGGGCGTTCTGCAGCTTGAGGACCTCGGCTTTTTGCGCGTCGTGCTTGCGCGCGAACTGTCGCTTTCGGAGATCCGCAGGATTCGCGAGCAAACGCATGCGGAGCTCGAATGCTTTGTACACGGTGCGCTGTGCATGAGCGCGTCCGGCATGTGCTATCTTTCCGCCATGCTCGGCGAGCGCAGCGGAAACCGCGGTCTCTGCGCGCAGCCGTGCCGCCTGCCGTTCGTCTGCAACGGCGCAGAATACGCGCTTTCATTAAAGGACATGTCGCATATCGCGTACTGCGCACAGTACCGCGAGATCGGCGTTTCGTCGCTCAAGATCGAAGGCCGTCTGAAATCGCCGGAATATGTGGCTGCGGCGGTCGATGCGGTGCGCCGCGCGCGCGACGGCGAACCGTATTCGGAGGAAACGCTTCGGAACGTGTTTTCCCGCGGCGGATTCACAGAAGGATACCTGACCGGCAAACGGAACCATACCATGTTCGGCGTGCGTACGCAGGAGGATGCAAAGCGCGCGCAGCCGGTGCTTGCCGGCATACGCGAGCTTTATCGCGCACCGCGAAAGAACGTGCCGGTTTCCTTTGAAATCACGGTAAAATCTAATCAGCCGTCGACGCTGACGGCAAGCGACGGCGCGCACACGGTCCGAGCGCTCGGCACGGTGCCGGAACGCGCGCAGAAGGTTGCGCTGACGGAAGAATCCGTATCGAAATATCTGTCCAAGACGGGCGGGACGCCGTTCGACCCGAAACGCATTTCCTGCACGATAGATGAGGGACTGATGCTTCCGGCGTCCGCGCTGAACGCACTGCGCAGAGACGCGCTCGATGCGCTGTATCAAGCGCGCGCGGATGCGGTGCATTATACGGTCAACGAACCGGATCTTACGATTCCGGGAGCGCCGCGGCAGGCAAAGCCGCGTCTTTGCGTACGGTTCGCAAACGATGCGCAATGGACGGACGAACCGGAGATCGCGTATTACAGTTTGCCGGTCAAAGCGCTGCTTGCGCATCCGGAGCGGATCACCGCACGGGCAGCCGTCGAGATTCCGGCACTCGTCTATCCGAACGACGAAGCAGGAATATCGGAACAGCTGCGCGATCTGAACGCGCGCGGCGTACGGTATGCGCTCTGCGAGAACATCGGCGCCGTTCGCCTGGCAAAGGAAGCGGGGCTTGTTCCGGTCGGCGGGTACGGGCTCAACGTCACCAACAGCGACGCGATCGCCGCGTATCGGGACATGGGCATTGCGGCGCAGTTCGCGTCGTTCGAACTGTCCGTTCCGAAACTGCGCGACCTGAAAAGCGAAATCCCGCTCGGCTTGATCGTTGCGGGACGGCTTCCGCTGATGCAGCTTCGCTCGTGCCCTGCGCGGTCCGATCGCGGCTGCGGCGCCTGCGACGGACATCCTGCACTGACCGACCGGAAGAATGCGGTGTTTCCGCTGGTCTGCAGCGACCGCGGGTATTCGACGATGCTTAACAGCGTTCCGCTGTATATCGCGGACAAACAGCTGCCGCCGGTTGATTTCTTTGCGGTGTATCTCACAAACGAATCCCGCGGGGAAGCGGCGGATTTGATCCGGTCCGTACTTGAAAAAGCGCCCTGCAGCGGTCCGCATACGACCGGCCTTGCGTTCAGAACCCTGCTTTGACAACAATCTCCTATGCCGTTTGACGCAATCCGTCGAACGGCTTTTTTCATATGCAACAGAATCCATGCATAGGGTGAAAGCGGGAGGGACGAGCATGGAACACTGGAAGGAACAATGGTGTGCGCTTCTGCCTCCGAATGTCGGTGAAGTGCTGAAACGGCTGGATGACGATGCGCCGCTGCTCGAAATCCGGCTGAGGCGGGATGCGCCGATGGAACTGGTGTTCGACCGTGCCGACCGGATCGTTTACGGCAACAACGCCGCGCCGATGACGTCCGGCGACGATCTGCGCGAACTCTGCGCAAGGCTGCAGGAGTTTTCCGCGTATGCGTGGGAGAACGAACGCCGCGACGGCTTTCTGACCGTACATGGATGCCGCGTCGGACTGTCCGGCAGAATGGTGCGCACCGAACGCGGCGTGCTCGGATTCTCCAACGTGTCGGGGGTGAACATTCGCATCGTGCGCGAAGTGATCGATTGCGCAAAACCGCTGCTTCCCGTGCTTTCGGACGGCGGCGAACTGCTCTCCGCGCTGCTGATATCTCCGCCCGGATGCGGAAAGACGACGCTGCTGCGCGATCTCGTGCGCATAGCTTCCGACGGACGGCACGGCATAAAGACGAAGCGCGTCAGCGTTGCGGATGAGCGGTTCGAGCTTTGCGGCGCATCGGACGGTTCGATTCCGTTCGACCTCGGCGCGCGCACCGATGTGCTTTCCGGCATCACCAAATCGGACGCCGCGCTGCGCATCGTCGCAACGCTGTCGCCGCAGGTTCTGGCGATGGATGAGCTGAACACAGTTGCGGATGCCGCCGCCGTCACGGAAGCCGCGGGGAAGGGCGTCACCGTGCTGGCAACCGCGCACGGACGCTCATGGGAGAGCGCGCGCAAACGACCGTTTCTGCGAAGGCTGTTTCAGGACCGCATCTTTGACCGGTATGTGATCCTGAGCGGCATCGGCACCTACGCAGAAGTTCTGGATGCGGACGGTCGCCGCATCGATCGAACGGTATGAAGACGGCGGGGATTCTGTTGCTGTTCGCGCTGTGCACGGCGATCGGCATGCGCGCTGCGTCGCGCAAGACGGAGCGTTACCGGCGAATCGGCGCGCTGATCCGGAATCTGCGTCTGTTCTCCGAAGCGGCGGACGCGGAGATCTCGCTGCAAGGCATCGAGAAGCAGTACGACGGAGAGCTGTTTTCCATGCTGCAGACGTATCTCAACGCCCGATCCGCCGCCGCGCGCGAAGCGGACGCCGCATCTGCGGCAGCGGAGGCGTGGAAGCCGTTCGACTTCGAATACGCAGCGCTGTTGTCCTTCTTCACAGGCCTGTCGACCACCGGTTCGGAACGCCTGCACGAGCGCATCCGGTCGCTCGAACGCGCGCTGTCGGAAGCGGAACAGGCGGCGGCGGAGACCGCTAAACAGGCAAAGACCATCCGCGCGGTCGGCGTCCTTGCGGGCGTCGGGCTGTGCATCTTATTGCTGTAGGAGTGCTATGGATATCAATTTGCTGTTCAAAATCGCAGGCATCGGGATCCTCGTCGCCGTCATCGTACAGCTGCTCCGCCAGAACGGACGCGAGGAGCTTGCGACGGTCGCGGCGATCGCCGGTCTGATTCTTGCGACGATGCTGGTGCTGTCGATGATATCCTCGCTGTTCGATACGGTCAGACGCACATTCTCGCTCTACTGACATGGAACGTATGCTGCTGATCGCCGCCGTCGGATCGGTTACGGCGCTGCTGTTTCGCAACGAGCATCGGGGCTTTGCCGTCGCCGTCGGCGCGGTCACGGCGCTGTTGCTGCTGCTGACCGGTCTGACTTCGTTTTCGGGCATTGCCAAGACGTTCGAAAAGGTTTGCGCATCCTACGGCGTTTCGACCGCCGTGCTGTCCGCGGTCCTCAAGATCATCGGGCTGTCGTATCTCACGGACTTCGGCGTCGGGCTTGCGCGCGACGCGGGACAGAATGCGATCGCGTCGAATCTCGAGCTCGGCGGGCGCGTCCTGATCCTGTCCTGCACGCTGCCGTCGGCGATTGCGCTGCTGGAAACCGGCATGACGCTGCTGAAGGAGGCGATTCCGTGAAGCGAATCGTTGCACAGACGCTGCTGTTGCTGCTGCCGTTCTGTCTTCTGTTCGAAGCGGAGGAGGCAAGGGACGGGGTGGACGCGCTGCTCGGGACGGTCGATCTGTCCGAATGGGATGCGTGGTTTTCGAAGGAAGCGCCGGACGTGCCGTTCCGACCGTCCGATTTCGTCCGTACGCTTGCCGGGATGGAGGACGAACCGGACGGCGAACGCTTTTTCGAACGCGCGCTCGCCTTTGCGTTGCCGTCTGTGAAAGCCGCCTCTGCGAAGCTGATCCTTTATCTGGGGCTTGCCGTTCTCGCTTCGATCCTGCACGGCGTGCATGCGCCGCTCTCGGGCTCGGAAACGGCGGAGACGGCGTTCCGCTTTGCCGTTTCCTGCCTCGTGCTGACGTCGATCGTCTCCGAAATTACAACCGTCTACCGGCTGCTCGGACGGATCCGGACGCTGTCGGAATGGATGCTGCCGGTGCTGCTGGGATTTCTGACGCTCGGGGGGATGGAACACACCGCGGGGGCGCTGACCTCTGCATTCACGCTGCTGTCCGGCGGGGCAATCCGATTGCTGCGCGATGCGGCAGCGCCGCTTTGCTGCATCGGCGGCGTACTGCTTTCGTTCGACGCCTGCGCCGCGGGACGTCTTGCGTCGATCGGCAGGCTGTTTCTGCGCGCTGCAAAGTGGATGCTTGCGATGATCTCCGGCGGGTACGGTCTTCTGAACGCGGTGCGCGGCGCCGCTGCAGCGAGCGCTGACGGGTTGCTGCTGCGCACGACCAGATTTGCGCTCGGCAGTTTTCCGGTTGTCGGCGGCGTCGTATCCGATTCAGTCGATACGGCGCTTCAATGTCTGCTGTTTGTCAAGAACACGCTCGGCGTCGGCGGCGCGGTTCTGATTCTGCTTCTGTGCGCAAAACCGGTACTGACGGTGTTTCTGACGCGATGCGCGCTTCGGATCGCATCGGCGGTCGGCGAACCGCTCTCCGGAAAACCGTACGCGGATCTTTTGCGCGGGCTCGGCGACGCGCTGCATGTGCTGATGCTGACGGAGGTTGCGGCGGTATCGATGGCGCTGATTGCGGTTTCGCCGGTGTTTCTGACGGGCGGGCTCGCATGAACGCGCTGATCGGAAGCATCGGTACCGTAGCGGCGGGGGGGCTGATGCTCGCGCTGGCCGAAACGCTGCTTCCGCGATCCGGCGTGCGGAATACGGCGCGCATCGCAATCGGCTTTCTGTTCCTGACGCTTCTGACGGAACAGATTCTCGGCATAATTCCGTAGAGGAGGGACTATGATGCAGAAGAAGGACGTCGAATCCGTCGCAGCGCGATGGAAGGCGCGTGTCAAAAAGAACCCCGGACTCGTCTATCTCATGTATGCCGCTGTCGGAGGGATCGCCGTTCTTCTGTATCTTTTGGGCAGCAGGATCGATTGCGCAAAGAAGGAGCCGGCGAAAGAGATCGCCGCGGCAGCCGTTCCCGACACGCGAGACGCGCTGGAACGGCGTCTGATCGAGGTGCTTTCCAAAATCCGCGGAGCGGGAAAGGTGGATGTGCTCGTCACGTATGAGACGAACGGAGAGATCGTCACGGCGACCGTACGGCAGACCGATGAGGACGTAAAGGACGCAAGCGGAACGAGCGGCAGTCAGACCTCGCGTACGGTGCGCGAGGTCACCGAACCCGCGACCGTCGAAACGGAGAACGGACACGCACCGATCGTCCTGTACGAGAAGGAGCCGACCGTGCGCGGCGTGGTGGTCGTCGCGGAAGGCGCAGCCGATTTTTCGGTTCGCGAGAAACTGCAGGCTGCCGTGCAGGCCGCGACCGGCATTCCGGTCTCGCGGATCGAAGTGTTTGAAATGTCATTCGGATCATAAATACTGTTTACAGGAGGAAACGAACATGCTGAAGGAAACGATGAGCCGGTATAAGAAGTATCTGAACAAGCGGGTGCTGACGGCGGCGGGACTCTGTCTGCTGGTTGCCGCGGCGGTGATCACCAATGTCGTGATCAACCGGTCGAAGACGGAGGAAACGGGAACGAAGCGCAATACGGAAGTGACCGCAGTCTCGGCGCAGAGCGCGTCCGTCGATACGAATTTCTTCGCCGCATACCGCGAGGAGCGGGACAACGTGCGGACGCAGGAGCTTGCGTATCTTGACGCGATCGTTGCGCAGGGCGCCGATCAGGAAACGCTGTCCGACGCGCAGCGGCAGAAGCTCGATCTTGTCCACGCGATGGAAACGGAACTGACCGTGGAGAATCTGGTTCGCGCAAAGGGCTTTTCGGACGTGATCGTTTCGATCCATGAAGGCAACGTCAACGTCGTCGTCGGCGCGAACCGGCTCAGCGACGAACAGGTTGCGCAGATTCTCGATATCGTCCTGCGCGAGACCGGAAAAACCGCCGAAAACGTCAAGATCAGCACGACGCTTTGAGCACCGGAGTTTGCAAGGAAGGGTTTACTTTTTCGAAGGAAGATGGTATACTAACCGTGTATCATGAATTTCCGTACGGAAAAGGAGGCACTTATGAGCGAGTATAAGGATATCACCGTTGAATCCGAGGATAACGGCGGCAAAATCGTCTTTGCGGAAGACGTAGTCGCAACGATCGCGACGTTGGCGGCCGCCGAGGTCGAAGGCGTTTACGGCATGAGCGGCACTGCGTTCGAAGGACTGGGCGAAAAGCTCGGCAAAAAGAATTACACCAAGGGCATCAAGGTCGAAGTCGGCATGGTCGAATGCGCAGTCGATATGACGATCATCGTCAAGTACGGCTACAAGATCCAGGACGTCTGCCGCACGGTGCAGGAATCGGTCAAGAACGCGATCGAAACCATGACCGGCCTCAAGGTCGTGCAGGTCAACATCGCAGTCAATTCGATTGCGTTTGCCAAGGAACCGGCGCCCGAACCGCCGAAGCCCGAAGCACGCGTCAAATAATCCGGATTGCCGGAGGATTGCCCTTCGGCAATTCGCAAACGGACAAGCATTCACACCATTGGAGATCACTATGAAGCGAACCGTCAAGATCCTGTGCGGACTTCTTGCCGTGCTGGCAGTCGCGCTCGCGGTTTGCGTTCTTCTGGTTGTCATCGGATGGCCGGTCCGGGAAGCGCGCATGACGGAGATTCTCGCATCGATCCGCCGGTTCCCGGCGGCGCTGCTGACGATTCTCGCCGGTCTGCTTCTCGGTGCGCTCGGCGTATTTGCGCTGTACGGACTGTTCACGGAACATTTCCAGAAGCCGACATCCGCCACGATCGACCGGAACGCGCTCGGCGAGACGTCTGTTTCCTTTGCTGCGCTTGCGGATCTTGCAAATCAGACCGTGCGTTCGCACGAAGAAGTGAAGAACAGCAAAACGAGAGTGAGGGCGAGCGGCGACAAGGTCAAGATCGCGGTCAACGTCACGACGTCGCCCGCCGTGTCGCTTCTGACCTTCACGCATACGCTGCAGGATGAGATCGCCTCGCGTATTCTCGCCGTATGCGGTGTGCCGATCGGAAGCGTGGACGTCACGGTCGATCAAACGGACGAGTCGGAAAAACCGTCGCGTATCAACTGAACGGAGGTTCTGGAATCATGAAAGAATTCTGTCTGAAACACAAATGGGCGATTGCGCTGAGCGTGGTTGCCGTCGTCACGGTTCTTCTGATCTATCTGATCGGCTGGTGGACGCTCCTTGCGGCGGCGCTTGTCGGCGTGGCGATCTTCTTCGGAAAGCTGCTGGACAACGGCGGCACCGAAGCGGTGCGCGACTTTTTCAATCGCCTGTTTAAGGGGAAGAACGCATGAAACACACGTTATCCAGAGAGATCGCCATGAAGCGCCTCTATGCGGAGACGGTCGGCGGATCGGATACCTTGGAAGACGCGCTCGAACAGACCGAACGCGGCATGTCGGACGAGGACATGCTGTTTTCGGACCGGCTCTACGAGGGCGTTCACGCACATCTCGAGAAGATCGACGAAACCATCGAAGCGCACGCAAAGGACTGGTCGATTTCGCGCATCGCGAAGGTCGATCTTTCCATTATGCGCATCGCGGTCTACGAACTGCTCTTTGAACCGAACATTCCGGAAGGCGCGTCGGTCAACGAAGCGGTGGAACTTGCAAAACTGTTCGGCGGGGAAAAATCGCCGGGCTTTATCAACGGCATCCTGGGCGCAATCGCAAAGGAACTCTGAATGCAGGGGCGCGTCTCTTTGGGGATCGATACGAGCTGCTACACCACCTCGGTTGCATGTACGGACAAACGGAGCATCGTCTTTGAAAAACGGACGATGCTTTCGGTGCCTTTTGGCAACCGCGGACTGCGGCAGTCGGAGGGGCTTTTTCAGCATGTGAAGCAGCTTTCTCCGCTGCTCTGCGAGCTGTTCGAAACCGTGGACGCATCGCGCGTCGCCGCAGTTGCGGTCAGCGCGTCGCCGACCTCGCGTAAAGACAGCTATATGCCGGTGTTCCTTGCCGGATTGAAACAGGCCGAAACGCTTGCCGCGGCGCTGCACGTTCCGCTGTATCGCGTCGATCATCAGAGCGGGCATATCCGCGCCGCGCTGTACGGAAACGAAACGCTGCTGGAACGCGAACGCTTACTTGCGGCGCATATCAGCGGCGGAACGACGGACGTTTTGCTTGTGGAGCCGCACCGGGACGCGCCGTATCGGATTGAGCAGGTCGGCACGTCGACCGATCTGCACGCCGGTCAGTTCGTGGATCGCGTCGGCGTCGCGCTCGGTCTGCCGTTTCCCGCGGGAAAGCATCTGGAAGCGCTTGCAAAGAGGGCGCAGAACAAGGATATCAAGCTGGCCGGTACGGTCAGAAACGGCAGCTGTTCCTTCTCCGGCGCGGAATCCGCTGCACAGCGGCTGCTGCATACGGTGCCGGACGAGGAGCTTGCCTACGGCGTGTACGACTGCCTCGCAAGAACGCTGTCCAAGATGTTTGCGGCGGCGACGGAGCAATACGGCGATCTGCCGATCCTGATCTGCGGCGGCGTCGCATCGTCCGAACTGCTGCGCACGCTGCTCAAAAAGCGCTGCCGCGAAACGCTGTACTTCGGCGAACCGGCGTATTCGTCGGACAACGCGGTCGGCGCGGCGCTGCTCGGCGCGGATCGGGGGCAGCTATGAGCGAACTGAAGCCCGTATTTACGGTACACGAACTCAATGAATATATCGATCTGATGCTCGGTTTCGATCCGAACCTCAAGGATCTCGCCGTCGAGGGCGAACTAGAGGCGGTCAAGCGGCATTCCTCCGGGCATCTGTACTTTACGCTCAAAGACGAGCAGGCGTCCGTCAACTGCGTCATGTTCCGCCAGTATGTGATGGGACTGCGCTTTCTGCCGAAGGACGGGCAGCGCGTGCGGCTCGTCGGCAGAGCGAGCCTCTATCAGCGCGACGGACGGTTTCAGCTGATGGCGACCGGACTGATGCCGAAGGGCGACGGTTCGCTGTACGCCGCGTTCGCCGCATACAAGGAAGAATTGAAGAACCGCGGATGGTTCGACGAATCGCTGAAAAAGCCGATCCCGTTTCTGCCGAAAGCCGTCGGCATGGTCACAAGCGCAAACGGTGCCGCGTGGCGCGACGTGCAGAACGTGATCGCGCGCCGGTTCCCCCAGATGCCGCTTCTGCTGTATCCGACGGCGGTGCAGGGCGAGGACGCGGCGGAGGAGATCGCAAAAGCGATCGACCTTGCGGATTCGGAACGGCGCTGCGACGTGCTGATCGTCGGTCGCGGCGGCGGAAGCATGGAGGACCTGTGGGCATTCAACGAGCCGCCGGTCGCCGATGCGATTCACCGCTGTACGATTCCGGTGATCTCCGCGGTCGGGCACGAAACGGACGTTTCGATCAGCGATTTTATCGCGGACCTTCGCGCGCCGACGCCGTCGGCAGCCGCCGAGCTTGCCGTACCGCAGTGGGATGCGCTCACGGCGTCCCTGCAAACGACCGGTGAACGGCTTAAAAACGCGCTGCAAAACGGCATCAGGCGCAAGCGGGACCGGCTCGATATCCTGTTCGGCGACTCCGTTCTGCTGAAGCTGCATCGCGCGATCGACCAGAGAAGGCAGACTGCTGACGAACTGCACACCGCAATGCAGCGGTCGGCGGAGCGCTCTCTTGAAGCGCAAAAACACAATCTCGAACGCGAGCACGAACGCCTGCGCGCGTACAGCCCGCAGCAGACTTTGAAGCGCGGCTTCGCGCTTGTCGCAAAGAACCGTACCGTCGTATCGCGCGCAGAGGATCTCGCCTTGAACGACGGCGTCACGATCCGATTCTATGACGGAACGGTCCGCGCAACCGTGACCGGAAAGGAAGAAGCATGAGCAAAACCAAGACGTACGAACAGAAACAGGACGAACTCGAAGCGATCGTCGCAAAGCTCGAAAGCGGCAACGTTCCGCTCGACGAGATGATCGCACTCTACGAACAGGGCGAAGCGCTCTATCGCGAATGCGCCGAAACGCTCGACGCGTACGAAAAGCGTCTCGAGAGCTTCGCAAAGAAGGAGAACGACTGATGCTGGAACGCGAACGCGAACGGGTGGAACGCGCGCTCGACGCATACATGGCTGCAGATCCCTCCGCGCCGCTTCTCCTGAAGAGCATGGAATACAGCCTGCTGGACGGCGGGAAACGGATTCGGCCGTGCCTTCTGCTGCTCGTTTCCGAAATGCTCGGCGGCGAGGAAGCGACGGCGATGCCGTTTGCCTGCGCATTGGAGATGGTCCATTGCTATTCGCTGATCCACGACGATCTGCCAGCAATGGACAACGATTCGATGCGGCGCGGCAGACCGAGCAACCATGTCCGGTTCGGCGAGGACAACGCGATCCTGGCGGGCGACGGACTTCTGACAAAGGCGGGGCTTCTGCTGATGCGGCAAAACGGCTTTGATCCGGCGAAGCAGGCGATCTTCGAAGGCGCGTATGCAATGGTCAGCGGACAGAGCGACGATCTGAATCTCAACGAACGCAGCGCGGAAACGCTTGAGCGGATTCACCGACGCAAAACCGGCGCGCTGTTTCGCGCGGCGTGCAGAGCGGGTGCGTTCGTTTCGGATCCGGCTCGCGCAGATGAGATGGGAACGCTCGGCGATACGCTCGGACTGCTCTTTCAGATGACGGACGATCTTCTGGACGCAGAGAAGGACCGCGAAGAGGACAAACTCACCTATCTGACGTTTTACGGCGAGGCGGAGACCAAACGGTTTATCGAGGAAGCGGCGCAGCAGGCGCAAATGATTTTGCAGGCATACCGCGGCGAAGCGGCGGACAAGCTTCGCGCGCTGGTATCGGCACTACGGAGCAGAACGGAATAATATGAACTATCCGATCCTGGATACCATCAACAATATTCAAGACTTCAAAGCGCTGAAGGAAGAACAGCTTCCCGCGCTTTGCGAGGAACTGCGCGCGTTTATGATCGAACACGTGTCCAAAACGGGCGGACACCTTGCGTCGAGCCTCGGCGCGGTCGAGCTGATCGTTGCCATGCATTACGTGTTCGACAGTCCGAAGGACAAGCTGGTGTTCGACGTCGGACATCAGGCGTACGTGCATAAGATCCTGACCGGACGCAAGGATGCGTTCGACACCCTGCGGCAGGAGAACGGCATATCCGGATTCCCGAAGCACAGCGAAAGCGAGCACGACGTATTCAATACCGGTCACGCCAGCACGGCGATTTCCGCCGCGCTCGGTCTTGCACGCGCCATGAAGCACAACGGCGAAACCGGCAAGGCGGTCGCGCTCGTCGGCGACGGCGCCATGACCGGTGGATTGTCGTTCGAAGCGCTCGACGACGCGGGGCAGGAGAAGATACCGATGCTCGTCATCCTGAACGACAATCAGATGTCGATCAGCAAGAACGTCGGCGGCATCAACAACTCCCTGACGATGATGCGCACCAACCGCGCATACAACGCGTTCAAACGCTGGCTGAACGGCATCCTTGAGACGAGCAGCTTCGGCAAAAAGCTCGGGAAGCGCATGGAACGGTTCAAGAACCGCATCAAGCAGTTCTTTGCGCCGAATCTGCCGTTTGAGGAATTCGGGATCCTCTATCTCGGACCGATCGACGGACACGACGTGCGAAAGGTCATCAAGTACCTCCGCCGCTGCCGCGAGCTCAACAAACCGATCATCCTGCACGCTTTCACCACCAAGGGCAAGGGCTATCCGTTTGCGGTTGAGAACCCAGAAAAGTTCCACGGCATCGCGCCGTTCGAAGTGATGACCGGCGAGGTCAGCCCGCAGCGACAGAAGACCTGCTCCGAAGTGTTCGGCGAAACGATGATTCGCCTTGCAAAGGAAAACGATCGCATCGTCGCAATCACGGCGGCGATGTCCGCAGGAACCGGACTGCAGCCGTTTGCGGAACAGTTTCCGAACCGCTTCTATGACGTCGGCATCGCCGAGGGGCATGCGGTCACGATGGCGGCAGGACTTGCGCGCGGCGGAATGCGTCCGGTCGTTGCGGTCTATTCCTCGTTCCTGCAGCGCGCGTACGACTCGCTGCTGCACGATGTGTGCCTGCAAAAGCTGCCGGTCGTGATTGCGCTCGATCGCGCGGGGCTTGTCGGCGCCGACGGCGAAACGCATCAGGGCATGTTCGATCCCGCGTTTTTGTCGTCGATGCCGTATCTTGCGGTATACGCGCCTTCGACGCAGCGGG
This sequence comes from Clostridia bacterium, assembly GCA_017428025.1. Classification (GTDB taxonomy): domain Bacteria; phylum Bacillota; class Clostridia; order Christensenellales; family CAG-138; genus UBA3792. The sequence goes on from JAFRRO010000049.1 coordinate 46,723, forward strand.
AGCTGGTCGCCATGCTCGAAATGGCGGTTTCGCGTACGGAACCCGCCGTGGTGCGCTATCCGAGAGGTTCGCTGCCGGATACGCCGATGCAGAACCCTGTCGAATTCGGCAAGTGGGAAATCCTCGAACCGATCCGCGACGTGACCGTTGTCACGCACGGAACGCTCGTACCCTTGGCGCAGCGGATCGCAAAGGAGAACAACGCAGGTCTTGTGAACGCGCGGTTTTTGCAGCCGATGGATGCGGACCTGATTGCGTATTTCAAAGCGCATCAAACGCGTCTCCTGGTACTCGAGGAGAACACCGTTTCGCTCGGAGAAAAGCTCGCGCTTGCGGCGAATCCCTGCAAAGTCCGTTCGATCGCGCTGCCGACCGAGCCGATTCCGCATGCGTCGGTGTCGCGACAACGTGAACGGTACGGTCTGTCGGAAGCGCATGTGACGGAAGCGCTGCGCGCGCTCAAGGAGGAAACATGACAAAGGTACGTCTGGACGTCGAAATGGTGACGCGTGGGCTTTGCCCCACGCGCGAAAAAGCACGTGCGCTGATCCTTGCGGGAGAGGTGCGCGTCAACGGCGTGCGTGCCGATAAGGCGGGGCAGGAGATCGCACAGGAAGCGGAGATCACGGTCGTCGAGGACGCGATCCCCTTTGTGAGCCGCGGCGGTCTGAAACTCGATAAAGCGATCCGTGTGTTCCCGATCGATCTATGCGATCGCGTCTGTGCGGACATCGGCGCGTCCACCGGCGGTTTCACGGACGTGATGCTGAAAAACGGCGCAAAGCATGTGTATTCGATCGACGTCGGCTATGGGCAGCTCGACTGGACGCTGCGCAACGATCCGCGCGTGACGGTGATGGAGCGCACCAACGCGCGCTTCATGGAACCGGACTGGTTTCCCGAACCGATCTCGTTTGCATCGATCGACGTGTCCTTCATTTCGCTTCGCCTGATCCTGCCGCCGCTGTTTGCATGCCTGCCGGAAGGCGGGGAGACGGTCGCGCTCATCAAGCCGCAGTTCGAAGCGGGCAGAAGCGAGATCGGCAAGAACGGCGTCGTGCGTGACGCGGCGGTGCACGAACGCGTCATTCGCGATATGGTCGCGTTTGCGGAATCGATCGGTTTTACCGTAAAAGGGCTTTCCTATTCGCCGATCACGGGACCGAAGGGGAATGTCGAGTTCCTTTTATACATTTTTAAAGGATGTACCAAAAACGTCCCAGAACTGCATAAAATTACGGATACAATTCCCGAAATCGTGAAAAATGCCCATTTATTGGGCAAATCCTGTTAAAATTTATTCATAATTTACTTGCCATTTTGAAAAATGGTATGTATAATGGTACCGAAATATTCAAGAGTGGGAGGTTGCGCCATGCACCTTGTGTTTGCAGCGCATGCCGATAAAGCGGCGCCGAAAGCAGCCTGCCGACGATTGATGAAGATTTCGGAAGAGGCAGGGTTCACCTGTGAACTCCTGTCGGACGAACTGCAGATTCCCGAAGACGCGGAAGCTGTGATCGTTGCCGTCGGTGGCGACGGAAACTTCATTCGCACGGCGCACCGCGCATGCGAACGGAATCTGCCGCTGTTCGGCGTCAACTGCGGACACGTCGGATTTCTGACGGAGTGGACCGAAAATGCGTTCCCGAACGCGCTGGAAGCGCTGAAGACCGGCGACTACCGCGTGAAGGATGTGCCGATGCTTTCCGCAAAGGTCAACGATGCGACCGCGCGCGATTGTTTCAACGACCTGCTGGTGTATAAACAATCGTTTTCGGGCGTCGCGAAGATCTCGCTTGCGATCGACGGACAGTCGGTCGGCGCGCTGAACGGCGACGGTCTCATCATCGCAACCGCGATCGGATCGACGGGGTATTCGCTCTCGGCGGGCGGACCGATCGTGGCGGACGGTCTGGACGCAATGTTGATCACGCCGATCTGCGCGCACACGTTGCATTTCCGTCCGGTAGTCGCATCCGTCGATTCCGTGCTGACGATGACGATGGAGGACGGCGGGTTCCTCGCTTCGGACGGCGACCGGTTCTGTTCGGTGCAGAGCGGCGATCGCATCACGGTGACGCGTTCCGCGCAGACCGTACGGCTGCTCACCTTCCGAAAACGGAATCTCTTTCGGCTGATTTCCGAGAAACTGATTTAACTTTTAGAATAAACAGGGGTATTACGTATGAAAACCAAGAGACATGCCATGATCCTGAAGCTGATCGCATCCGAAGATATCGACACGCAGGAGGAGCTTGCGCGGCTTCTGTCCGCACAGGGGTTCACCGTCACGCAGGCGACCGTTTCCCGCGACATCAAGGAACTGCGCCTGATCAAGGTTCTGACCGGCGACGGACACTATAAATATGCAACGGTGGAGAAAGCGGAGACCGATCTGCAGGAACGCTTCATTCGCCTGTTCAGCAACTGCGTGGTTTCCATCACATCTTCGGGAAATCTGATCGTTCTCAAGACCATGGCTGGCAGCGCCGCCGTTGCGGCGGAAGCGATCGACTCGCTCAAGTGGCCGGAGATCGCCGGTTCGATCGCGGGCGACAACACGATCTTTGTCGCCGTGCGCGAAGGCAAGAACGTTTCCGATCTCATCAAGAAGTTTCAGAAGATGATGAAGTAACGGAGGACACGTGCTCACACGCCTGAAAATTGCGAATATTGCTTTAATCGATAAGTCCGACATTGTTTTCGATGCGGGCTTTTCTGCACTGACGGGCGAAACCGGCGCGGGCAAATCGATCCTCATCGAGTCGGTCGGTTTCGTGCTCGGCGAGCGCGCAAGCCGCGAAAGCATCCGCACCGGTGCGGACAGAGCCGCCGTGGAAGCGACGTTCCTGCTTGCAAAGCAATCGCCTGCGCGCGCGTTTTTGGAGGAGCATCAGCTCGACAACGGCGACGAGCTCGTTCTGTACCGCGAACTTTCGACCGCGGGGCGCAACGTCTGCCGCGTCAACGGAACGCTGGTCAACACTGCGGAGCTCAAGCAGCTCGGCGATCTATTGGTCGACCTGCACGGACAGCATGCGCATCAGTCGCTTCTGAACGTCGAAACGCATCTCGGACTCATCGACGCGTATGCAAAAAGCAACGCCGATCATCTCTCGGATCGTGTGGAGGAGGCGCGTCAGCATGCGCTGAAGGTCGGTCACGATCTTCATGTTTTGAAAAACAATCTGCAGGAGCGCGAACGCCGCATCGATACGATCCGCTATCAGCTCAAGGAGATCGACGCGGTTGCGCCGGTCGACGGAGAGGAGGAACAGCTCGAATCGGATCGCAGCAAGATGCGGAATGCGGAAACGATCGTCGAGGGACTGAACGCCGCCTATGAAGCGCTGTTTTCCGATTCCGGCGCGCTCTCGACGCTCAGCGAAGCGCGGGACGCGCTGAACCGGATCGGCGAATACGATCCTGCGTATCGCGCCATGTCGGAGCGTACGGACGATGCGTACTATGCGATCGAGGACGTCGCATACGAACTGCGCGACGGTCGCGAAGCGTTCCGGTTCGATCCCGACCTTCTGGAGCAGACCGAAAGCCGCCTTGCCGCGCTGATGAATCTCAAGCGCAAGTACGGCGCGACGCTTGCGGAGGTCCTTGCGTATCGCGACCGGCTGGATTCCGAACTGCGCATCCTGACCGACGGCGACAACCAGGTGGATTCGCTCGAAGCCGCGTACCGCGATGCGGTGCAGTCGTTCGGAACGCTTGCGGAAACGCTCTCCGCCCGACGCAAAGCGGCCGCGCGCGTACTCTGCAGCGAAGCGGTCAAGCAGCTGAACGACATGGGCATGCCTCACGCAAAGCTTGAAGCCGCCTTTACGCATATCCCAGCGGAACAGCTTTCGGAAACCGGCGTCGACACCGTCGAGTTTCTGCTGTCCGCAAACCGCGGCGAGCCGGTCAAACCGCTTACGAAGGTCGCGAGCGGCGGCGAGATGTCGCGCATCATGCTTGCCATGAAAGCCGCGCTGTCCGATGCGGACAGCATCGAAACGCTGGTCTTTGATGAGATCGACACCGGCATTTCCGGCATGGTCGCCAATACCGTCGCAAAGAAGATGCGCGCACTCGGCGAAAAGCATCAGGTGCTATGCGTGACGCATCTGCCGCAGATCGCCGCATATGCCGACGCGCAGTACGTCGCCTATAAGTATTCGGACGCGGAAAAGACACACAGCGTCACGCGGCGGCTGACCGAAAGCGAGCGTCCGAAGGAGCTTGCCCGCATCATGGGCGGCGAGGAAACCGATCAAAAAGCGATGGAGCACGCAAAAGCGCTGCTGCTTGCGGCAAAGCAATAACCGTTGATTTGTAAGAACCTCTGCGGAGGTTCTTTTTGTATGCTTTTTTGCAACCTGCGCACGATATCGGCAAAGGAGAATGCTCATGAAACGACTGATTCGCGCGTTTACGGCGCTGTTCGCTTTGATTTCACTTGCCTGGTACTGTCTGCCGTCGGTTTACCGAACGCTGCATGCGCCGGATTGCACGGAACGATCCGCAGTCCGATCGGCGCCCGCTTTGCGCGTTGCGGAACCGGAACTGCTGTTTGTCCGCTCGGGAAGCGACGAACGCCTGTCCTCGGTGCAGCAGACGGAGACGACCGTGCGCCTGTTCGGCGTGCTTCCGGTCCGGACGTTTCATTCGCCCGCAAAGCGCAGAAGTGTTTCGCTCGGCGGAAGAACGGTCGGCGTAATCCTGAAAACGCAGGGCGTTCAGATCGTCGGACTCGGCGATGTCGATACCGAAGACGGACGCAGAAGCCCCGCGGCGGACGCGGGACTCCACGCAGGCGATATGATCCTTGCGGTCAACGGCAGCGCCGTTTCGGATACCGCTTCCTTTATGCGTCTTTGCGAAGCCTCGGGCGGTTCCTGTACGCTGTCATGCCTGAGACAGGGTGAACCGTTTACTGTGACGCTGAGACCGGAGCGCGACAGCGACGGCGCCCTGCGCATCGGGGCGTGGGTGCGTGACAGCACATCAGGTATCGGCACGCTGTCGTTCTTCGATCCGGATACCGGCGCGTATGCGGCGCTCGGACACGGCGTGACGGACGTCGACACCGGCAAGCTTCTTTCACCCGCAACCGGATATCTGACCGAGGCGACCGTGACTGGCATCCGCAGAGGCGACGGAACGGAGGCGGGCGAGCTGATCGGCACGTTTTCCGCAAAGGAAAGCGACGCGATCGCGACAGTTGTGCAGAATACGGAGTTTGGCATTGCAGGCAGCCTCCGTACGCAGGCGGGCATCTTAGGGAATCGGATAGAGATCGCGCCGTCGGATGCGGCGCATCTCGGCGATGCATACATCTGTTCCACGGTCGAAGGGACCGACGTGCAAACGTATCGTGTCCGTGTGATACGCGTGGATGTGCAGTCCGCGCCGAGCGTGCAGGGACTGATGATCGAAATTGTCGACGAAGCGCTTCTCGACCGAACCGGCGGGATCGTGCAGGGCATGAGCGGCAGTCCGCTTGTGCAGGACGGGCGGCTGATCGGCGTCGTCACGCACGTGTTTGTCAGCCATCCGACGCGCGGATACTGTCTGTATGCGGCATGGATGTCGGAAAAACTGCTTCCTTCGACATAGATTGTTTACAAGCGCACCGCTTTTCGCCAATGTTTCACGGTTGTTTCCCGGCGGTTTTCCGCGATACAATACGGTCGGAGGCGGGAAAAGACCATGCGCATTCTTCTCGAAACAAAGGATCCGCAGACGGAACGGAACTATCTGCAGGCGGCGGACATGCGAAACCGTCAGCGGCTGATCGTGCTGCACAGCGAAGCGCAGGTTTCGGAGCGACTGTTCCGGGATCCCTTCGATACGCTGATCCTCGACGACGCGGACGCGCAAAGCCCGTGGCTTTCCGTATGCAGAAGAACGCACGCCGGCAACCTTGTCCTGCTGTTCACCGATTCGGTCGAGACCGCGCATTTACCGGACGGCGTCACATACGCATTTCTGCGCTCCTATGAACCGGCGGAAGTGCTGCGCCGCATCGAATCCTTTCCGAAACACAAAGACAGACCGGAGCGAACGGAAGCGCTGATCTCCGCGTCGCTGCAGCGTACCGGCATACCGGTGCATCTCAAAGGCTTTTCCCTGCTGAAAAACTCAATCCGGCTCATGCTGTCCGTCGACCGTCCGACGGAGATTCGTCTCATTGACGGCATTTATGAGGCATTGGCGCTCTCCGAGGGCTGCAGCGTGACGCAGATCGAGCATGCAATGCGGCACGCGATCGAATCGGCATGGCTTCGCGCGGACGTGCGCGAACTCGAAGCCCTGTTCGGATACACGGTCAGTCCGGACCGCGCTGCGCCGTCGAACGCCGGATTTCTCTTTACCGTTACGGACCGCATCAAAGCGATACACAGGAGGAACGCATCATGACAGACGAAGAACGGGAAGCCGTATATGCACAGTTTGCGGATTTGCAAGACGACCGCGAGGCGCTTCTCGACGCCGTGACGGACGCAACGCTGCACGCGCTGCGCGTTCCGGTCAAGCTGCTCGGATACCAGTACATTTTTCTCGGCGCGAGATACATTCTTTCGCGTCCGTCCAACGAACATCCGACAATGCTCAAGGAGATCTATCCGTATGTCGCGGTGCGCGTCAGCTCGAACCGCGTGATGGTGGAACGCGCGATGCACTACGCCATCTGCTGCGCATGGAAGCGCGCCGACCCGGACATCATGTATTCCTATCTCGGGTTGCGCGGGCGCGATCTCAAGAATCCGCCGACCAATGTGGAATTCCTGTATCTGATCGCGGAGCGCGTGCGGCTCATCGTCGGCGATCCGGAGGGCGAGGAACGGTATCAGCGCATGAAACGGGAAGCCGAACGTCGTTTCGGACTCGTTTTCCGTTGACGAATCCGGTCGGTATATGGTAAACTATATACAAATTCAGGAATGAGGTAACGGTATGAAAAAAAGAGCAATTCTGATCGTACTTGACAGCGCCGGAATCGGAGAGCTGCCCGATGCGGCGGACTTCGGCGACGTCGGAACAAACACCATCTGCAATATCTGGAAGAAACGCGGCAAGCTCGATGTGCCGAACATGAAACGGCTCGGTCTTGCGCATATCAACGGCTGTCTGCTTCCGAAGGACGGGGAAGAACCGACCGGCTGCTACTGTAAATGCGCGGAACAGACGCATGCGAAAGACACCACCTGCGGTCACTGGGAGATGGCGGGGCTTGCGCTCGACGAAGCGTTCAAAACGTATCCGAACGGCTTCCCAAAGGAATTCATGGACGCGTTCGAAGCGCGCATCGGCCGCGGTACGCTCGGCAACGTCGTGGCAAGCGGAACGCAGATCATTCAGGAACTCGGCGACGAGCATGTGCGCACCGGCAAACCGATCGTCTATACCAGCGCGGACAGCGTGTTCCAGATCGCCGCGCACGAGGAGATCATTCCGCTACAAGAGCTCTATCGCATCTGCGAGATCGCGCGCGAAATGCTTGTCGGCGAATACCTCGTCGGCCGCGTGATTGCACGTCCGTTTGTCGGCGGCAACGGCGATTACAAGCGCACCGAAAACCGCAAGGACTATGCCGTTGCGCCGTTCAAGGACACAATCCTCGACGGGCTGACGCAAAAGGGCATGGACGTGGTGGCGATCGGCAAGATCGAGGACATCTTCTGCCACAGGGGCATCACGACCGTCGACCACACAAAGAACAATCCGGACGGCATTGCGGCGACGCAGCGCTTCATCGACGCGGGGACAGGGGACTTCGTGTTTACGAATCTTGTCGATACCGACATGCTCTACGGACACCGAAACGACTATGAAGGCTACGGCAAGGCGCTCGAATACTTTGACGCGCACCTGCCGCAGATGATTTCCGGTCTGCGCGAAGGCGACATCCTCATGGTGACTGCGGACCACGGCTGCGATCCGACGACGCCGGGCACCGATCACACGCGCGAGTATATCCCGCTTCTGATCACGGGACCGCATATGAAACACGGCGTCAATCTCGGCGTACGCAGGCAGTTTTCGGATATCGGCGCAACGATCTACGAATACCTGACCGGCGAGACGTGGCGCGAAGGCGAATCATTCCTGAAGGACATCTGGGAGGACTGACATGGAAAACATCTTGGAAACCATCAACAACGCGGTCGCGCTTCTGAAAGAGCAGGGCGCGGACAAGGCAACGATCGGACTGATCCTCGGTTCGGGACTCGGCGATTACGCGGAGACGCTTGAGAACAAGCGCTTCGTCAACTATGCGGACATCAAGGGGTATCCGGTCTCCGGCGTCGTCGGACATAAGAACCGCTTCGTCATCGGCGAGAAGTACGGCAAGACGATCATTGCCATGCAGGGACGCTTTCACTATTACGAGGGCTATCCGCAATCGCTTCTGACGCTCGGCGTACGCACGATGAAGAAGCTCGGCGTCGAAAAACTGCTCGTCACCAACGCAGCGGGCGGCGTCAATATGAACTTCCACGCGGGCGATCTCATGATGATCACCGACCATATCAATCTCTCCGGCAGCAATCCGCTGATCGGAAAGAACCTCGATGAATTCGGACCGCGATTCCCGGATCAGAGCAACGTCTACGACAAGGACCTGCGCGCAAAGCTCGTTGACCTGTCGCGCCGTCACAGCATTCCGATGCAGGAAGGCGTGTATCTGATGATGTCCGGCCCGTGCTATGAAACGCCGGCGGAGATTCGCATGGCGCGCATCATCGGCGCGGATGCGGTCGGCATGTCCACCGTGCCGGAAACCATGTGCGCGGCGCACTGCGGCATGAAGGTGCTCGGCATCAGCCTTATCACCAACATGGCGGCGGGCGTGCTCGATCAGCCGCTTTCCCATGCGGAGGTCACCGAAACGGCGGCAAAGGCGGCGGTGCATTTCGCCGCGCTCGTCGATCTGATCCTCAAAGAGATCTTCTGAGATCAAGCAAAAAAGAAGGGGCTGCTTCCGTAAGGAAACGGCCCTGTTTTATTTTTCGCTGTCGCGAAAAACGATATAGTATTCGCCTTTTAACTGCGCGAAGTGCAGTATCGCTCGCCGAAGGCGAATATCATTGAAAAAGGACTTGCAAAAGCAAGTCCTTTTTCCTGGTGGAGCATAGGAGATTCGAACTCCTGACCTCAACATTGCGAACGTTGCGCGCTACCAACTGTGCTAATGCCCCGCGAACAGAAAACATTATACACGGTTTTCATAAAAAAGCAAGGGGTTTTTTGAAATATTTTTACGGGATCGAAAATATATCTTGCTTTTTTGATCGGATTGTTGTAAGATAGCAAAGGTCCACAAAATGCCTTGCAGAGATGGCTGAGCTTGGTCTAAGGCGCACGACTGGAAATCGTGTATACGAGGAATCGTATCGAGGGTTCGAATCCCTCTCTCTGCGCCAGCGAAAAAGCCACGGAAATCGTGGCTTTTTCCATTTTGTAAAGGAGTATCGTATGGAGCAAACGGCAAACAAACCGAAATTCCGCACCGTCGAGCTTGCGTATATCGCGCTCGGCGCGGCGCTGATTGCAGTCTGCGCATGGATCACGATTCCGTTCACCGTCCCTTTCACAATGCAGCTGTTTGCGGTCTTCTTTGTGCTGACCGTTCTCGGCGGACGCAACGGAACGATCGCGATTGCGGTCTATCTGCTGCTCGGCTCGATCGGGATTCCGGTCTTCTCGGGATTCAAAGGCGGTTTCGGCGTACTGATCGGCATGACCGGCGGGTATCTGGTCGGCATGCTTTTGATCGGACTGGTCTATTGGCTGATGACAAAGCTTCTGAAGCCGTCCGTATGGACGGAGCTGATCGCGTTCGCGATCGGTCTTCTTCTGTGCTACGCGTTCGGTACGCTGTGGTTTTCGACGCTCAACGGCGAGAAGAGCTTTTATGCGTCGCTTGCGGTCTGCGTCGTGCCGTTCATCCTGCCGGATATTCTGAAGCTTGCGCTTGCGTATTTTGTCGGCAGAAAGCTGCGTCCGCTGATTCCGTAACCGCTATTTCATATAATGTTCATTTGCATTTCCGCACCGTTCGCTTTACAATAAAGACGGAGGGATGGGGAGATGCAAATTGTTGTTTTGGACGGATACTGCGTCAATCCGGGCGATGTGGACTGGAGTCCGCTGAAAGCGTTCGGTACGTTGTCGGTATATGACCGTACGCACCCCGATATGGTGGCGCAGCGGCTTCGCGGCGCGGATATCGCATTTGTCAACAAGGTCAAACTGAATCGCGACGTTCTGTACGGCGCGCGCAATCTCAAGTTCATCGGCGTGCTTGCGACCGGTTACGATGTCATCGACGTTGCGGCTGCGCGTGAACGCGGCATTCTCGTCACGAACGTTCCGGCGTACGGCACCGAAGCCGTCGCGCAGCACACGATCGCGCTGCTTTTGGCGCTTTGTCAGCACGTCGAACATCATGCGGCGCTTGTCAAAAACGGCGCATGGACGGCGCAGCCGGATTTTGCCTGGTTTCAGATTGCGCCGACGCTGCTTGCGGGCAAAACGATGGGAATCATCGGCTGCGGAAGGATCGGCGCGCGCGTCGCAAAGATCGCCGATGCGCTCGGCATGCGTGTGATCGGTGTGAATCCGAGCGAGAATCCGGATTTTTGCGGCGAACTTGTGTCGCTGGATAAGCTGATTGCGGAAGCGGACGTGATCAGTCTGCACTGTCCTTCCAAGGCGGATACGGTCGGACTGATCCGCAAAGAAACGATCGACCGGATGAAGGACGGCGTGATTCTTTTAAACACGGCACGGGGAAGTCTCGTTTCGGAAGCGGATGTGCGCGACGCGCTTGTCTCCGGAAAAATCGCCGGTTACGGCGCGGACGTCGTGAGCGAGGAGCCGATCAAACGCTTCAATCCGCTGCTGAAAGCGCCGAACTGTCTCATTACATCGCATTATGCATGGACGCCGAAACCGATGCGCCAACGCATCATCGACGTCTCGGCGGACAATCTCAAAGCATTTCTTGACGGAAAACCGAAAAATGTCGTATCATAACGAACCCGAAAGCTCCGAAGCCGGGGCTTTTTTCATTTCCTTTACGGAATTGACATGCTGAATTTGCATTTGCCACTTGCAAAAAATGCGATTTCGGGGTAAACTAATCTCATCTATTCTCGGAGTTGCGAATCATGTTTGTTTGGACCGATTCGACATGGGCGGCATGCGGCGTTTCCGAATCGAACGGCGTGCTCGCCGCACTATCGGGCGGCGCTGACTCCGTGGCGTTGCTGCTGGGGCTATATGAGCTTCAAAAGAACGGCAGGATCGCGCGTCTTGAGGCGGCGCATCTGCATCACGGCATCCGCGAAGCGGAAGCGGACGAAGACGAAGCGTTTGCAAAAGCGCTGTGCGGTTCGCTCGGCATTCCGTTTCGGTCGGAGCGCATCGATGTGCCTGCGCTTGCCGCAAGGGACGGCATTTCCGTGGAGCTTGCGGCGCGAAACGCCCGATATGCGTTTCTGGAACGCGTCCGGTGTGAAAGAGGACTCGATGTGATTGCGCTCGGGCATCACAGGGACGATCAGGCGGAAACGCTGCTGATGCACCTTCTGCGCGGGAGCGGTACGGACGGACTCGGCGGGATGCGCCTGCGCACCGGAAACCGCATCCGACCGCTGCTCAGAACGGGGAAGGACGAGATCCTTGCGTATCTAAATGAGCGCGGACAGCCGTATCGAACGGATTCCACCAATTTTGTTCGGGATGCAACGCGGAATATGATCCGTCTGTCTGTGATGCCTGCGCTCGAAACCGTCAATCCGTCAGCAAAAAAGGCGCTTGCCGGTGCGGCGGAACGCATTGCGGAGGACGCGGATTTCTTCGCACGCCTTGCGGATGCGGCGTACGCGGAATGCGGAACGAACCGCGAACGGCTCTGCGCGCTGGATCGTCCGATCCGGTTGCGCGTGCTCAAGCGAATTCTGAACAGCGCAGATTATACGAGCAGCGATCTGAACCGTATGGACGCGCTGCTGAACGGACAGACCGGCGATATGGCGACGCTTTCAAACGGCATGACGGTATGGCTCGACGCAGAGTGCTTGCGCATCGGACTGCCGGAACAAAAACGCTGCCGAATCCCGCTGCCGGAATGCGGAAGCGTACGGATTCCCGGCGGAACGCTCACGGCTATTGAGGTGCAGCACGCATCGATTCCGTGCGGACCGAACGACGCCTATGCGGATGCGGACCGGATCGAAGGACAGACGTTCGTCCGTACGCCCGAGCCGGGCGACCGGTTCACGCCGCTCGGGATGCAGAACAGCCGGCTTTTGAGCGATTGTCTGACCGACCGCAAGGTTCCGCGTTTTTTGCGGAACATGCCGGTCATCTGCGACGAACGGGGCATCCTGTTCGTTGCGGGATACACCATCGATGAACGGGTGCGCGTTACGTCGCAAACGAAACGGATTCGACATTATCATTATGAGGAGGATTGACTATGTGGGGAAAAGCGTTCATGGCACAGGGCATTGAAGAGGTCCTGCTTTCGGAAGAACAGATCAAAAAACGGGTACAGGAGCTCGGCGATCAAATCTCCAAGGATTACGAGGGCGAGGAAATCATCGTGCTGTGCGTCCTGAAGGGCGCAAGCGTATTCTTCGCGGATCTCTGCCGCGCAATCACCGTCCATCTCAAGATGGACTTCATGTCGATTTCCAGCTACGGCGACGCGCAGAAAACAAGCGGCATCGTCCGTATCACCAAGGATATGGACACAAGCATCACCGGCAAGCATGTTCTCATCGCGGAGGACATCATGGACAGCGGTCTCACGCTTTCCTATCTCACGCGCATGCTGTATGAGAGAAAACCCGCGTCGATTCGCACCTGCTGCTTCCTCGACAAGCCGGAGCGCAGAGAATGCGAGATCACGCCGGATTACTGCGGATTCGTCATCCCGAACAAGTTCGTGGTCGGCTACGGTCTCGACTACAAACAATTGTATCGCAACCTGCCCTATCTCGGCGTGCTGAAACCCGAGGTGTACAGTTAAGAAACGAAAACGGGCATCTGTCCGTAAACGGAGGATAATTTGGAAAACAATCCGAACCAGAATACACAGAACGACAAAAAGGGCTTTGATCCGCGTCGGTTGATCCCGCTCCTGTTTTGGGGGCTGGTTCTTGCGATGCTGGTCTTTATGGTCACGAACGGTTGTTCCTCGAACGAAGTCAAAGAGATCAAGTTCGCGGAATACGCCAAGAGCTACCGTGACGGAGAGATCAAAGCGGTCTACGAGGTCCTCGGCGGCGGTACGTTCTACGGTCTCTATCAGTCGAGCGAAGCGGAGGCGAAGAATCTGCCCGACAAGGCGGACTTCATCCTCTATATCGACAACGACCAGTTCTATGAGAATATGAAGGTCCTCGTCGCCGAAAAGAAGGACGTCGAGGCGGACAAGGTCACGCCGAGCGATTACGATTTCGTGCTCGAGAGCGCGCTGCCGAAGAGCAATACCTGGTGGCTGTATCTATTGCAGATCGTTCTTCCGATCGGCATGCTCGTCGCGATCATGTTCTTCTTCTACCGTCAGCAGGGCGGCGGCAGACAGATGATGAACTTCACAAAATCGCGCGCGAAGCTCAACGATCCGAGCAAGGGGAAGGTCACGTTCAAGGACGTTGCCGGACTTGTGGAGGAAAAAGAAGAGCTTCAGGAGGTCGTGGACTTTCTGCGCGACCACAAGCGCTATACCGCAAACGGCGCGCGCATTCCGAAGGGCGTCATTCTCGTCGGACCTCCGGGCACCGGCAAAACCCTGATGGCGCGAGCCGTAGCGGGCGAAGCGGGCGTCCCGTTCTTCTCGATCTCGGGTTCCGACTTTCTGGAACTCTACGTCGGCGTCGGCGCATCGCGCGTCAGAGACCTGTTCGAGACCGCAAAGCGCAGCGCTCCGGCGATCGTCTTTATCGATGAGATCGACGCGGTCGGACGTCAGCGCGGCGCAGGTCTTGGCGGCGGACACGACGAGCGCGAACAGACGCTCAACCAGCTGCTTGTGGAAATGGACGGCTTTGCGGCGAACGAGGGCGTTATCGTGATGGCGGCGACCAACCGTGCCGACATCCTCGATCCCGCGCTTCTGCGTCCCGGCCGCTTCGACAGACAGATCACCGTCGGCTATCCCGACGTGCGCGGCAGAGAAGAGATCCTCAAGGTCCATGCGCGCAACAAGCGCTTCGCAAAAGACGTCAGCCTGAAGACGCTTGCAAGACGCACGCCGTACTTCACCGGCGCGGACCTCGAGAACATCCTCAACGAGGCGGCGATTCTCTGCACGCGCAACAAGCGCAGCGAGATCACGCAGAACGACCTTGAAGAAGCGGTTACGCGCGTCCAGCTCGGACCGGAAAAGAAGAGCCGCGTCGTCACCGAAAAGGACAATCGTCTGACCGCATATCACGAATGCGGACACGCGATCCTGGCGCACGAACTCGAAAGCTGCGACGACCTGCACGAGATCTCGATCATCTCGCGCGGCTGGGCGGGCGGATATACGATGATGCTCCCGAAGGAGGACATCCACTATACGCTCCGATCCCACATGCTCGACGAGATCTGCATGGGACTCGGCGGACGCGTTGCCGAAAAGCTCGTCTTCACCGACGTTTCGACCGGCGCACTTTCGGACCTCAAGCACGCAACGGAAACGGCGCGCAAGATGGTCGAGGAATACGGTATGTCCGATGCGGTCGGTCCGGTGTTCCTGGGCGGCGACACCGAGGTGTTTATCGCCAAGGACTGGGGACACGCAAAGAACTATTCCGAAGCGCTGTCGGCAAAGATCGACGCGGAGATCCGCAGGATCCTCGAAGAACAGTTCGAACGCGCCGAAACGATCCTGACCGAGCATCGCGGCGCGCTCGACGCGTGCGCGGCGCTGCTTCTCAAGTATGAACGCGTGACCGGCGAAGAGTTCATTGCGGTCTACAACGGACAGGACATGGACGAAGTCATGCAGCGCGGCGCTGCGGAAGAAGCAAAGCACGTCGAAGAAACGGAACAACCGACGGTCGGGGAACAACCGAAACCCGAATCTGAACAGGAATAAGGCATTATGAGCGAAAACCGGTTTGATCTGCATACGCACAGCAACGTCTCCGACGGCACGGCGACTCCGAGAGAAGTCGTTGCGCATGCTGCGCGCGAAAACCTCAAACTGGTTGCGCTCACCGATCACGACAGCATCATGGGCGTGACCGAAGCGCTCGAAGCGGGGAAGGAGTTCGGGATCCCGGTACTGCCCGCCGTAGAGATGGACAACGAGTGGCGTCACGAGCTGCATATCATCGGGCTTGACGTCGATCCGAACAACCCGACGCTGATCCGCGCGCTCGAGATTGCGCGGGACCGCCGCGAACGGCGCAACAGGATCATTTACAGTCGACTGAAGGAAGCCGGATACGACGTTCAGCCGCTGGTCGGACGCCCCGAATCGACGACGACCAAACTGCACATTGCCCATGCGCTGATCAAAGCCGGTTTTGCGAACGACGTGCGCGACGCGTTTGCACGCTATCTCCGTCCGGGACAGGTCGGGTACTATACGGAACCGCGGTTCACGCCGCAGCAGGTGATCGACATCATCCATATTGCGGACGGGCTCCCGATCCTGGCGCATCCGTGCCATATCCGCGACAATCCGCACGGACTGATCCGGTACCTGTACGACATCGGACTGATGGGACTGGAAGCCTATTATCCGTCCTCGACGCCGCGGCAGACCGAGATGTACGTTTCGATCGCAAGGCAATATCACCTGCTCGTCACATGCGGCAGCGACTTTCACGGCGACAACCGTCCGGGCGTTGAGGTAGGCTGCGCATGGCAGCCGGTTCCCGCACTCGAACAGACCTATGAAACGCTGTTCAAACGCATGAACACCTGAATACATCGAAGAGCGCTCCGGACGGCGGAGCGCTTTTCCCTGTTTTTGCATGCATAACGGACGTTTTTTTCGTTCGGGGGTTGCAAAATAACCGTCTATCGGGTATAATGCTTTTGTTATTGTGCAGCATGGAGGCATAGAATGAACGATCGTATTTTGCGGCTTCGTACCGCGATGGAACAGAACGGACTGGATGCGGTTCTTTTGAAATCCGTCACCGCAATCCGCTATTTTTCGGGGTTTACCAGTGAGGACGCATCGGTTTTGATTACCAAGAACCGCAGCGTACTGCTGACCGACTTCCGTTACACGATTCAGGCAAAGGCGCAGGCGGGCGAAAACTGCGAGATCATCGAGGTCGGCGCAAAGCACAACGAGCTTTTGGGCAGCATCGTCAGGGAAGAAAACGTCGGACGCCTCGGCTTCGAAGAGGATTATGTCAGCTTTGCGGGCTATGAAGCGTTCTCGAAGTTCGGCGCAGAGATGGTTCCGTTTGCGAAGGAACTGCATCATCTCCGCATCGTCAAGACGCAGGATGAGATCGAGAATCTGCAGAAGGCGCAGTCCATGGCGGACGCCGCGTTTATGGAGCTTCTCAAGGTCGTCCGTCCCGGCATGACCGAACGTCGCGTTGCGGCGGAGCTCGAATACATCTGCGCGAAGCTCGGTAGCGAAGGTCCTTCCTTCGATACGATCATCGGCTCCGGCCCGAACGGCGCCATGTGCCACGCGGTGCCCGGCGAGCGTCAGCTGCAGGAGGGCGATCTTGTCGTATGCGACTTCGGCTGTCTCTACAACGGCTATCATTCCGACATGACGCGTACCTTTGCGGTCGGCAAGGTCGATCCGTTCGCGGAGGAGATCTACAACATCGTTCTAGAAGCGCAAACCCGCGCGCTCGACGCCCTGAAACCCGGCATCACCGGCAAGGAGCTTGACGCGATCGCGCGTGACTACATCACCGAAAAGGGCTACGGCGAGTGCTTCGGCCATTCGCTCGGTCACGGTTTCGGTCTTCTGATCCACGAGGAGCCGCGCGCTTCCGTCACGGGAGAGACCGTATTTGAAGAGGGCATGACCATCACGGTCGAGCCCGGCATTTACATCGAAGACAAGTTCGGCGTTCGAATCGAGGATTGCTGCGTCGTCACCAAGGACGGCAAACTCAACCTTGCGCATGCGCCCAAAGAACTGTTGCATATCTGAAGACAAAATCATACAATTGGGAGGACTTACTTATGATCATGGCAGGCGATTTCCGCAAAGGCGTTACGGTTGAGATCGACGGCGTCGTTTGGTCGATTTCCGACTTTCAGCATGTCAAACCGGGCAAAGGCGCGGCGTTTGTGCGCACCAAGCTCAAGAACGTTATGACCGGCGCGGTTCTCGAACGCACGTTCAGCCCGACGGACAAGTATCCGCTGGCACACATCGAGACGAAGGATATGGAGTATCTGTATTCCGACGGCGAACTCTACTACTTCATGGACATCGAGACCTATGAGCAGATCCCGCTGAACTTCGAGCAGGTCGAAGACGCGATCGATTTCATCAAGGAGAACGATCAGGTCAAGATGCGTTTCTACAAGGGCAGCGCGTTCTCCGTGGAAGCGCCGAACTTCGTTGAACTCAAGGTCACCGAGACCGAGCCGGGCTTCAAGGGCGATACCGCAACCGGCACAACCAAACCCGCAGTGGTCGAAACCGGCTATCACATCGCGGTCCCGCTGTTCGTCAACGAGGGCGACACGATCCGCATCGATACGAGAACCGGCGAATACATGTCGCGTATCTAACCAATACTACTATTACGGAATCGGAGGTGCAGTATGAGCAGAATTTCTGAAAAGGTTGCCTATCTCGACGGGCTGATGGAAGGCCTGAACATCAAGGACGACAAATATGCCAAGGTGTTTACCGCGATCGTCGACACTCTGGACTTGATTGCAGAGGAGATGGCGGATCACGAGGACGCGCTTGCCGATCTGGACGACAGCGTGGAAGAGATCTTCGAGAACCTCGACGAGTATGATGATCTTCTGTACGGCGACGAGGATGACGAAGACGATGAGGAGGGCGATTTCGACGAGGACGACTTCTTCGAGATCGTATGCCCGAACTGCGGCGAAACCATCTATTTCGATCAGGACATGCTCGATCGTCCGGACGGTCTGATCTGTCCGAACTGCAACGAACCGATTGAGCTCCATATTCCGGACGCAGAACCGGAAGAATAACCGGACGGCACAAGGCGGGAAGCTTCGGCTTCCCGCTTTTCGTTTTCGGTTCTTCATTGCATAAGTTTACAGTATATTCACACATTCTCCGCAAATCAAAGCGGCGAAAAGCTTTACAAATTCGAAGAATCGCGATAAACTGAACATGCGCATAGGATAGAATAATTATCAGATTTGAAAGGCTCTATGCGTTCGGATATGACAGAAACAGCAAGAAAAATCTGCAAACGCCTGCACGCATACCTCCGGATGGATCGCTATGCGGGCAAAGTACACGCGGTTTCACCGACCGGCGTCACGTTGGAAACGCCGATCGGCATGGTTTCGATTCTCACCAACGCGCATTGCCTGTATCCGTTCTCGGTCGTTGTCAACTCGACCAAGCGCTTGTCAAACTTTGAGATCGAGGAGGGACAGGAGGTTTTGCTCGGCGACGAACGGATCGAGATTCCCGCATGCGAGCTGACCGTCGATCTGTCGCAGGCAACCGATCTCGACCTTTCGGTGGAGATCATGCAGTCGCTCTTTCTGCCGATGGACCTCGATATCCGGATGCGGCATGTGCTCCGTGTTATCGAATCGAACGGCGGACCGGACGACATCAGTCCGCTGGTCACGGAAGCAAAGACGAACGAATACTGCGAAGCGGTTCGTCCGCTGCTGCCCGCGCTGCATGAAGCGATTCGCGAACAGGAGCCGGAAGCCTGTGCGAACGCCGCGGCGTCGATTGCGGGATTCGGCAACGGCCCTACGCCGTCGTCGGATCTCATGCTGTGCGGATACTGCGCAGGGTATGCGGCGTTGAGCGGCGCACTCGGCAGAAGCCGTCAGCGCGTCCTGTCGATCACAAGAGAGATCGCGTCCGGCGCGGCGGCGCGCACCACGGAAACCGCCGCGGCGCTGCTGCTGCAGAGCGGCGAGGGACTGGTTTCCGAGGACACCTTCCAACTGCTGCGCTGCATCTTCTCCGATGCGTCCTATCAGACCATGGTCGCCTATGCCAACAAGGTAGCGACCGCGGAATCGGGCAACGGTTCCGACATTCTCACCGGCATCTATCTTGCCGTCACCAAACAGCTCGGATAATCGAAAGGCACTGCGGCGCCTTTTTTCTTGCTTTTTCGCAGAATCCCGATTACAATATTCCTATCAACATCAGGAGGAACGCCATGGAATCCGTACAGATCAAAGACTTTCTGCAATACCGTTTTCTTTCCAATGTCAGGTATGCGCCGGACGGAAAGAAAGCTGCGTTTATCGTGTCCCAGTGCAACGAGGAGGAAAACAGCTACGAGAGCCGTCTCTGGCTCTATGACGGCGAGCTCAGGCAGCTGACCGATCTCGGCAAGGAGAACCGGTATTTCTGGGAGAACGAACATACGATCCTGTTTCCGGCAGTGCGTTCTGCGGACGAAAAGAAACGTGCCGACAAACATGAGAATTTCACAAGCTTTTATCGCCTTGATCTGCGCGGCGGTGAAGCGCTGCATGCGTTCACGCTGCCGTTTGCGGCGACGTGGATCAAAAAGCTCCCGAACGGCGCATATGCTGTACTCGGATATATCGACGCCAACGAGCCGAATTATTATCTCATGGACCGCGAGGAACGTGAGAAGGCCGAAAAGCGATATGCCGACGATAAGGACTACGAAGTATTCGACGAGTTGCCATACTGGTCGAACGGCGAAGGGATCGTTAACAAAAAGCGTACGGCGCTGTTTTATGTGACCTTTGACGATGCGACGCAGAAGCTGACGGTGCAGCGCGTGACCGAGCCGTTCTTTACGATCGATACGATCGAAACGATCGGCGATTCGGTCTACTTCCTGGGCGACAGATACATCGAGCGGCGGGATCTTACGCATCCCTCGCTCTATGAAATGGACGGCAGGACCGGTTGGTATCGCAAACTCCGCACCTATGATGGACTGTATGTCGACCGCATCAAAGCCGTCGGAGAAACGCTCCTGATGATGGCGACCGAGGGGAAGGATATGGGTCTCAACGAGAACGTCGATTTCTATACCGTCGACCGCAAGACCGGCGCGTTGACCATGCTGTACGAAAACACCGAAAGCCTCTGGAACTCGGTCGGCAGCGACGTGCGCTTCGGCGGCGGCGAATCGATGATCGGCGTCAACGACCGGCTCTATTACATCACGACGCGCGTTGAGAGCTCGCATTTGTACGCTTTGGACCTTCAGGGGAACAATGTCCCGATCGCAACGGAAATCGGCTCTATCGACGCCTGCGCGATCCACGCGGAAAACGACGAAGCGCTTTTCATCGCGCTCTACGAGGGCAGCCTGCAGGAACTGTACGCAAAGAATCTGAAGACGGGCGCGCTGCGTCGCATCTCGCATTTTAACGACGATGCGCTGAAGGACAAATACGTCGCGAAGTGTGAGCCGCTCTCGATCGAAAGCTGCGGCGTTCCGGTCGACGGATGGGTACTTCTGCCGAAGGACTACGGTCCGAACCGGAAATACCCTGCGGTGTTCGATATCCACGGCGGTCCGAAAACCGTTTACGGTACGGTGTTCTATCACGAGATGCAGGTCTGGGCAGGCATGGGCTATTTCGTGTTCTTCTGCAATCCGAAGGGCTCGGACGGCAGAGGAGACGCCTTTGCCGATATCATGGGACACTACGGCGACGTCGACTATCGGAACCTGATGGACTTTGCGGACGCGGTTCTCAAAAAGTATCCCGCGATCGATCCGAAACGCGTCTGCGAGACCGGCGGCAGCTACGGCGGCTTTATGACGAACTGGATCATCGGGCACACGGACCGCTTCTGCTGCTGCGCGTCGCAGCGCTCGATCTCGAACTGGCTGAGCTTCAACGGCATCTCCGATATCGGCTACTACTTCGTCGGCGATCAGAACAAAGCGGATTTCTACACCGATCACGAAAAGCTCTGGGATCGCTCACCGCTCAAATACGCGAAGAACGTCAAGACGCCGACGCTGTTCATCCATTCGGACGAGGACTACCGCTGCCCGCTCGATCAGGGCCTGCAGATGTACGCGGCCTTGGTCGACCGCAGCGTTCCCGCGCGGCTTTGCATGTTCCATGGCGAGAATCACGAGCTGTCCCGTTCCGGCAAGCCCAAACACCGCATCCGCCGTCTCACCGAGATCACGAACTGGTTTGAAAAGTACGCGAAGGAATGACGTCACACAAATCGTACGAATGCGAAAGGGGGAGATGTGATGAGGATTCCTTACCATAACCGGAATTCGTTCAGACGGACGGTATGCCTGTTTGCGGCGATCCTGCTTCTTGCGCTTTCGGCGTGTACGTATGTTGACGGAAATACGCCGGAGCCGAGCGCCGAAGAATCGCCGGTGCAGAATCAAATCGAACAAGCTTCCCCTTTACCCGAGTCGACACCCGCACTCGAACCGCAGTACAGGGGCGATGGAACGAAGTATACCTGTATCATGACCGATGCGCGCGATCGCAGATGGGAGGAGGAAATCGTTTCTTTTGCCGATACCTTTCTCAATTATCTGCAGGGACATCCGAAACTGACCGAACGTTCGACTTATGTACGGTATGAGACCTCGTTCCGACATCCCGAGGGCGTCTATGAATCTCTGTTCGATGCTAAGCTTAGGGAAGAGTTTATTCGACGCGTGAACCTGTTGATTGCGTCCATCGACAGCAAGAGCGACAGCGAGCTTTTGCTCGGATGCTCGGAAATTACTGCGATTCTTAACGATGCGCACTCGAATATTACGCTCCCGTTGACGGAAGTGTTTCCTTTGGGACTGATTCCGATCTATACCGATGCTGTTCCCGAAGCATACATATATGCGGCGCCGACAGAACATTCGGAATTGCTGCTCTGCAGACTGGATGCGATCAACGGCGTTTCCGTGCCGGAAATCATGGCGAGAGCCGAGAAGCTGATTCCGCATGAAAGCGTTTCATTCGTATATCATTCTCTGTTCAGCGAAAGCTATTCGCGCTTTGTACCGTGTCTGCTGTTGGAAAGCGGCTTCCTTCGATATATCGGCGTACTGGGAGAAGAAAACGTCGCCTTGTTCACCGTAACGGACGGGAACGGAATGCAACACGAGGTAACGCTTAGGTCTGTTGTAAAAGAAACGAAGCCTGAAATGACCGTATATCAACCCGAAACGGTCATTGACGAAAGCATTTCGTTTGATCTCATGTATGAAAACCGTGAAGCAAGCGGTTGGTACAAACTGATGGAGGGCGGCAAAGTCCTCTATATCCGCCTGAATATCTGCGCCGACGATGCGGATACGCTATGCAGCAAAGCGGTATCAAGCGCTGCCGAGACAGGCGAACTGAAAACGGTGATCGTCGATTTGCGGGGCAATCCGGGTGGGAACAACGGAACGAAAGAAAACATTGCAGAAGCGATCAATTCGCTTGATACGATGGAAAGCAAGTATGTTTTGATCGACGGCGGGACCGCCTCTGCCGCCGTCAGTATCGCAGTTGCACTGAAGCGTTTCTGCAAGGATGCCGTATTGGTCGGGACACCGGCGGGGGAACCGCCGAACGGCGTATTTCAAACGAGCGGCTTTGCGTCGTCGAACCGATATATCCAAGGACACATCTCGGTCCATAAATGCTTCTTTGAATGGCCCGCATATGAGGAATTGACACTGATGCCGGATATCACGGTTGCGGAAACCGCGGAAGATTTCAAAAACGGAATCGACAGCGTATTGAAATACGTCATGTGCGATTCCGCTCTAACAGTCGGTAAAGGAGAATAAATACGCAGCCCTGAGGGCTCGGATTTCAGAGGAGACACGTTTGCTTTATCCCGGGTTACTGCGGCGATCCTGACAATCAGGTGACTTTTGGACTCACGCCCAAATGTCACATAAGATCGCACATTTGCGCTCGCAAACTGTTCGATCTCATTAGAAATGTACGCGGCGCTGGTCGTTACAGCTGTTCCTCTTTAAGTTCGCTTTATCTCTTTTTATACAGAACCAGCTCCGGATTTGCGCCTTGCGCTTCGTAAGTGCAGATTAAAATGAAATCCATGTTGGCGAGCACACCGAAGCACCGGTCGCCGCCGAATTCGGATGCAAGCTGATTGCCGAGATAGGTCGTCCCGTCATTCAAAAACTTCGCGCTTGTACCGTTCGGCAGAGGATAGGCGAGATTGACGAAGCTTCCGACAAGCGCGTTGAGCTTTTCGACCTTCGGCATGCCCTCGATATGCAGATCGTTGATCTCCCGGATCAGCTGCTGCTTGAAGGCTTCGAATTCTCCGTTGTCGCTGAGCTGTTCGTAGCGCTTCCAGTAATCCAGCTGCGGCAGCATTTGTTTCAAATAGGCGCGTGCCTGTTCCTCGGAAAAGGATTCGTTGATCATATGCGGGATGCAAACGTCGATCAGATCGTCCATATCGCTGTAGGTATACGTGCCGTCGGCATAGCACCATTTGCAGTAGTTCTCGTTCGGCGTTCCGTCCTTGTCCTTGCCGATGATTTCATCCTGTAGCGGCATGCCGCAGCATTGGCAGATCAGCTTTTGCGGCGAGCCGAGCAGGGTGTTGATGGAGACGTTGAACAGTTTCGAAAGAAGCTTCAGCGTTTCGGTGCTCGGAACCGTTTCACCTTTTTCCCAGCGTGAAACCGCCTGTCGGGTGACAAAGACCTTTTCGGCGAGTTCGTCTTGCGAGAGTCCGTTCTTTGTCCGCAGTTCAAAAATGACATCTTCTGTACGCATAAACACCTCCGGTTTGTTGCTTTCTGTACTGCCTGTATTTTACAATCGTGCGGCAGATTTGACAAGCAACTGTCTGTTGCGTCTTCAGGAATCCAGTAAACGGTTTGCATCCGGCGTATCAAGCCGTTCCACATCCTTGAGCTTTCTCGTGATCGCGCGGGAGCGCGCGCCGATCAGCGTATCCAGTTCATCGTTGACCTGACGCAGCTTTTTCTGCGAATTCTCGAGAATATCGCCGAACTTCTCAAACTCCGTCTTGACCGCGCCGAGCACCTGCCAGACTTCGCCGCTTCTCTGCTGAATCGCTAGCGTGCGGAAGCCCATCTGCAGACTGTTCAGAAATGCAGCCATGGTGGAAGGACCGGTGACGTTGACGCGATAGGTCCGCTGTAGCTCCTCGATCAGCCCGCGGTTGACCGCCTCGGCGTAAAGCCCTTCAAACGGCAGGAACAGAATGCCGAAATCGGTCGTGTGCGGTGGATCGATGTACTTGTCGCGAATGTCCTTTGCTTCGGCCTTGAGACGGATTTCGAGCATCTTTGCCGCCTGTGCGATTGCGTCCGGCGAGCCCTGTTCGTAGGCGTCCTGCAGAGCGGCAAACGTTTCGCCCGGGAACTTTGCGTCGATCGGAAGAAGGACCGGCGTTTCGCCGTCGCCGGGCAGGCGGATCGCAAACTCCACGCGATCGCGCGAGTCTTTTTTGGTCGCGATATCGCGCTCGTACTGTTCCGGCGAGAGAATCTCCGCAAGGATTGCGCCGAGCTGCGTTTCGCCGAGGATGCCGCGCGTTTTGACGTTTGAAAGAACCTTTTTGAGATCGTTGACGCCGGACGCCACATTCTGCATTTCGCCGAGTCCCTTATAGACCTGTTCGAGCTGATTCGAAACGAGCTTGAACGACTCGGTGATTCGCGTCTCAAGCGATTTTTCAAGCTTTTCATCGACCACCTGCTGCATTTCGGCAAGCTTCTCGGCGTTCTCGGTCTGGATCGCGGTAAGGCGGCGTTCCATCGTCTGACGGATCGCTTCCAGCTTTTCCTCGTTGGAACGTTCGAGCGAGCTGATGCGGTCCTCCTGCGATTTGCGCAGACGCTCGAAGTCGAGCGCGTTGTTCTGTTCCATGCCGGAAAGACGCCGGTCCTGTGCGGATGCTGCGGCGCGCTGATTGTCCGAGATCGTTTTGCCGAACGCCTGCAGAGAGTTGTTGATCTCCATTCTCAGCTCCGACTGTCCGTCCCTGCGGCTGTTCAGCAGCAGAACGATGAGTATAATCAGCATGACGACAAGCGTCACGCCGGATAGGATCAAAGCGGCAATGTCCATATCAGTTTCCTCCCGAAAGCGCAAGACCGAGAATCAGAAGATCCTGCGCGATGATGTAAGTGAGCATAACGTAAAAGTTTCCGTGCCGGGTTTCACTGCGATATTTCTGTCCGGTCAGGATCGTGTCGCTGAGGACGAAGAACAGTCCGCCGACAAAGGCGATCAGGTAGGCAAGTTTCTGTGTAATCAGCAGCATGTACAGCGCCGAAAGACACGTGCCGGACAGAAGCAGTGCATAGAGAAAGCCGGGCTTTTTCAGCTGCCGAGGGGCGTAGGGGATCAGCTTTTTCACGACGAACGTCATCCAGATCACGCAAAGCGCAAGCGGAATCAGGATCATGATGTTCAGCACGGGATGCGCGGACAGCAGCGCGCCCATATAGAAGATGTGCCCGAGCGCAAACGCGCAGACGCCGCAAAGCATGAGAACAGTGCGCTGCTGAAACATCAGGAACAGATCTCCGAGCCAGCCGAACAGAAGCGCCGCCACGACCAAAAGCCTGACCTGCGGCGCGGCAAAGACGTATACCGCGCACAGCAAGGGCATCAGAAGCGCTTTTGTGACGCGCCTTATCTTCGGCCAACGCCGGTAGCAGGCGCATAGATGTACGACGGAACAGCCGATCGAGAGCGCGCCGAACAGGATTGCAGGAAAAAGATTCGTAGGATCCACCTCCGAAAATGATTATAGCACGGAAATCGCATCTTGCGAAGACATATTTTGTATGATATACTTTTTTCATAATACGGGATTGCGTTTTTCGCGCCCGAAGAAAAAGGAGGACAAACATACATGCAGTATTCCCGCGACGTGGAAGAAATGGTATGCGTCAAGAAGGGCGCAAATCATGAACCTGCTCCGATTCCCGAGGAGGGAAAATGGGTAAAGGCGAAGGAAATCAAGGATATCAGCGGTCTGACGCACGGCATCGGCTGGTGTGCGCCGCAGCAGGGTGCCTGCAAACTGACGCTCAACATCAAGGAAGGCGTCATTGAAGAAGCGCTCGTCGAAACGCTCGGCTGCTCCGGTATGACGCATTCCGCGGCGATGGCGGCGGAGATTCTGCCCGGCAAAACGATCCTCGAAGCGCTGAACAGCGACCTCGTATGCGACGCGATCAACACGGCGATGCGCGAACTGTTCCTGCAGATCGTCTACGGCAGAAGCCAGAGTGCGTTCTCGGACGACGGCCTGACGATCGGCGCAGGACTTGAGGACCTCGGCAAAGGCCTGCGTTCCCAGATCGGCACGATGTACGGCACGAAGGCAAAGGGACCGCGTTACCTCGAGATGGCGGAAGGCTACGTCACCAAGATCGGTCTCGACGAAGACGGCGAGATCATCGGATATCAGTTTGTCAGCCTCGGCAAGATGATGGACGCGATCAAGAAGGGCGTAGATCCCAAAGAAGCATACGAAAAGAACCTCGGGACCTACGGCAGATTCGCAACCGCCGCCAAGGTCATCGATCCGCGCAAGGAATAATGGAGGTGCCGCATGATTACGTTTGAAGGATACGAAAGAAGAATCGAAAAGATCACCGGCGTGCTGAATGAATACGGCATCAAGGATCTGGAAGAAGCAAAAGCCATCTGCGACGCAGCGGGCATCGATCCCTACGGCATTGTCAAGGGCATTCAGCCGATCGCGTTCGAAAACGCGGGCTGGGCATACACCGTCGGCGCGGCGATCGCTTTGAAGAAGGGCGTCAAGAACGCGGCGGATGCGGCGGAAGCCATCGGCATCGGTCTGCAGGCGTTCTGCATCCCGGGATCCGTTGCGGATCAGCGCAAGGTCGGTCTCGGCCACGGCAATCTCGGCGCAATGCTGCTCCGTGAAGAAACGAGCTGCTTCGCGTTCCTGGCAGGTCACGAATCGTTTGCTGCCGCGGAAGGCGCAATCGGTATCGCAAGAACCGCGAACAAGGTCCGCACCAAGCCGCTGCAGGTCATTCTGAACGGTCTCGGCAAGGACGCGGCGTACATCATCTCCCGCATCAACGGCTTCACCTATGTCGAGACGGAGTATGATTACTACACCGGCAACCTCAATGTCGTGTACACCAAGGCGTTCTCCGACGGCGAACGCGCAAAGGTCCGCTGCTACGGCGCAGACGACGTCAACGAAGGCGTTGCGATCATGCGTCACGAGAACGTGGACGTTTCCATCACGGGCAACTCCACGAACCCGACGCGCTTCCAGCATCCGGTCGCGGGCACCTACAAGAAATGGTGCGTCGAAAACGGCAAGAAGTACTTCTCCGTTGCGTCCGGCGGAGGCACGGGCAGAACCCTGCATCCGGACAACATGGCGGCAGGTCCCGCGTCCTACGGCATGACGGACACGATGGGCAGAATGCACAGCGACGCGCAGTTCGCGGGTTCCAGCTCCGTTCCTGCGCACGTCGAGATGATGGGCCTCATCGGCATGGGCAACAATCCGATGGTCGGTGCAACGGTCGCCGTAGCGGTTGCGATCGCTCAGAGCATTGCATAAACCGGATAAGGAGGGCAGAACGCCCTCCTTTTTCATTTGGAGGGATTATGGATCAACACCGTTTCGGAACCGGTCCGCTGTTGAACGAACAGGGGAACCTGTGTGAGCCGGGGTACGCGAACGCGCTGCTGAAAACATACGACCGCAGCGCGATTCGCGCGCCGCGTATGCGCATCAAGGAATGGGACTATTATCTCATCACGAACGATCGGTACGGCATCGCTTTGACGATCGACGACAACGGCTATATGGGACTGCTGTCCGCATCCGTGCTCGATTTCGAAAACGCGGCGGAACGCACTGTTTCGCCGATGTTCTGGTTTCCGATGGGAAAGACCGGATTTCCGAGCTCATCGGCAAGCGGGGACGTCAGAAAGACGCTGAAGAACGCGTACGGTTCGTTCGAGCATACGCCGGAAGGCAGAAGACTGCGGTTTCGGATCGATCGGTTCCGCGGCGAGGAAGCGTTTTCCTGCGACATTCTGCTGACCGAAGAACCGCGCGATTCCATGGTCATTGCAACGCCGTTTGAAAAACGCGGACATTTCTACTACAATCAAAAGATCATCGGCATGCGAGCAAGCGGTTGGTTCGCCGTCGGCAGCGAGCGCACGGAACTGAACGCAAACGACACCTTCGGACTTCTGGACTGGGGCAGAGGCATATGGACGTACAAAAACACATGGTACTGGAGCGCCGCGCAGGGGGAGACGGACGGACACGTATTCGGGTTCAATCTCGGATACGGCTTCGGCGATACGAGCGCGGCAAGCGAAAACATGCTGTTTGTCGATGGCGTTGCGCATAAGCTCGGACGCGTGGATTTCGGGATTCCGAAAAAGCCGGACGGTTCGGACGATCTGCTGGCGCCATGGCATTTCACCGACGATGAAGGTCGGCTCGATCTGATCTTTACGCCGCTGTTCGATCGTGCGTCCAAGACCGATGTGCTCGTCATCTGTTCCGATCAACATCAGGTGTTCGGCAGGTTCACCGGCACGATGCGGCTCGACGACGGAAGCGAACTGAAACTCAATGACTTCCTCGGCTTTGCGGAAAAAGTGTTCAATAAATGGTGATAAGCGCACCGAACGCCCTCCCTTTCGAATAGGATGAAAGGGAGGGTATTTTTATGAAAACTGACGCATTCAAGGAGTATCTGCTCGAACAGGTACGGAATCACAGCATCTATGTATGGGGCGCGCAGGGGCAGAAGAAGCCGACAATCACGGAAGCGTGGATTCGCAAACGCGAAAAGACCAAAAGAAATGCGGAGCGCGCGATCAGGCATTGGAAGAAGGAAGTCGAGGCGGGGTACGGCGATGTGCTGCGCGCGTTCGACTGCTCGGGACTCGGCGTGTTCTTTTTTCTCAAAAACAATCTGATCGATCATGACGTGAACGCGGAAGGACTGCGCTCAATGTGCAGGGACATCAAGCGTACCGATCTTCGCACGGGGGACATGGTGTTCCGGATGAGCGGCGGACGCGCCGTGCACGTCGGATACGCGGTCGATCATGACCGCATCGTTGAAGCAAAAGGACGCGACGACGGCGTTGTCATCGG
The DNA here is from genome assembly GCA_017428025.1 of Clostridia bacterium. GTDB lineage: Bacteria > Bacillota > Clostridia > Christensenellales > CAG-138 > UBA3792. The sequence continues at coordinate 76,013 of JAFRRO010000049.1, forward strand.
CAAAGTCGGCAAGTGGGACCGGTTCGGCAGACCTAAGTTTTTCGAACGTTCGAGAAATCTCAAGCTCACCGATCCGTATATGCGCGGCGAGGATGTGAAGCAACTGCAGATTGCATTGAAGAACGCGGGATACGATCCGGGACAGACGGACGGCATCTTCGGAAAAAAGACGGAACGAGCCGTCAAACGGTTTCAAAAGGATCACCGCCTGAAAGTCGACGGCATCGCAGGGGAAAAGACGCAGAAAGCGCTCGGGCTGCTGTTCGAACGTTAACCGTTCGGATTGCAGCGCAGAAAACGCCAAAAGGATGCAGGCGGCGTTTGTTCGGGCGCATCGGTCGGCAGCAGGAACACGGTCGGCGAGGGCGTCTCTTCGACGACAGTATAGGTCGGCACGACGGTCGGCTCAGGCGTCGGCGGATATTCGTATTCATCCGCAATCAGCTTGCCGGAGAACACCGTTTCGCCGTCAAGAACGATCGAAACCGTACCGGCGACCGTGCCGACAGGCGCGAAATACGACTTGACGGTGTACTGCAGATGTTCCTCCGGGAACGGATCGAGCGCGAACGCGTCCGCCTGCCAGCGCGGAAGCGTCAGCTCCGCTTCGGTATCCCACTCGATCCGGTACAGAACGGCTTTCGCACCGTAGCGCTGCGGATCGAGCGTTTCGGCATACGTTTCGGGCAGACAGCGGTCGATCAGATCCTGCACGGTGAGCGTCACGGTGTCGTGACGGAATGCGTATTCGAACAGGCGGATCGCGTCGTAGAAGCGCTGCACGGCATACTTGTCCTTCTCAAGACCGGTTTTGCCTTCCGGCGCGTTTTCGCCGTGAAGAAGCACGAGGATATACGTCGTGTCGTTGCGCTTTGCGGCGGCGACCAGACACTTGCCCGCAAGATGCGTGTCGCCGGTTTTGATGCCGATCGCGTAATCGTACAGACAGGAGTACGGCGTATAGGATTTTGCGGTTGCATCGCGCAAAAGCCGGTTGCTCGAATGCAGCGTCAGCTTTCTTCCGTCCTTGGAGCGCGCCTGATGCTCGACGGTCATGACGATCTCCGCGAACGTCTCGTTTCGCATCGCGTACGCGGCAAGCAGCGCCATATCGCGTGCCGTCGAATAGTGTTCGCTGTTGTGCAGACCGTGGGGATTGGTAAAGTGCGAATTTGTCATGCCGATCTCTTCGGCTTTTGCGTTCATCAGATCGGCAAATCCGCTGATGCTGCCGCCGAGATGTTCGGCGATCGCGATTGCCGCGTCGTTGCCGGAGGGAAGCATCAGACCGTAGAGCAGGTCCGAAAGCGTAAACTGCTCACCGGGCTTGAGTCCCATCTTGGAGTTCTTTTCGCTCAGATTACAGGCGCGCTTGGAGACCGTGATCCATTCCTCCAAATCGCCCTGTTCGAGCGCGACAATGCAGGTCAGGATCTTCGTCGTGCTCGCCGGATAGCGCTTGACGTCCGCGTTGCGCTCCAGTCCGAGCACGGCTTGCGTCGGATCGTTCAGATTGACCAAAAAAACAGTATCCTCTGCAAGCGATTTAAGATCGAATTCTGTCGAATCGGAAGATTCGGCGCCGACGCAGACCGGCAGCAGAAGGATGCTCAGAAGCAGGCAGAGGATCGTTCGTTTCATAGGCTGTTCCTTATTGTCGTTGATAGCCGCCCGATTCGCGCGCTCTCTTTGCGGCTTTGCGGCGTGCGGCTTCGCGCTTGCGGCGCTTCGATTCGGCATTCAGATACACAATAAACAGCGTGACGCACAGAATCAGCAGAACGAAAATGACCGGAAGCACGATAAGTACCCAACGCATATCCTGCGGGACGCTGCAGTTTCCGGCGGGTTCCGGTTCGCCGACGATGACGGTGGACGTGTTTGCCTCGCCGATCAGGCTGCCGGTCGAGGAGGACGTCTGCTGCGTCATGTCGATCTGCGCGGAGCCTTCCTTGACGGAACGCGTCGCCAGCAGATTTGCACTCAAAAAGACGTTTCCGCCGTAGGAATACGTAACGCTGCCGATGATCGAACCGTCGCCGATCGGCGCATAGATGTTCGTAAACGTCGGGTTTGCGACGGCAGCCATGTTCGAACGGATCCCGTTCAGCGTCGGTTCCATCATGGTGATGGTCGTATCCTCCGAAAGATCGGCGCGCACTTTCAGCACGCCGCCCTGGGAATCGTTCTCGGACGCGTTGGAGATCGTCACATCGAATTCCACGGGCATGCCGTAGCCGATCAGATCGGACACGGTCAGGGTATGCGTCATTTCCTGATACGCGTATTCAAAGAGCTTGATCGCGTCCTGGAAGCGGTAGGCGTTGAACTTGTCGCGGCGCTGATCGCTGGCGTTCGGATCATAGTCCGGATCGTTGAGCGTGCCGCCGTACACAACGGCAATCAGCGTGATACCGTCGCGTTCCGCAGCCGCAATCAGGCACTTGCCGGCGGCGGTTGTATCGCCGGTCTTGACGCCGATCGCATACTCGTAAAGACAGGACGCAGGGGAGGGCAGCGTTTCCGTAGGAGGCGTGTCCACCAAAAGACGGTTGGAGTTCAGAAGCTCGATGGTGCGCGGACCGGACTGCGCAACATAGGTTTTGGTTGAGACGATGGTGCGGAACGTGTCGTTTTTGAGCGCATACGCCGTCAGAAGCGCCATATCGCGAACGGTCGTATAGTGGTTGTCGTTCTGCTTGCCGTGTACGGTCACGAAATGCGAATGCGTCATGCCGAGCGACTGCGCCTTCTCGTTCATCATCTCCGCGAACGCGTCCGTGCTGCCTGCGATATGCTCGGCAATGGCGATTGCGGCGTCGTTGCCGGAGGGCAGCATCATGCCGTAGAGAAGATCGCGCATCGAATAGCTGTCGCCTTCCTCGAGCCCCATCAGAGAATTGCCGCGGCCGAAATCGACCGCCTTCGCGGAAACGGTCACCATGTCGTCGAGATTGCCGTTTTCCAGCGCGACGATGCAGGACAGGATCTTGGTCGTGCTTGCGGGGAAGATCTGCTTGTCCGCTTCCTTTTCGATGCCTTTGTATGCGACCGTCGGATCTTCGGCGTTCACTAGAATGAAATACGGTTCATAGATGGAGTTGAGATCGAACGAATCCGCCTGCGCGGAACGCAGAGACGGAACGAAGGACAACAGAAAAAGCAGCGAAAGACAGACTGCAAGGATGCGTTTCATATCGAAAAACCTTTCAGGTAAAGTATCTTGGTTCTTTAACAGTTTACTTTGAATATTTCAGCTTGTCAATGCATAAAAATGTTGAAAGTTTGTGAATAATCTGCAATTGCGTCACTTCGCAAACAGAAGCTGCACATCGAAAACCGCATCGTCAAGCGTCAGCAATGCCATGCTCGGACCTTCGGATGAGCGCGGACGGGACAGGCTGCCGGGGTTGATCATCCAGATGCCGTCGACGCATTCTGCGGACGGCACATGGGAATGCCCGAACAGAACGGCGTCGCAGCGCTGTTCCTTTGCAAGATACAAAAGATTCAGCCGCCCGGAAACGGTATGTCCGTGCAGCAGAAGAAAACGCCTGTGATGCCAGTCGATGATCTGTTTAAGCGGCGCGTCGGAAAACGGATCGCAGTTGCCGCGCACCGAGACGTATCCGCAGTTCATTCGCTGCGCAAGCAAAGGCGCATCCTCGGCGCAGTCGCCGAGATGCCAGAGCGCGTCCGGCTGACCGATCCGCGAGCGGAACAGCGAAAGGTTTCTGAGACTGCCGTGCGAATCAGAGATGACTGCGATGCTCGACATCCAGAGCCTCCTTGAGCTTGAACAGCGCGCGTTTTCTGTGACTGACGGAGTTCTTTTCCTCCGCGGTCAGCTCCGCAAAGCTCTTTTGAAACGGCGCATAGAAAAAGTACGGATCATAGCCGAATCCGTTCTCGCCGCGCGCTTCGTGCAGGATCGTCCCCTCGACTTCGCCGAGCACGACGATCGGTTCCGCATCTTTGCGGGCAAGCGCGACGGAGCAGCAGAACCGTGCCGTACGTAGTTCGTCGGGAACATCGGCAAGCAGGGAAATCAGCTTCGCGTTGTTCGCGGCGTCGTTGTGTCCTTCGCCGGAAAACCGTGCCGAGTAGACGCCCGGCGCACCGTCCAGCGCGTCCACACAAAGTCCGCTGTCATCGGCAAGCACCGCGTCGAACCGATCGCCGACAAACGCAAGCGTTTCCTGCGCTTTCTTCAATGCGTTCTCCTGAAACGTCGAACCGTCTTCCTCGACTTCGAGATCGACGCCCGCTTCGCGCATTGTCAGAAGCTCCGAAAAGCTGTCGCCGAGAATCTCGCGAATCTCTCTCGCTTTATGTGCGTTGTTCGTAGCAAGTAACAGTCTCATAAATCCTCCCTGACGCGATACGACAGAATCTCGTCGGATGACGGCGTGACGTAAAGCGTATGCTGATGAAAGTAATTCACAAACCCCGGACGCGAGCCGGAGGGCTTTTTGACATATTTCACAAGCGTGTAATCGACCGGCACGTTTTCCGAGGCGGAAGCTTCGCTGTGAAATGCGCAGATCTTCGCGGCAAGCGCAAGTTCCTCGCGCGAAGGCTCCCCTGAATTCAGAATGACATGCGAGGATGGGATCCCCTTTGCATGCAGCCATGTTGCGTTCGGATCGGACGTGCGTACCAGCTGTTCGTTCTGCAGATTGTTCTTTCCGACGAAGATCTCCGTGCCGCGATCGGTCCGGTAGCGCATCGGACGACTCTTTGCCTGCGTGCGCCTGCGTTCCTGGTTGTTTTCGCGGATGTAATGCATCCGGATCAGCTCGTCGCGAATCTCGACGAATTCCTCTTCGGACGTGCACGCGGCGACGTTCAGAAGCTGGCATTTCAGATAGTCGAGCTCCTCTCGCAGCGCTTCGCTCTGTTCAAGCGCATGCGTGCGCGCCGATTTGTTCTTTTGATACCGCTTGAAATACCGCCTTGCGTTTTCGGATACGGAGAACTTCGGATCGAGCGGAATCTCGATCGGCACGGGCGGGTTCTCGTAATAGTTCTGCACGACGATCGAACTGCGCGAACCGCCGCTGCCCTTAACGCCGGTCAGAAGTTCGCCGTACAGCCGGTCGCGCTCGATGCGCGAAGCGTCGCCGATGGTCTGCATACACTCCGTCAGGCGCTTCTCGGTGCGCTTCTTTGCGTGTTCGAGAACCGAACGCAGCGCGGTGCGCGATCTTGTGATGATCGCCTGTTCGTCGCGGCTGCGGTAGAACGCGTCCTGCGCTTCGTCCATGGAGGGGAAGGAACGGTACGATGCGTTTTTCGGGACAAAGGGCAGAATGCCGGCGTTTGCGACGATGCACGGCGAAAACCGTCCCGCCGCAAGATCGGAAAACACCTTCAGAACCGACGGAACGATCTCGTCCTCCGGCGTGTCGTCCGAAACAATCTGTTCGGCGCACAGCCGCGAAATCCCGTGTACGGCGTCGGAGAGCCAGTATCTGGGCATTCTGCCGCGCGCATAGCTGTCCAACTGTTCTTTCGTTGCGGAAAACGGCGAAAGCTTTTCCGCTTCCGGCGGCTTTTCGTACGGAACGTTCGGCAGACAGATGCGGGCGGCTTGCTCGGAGATGCCGAAATGCCGCATGCAGTCCATGATCCGTCCGTCTGCATCAAGCAGAAAGAGATTGCCGTGCCGTCCCATCAGTTCGACGACAATCTGCAGCTGCATTGCATCCAAAAACGCGTCCTTGCCGTTCAGGGAAATGACAGCGATCCGGTTCAGTCCCGCCTGTTCGATCGAAGCGATCCGGCAGCCGATCAGATGCTTCCGAAGCAGCATGCAGAACGCGGGCGCTTTTTCCGGATTCTCGAAATTGCGCGAAATAAGCTGCATCCGTCCGTTTTCCGCGTGGATGCACAGCATCAGCTTCACACGTCCGCGCGTAAGCGTATGGATGTGCAGAATCAGGATGTCTTTATTCGGTTGCTGGACCTTTTCGATCTTGCCGCCCACAAGCGGCTGCATCTCGCGAATGCAGGCGAAAAGGGAGAGTCCGTCAGTCGCCATGGCGTGTCCTTTGTTTTTTTCTTCATTGTAAACGCTCGCCGCGTAAATTTCAAGGCTTGCGCAAAACAAAAGCGTCCGTCAAGCGGACGCTCGTTTCGATGCGAATACCGGGGTTCAGTTGTTGTCGGCTGTGCGCTTCTTCGCCAACTGTGCCTTTTTGCGATCGGCTGCATTCTTATGAATGATGCCCTTGGAAGCAGAACGATCCACGGTCTTGACAGCCGTCAGATATGCCTTCTCGGCAGCTTCCTGATCACCGGACTTCAGCGCTTCATCATAACGACGGACAGCGGTCTTCAATTCAGACTTATCCATGCGATTTCTCAGGTTTTCGCCTTCGGAAGTCTTCGCACGCTTGATTGCGGACTTGATGTTTGCCAAAGCATTTCACCCCCTGTAAGATTTGCCCGATCGGCGTTTACCGATACGAACGGAGTATATTTTAGCATATAGATTCGGACAATGCAAGCACTATTTATATGATTTTTCCTGTTTTTTCGGAAATATTTCGAAGTTCCTTTCGTCCGGTGCTGAAAAACCGATACAAGCGCGTCAGAAAAGATTTAGCCGCATTCCGTCGTTTTAAGGGGAAGGCGCGGAGCGGGGGGCAAGAGTTCACAACTTCGTTGCAATTCCTCGATTGACATTCCTGTACCGTGACACTATAATAGGGACGATGGTTAGCACTCGGGACGAATGAGTGCTAAAAGAAAGTATCAGGAGGAAATGGACATGACATTGAAACCGTTGTTTGACCGTGTTGTGATTCGCAACATCGAAACGGAAGAAGTGACAAAGGGCGGCATCCTTTTAACGAGCGCCGCAAAGGAAAAACCGCAGATGGCGGAAGTCCTGGCAGTCGGCCCCGGCGACAAGGAGACCGCAATGGTGGTAAAAGTCGGCGAAAAGGTCGTTTATTCCAAGTATGCCGGCACGGAAGTCAAGCTTGACGGAGAGGAAGTCATCATCGTAAAGCAGAGCGACATCCTCGCCGTGGTAGAATAATTCGGAGGTTCTGATTATGGCGAAGCAATTGAAATACGGCGAAGAAGCCAGAAAAGCATTGGAAAGCGGATTGAATCAGCTTGCCGATACCGTTAAGATCACGCTCGGACCGAAGGGCAGAAACGTTGTTCTCGAAAAAAAGTTCGGCGCACCGCTCATCACCAACGACGGCGTGACGATCGCAAAGGAGATTGAGCTCGAAGATCCGTTCGAAAACATGGGCGCACAGCTGGTCAAGGAAGTTGCGACCAAGACGAACGACGTTGCGGGCGACGGCACCACGACGGCAACGCTTCTGGCGCAGGCAATGGTTCACGAAGGCCTCCGAAACGTTGCGGCGGGCGCAAACCCGATGGTTCTGCGGCGCGGCATCGAAGCGGCGGTCAACGAAGCGGTCGAAGGGCTCAAGGAACTCTCCGTTCCGGTCGGCTCCAAGCATGCGATCGAGCAGGTTGCGGCAATCTCCGCAAGCGATGAAACCGTCGGCAAGATGATTGCGGACGCAATGGAGAAGGTCGGCAAGGACGGCGTCATCACGATCGAAGAGAGCAAGACCATGAAGACGGAGCTCAACATCGTCGAAGGCATGCAGTTCGACCGCGGATACTGCTCCGCATACATGGCGACCGATACCGACAAGATGGAAGCGGTTCTCGACAATCCGTACATCCTCATCACCGAAAAGAAGATCAGCAACATCCAGGAGATCCTTCCGGTCCTCGAGCAGATTGCACAGGCCGGCAGAAAGCTTTTGATCATCGCAGAGGATGTCGAAGGCGAAGCGCTTGCAACGCTCGTCATCAATAAGCTGCGCGGCACGTTCACCTGCGTTGCGGTCAAGGCGCCGGGCTTCGGCGACAGACGCAAGGCGATGCTGCAGGATATCGCGATCCTCACCGGCGGTCAGGTCATTTCCGACGAACTCGGCATGGACCTCAAGGAAACCCAGCTGAATCAGCTCGGCGTTGCGAAGCAGGTCAAGGTCAACAAGGAAAAGACCGTCATCGTCGAAGGCGCGGGCGATCCCGCCGAGATTCAGGCGCGCGTCAAGTCGATCCGCGCACAGATCGAGGAAACCACGTCCGATTACGACAAGGAAAAGCTGCAGGAGCGTCTTGCAAAGCTCGCGGGCGGCGTTGCGGTGATTGCGGTCGGCGCGGCAACCGAAGTCGAGATGAAGGATTCGAAGCTCCGCATGGAGGATGCGCTGAATGCAACCCGTGCGGCGGTCGAAGAGGGCATCGTCCCCGGCGGCGGCGTTGCACTGCTGTCCGTTGCGGATCGCGTCAGAAAGCTTGCGGAGAATGAGACCGGCGATAAGAAGACCGGTATGCAGATCGTGCTTCGTACGCTCGAAGAGCCGGTTCGCCAGATCGCGAAGAACGCGGGCGTCGAAGGCTCTGTCATCATCGAGAACATCCGCCGCGAAGGCACGCTCGGATACGGCTATGACGCGGCAACCGGCACCTACGGCATCATGACCGAAAAGGGCATCGTCGATCCGACGAAGGTCACGCGCTGCGCACTGCAGAACGCGGCATCGGTTGCGGCGATGGTTCTTACGACCGAGAGCATCGTTGCGGACATTCCGAAACCCGAACCCGCGGCGCCCGACATGGGCGGCGCAGGCATGGGCGGCATGTATTGATCCGAATATGACTGCAGAGGGACTCCGAAAGGAGCCCCTTTCTTTTTACAGGGGACGTCAAACCTTGATTTTCCGCTTTGACTGCGATATAATAAACCAAAATCGATTGGGACGAAAACCGTGAAAAAGACGATCCGTGTCACAGTAATATTGCTTCTGTGCATTCTGCTGAGCATTCCGGCAGGATCGTTTTCGTTCGCGGATACCGTTCTGATCGGCGACGTCGACGGCGACGGCGAGCTGACGCCGCAGGACGCGAACCTGATCACACGATACCTTGCGCATTTCCAGAACCTCGACGCTGCGCAGCGCAGCAGAGCGGACTTTGACGGCGACGGCGAAATCACCTCATACGACGCGACGCTGATCCTCGGCGCCGTCGTCGTGCAGGAGGACCGTCCGAGTACGCAATGGAATCTATCGATGATCGTCACATCCGATCTGCGCGGCAATGCATGGGGCTCCAATACCGAGGAAGCGAACGGCTCTTGCTCGGCGCTCAACCTCGCCACGTTCCTCAAAGAAGAACGGCAGAAGGATCCGAATGTCGTACTGATCGACGCGGGCGGTTCGCTGTTCGGCAGCGCGATTGCCGACGAATACACCGAGTATACGAACAAACGCGTCGGTCCCATGACGCGCATTTTCATGAATCTCGGTTACAACGCCGTCCTTCTAGGCACGGAGGCTGTCACGCGGCAGTCGCAAATGATCCGAAACGATATGGACGCCATGACGGCGGAGGGCATTGCCGTGCTCGGCTCGAATCTTTCGAAGGTCTATCCGCTGATCACCGATCCGGATCCGGCGCCGTGGAACGATATTCTGCCGTATCGCATCCTTGAAGTCCCGCAATCGGAAGACAAGAACCTGCGCGTCGGACTGATCGGCATTGTGGAATCCGGTCTTGCGGATCCGTATGATGAGGTGCAGATTTCGGACGCGCTTTCCTGCTACGAATCGTTCAAAGCCGAACTGAAAGGTAAATGCGATCTCACGATCCTGCTGTACTGCGGCAATGTGGAGAACGACGAATCGCACGGCGAGAACGACTCGATCCGCAGCTTTTTGAGGCAGATTACGGACGTCGATATGGTGCTCGTATCGCACAGCGAGGGAAGCGGCATACGTCTTGCTGCGGACGGCAGAGGACATGAGGTTCCGGTCATCTCGCTGCCGGACGGCGCGGAAACCGCATTGAAGCTCTCGGTCGCACGCCGTACAAACGGAACGCTCGCATTTTTGACCGAATCCGTCGATATCCGGTCCTATCCGCCGGATGAAGAACTGAAAAAACAGATACGACCGTATGTCAACGCGATGTCGGAAATGATGGACGCGCAGGTCGGCACGCTCACCACGCGCATCGAGCCGTCTTCGCCCGAAACGCTCGGCATGACCGATATCATGGAGCTGCTGCACGAAATGCAGATCTGGGCAGCGAATCACTGGATTCAGAACAGCGACATCGATCTGCCGTCTACTTTGGTTTCGATCGCGTATCCGTATATGAAATGCAAGGGCTGGAACGCGGGACCGATCCGCTACCGCGATCTGTGCGCAATCAAAGCCGAGCTGCCGCGATATACGCTGATGATCGTGCGCGGCGCGGAACTTCGCGCGTGGTTGACCGATTACGCAAGCCGCATCATCGGAGAAACGCCGATCTATTCACTGCACGGGCTTTCGTATCTGCTAAATACCATGAATCCCGCCATGCCGCTCGGGTATCTCGAATACAGCTCCGGACTGTCGGTTGAGGACGACGACGTGTTTACGCTGATTCTCGCCGACGATCCGCAGTCGGAAAACCTTTTGAGACCGTATATCGACGAATCGTGGATGCCGTTCGAGGATCGCGTGGTCGCGGAATTCGCCATGCCGTCGCCGGTTTCCACCGTGACGTCCGACGTCTACCGAAACATCGATCCGCTAGTCGCGTTCTTTGAGAGTGTCGGATCGTTCTCCCCAAAACACGAAACAGGATGGTTTGTCATATGATGAAAGCCGCACGAAGCAAACCGTGCGGTTTTTTGTATGGAAAGCCGGTCGTTTCGCATACGATATTTCATGAAAAAGAAACATAAAATCATGCACAGAGTTCTGCGCGCACTCGAGCTGCCGCAGGACCTCGATCCGCACCTGATCGCGATCCGATGGATCGGCGGAGAGGATCTTTTGATCGAACAGCATCGCGGCATCCTGCGCTACGACAGCGAAACGGTTCGCTTTCTTTGCGAACAGGGCATTGTGGCGGTTTCCGGCAGCGGGCTTACGTTGGACCGGTTGACCGAAACGCGCGCGCTGATTCGCGGCGATATCCGATCGGTTTGCTTTGAGGATAAAAGTTCATGTGGCATTTTTTGAAAGGGTATGTTATACTGCAGGCAGAGGGCATGTCGCTTGCCCGTCTGCTGCGCAGGATGTCTGAAAACGGCGTTCGCGTCCGCGGTCTCCGTGAGGGGCGCGCAGGCAGTATCCGCTTTGAAACGGACGTCAAAGGCTTTTTTCGCCTGCATGCGCTGAAACACGGACTGCCGGTTCGCATCCGCATCCTCGAACGGCACGGTTTTCCGTTTCTTCTTCAGCGGATTCGAAAACGTCCGGTCCTGTGGATCGGCACAGCTGCCGTACTGATCGGGCTGTTCCTGTTTTCGCAGCGCATCTGGCTGATCCGGTTCGAAGGGATCGAGACGATCGACCGCGCGGAGCTTTCGGATCTATTGAAGGAACACGGAATCCGGATCGGCGCGCGTCCGAAAGGACCGGTGCTGATCACGGCGGCAAACGATCTTTCGGTGCGGATACACGACGCGGCATGGATCGGGCTCGACAGGGAAGGCATCACGCTCAAGGTCAGCGTGGTGGAAGCGCTGCCGGAGTCAGAGAAACACGCGCAGACCGTTCCGAGCGACATCGTTGCGGACCGCGACGGCATCATCACGAATGTCCTGGTCACACGCGGACAGGCACGCGTCAAGATCGGCGATACGGTACACAAAGGAGACGTTTTGATCTCCGGAACCGTGATCCGCAAGGACGCATCCTATCAGACATGGGCGAACGGCACCGTTTGCGCTGCGGTGCGTTACGAAGCAGAATGCGAGCTGTGCAATACGATCACGGAAGCGGTTTTGACGGAACGAACGGGCTGTATCCGCGCGCTTCGGATCGGAGACTTGACGATCCTGAGATCGCAGCCGGAGTTTGAACGGTACCGGATCACGCGGACGGAAACGATTCCGGTCGGATACGGACTTCCGACCTACTGCGATCGGATTTTGACGCAGGAAGTCGTGATCCGCGAGCGAACGGTTTCGGACGAGGAAGCGGAGCAGATCGCGCTTGCAAACGCAAGGGAAGCGGCATTGGACATGGTTCCGAAAGATGCCGTGATCCTGAATCAGTACGGAACGATTCATATGACGAACGGAACAAAGACAGCCGTCGTGATTGTCACGGCGGAAGAAAACATCGGAAGAACGGAGGAATACCCGAATGACGGATGAGCAAGGAAAAGCGATCGGACGCATCGAACTCGAGTCGATGGAGGACTCCATCGGTTTATTCGGCGTCTTTGATGAAAACCTTGCCGTTTTTGAAGAGGAAACCGGCGTACGGCTTCGCATTCACAACGACGGAATTGCGATCGAGGGCGACGAAGAACAGGTCGCGCTGTGCAAAACCGTTCTGGAAAAGCTGCTGGACATGCAGCGCAAGGGCGAGCCGATCAACAGGGGCAGAATTCGCTATGCGATCGATCTTGCCAAGGAAGGCAATGCCGAGCTGATTTCGCAGATTATGGGCGACGTCGTTGCGCTGACGAACCGCGGCAAACAGGTCAAGTGCAAAACGCTCGGTCAGAAACGCTATGTGCAGGCGCTGAAATCGCACGAACTCGTGTTCGGCGTCGGTCCCGCCGGTACCGGCAAGACGTATCTTGCGGTAGCGATGGCGGTCGTCGCGTTCAAGAATAAGGAGGTCGAGCGCATCATCCTAACGCGCCCCGCCGTGGAAGCGGGCGAGAAGCTCGGCTTTTTGCCGGGCGATCTGCAGAACAAGGTCGATCCGTATCTGAGACCGCTCTACGACGCGCTGCAGGAGTTTTTCGGCCTCGAGACATACAAACAGCTGATGGAACGCGGCGCCATCGAAGTAGCGCCGCTGGCATACATGCGCGGCCGTACGCTGAACAATGCTTTCATTATTCTTGACGAAGCGCAGAACTGCTCGATCGAGCAAATGAAAATGTTCCTGACGCGTTTCGGCGAGGGAAGCCGCATCGTCGTCACCGGCGACGTGACGCAGATCGATCTGCCGAAGGAGAAGAAGAGCGGTCTCGTGCACGCCATTCACGTGCTCGACGGCGTGGAAGGCATCTCCGTGATCAAGCTGACGCATAAGGACGTCGTGCGGCATGAACTGGTGCAGCGCATCATTCAGGCATACGAACGGCACGAAAACGCGCATGCAAAGGAGCGCCGCGATGATTGACGTAATCTCGGAGACGATCCCGATCGACGAGCGCGAGCGGACAGGCATCGAACGCGCAGCGCAGGCGGCGCTGGATTTTGAAGGGCGGGAAGGCGATCTGACAATTTTGATCGACACGCCGGAACGCATTCAAACGCTCAATCGCGACTTTCGCAACGTCGACCGCGTAACCGATGTTCTGACGTTTCCGGCGTGGGAGGGCGAGATCTCGCTTTCCGCAGACGGATACCTCGGCGATATCATGATCTGTTATGCGCGTGCAAAGGAGCAGGCGGAGGAATACGGACATTCTCTGGAACGCGAGCTTTCGTTCCTTGCGGTGCACGGCGTGCTGCACCTTCTGGGATACGACCACATGACGGAACCGGACGAGCGCGCAATGCGCAAAAGACAAACCGCAATCTTAGACAGCATAGGGGTGACAAGATGATCGGACAGGAAATGCAATCGGAACTTCTGCGGCTTGCGACGGAAGCGCGCGGCCGCTCCTATTCGCCGTACTCCAATTACGCCGTCGGAGCGGCGCTGCTGACAAAGGACGGCAGAGTTTATCAGGGCTGCAATATCGAAAACGCCTCGTTTACGCCGACGATCTGCGCGGAACGAACGGCATTCTTCAAAGCGGTTTTCGACGGCGTGCGCGAGTTTTCCGCAATCGCGATCATCGGATCGGGCGATCTGCCCGCATTCCCGTGCGGCGTTTGCCGTCAGGTGATGTCCGAATTCTGCGACGACGAATTTGTTATCATTACGTCCAACCGCGACGGCAGCGAAGTCGTCACGGAAACGCTCGATCAGATGATGCCACATCGCTTCGGACCGAAGGACCTGCTATGAATCGCGAAGGCTACAAAAGCGGTTTTTTCAGCATCGTCGGGTGTCCGAACGTCGGAAAATCCACGCTGATCAACCGCCTTGTCGGACAGAAGATCGCAATCGTGACCGACCGTGCGCAGACGACGCGCAACCGCATCACGGGCGTATTGACGCGGAAAGACTATCAGATGATCTTTCTCGACACGCCCGGCATGACCAAGCCGAGAAGCAAGCTCGGCGAGTACATGCAGAAGGTCGCCGAGGACGCCTCGCAGGATACCGAAGCGATCCTGTTTGTCGTCGATGCACTCAACAGCGTGCGGGATCGCGACGCGGACGTTATGCGCATTCTGAAGAACGAGCGTTCGCCCGTGATCGTTCTGATCAACAAATGCGACGCGGCAAGCGCGGCGCAGATGGCGGACGCGCGCGAGAAGATTGCGCAGGCAGGATTCGACACGGTCCTTGCGATCTCCGCAAAGAACGGCGACAACATCGACGAACTGGAAGAACTGCTCAAAGGGTATCTCACCGAAGGTCCGCAGTATTTCCCCGAGGATATGGTCACCGATCAGCCGGAGCGTGTGATCTGCGCGGAAATGATCCGCGAAAAAACGCTGCAGCTTCTGAGGGACGAGATTCCGCACGGCATCGGTGTCGGCATCGACAGGATGGAACTGCGTCCGGAAGGCGATCTCATGGACGTGTGGGCAACCGTCTACTGCGAGCGGGAGAGCCATAAGGGCATCATCATCGGAAAGGGCGGCAAGATGCTCAAGCGCATCGGTACGGAAGCGCGAAAGGACATCGAATGGCTGCTCGGCGTCCGCGTCAATCTGCAGATCTGGATCAAGGTCAAGGAGGACTGGCGCAACCGCCAGCAGATGCTGAACGAGCTCGGCTATCGAGACGATTGATCGAGTCACTGCGTGTTTTTCATGCAAATCTGCACATGCTAACGACATGAAAAACGATGCGCAGAACAAATGGAAACGGTTTACGGAATCCGGCAGGGTAGAGGATTATCTTGCCTATAGAAGAGCGAAACAAACAGAATGCCCACCGAATGCATCCGGGCGATCGTAACGGGTTATGCCGACTATCGCGACAACGACAGAATGCTGACGCTGTTCTCTGCGGAGCGCGGACGGATCGACTGCAAGGCACGCAACTGCCGCAAGCCGACCGCGCCGCTGCTTGCCTGCGCGCAGCCGTTTGTGTTCGGCGAATTCGAACTGTTCACGCAGAACGACCGCAGCACGGTCAACGGCTGCGAGATTCAGGAAACCTTTTATCCGCTTCGCGAGGACGTCGACCGTTTCATGGCGGCGTCCGCGGCGACGCAGCTTGCAAACGCGGTGATCGAACACGAATCCGCCGACCGGGAGCTGTTTTCGCTGCTGTATCATATTCTGTCCTATCTGGCATACACGGACGACGAACCGAAGGACCTGTTGATTGCATACATGATGCATTTTGTCGATCACGCGGGATACCGTCCGTCGCTGACGCGGTGCGCAATCTGCCGCCGCGACGTAAGACAGGATCCGGTTCTGTACTATTCCGCGGAAGCAGGCGGCGTCGTTTGCGGCGCATGTCCGCACGGCGGAAAGCAGGTGTCGAAGCTTGCGCTGGAGGCGATGCGGCGAATCCTGCTGCTCTCGCATGAGGAGCTTGTGCGCGTCGTTCTGAAGGACGAATTGCGGCGCGAGCTTTCGGTGATTCTCAGAAATACCTGTGCGAAAATGCTCGGCGAAAACGACAAAGCAATCGCGCTTCTCGATCAGTTGCTTTAGGAACCGACAGTTTTTTTACGGTTGATGCAAGATTTTTCTTGCATCCTTTTTAATTGCACGGTATAATAAATTGTTAAAAAACAGTTAGGAGGAATCAACTGTGTCAAAGAAGTATGTATACCTGTTCAGCGAAGGCAACGCGGAGATGCGCAACCTTTTGGGCGGCAAAGGCGCAAACCTCGCTGAAATGACCAACCTCGGTCTTCCGGTACCGCAGGGCTTTACCATCACGACGGAAGCCTGCACGCAGTACTATGAGGACGGACGTACGATCAACCCCGAGATCCAGGCGCAGATCATGGAGTACATCGAAAAGATGGAAGCGATCACCGGAAAGAAGTTCGGCGATCACGAGAATCCGCTTCTCGTTTCCGTTCGTTCCGGCGCCCGCGCTTCGATGCCCGGCATGATGGACACCATCCTGAACCTCGGTCTCAACGAAGAAGTTGTCGAAGTCATCGCAAAGAAGTCCAACAACCCGCGCTGGGCATGGGACTGCTACAGGAGATTCATTCAGATGTTCTCCGACGTCGTCATGGAAGTAGGCAAGAAGTATTTCGAGGTTCTGATCGATCGCATGAAGGCACAGAAGGGCGTCAAGCAGGACGTCGATCTGACCGCGGACGATCTCAAGGAGCTCGCTAATCAGTTCAAGGCTGAATATAAAGAAAAGATCGGCGAGGACTTCCCGAGCGATCCGAAGGTACAGCTGTTCGAGGCGATCAAAGCCGTCTTCCGTTCGTGGGACAACCCGCGTGCAAACGTCTATCGCCGCGACAACGACATCCCGTATTCCTGGGGTACCGCCGTCAACGTACAGTCCATGGCGTTCGGCAACATGGGCGACGACTGCGGCACCGGCGTTGCGTTCACGCGTGATCCGGCAACCGGCGAAAAAGGTCTGTTCGGCGAGTTCCTGACGAATGCGCAGGGCGAAGACGTCGTTGCGGGCGTCCGCACGCCGATGCACATTGCAGAGATGGCGCAGAAGTTCCCCGAAGCGTTCAAGCAGTTCAACGAAGTCTGCAAGATCCTCGAAGGTCACTACCGCGACATGCAGGATATGGAGTTCACAGTCGAGCACGGCAAGCTGTACATGCTGCAGACGCGTAACGGCAAGCGCACCGCAAAGGCGGCGCTCAAGATCGCATGCGACCTCGTCGACGAGGGTATGCGCACCGAGCAGGAAGCGGTTGCCATGATCGATCCGAGAAACCTCGACACGCTGCTCCATCCGCAGTTCGACGCAAAGGCCATCAAAGCGGCAACGCCGGTGGCAAGAGCGCTTGCGGCTTCTCCGGGCGCTGCCTGCGGCAAGATCGTCTTCTCCGCAGAGGACGCAAAGGCGTGGAAAGCGCGCGGTGAAAAGGTCCTTCTCGTCCGTCTTGAGACCTCTCCGGAGGACATCGAGGGCATGAAGGCGGCGCAGGGCATCCTGACCGTTCGCGGCGGCATGACGTCTCACGCGGCGGTTGTCGCGCGCGGCATGGGCACCTGCTGCGTATCCGGCTGCTCCGAGATCGCGATGGACGAAGAGAACAAGCGCTTCGTTCTTGCGGGCAAGGAATATCACGAGGGCGACTGGCTGTCGATCGACGGTTCCACCGGCTGCATCTATGACGGCATCATCCCGACCGTCGACGCGGAGATCGCGGGCGAATTCGGCCGCATCATGGGCTGGGCGGACAAGTTCAGAAGACTGCACGTGCGCACCAATGCAGACACCCCGCGCGACGCAAAGAAAGCGCGCGAGCTCGGCGCGGAGGGTATCGGTCTCTGCCGTACGGAGCATATGTTCTTTGACGGCGACCGTATCGCGGCGATCCGCGAAATGATCTGCTCCGACACCGTGGAAGAGCGCGAGAACGCACTCAACAAGCTCCTCCCGATGCAGCAGGGCGACTTCGAAGCGATCTACGAGGCGATGGACGGTTATCCCGTCGTCATCCGCTTCCTCGATCCGCCGCTTCACGAGTTCGTTCCGACCGAAGAAGCGGACATCCAGCTGCTTGCCGAAACGCAGGGCAAGACCGTCGAGCAGATCAAGACGATCATTGCGGCGCTGCATGAGTTCAACCCGATGATGGGTCATCGCGGCTGCCGTCTGACGGTCACCTATCCGGAGATCGCCAAGATGCAGACCAAGGCGGTCATCCGTGCGGCGATCAACGTCCAGAAGAAGCATCCGGAATGGAACATGGTCCCCGAGATCATGATTCCGCTCGTCGGCGAACCGAAGGAGTTCCGCTTTGTGCGCGACGTCGTCGTTGCCGTTGCGGACGAGGAGATCAGGAATTCCGGCATCGACCTCAAGTATCAGGTCGGTACGATGATCGAGATCCCGCGCGCCTGCCTGACCGCGGATGAGATCGCAAAGGATGCGGAGTTCTTCTGCTTCGGCACCAACGACCTGACGCAGATGACGTTCGGCTTCAGCCGCGACGACGCGGGCAAGTTCCTCGGCGCATACTACGACACCAAGATCTACGAGTCCGATCCGTTCGCGCGTCTCGATCAGGACGGCGTCGGCAAGCTCATGAAGATGGCGGTCAAGCTCGGCAAGCAAGCGCGTCCGAACCTCGAGCTCGGTATCTGCGGCGAACACGGCGGCGATCCGTCCTCCGTGGAATTCTGCCACGAGATCGGTCTCGACTACGTCTCCTGCTCGCCGTTCCGCGTGCCGATCGCACGTCTTGCGGCAGCGCAGGCAGCGATCAAGGAAGCGAAATAATCGAACCCAATCAAATGAAAGGGACTGCATCGTGAAAAGATGCAGTCCCTTTTGAAAAGGATCGAATAGGTCCGAATCAATTCTTTTGACGCAGCCCCGCGTAGCCGGTTTTTCTGACAAGCTCCTGTCCGTCCTCCGATAGCATGAAGTCGATCATCCTTTGCACATTCGGTTTCGAATCGTCTGTGCGGGTAATCAGACAAAGAGCGACCGTCAGCGGATAGCTTCCGTTTTCGATGTTTTCCAAGGTCGGCGCAACCCCGTCGATCGACAGCAGCTTGACTCCCTTCTCCTGATTGAGTCCTTCGATAAAATAACGGAAGGAATAGCCCAATGCGCCGTCCTCGTTTGCATATTGCGCAACTCTTTGAATAACGTCCAGCATCCCGCCGATGATTTCATAGGTATCCGGTTCCCTCAGGGAAATATCGCCCATGAAGTATTCCATCATGGATTGCGAGCCGGAATTCTGCGGCCGCTGGAACGCTTTGATCTTCTGATCCTTTCCGCCGACTTCTTTCCAGTTGGTGATCTCTCCGTGATAGATGGCGCGGACTTGATCAGACGTGATGTTGTCGACCGGATTGTCCTCCTCGACAAAGAAGACGAAACCCTCGCGGCCGATCGGCGTCACGGTCAGAGCAATCCCTTCGGATTCCGCCGATGCAAGCTGATCCTTTGAAGGCCTCGCGCCGAAAAGCAGGTCGATCTCGCCGTCCAACAACCGGCTGAAGCCTTTGACGGTATTGGTAAAGGAAACGATTTTCCCGTTCGTATACTGCGCATCCGTCTCTCTCGCATTCGACTCGATCGTATCGATATCACGATACACCGCTTTTGCGACTGCGGCATACAGCGGATAGCACGCTTCCGCGCCGTCCATCACTGGCATGTCGTTCTCATTCTCAATAACGAAATCCGGTTTATGATCGAGCGTAACCAGCTTGGAGTGTTCGCTGTATACGGTATAGTCGGTGAAATCCGTACTGGAGTATCCGTTCATATAATCGAAGCCGTGACCGGCGTAACGCACTTCGGGACGGTTGAAATAGAACTTGAGACTGAACGCACCGCAAAGCAGCACAACGCCGAACGTAACGAGATAGGGAAGCACCTTGCAATAAACCGGGTTGGAATCGGGTTCGGAAGCATCATTTTGCGTTCGCATCAGAATCATGCATGCGATCATCGCGGCGGTATACGTCAGAAAGATCGCGATAAAGCAGGGGAGCATTTCATCGCTTAATCCCATAACGAAAGAAGGAATCAAGAACGGGAAAGTCATAATACGAAAAACCGTAAAAGAAGTGCCGCGTACGGACCCGGTGCTGATAAAGAGCGATACCGCCAAGCATACGGACAGAACGATCAGAATGACGGCATTGCATTTTGCGGCGAAACGAAGCGAGAGCTTTTTGCGCAGAAGAACATAGAGCATTACGGTACAGAGAGGGATCATGCCCGTCATCAGCCAGCCGGCTGTATATGTTTCGACGAAAATCAGAAGAAGCCATCCGACAACCGAAACGATCGGGAATCCGGCATAGAACAGCAGCGCCTGACACCACTTTTTCATTCGATCACATCCTTGCATACATTTCCGTATGCGTATTTTATCATAAGACGGTTTACCTGTAAACACGGTAATTGATTCGCAAAACAGGACGGATCGACAGCTTCAGCGCGAATCTCGTTACCGTTTTCCCATGCTTGCAAAACGATTCCATTTGTGGTATGGTGTTTTTATGAGAGTATGCGCTATGGGACAACCGATCACGTTTGTGGAGCACGGTTCGCCTGCCGAACGCAAGGGCGTTCGCACGGGCGACGTCCTGTATCGCATCAACGACATTCCGGTTCTCGATCTCATCGATTACGAGAAGCTGACGGCGGAGCGCGTGCTGAAGCTGTCCTTGGAACGCGAGCGTCAGCCGTTTGAAGTCTTTCTTCGAAAGGACGAATACGAGCCGCTCGGGCTTTGTTTCGAAACGACGCTGATGAGCCGGATGCAGACCTGCAAAAATCACTGCCTGTTCTGCTTTATCGACCAGATGCCGAAAGGCGTCCGGAGCAGTCTGAACGTCAAAGACGACGACTGGCGCATGTCGTTCATTATGGGCAACTATGTGACGCTGACGAATGTTGACGACGCCGAGTTTTCGCGTATCATCGAACGCCGCGTCAGTCCGATCTACGTTTCGGTGCATGCGACCGATCCGGCGATCCGCACGAAGATCATGCGCAATCCCAGCGCGGGCCGCATCATGGAACGGCTGTCAGCGCTCAAAGAAGCGGGCTTGCACTTTCATACACAGATCGTGCTGTGCCGGAATCTGAACGACGGAGCGATTCTTGAACAGACACTGTCAGACCTTTGCTCGCTCGCACCGGCTTGCGCATCGATTGCGATCGTTCCGGTCGGCGTAACGAAGTTCCGAGAGGGCTTGTATCCGCTTGAAACGTTCGACAGCAAGCAGAGCGAAGCCGTCATTCGGCAGGTCGAACCGTGGCAAGCGAAATGCCTTTCCGAGTTCGGCACGCGGCTCGTGTTTCTGTCGGATGAATGGTACTTGAACGCGAATCTGCCTCTGCCGGAGGCGGAAGCGTACGAGGAATACGAGCAGATCGAAAACGGAGTCGGTCTTTTGCGGATGTTTGAAGAGGACTTCCACTATGCGCTTTCCGAACGGACGCCGCTTTCGCACGAAAAACACGTTTCGATCGCGGGCGGCACGGCAGCAAACCCGTTCTTTCGCGAGCTTTACAGGTGTCTGGAAGCATACCGGATACATGTCACAACCTATCCGATTCCGAACCGGTGGTTCGGCGGAAACGTGCATGTCGCCGGTTTGGTGACCGGCAGAGACCTGATCGACGAGCTGCAGGACAAACCGCTGTCCGATCCGCTGCTGATTCCGCACAACATGCTGCGGGAAACGGAAAACGTCTTTCTGGACGGCATGACACTGTCCGATGTCGAACGGGCGTTACGGGTTTCGATCCGTTCGTTCCGTGACGGAACGGAACTCATTTCTGAACTGTTTGAGGAGTAAACTATGGCAAAACCTTTGGTGGCGATCGTCGGAAGACCGAACGTCGGAAAATCCACATTGTTCAACCGCCTGATCGGCAAGCGCGTCTCGATCGTAGAAGACACGCCCGGCGTCACGCGCGATCGCATCTACGGCGACGCGGAATGGCTTGACAAGCAATTCACGCTGATCGATACCGGCGGCATCGAACCGGCAAGCGAGGACAAGATCGCGGTGCAGATGCGCCGTCAGGCGGAGCTTGCGATCGAGACGGCGGACGTCATTCTGTTTCTCGTCGACGGCAGAGAGGGCATGACCGCCGCGGATCAGGAGGTTGCCGCAATGCTGCGCCGCTGCAACAAACCGGTTGTGCTCGCGGTCAACAAGCTTGATGCGCCGAAGTATCACGAAGCGATCTACGAGTTTTATGAGCTTGGTCTCGGCGAGCCGTATATCGTGTCGGCAGGACAGGGGATCGGTCTCGGCGATCTGCTTGACGCGATCTGCGCGGACTTCCCGAACGTCGGCGAAGACGAGCAGGAAACCTGTATCCAGATTGCAATCGTCGGCAAACCGAATGTCGGCAAATCCAGTCTGACAAACGCGCTGCTCGGCGAAGAACGCGTGATCGTTTCGGACGTTCCGGGCACGACACGCGACGCGATCGACACACCGTTTACAAAGAACGACCGGAACTACATCCTGATCGATACCGCGGGCATCCGCAGAAAACGCGCGATCGAGGATGAGAGCATCGAGCGGTACAGCGTCATCCGTTCGCTTGCCGCCGTGCGCAGAGCGGACGTGGTGCTGTTTGTCTGCGACGCCGAACAGGGCTTGTCCGAACAGGACGTCAAGATTGCGGGATTTGTGCACGAGGAGGGCAAGCCGTCTGTTGTGATCGTGAACAAGTGGGACCTTATCGAAAAGGATACCCATACGATGGACAAGTTCAAGAAGGATATGGAGGTCGATCTCGCCTTCATGAGCTATGTCCCGTTCCTGTTCATCAGCGCCAAGAGCGGACAGCGCGTGAACCGCGTGCTCGAACTCGTGGAGGAGGTCTATGCGCAGAGTACGCGCCGTATCTCCACCGGTACGCTCAACGACGTGGTCAATGAGGCGGTGTCGATGAGCGAGCCGCCGACGCAGAACGGCAGACGGCTGAAGATCTACTATGCTACGCAGGTCTCCGTTCAGCCGCCTACGTTTGTGATCTTCGTCAATGACTCGACACTGGTACACTTCTCGTACGAGAGGTATCTCGACAACTATTTCAGAAAGACCTTCGGCTTTACGGGCACGCCGATTCGCATCCTGTTCCGGACGCGTACACGGGAGGAGTAACGATTCAGATGATCGGTGACTGGAACGGTTACGCCATCATCGCCGTCGCACTTGTCGGCTATTTTCTCGGAAACGTACAGACCGCGCTGATTGTCAGCCGTCTGCGGTTCCGCGATGATGTGCGCCTCTACGGAAGCGGCAACGCCGGAACGACGAACATGATCCGCGTCTACGGAAAGTACTACGGTCTGATCACCTTCATCGGAGACGCGGGGAAGTGCGTCGCCGCATTCTTCATCGGCAGATTGATCGCAAAGCTCATGGGACTCAATGCGGCGGACGAAACGGTGTCCATTCTGTTAGGCGGCTATATCTCGACCGCAGCAGTCGTTCTTGGGCATTGCTATCCGGTGCTGTATCAGTTCCGCGGCGGCAAAGGCGCGGCTTCGGCGTTCGCCATGATGTGGTGCATCTCGTGGCAGACGGCGCTGATTTCCACCGTGCTTGCGGTTGTGATCTTTTTGCTTTGGAAGCGCGTTTCGCTCGTTTCGATCCTGACATCGATCATCTATCTGATCAGCACCTATATCGCCTGGCTCACGGGCTTTGTCGACGTCTATCAGCTGTTCTTTGTGCTGCCTGTCGTTGCGCTGCTGCTTTTCCGGCACAAAGACAACATCAAACGTCTGCTTCGGGGCGAAGAAAAAGCGATCACCCCGAAGGACAATCATTGATCCTGCATCCTGTCACGCAGCGCGGACAGGATCTTTTTTTCCATTCTCGAAATCTGCACCTGCGAAACGCCGAGAATCTTGCCGACTTCCGCCTGCGTCTTTTCCTCCCGGTAACGCAGTCTGATCAGCAGCTGTTCACGCTGTGACAAATGCCTGATCGCAGCGTCAAGCGAAAGCTTTTGCACGCACGTATCTTCCTGCGTGTCGGTGCCGACGCGCTCAAATCGGCTCTCTCCGTCCTCCGAAAGCGGCTCGTCCAGCGAAGCGACGGCCGTTGCGCTCGCGGCAGCAACGGCAAGATCCTCAGGCGTGACGTTGAGCCGATCCGCAAGAGCGTCGATGCAAAGCTCCGGTTCCTCCTGAAGCGCGGCGGAAACCGCGGCGGCCAGCTGCTTTGCGCTCCTTGAGAACTTGATCATACCGTCGTCGCGCAAAAAACGTTTGATTTCGCCCGCAATCAGCGGAACTGCATAGGTGGAGAAACAGACGTTCAGGCTGACATCGAAGCGCCTGATCGCTTTCAGCAATCCGATCGAACCGAGCTGTCTGAGGTCGTCCATTTCCACACCGCGGTTCAGAAAACGCTTTGCGATCGCAGTTACAAGCGGCAGATTGTCCGTAACAAGCCTTTGCTCGGCAACGGCGTCGCCGCGCTGTGCCGCAAGAACGTCGGATGCAAAGTCAAGACGATCAGGTTCCATGCCGGATGCGCTTCTGCATCGTGATCGTCGTGCCCTTATGCGGTTCGGAGACGATCGAAACCGTGTCCATGAATGCTTCCATGACGGAGAACCCCATACCGGATCGTTCCAGTTCGGGTTTGGAAGTATAGAACGGCTTTCGAGCAAGCTCGATGTCGTCGATTCCGCATCCGTCGTCGCGTACCGTGACGGTCAGCAGGTCGTTGTCGATCGTCATCTGCATGCAGACGAGACGATCGTCCCTTTGTTCATACCCGTGAATGATGGCGTTTGTCACGGCCTCCGACACGGCGGTGCGGATATCGGACAGCGCTTCGATACTCGGATTCATCTGCGACGCAAAGGCGGACGCGACGGCACGGGCAAACCCTTCGTTGCCGGACAGCGATAAAAACCGGATTTCCATTTCGTTATACATACGCGCCTCCTACTGCCGTTCTACGATCGCATACAAGCCGGACATCTGAAAGATCCGGTCGACGGACGCATTCATGCCTTTCACGACAAGCTTGCCTCCCCGCATCGACAGCTTGCGGAATCTGCCGAGGATCACGCCGAGTCCTGCGCTGTCCATAAAGCTCATGCCGGAGAGATCGAGAATCAGCTCCCGCACCGTGATATCGCGAAGCAGCGTATCGAGCATGATCCGCGTCTGCTCCGCACTGTGATGATCCAATTCGCCTGCAAGCTGCACGAACAGCCGCTGACCGCGCTTTTGCGCATTCAATTCCATAGACATACCTCCGATTTGGGTTCCTATACATATTCGCCGTATCCGCTTTGCGTTCTTCTGCAAAAGCGGACAAGCTTTCTTGATTACGCTCGTCTTTTGTCGAATACCTTACAGCATGAAAATCTATAAAACCGTTCTGTGCGTCATCCTTGTTCTGTTTCTGCTGTTTACGCCGAAGTATTTGGTCTCCGGTGCAAAGCAGCAGTTTGTCGATACGCGGTTTGTCCGCGATACGAACCGGTACCGCGGTATCGTTACGATGTATCATATCGTGCGTCATCGACCGTATCTCGGAAGTCTCACAAGCTGGCTGCAAAAGCGGGCGGACGAATACGAAAAGAAGCATCGCGGATCGAGCATCGCCGTGGAGGGAATGAGCGAGGAAACATTCGCGGAACGAATGACGCATGGCAGACGCGCGGATGCGTACTCGTTCTTCTCGGGTTCTTTGTATCCCGATCTTTTGAAAAGCGTTGAAACGGAAACGTGCGATCTCAGAGAAGGGCTGTTTTGTACGGACCGATGCGTTCCGTACTGCTATACGGGGTATGTCAAGCTCGAGCGGAATCCCACCGATTCCGCGCAAAAGACATATTATGCAAACGACGTTCTTGCGGCATACCTCGGCGGGGCAGCGGACACCGCGGAAGAACGAAAAGCGGATACGCTGTACCTTGATCTGCGTCGCGCGGGCGATCTGATGCGGTATCAGGACGGATTTGCGTCTGCGCAGCTTGACGCAATCGACAACTTCACCGACGCGGTTTGCTGGATCGGAATCGATCGCGATACGGACGCGCAGAAAACGGAGGTTCTTCGGTCGTTCATTCAATGGCTGCTTTCCGAATCCGCGCAGGAAAAGCTCTCCGCGCTCGGCTTGTTTTCTGTGCGAAGAGACGTTCGGAATACCGCGCCGGAAGCGATCCTGAAATCGGTTTGCAAGGCGTATCAGACGATCCGAACGGTCGATCCGTTCCTGTGGTACGAGCAGTACGATGCCTTGGCGAAGGACGCCCGAAATGCAAGGAACGGGGACGCGGAAGCGCTTGCGCGGTTTCAAAAACGTTTCGAGGAATTGCGCAGATAGGTGTTGTATCGCGGAAGATTATTTGATATACTTAATACATGGTATGGAGTTTTGCACGCATCCGGAATGAATTGATTGCGCTCGGCGCCGTCGAACACGTTTCGCTGTCCGAACTGACGAGTTTTCACGTCGGCGGCGACGCGGCTTTGATGCTGCGCCCGCAATCCTACGATGCGCTCAAATGTGCGATCGACCTGTGCAGACAAGCCGGTTTTCCGTTTGTTTTGCTCGGCAGAGGCACGAACATCCTTGCAAGCGACGACGGATACGACGGACTTGTGATTCGATTCGATACGCCGCTGCATCCGCCGATCTATTTCGGAACGCACGTCACGGTCTGCTGCGGAATGTCCCTGATGCAGCTTGCGCGGGAAACGGTTGCGAACGGCCTGTCCGGATTCGAGCGGCTTGCCGGGATTCCGGGTTCTGTCGGCGGCGCGTGCGCCATGAACGCAGGCGCATACGGCGGCGAGATCAAACAGATTCTGAGACACATTCGCGTCTATCGAGACGGCGTCGATGCATGGGTTGACGTCAACGACAGCGATCTTTCATATCGCAAAAGCGCTTTCTCTTTTCCGGAATGTATCGCGCTGGAAGCCGAGTTTGCGCTTTCACCGGACGACGGAACTGCTGTATCGGTGATGGAAGACTGTATGCGAAAGCGCAGAGAGAAACAGCCTCTGACCGTTCCTTCCGCGGGGAGCACGTTCAAGCGGCCGGCAGGACACTTTGCAGGCGCACTGATCGAACAATGCGGATTGAAAGGCTATGCGATCGGCGACGCGCAGGTTTCGCCGAAGCATGCCGGGTTTATCGTCAATAACGGTCATGCAACGGAACACGAGATCTCTCGGCTGATCCTGTATGTGCAGCAAACGGTACTGGAGCAGACCGGCGTATCTTTGGAGTGTGAAATCAAGCGAATCGGAAAGGAGGAACCAAAATGCAGCTGCTGATTGTGACCGGCATGAGCGGCGCGGGAAAATCGACCGCGCTGAAATCGCTGGAAGAATACGGTTTCTTCTGCGTGGACAACCTGCCTTCTCCGATGCTTACGGAGTTCATTATGCTGTGCAAAAGCGCGAACCCGCCGATCGAGCATGCGGCGGTCACGATCGATTCGCGCGAAAGCCTTCTTTCAAGAAGTCCGGAAATGGTTCTGGAGGAGATTAAAAAGATTGACGTCCCGTATTCGATCCTGTTCCTCGACGCGCGCGACGACGTGCTGAAACGCCGCTATAACGAAACGAGAAAGCGCCATCCGCTCGGAGAAGCGGGCGAGGCGGAATCCGGCGTGAGCGCGGAACGCAGCTATCTCTCCGCGATTCGCGACGAAGCCTTATCCTACATGGACACCAGCGATATCGCGGCTAAGGATTTTTCGTCCTTCATCGAAAACCTGATCCCCGATTTCAACGATACGCCGATGGCGGTCGTGCTGTCGAGCTTCGGCTATAAGCGCGGCGTGCCCGTCGATGCGGATATGGTCGTCGACATGCGGTTTGTCGAGAATCCGTTCTATTACGATTCGATGCGAAATCTGTCCGGTCTCGATCCGGAAGTACAGGAATTTGTGCTTAATCAGCCGTTTGTGCAGACCTATTTTGACCGACTGGAACAGAACATTCTCGATATGCTTCCGCTGTTTGAAAAGCAGGAAAAGCATATCCTTCGCGTCTGTTTCGGATGCACAGGCGGCAGACACCGTTCCGTCGCGGCTGCGGAGGAGATGGCAAAGCGCTTACGCGCAAAGGGACAGGCTGTTCGCATCTATCATCGCGATATCGTACACGAAGCGCACGACATCGAACAACGGTTTGAAAAGAGGCAGGAATGAGCTTTTCTTCGGAATGTAAGGACGAACTGATCCGGATTCGCGTCAAAAACGAGCAGCAGCGCCTTGCACAGCTGTGCGGAATGACGCTGACCGCCGGAGGAATTCGGATCTCGAGAAACAAAGCGCTGTTTTACCGGACCGAGAGCATCAACGTCGCAAAGCACATCGCGTCGATGGCGACAAGCCTTTACGAGATTGATGCGATCGTCGAGGAAAAACAGGTTGAACACCGCAGAACGCCGTTCTACGAGGTCCTGCTTTCCGGGAAGGAAATCGAACGGCTGATGCAGGAAACCGGCGCTATGGTTCAGAGCGAAACCGGCATGCGCCTCATGACCGATCTGCCGAAAGAACTGTTTACGGACGAAGAGATCGCACGCGCGTTTTTGCGCGGCTGCTTTCTCGGAAGCGGCAGCTGCGTCGATCCGAAGCGCGGCTATCACCTGGAGCTGATCTTTCGATCTCAGAGCGTCGCGCAGAGCGTTTCGACGCTTTTGAAAGGGTTCTACATATCGGCAAGAACGTCGGTTCGCAGAAACGATCGCTTTCTTGTGTATCTCAAGGAGGGCGACGACGTCAGCGGCATGCTTGCACTGATCGGCGCAAACGTGGCGGCGATGCAGCTTGAGAACGTGCGCGTCGAAAAGGATATGAGAAACTATATCAACCGCACCAGCAACTGCGAAACGGCGAACCTCGACAAGCAGGTTGTCGCGTCGATCCGACAAAGAGCGGCGATTGCGGCGATCGACCGGCATTACGGACTGCATTCTCTGCCGGCGAGCCTGCAGCAGGCGGCACAGCTCAGGATGAGCCATCCGGATGCGACGGTTCAGGAACTTGCCGATATGGCTGAAATACAAAAATCGGGCATGTATCATCGGCTGGACAGGCTGATGAAGCTTGCCGAAGGATTGGAGGACAAGTAAATGCAATACGGAAGATTTGCAAAGTATTACGACGCGATGATGCACGATGTGGATCGCGAAGCGTGGGCGGATTATCTTGACGGGCTTCTGAAGGAAGCGAACGCGCACGACGTGATGGACTGCGCGTGCGGAACCGGCGCCATGACGATCGCGCTGCACAAGAGAGGGTATCACGTGATCGGCAACGACGTTTCGCCGGAGATGCTGATGGAAGCGCGCAACAACGCATTCAAGGCCGGAAGCCGTGAGATCATCTTTATCTGCGAGGATATGCGAAACCTCAAGATTCATAAACCGATCGATGCGCTCATTTCCGTGTGCGACGGCGTCAACTATCTGACGTCTCTCGACGACGTTGAATCGTTCTTCAAGCATGCCGCGGACTGCCTCAGACCGAACGGCGTGCTGCTGTTCGATATCTCGTCGACCTATAAACTCCGCATCATCCTCGGAAACAATACCTTCACGGAGGAAACGGATACCTACGCATATATCTGGAAGAATACGTACGACCAGCGGAGCAGACTGTGCGAAATGGACCTGACGTGCTTTGTGAAGGACGGCGAGCATTACGACCGCTTCTCGGAAAAGCACATTCAGCGCGCGCATTCGGTTGCGGAATTGACTGTACTGCTTGAATCGGCGGGATTTACCGACATCCGCGCACTGCACGCGTTCTCGAACGAACCTGCGCACGGCAACAGCGAACGCATCCAGTTTGTCGCGCGGAAGGGACTCTGACATGCCGGAAGATCTGATCATCCACGGAATGCTCGAAAACCGGAGCATCCGCTTCGCCGCAATTTCGGGAACGGAAATCGTTCGCACGGCGCAAAGCACGCATCGGCTGTCGCGCGTCGCAACCGCGGCGCTCGGTCGTCAGCTTTTGATGACTTCGATTGCCGCAAGCATGATGAAGAACCGCACCGACACGATCACGACAGTCATTGCAGGCAACGGCCCTTCCGGCAATCTGGTATGC
Organism: Clostridia bacterium; assembly: GCA_017428025.1. Taxonomy (GTDB): domain Bacteria; phylum Bacillota; class Clostridia; order Christensenellales; family CAG-138; genus UBA3792. Next base: position 105,871 of record JAFRRO010000049.1, read on the forward strand.
GTCGGAAGAGACGGGGGACTCGTGAAGGGTTACGCAACCGAACCGAAAATCGAACTGCCGCTGCGTGCGGACGGAAAACTTGACGTGCGCGGCTACATCGGCAACAGCGGCAAGCTGACGGTCATTCGCGATATGGGGCTGAAGGAGCCGTATGTCGGCACCTGCAACCTGATCTCCGGAGAGATTGCGGAGGACTTTGCCCAGTACTTCACGGCAAGCGAGCAGCAGCCGTCGATCGTCTACCTCGGCGTACACGAAAATGCGGCCGACGGTTTCGTCACCGGCGCTGGCGGGCTTTTGATCCAGACGATGCCGAACTGTCCGAACGAGGCGATCGAGCATGTTATGTCGATTGCAAACCGGATCCCGGAACTCGGCGGCAGACTGTCGGAGGGGGAATCACTGCAGTCGATTCTGGATGATTTGTTTGCGACGCTGGACGTCGAATACACCGATACGAAGCATCCGGCGTTTTCCTGCGATTGTACGCGCGATCGTCTGGAACGCGCCCTGCTGTCGATCGGCAAAGAAGAACTGACGAACATTCTGCAGCAGGACGGACAAGCCGAGCTGACCTGCCAGTTCTGCGAAAAGAAGTATCATTTCGATCGTGAAAACCTTGAGGCGCTTTTACGGGAAGCAACCGCAACGGAGGAGTGAATGAAGGACGACCGCGATTCGGGAGTCATCATCCCGTTTCAGCAAAACGCGGCGTTTTACTATCAACGCGGCACGAAATACCTCGCGGAAGAGAAACTCGAATCAGCCGAGCAATATCTCAGAAAAGCCTATGAGATGGAGCCCGGCCGTTCCGAGTATATGCTGTCATTCGCCGAAGCGCTTCACCGGATGCGCATGTTTGAGGAGAGCCTTTCCGTCCTTCTGAACTCGCTGTCCGGCGTCGGAGAGCCGACCGGCGAAGTTTTGTTCGGGATCGCATCCAACTTCATGGGACTTGAGGAGTTCTTTGCCGCAAAGCAATGCTGCAAGGTATGCCTTGAGAAAGAGCCGAACGGTCCGTATGCCGATCGCGCACTGGACATGCTCGAATTGATCGAGGACGAACCGGAGCTCGAAGCGCAAATCGGGCTCACGCAGGATGAGGACATTGCGCTGCTGGACGGGATTCATCTTGCGAAGGCGAAGCACTTTTCAATCGACGACGACACCGGACTGAACATCCTTCTGAATCTGTCCGAAAAGTACCAGAACAGCGAAATGCTCGACATGGAGATTGCAATGATGCTGTTTACCATGCGCGAGTACGACGAAGCAAAGAAACGCCTGTTCAATCTGTTCAAGCGCAACAGCAGGAGCGTGCGCGGCAATGCGCTGCTTGCTTTGATTTATCATGTGCAGAAGCAGGAAACGGAAGCGCTGATGCAATCGAAGAAGATTCTGATCGACGAGGACTGCTCGCCGGAGGAGCTCGGTTACTCCGCACCGATTCTGCTGGAGCTGAAAGAATACGACCGCGCGCAGGAGGCCCTCGAACTGCTGCGGGATTCGCTGCCGTACGATAAAGAGATGCTGCATCAGCTTGCGTTCTGCTATTATGTGCACGGAAAAAAACGCGAAGCCGAACAGATCTATGAAGACCTTGTCAAGCGAAACGAGTACGACAGCGTTGCATCCTACTATCGCAGGCATATCAAGGAGGACGGGGAAGCCGAATTCAAGCGCGACTGGTCGATCAACTACGACGTGCCGATTCGCGAAGCTGTCGTGCGTCAGCGCAGAATCCGCGATATCGCAACGGCAGGCGTGGAAGCGCTGCAGAAAACGTGGGAGAAGGATAAGGAATTCCGTTCCATTTTGATCTGGGCGCTGTACAGTCCGCTATCGCCGTCGCTGCGCGGCACCGCAAAGATGCTGTCGCTCGTCGAGGATCCGATGGCGGAACGTCTGTTGCGGTCGTTTCTGATCCGGTTCGACCAGACGGACAGCGACAAGCAGTTCATCTTCGGTTTGCTGCTCGGCATGGAAGCCAAGCCGCCGTATTCGCTCTACTATCAGGGCGCATGGCAGTACGGCGTCGTATCTCCGATGATGATTCCGGAGCATCTGCCGGTCAGCTACGAAAGCATTCTGGACATGATCGAATCCTTTGAAGCGTATCTGCATGAAAACGTCGCATTCCGCAAGATCGAAGTTCCGCAGCATCTGAACGACGTTTCCCTGCGAATCTTTTACTACTATCTGTCCACCTATGAAGACGGCAGATACCCGCACATCACCCGCGAGCAGGAAAACGCGATGGCGGCTGCATTCGTGTTGATGGGAGTCGGCGCGCTGAATGCGACGACGATTGCGCCGGAAGTCATCTGCGCGACGTATGACGTCTCCGCAAGACGACTGGAGAACGCCATCAAGCGGATCCTGACAAGGCTGAGCAGAAAGACGGAGGAACAGTAAATGGAGTTTATCGCAACCGCCAAGATCGGGCTCGAATCGACCGTCGCTTTTCAACTGCATAAGCTCGGCATTCTCGATACGGAAACGCTCGACGCGCGCGTGAAGTTTTCCGGCGGATATACGGAAATGACAAAAGCGCTTCTGTGGCTTCGCACCGCGGAGCGCTTGCTGATGACGGTGGCGGTCTTTCATGCCGATTCGTTTGAAGCGCTGTTCGAACAAACGAAAGCGATTGACTGGAAACGGTATCTGACGCCGAAAACGCGCATCCATGTCAACGGCAAGAGCGCAAAGAGCACGCTGTTTTCCGTTTCGGACTGTCAGAGCATTGTAAAGAAAGCGATCGTGGAATCGCTCAAAGCGTCCTATCGCGTACAGACCGTTCCGGAAACCGAAGAGGAAGTCATCATCGAAGTCGGCATCCTGCGCGACGAGGTGACGATCGCGCTCGACTGCTGCGGCGCCGGGCTCTCGCGGCGCGGATATCGCACCTATAACGTCGCCGCTCCGCTGTCGGAAACGCTCGGCGCAGGACTCATCCTGCTGTCCCGGTTCTTCCCGGATACGCCGCTGATCGATCCGATGTGCGGATCCGGCACAATCCCGATCGAAGCGGCGATGATCGCAAACAACATTGCGCCGTCGCAGAATCGAAGCTTTGCTGCCGAACAATGGCGGTTCATCGATCGGAACCTGTTCGCAACCGCACGCGAAGAAGCCTTGGACCTGCAGAGACACGAAAAGCTTGAGATTCTCGGAAGCGACATCGATCCGCATTGCATCGATCTCTGCAAAAAGCACGCAAAGAAAGCGGGCGTTATGGTCAACTGGAATGTGCGTCCCGTTTCGGAGCTTGCGACCGAATGGAGTCACGGCGTTCTGATCTGCAATCCACCGTACGGAGAACGCTTGTCGGACAAACAGGAGGTCAAAAAACTCTATCGGCAGATGCGAACGGTATTCGATCGACTTCCTGATTGGCAGATCAACATCATCACGGCAAGCCGCGAGTTCGAATCCATCTACGGCAAACCGGCGAACCGGCGCAGAAAGCTGTCGAACGGCGGGATGCCCTGTACCTTGTATCAATTCAATCCGCAGAAAAGCGAAACCAACGATTGACGCCGATTTTCGACGTCTTTCTTTTTGCATGCTCCCATACGGTATATGGGAGGGATGTACATGCGAAAAGTCTTTTGTTTATGGATAGCAATCTGTATCGTTCTGACAGCAGCGCCTGTCCGTGCGCTGGCGGATCAGACGATTTCCGCATACTGTGTGATCACGCCGCAGTCGCCGGAGACCGTTTCTTCGTTTCGCGCGGACGATGCGGTCGGCGTTGCGGGACTTGTCAAGCTTCCGGCGATTCTGACGCTGTGCCTTGCAGTCGATCGCGGGCTGCTGTCGCCGGACACCGTTGTGACGGTCGGACACGGCGCGGCGGCGATCGGCGGTCCGTCGGCGTATTTGAAGCAAGGTGAGCAGATCGAAGCAAAAGAACTGCTGCGCGCCGCCGTGATGATTTCCGCAGGCGACGCCATCTGGGCGCTGATGGAGAATGCGTTCGGTTCGGAAGATGTGTTCGTGCAGAATATCAATCTGACGCTGAAGGAGAACGACGTCGAACACCAGATGCAGCACGCGCTCGGAACGAACGAAACGATGTCCTGCCGGGATCTCGCAAAGTTGGGCACGGCGGCGCTGAAAAGCGAAACATTTTTGAAATACTGTTCCGAAAAGTATGCGGTATTGGAGCATGCAGACGGGAGAAAGACGGAACTTGCGAACGCCAACAAGCTTCTGACGACGCTGACCGGCTGCATCGGCCTGTTGACCGGCAGTTCGAAGACCGACGGCTATTGCGGTGTGTTTGCCTGCAAGCGCAAGGATACCGTATTCGTCTGCGCCATGGTCGGCGCGCAGAACAGCAAAACGCGGTTTGACGTTGCAACGAAGCTGTTCGAAGATGCGTTTGCAGCGTTCTCCGTGTTTGCATTGGCTTCCGTCGACGAACCGCTGATCGAGGATTATCCGGTGACCGGCGGCGATACGGATACCGTCAGTCTGTATGCGAAGGAGAGTATCTCGCTGCTGCTGAAGAAAAGCGACGGTGAGCCGCAGTCGGAGTTTCACCTGCCGGACGCACTGATTGCGCCGCTCAATACGGAGTTTTCGGTCGGTACCGTTTCGTTTACCGACCGAAACGGGACGCTCCTGTATGAGCTTGCGCTGTATCCGGATCGGAACGTATCGGCAACCGGTTTCAAAGAAATCTTCAAACGGATTCTGCATGTCTATCTGAACGGATAAAACAGCGGGGGAATTGCACTTGCAAAGCCCCCGGTTTTCGGTTATAATACCGATATGATCTGGAACTTGACTTCAATCTTCAGCGATCCGATCGGGACGCTGAAAACATACGCGTGCCTGATTCCCGTCATTCTGATCAGCCTGACGCTGCATGAGTGGGGACATGCGTACGCCGCGCACAAATGCGGCGACGATACGGCGAGAAACTTCGGCAGACTGACGCTGAATCCGTTTGCGCATCTGGATGTGCTCGGTTTCTTCTCGTTGCTGCTGCTCGGCTTCGGATGGGCAAAGCCCGTTCCCGTGAATTCCCGAAACTACCGCAATTATAAGGTAGGAGAGGCAATCGTTTCGCTGGCAGGCGTCTTTATGAACCTGCTGCTTGCGATTGCGTTTTCGCTGCTGACGCTGTTCTTCCTGTGGCTGTCCGTCAAAAAAGGCTATGACTGGCTCGGGAGCGAATACCTTTGGATGATTCTGTACTACGGCATTTCGATCAACATCACGCTGATGCTGTTCAATCTGCTGCCGCTCTATCCCTTGGACGGGTATCATATCTTTGAACTGATCTTTGCGCGCGTTCTGCCGGCAAAGGTGTTCTTATTCCTGCGCAGATACGGCAGGTATATTCTGATCGGTGTATTGATTCTGATCAGCAACATCGGCTTCGCTCCCGCGTCGGCGCTGAGCCATCTGATCTGGCAAAAGATTTACAGCCTTGCGGCGGCAATGTTTCTGTAACGATGGAAGAGTATCGCGTTTCGCTTTCACAATTCGAAGGACCGCTCGATTTGCTTCTGCACCTGATCGAAAAGGCAGAGGTCAACATCGAGGATATCTTTGTGTCGGAAATCACGTCGCAGTACCTTGCGATGATGGATGATCTTTCGGAACTGGACATGGACCGCGCGAGTTCGTTCCTGACCGTCGCGGCGCAGCTGCTGCTGATCAAATCGAGAAGCCTGCTCCCGCGCCCGCCTGCGGAAAGCGAGGAGGAAGAGGATCCCGAACAGCAGCTCATTCGTCAGCTGCGCGAATACAAGGCGTTCAAGGCGTCGGGGGAAGAACTGCACGAACGCTTTGAAGAGGCGAAAAAAGCGATTGCACGACTGCCGGAGGACGTCATCCTTCCGCCGCAGAAGGTCGATATCAGCAATGCGACACTGGACAACCTGTATGCGGCGTTCCTTGCGATTCTGAACCGCGAGGACGAACAGGAAGAGAAGAAGGATATGACGCAGAAGGTCCGTCCCGACGTCTTTACGGTGCGCGACCGCGTTTTGCATCTTCGCACAAAGCTCAAGGAAGGACGCGTGCGGTTCGATATGCTGTTTACGGATACGACCTCGCGCATGGAACGCGTCGTAACGTTTATGGCACTTTTGGAAATGCTGGCGCACGGCGAGATCCGAATTACGCAGGGAGCGACGTTTGCGCCGATCTACATTCGCGCAAAGAATCTTTCGGAGGACGATCAGGAAACGATCTATATGGATGAGGTGGAGGACTGATGGACAAGAAACAGGCGTCGATCGTGGAATGTCTGCTGTTCGTGGCGGGCGAGCCGGTGCTGATCACCGAGCTTGCGCGCGTGTTGGAGCAGGACGAAGCGGCCGTCAAATCACTCTTGTATGAAATGGAAACGACCTATCGCGACGAAGGCAGAGGTATCTGTCTGATGACGACCGACGACACGGCACAGCTCGTTTCGAACCGCGATTACATCAGCTATGTCGAGGCTCTGCTGCAGCCGGAACAGAAAAAGTCCGTTTCGCAGTCGATCCTCGAAACACTTGCCGTCGTTGCCTACAAGCAGCCGTGCACCCGCGCCGAAATCGAAGCCGTCCGCGGCGTGCGCTGTGAATACGCAGTGAGTCAGCTGCAAAAGCTTGGTTTGATCGCCGCCGTCGGCAGAAAGGACGTCATCGGAAAACCGATGCTCTACGCCACGACCGACACGTTTTTGCACAAGTTCGGGCTGCATAACCTCTCCGAACTGCCGTCGCTGCCGCTCGAAGAAGTCGGCGTCATCGAAACCGTTTGAAGAAAGGGGTACTTATGAACAAGCGCACGGATTATCTTTCCTGGGACGAATACTTTATGGGCGTATCGCTGCTGTCCTCGTACCGCAGCAAGGACCCGAGCACGCAGGTCGGCGCCTGCATCGTCAACGAGAACAACAAGATCATGTCGGTCGGCTACAACGGCTTTCCGATCGGTTGCAGCGACGACGAGTTTCCGTGGGACCGCGAGGGCGATCCGTACGATACGAAATACCCGTACGTCTGCCACGCCGAGCTCAACGCGATCCTGAACAACGACGGCGCATCGCTGCAGGGCTGCCGCATCTACGTTGCGCTGTTCCCATGCAACGAATGCGCAAAGGCGATCATCCAGTGCGGCATCAAAGAGGTCGTGTATCTCTCCGATAAATATAACAACACGCCGATGAACCGCGCCAGCAAGCGCCTGTTCAACGCTGCGGGCGTGCGGCTTCGGAAGCTTGTCCCGAAGCGCGATTCGATTTTGATCGACTTCGACGAGAGCAAGGTATAAGTCAAACGGAACGGCAGCGGGCCTTAAAACCCACTGCCGTTTTCGAATGCTTTATGAAAGACAAGTTGAACATTACCTGTGGATTTCAAAGTAATAATATCCCGGCAGAACTTTTAAAAAAATATACGCTTTCGTTACCGTTTTCATTCTCCCAATACAAAGCACCGTCACGTGTTTGTTTTGCATCGTTCTCGCAGCAGGATTCGTAAAGATCATTTATGCGTAAATCGTCCGAAACATTGTAACAGAATCCGATATCGGAATTGTCGTATTTCCAACCGGAAAACAGGATATAACGTTCATTGACATAAATCGCATCAAGATTGTTGATCTCGTTGAACGCTTGCGTTATCGTGTCCGGTGTTTGCTCTGTAACGATGCTGCCGTCAACGTAAGTGAGCGACATAGATGATGCATGTATCTCAATCGAGCTAATATCATTTGTTTTTTGCCTGAGAATTTCGTTGCAAAGCTCTTGTATAAACTGATTTCGATCTACTATGACGTCAAATACGACTTTGTTATAACCATGCATGTTTGTGAGGTCAGAACCAAATGGTCTGCCAAAATAAATACTGTTATCACGACAGCCGATACACCAATGCTCTTCCAGCTTTTCGAACAGAAAACAGTATTGTCTTTGATAATGCAAATTTGAAGCATCGTCCGATTCGCAGTAATCCAATTCAAAGCTTTCGTGGTTTTTATCCTGATGAAAGAAATACCGTATGGTGTCCTTTCCGCCTTTCCGGTTCTTGTTGATACAACGGACACCTGTTTCAAGAAACAGGTTTGTGATTTCCTGCCATTCTTCGTCCGAAAAGCTATGGTTGCTGCTGTAGGTCCAGATGGAAGCCTGTCCCTCGTTCGAGTTTTTCAATTTCTCCTGAAAGGATTCGCAGCCTAATACGATGTTCGCAACCTTGAGGAAATCTTCTTTGTATTCGTGAAACAAGGCAATCAGTTCTTCTTTGGTATAACCGTTTTGTCCGTATTCGGAATGAATCTCATCCGATAAACCACCGCCGCATCCGACAAAGGAAAACAACAGCGAACAAACGACAGAAAAGAATAAACAGAAACGCTTCATAGAGCCCTCATGATTCAATAGTTCACATTCGGAAGATCCGGCGGATCGGTGACCGGCGTCCAGTCGATCCCGGATAGGTTGAGCGTAGCAAACAGCGCGTCTGCGGTGTCATATGGGCCGATTACTTTATCATTCGTTGTATCGATTGCATAATAGCAGAGGCGATGCTCTTCTTTCTCCCGATCGGATAACCATTGACCTTCGGTCGGGATGCCCTCGAATAACAGATACGGATCAGCTACGCAAAATGCAGTCAGAAAGTAACGGTCGATCAAAATCCGTGCAGCAGTGGCAGAAGTTCGTTTACAAATCGAAATTCCTCTTGAATTGACACGCCTTATCTCATAGTTGCGATCAATCGCCGCGCTCCAATCGCCGCGAAAACTGCCGCTTTCAGTACAGCTCGGGATGCAAGCCGAATCCGGCTCATAGATCATCAACCCGATAACCAATGCAATTGCAAGCAGAAAGGAAACGATCTTTTGTATCATAGATCGATCACCTCCTGATATTTGTCATGAGTCTAACAGTTTTGTGCATGAAAGAAAAAATCACTTCATGGAACACTTCAATATGTTGCAAACAAAAATAAGTTTCTGTCGATACGTTCGATCCGCGAAAGTCCGTTCAAGTTGATACAGTTGCTTTTACTGAAGATCACGCCGCTTTCGTCATCCACGACAACGGAGAGTACATAGCAAATATTCCCGTCTTGATATCGTATATCGTAAATCCTTCCGATCAGCGATTTCGGCAAAGATACAGTATCAATAGATGAATGCACATCGTCTGAAAGAATGACTTTAGTGACATAATGTGAATCCTTTTCGCATGATAATCTGTCAAAATCATACGATAATAATTCTTCCGAAAACTGTGCGATAGCATATTCCGTATCGCTGTTAACTCTCTTTTTCACACCGCAGCTAATCAGGAGCAACGCGATTATTATCATTGTCAAAACGCATAAGTTTCTTTTCAAAATACTGCGGTTCATGCATTTGAATCCTTATATGATACGAGTATTTCGGGTGCATTCCGATTCTGTTTTTCGGGATTGCCCGCAAAAGTTCCGAGAAAAACGACAATGATTCTTTGATTTGATTCGGCGTTTGCTGTCAAAACAGTAGAATGCGTTTCGGAGTCTTGTGCAACCAACTCATTTTCCCGAATCAAGCCATTTTGCTGATCGGGTTGAAACAAACCGATCAATTGAAAGTATTGAATCTCTTTTGATGTGTTGATGATTTCCACTTCGCAAGTAAAGACAACGGTATCGCCTTGCACTTCAAACGAGTTCAGCGTAGCACTTTTGATTTCGATTCCGGAAGCGGCCGGTCGATATAAGCTCGAGTTCAACAAGCAGTTCAATGCTCTACGATCAAAAAGGCTCTGTTCAAGAAACGTGTTGTGATTTTTCAGGTATTCTGCATGCTCCGCAAGCTGTTCTTCCAGTCTCGTTTCATACGCGGGACGGAGCTTTCCGGATTCGAGCAAACGTACTGCATCCGGAATTGCGGCGGAACCGAGGTCGGACACCAGATAGCCGGTATCGATCTTATTGCTCAAAATGCCCTGTTCCGCGCGCGCAAGATAGGCGTCTACGTTGTATTTCGCAATCCGTCCGCGCACGTTGAGAAACGGCGTGACAAGCAGCAAAAGACCGACAAGAACGACCAGCACCGGCGTGACTTTGATCGGCTTGATCCACTGAGAGAGCAGGGAAGTGAGAAATCCGACGGCAATCAATACAAGCACCACGGAAACGAACAGGCGCAGCACAGTCAGATCGAACCGCTGCACATAAAGGATCATTTTCGAAAGCGCCGTAGCAATCAGCACGAGCGTTGCGATTGCAAGCAGAGAATTGGCAAGTTTGCGAAGCAGAACGGATGCACGGTCTGATTGTTTCATAAACAGTCCCATAACGATGCCGAGCACCGCGTCGATAAACGCGACGCCGCACAGCTCGAAGAAACCGGATCTTGCATATTCCGCCGCGGTGAAATCGGATGGCAGAATCCCGGAGAATGCGGCGGTGTAGGTGCCCCATTGCGTAAAGAAGAATATGCAGTAGATCACAAGCAGCGAGACGACGGGGATCATCAGCACGACGGCAGGAATCTTTTTGATCCGTTCAGTGAACGATGCTGCTGCCTCCGGAGAGGACATGCGCTCCGCTTTTTGCGCTTTGGAGGACACAAATGCGCCCAAAAGCAATGCGGCGAGCGGAACCGTGAACAGAATCTTGATAATGGTCAGCGGCACGTCGTCCCAGTCAAAATCGAATGTAAAAATCTCCCTGAACGCCGGATCATACGACAGCAGCGCAATGCTGATCAGACAGAGAAAGAAGGCAATCACTACGCCGAGCACGGTCAGCAGCACCGCTTTGCCGAACTTCTTGGAACCCTTCGAAGGACGGAACAGCGTCGTGAACAGTGCGGAGAACGAAGCAAACGGATATATGAACGTTGCCTTTACGGCATCCAAAAAGAGCATCCCGCCGTTCAGCGTGCGGTTGTGGTTGCCGAACATTGAAAGCGCGAGGAACGTATAGGACAGGATCATCACATGGAAATAGATGTACACCGGCAAAAAGTTCAGCCCGTTGATCCAGGCATTTGCGCCGGAAACCAGTCCGAATAAAGGCGAGAGGATCGAAACGGCGTTGACCTTTCCGCCTGAAATCATCCCAAACACAAACGTCAGCACAAACAGCGCGGTATTGCCGATAAACAGCAGCGCGGGATAGCTCTTATCCTGAAACACGGCAAACAGCACGGTCATATATGTATACGCGACGATCAGCAGCAGGATCGCATGCACAAACGGGATCGTGCGTTCTTTGAGATTCGTTTCTTCCGGTTCCTGCGGAATCGTGAGTACTTGATCTTCCATACAGACTTCTTAAGGTTATTCTTTGTCCGGTTCAAAGCAGAGGATATCGCCGACTTCGCAATCGAGCGCTTTGCAGATCGCGTCGAGCGTGGTAAAGCGGATCGCCTTTGCCTTGTTGTTCTTGAGAATCGAAAGATTGGCGAGCGTGATGCCGACCTTATCCGAAAGCGTATTCAGCGACATCTTGCGCTTTGCCATCATCACATCGAGATTCACGGTAATCATAGCGGCACCTCAGATCGTTGCGTCGTTTTCTTCCTTCAACTCGGTAGCCTTTTCGATTACCTGCTTGACGACGCGCAGGACAACACCGAGAAACAGAGCGACGAATGAAATGAACAACGCTTCGCGGATAAAGAGGAAGAACAGGGGAAACGCCAGAAACCCAGCAAGGATCGACGCCCAAGAGATGACGCGTAGAAGCGTCACGCTCGAATGTGTAAAAATCGCTTCGCGGCGAATGTTCCTGAGAAGAAGGAACAAACAAACATCCGCAAGGATCACAAGCACGATGACAAGATAACTCAAAAGATAGGCTGCGAAAGTGTGCGTCTGTACGTTTGGCACGGTGGCAATCCGTTCGATTCGAAGAACCGGCATGGCAACAGCGAAAAAGAGCATAACGATCAGCCCTGCAATGCAGAATGCATACGAAAGAAAAAGGGAAAAGCGTTTCATAAGAACCTCCTTTTCCCACATTATACCATACAATGCACGAATGTCAATATGAAATTATCGTATATCAATATATTTACATTGAATCTCAATCGGTCAGCGTCGCCTGATAGAAGTTTGCGTACAGACCGTTCTGCTTCAAAAGCTCCTCATGGGTGCCGCGCTCGCGGATGCCCTGCTCGTCGATGACGACGATTTCGTTCGCGTTGCGAACGGTCGAGAGGCGGTGCGCAATGATCAGCGTCGTACGTCCGACGGTCAGCTCGTCGAAGCTTTTCTGAATGTCGTATTCCGTTACGGTATCGAGCGCGGACGTCGCTTCATCGAGGATCAGGATGCGCGGGTTCTTGAGGAACAGCCGCGCGATCGAAATGCGCTGCTTCTGCCCGCCGGAGAGTTTGACGCCGCGTTCGCCGACTTCGGTCTGGTACTGATCCGGGAACGCCATGATCTCGTCGTGGATATGCGCACGGATCGCCGCCTGCACAACCTCCTCGTCGGTGGCGTCGAGCCGTCCGTAGCGGATGTTCTCCAGAACGGAACCGGCAAACAGAAACACGTCCTGCTGTACGATGCCGATGTTTCGACGCAGCGATTCCTGCGTATAGTCGCGGATGTCCGTTCCGTCGACGCAGATGCTGCCTTCCGTTACGTCATAGAAGCGCATGATGAGGTGGCAGAGCGTCGTTTTGCCGCCGCCGGACGGACCGACGAGCGCGAGCGTTTTACCTGGATCGATCGTGAGATCGATATGCGAAAGCACCGGATGTCCTTCGTTGTAGGAAAAGCCGACGTCCTTGAGTTCGATCTTTCCTTCGACGGCGGTCAGTTCCTTTGCGTCGGGGCGATCGACGATCTCGCTCTTGGTGTCCATGATTTCAAGGAAACGTGTAAAGCCCGCCATGCCCATCATATACTGCTCGAAGAATGCGGCAAATCGCTTCAAAGGCGAGGTAAACGCCGAAACATAGAGCATGAAAGTGATGAACGTGATCGACCGGAAGCCGGTCTGTTTGATCAAAAGCGTGCCGCCGACGATCAGCACGACAATGTTGAACAGCGCGATAAAGAAATCCGTACCGCTGTTGAAGATCGCCATGGTACGGTAGAAGCGGTCCTTCGCATGCAGGAACTGACGGTTGCCCTCCTCGAACTTTGCAACTTCGTATTCTTCATTGGCAAACGCTTTTGCAACGCGCGCGCCGGAGATCGAGGACTCGATGCCGGCGTTGATGTTTGCGACCTGTTCCTTGACAGCCTTGCTTGTCTGCTTCATATTGAACCGCGTACGCATGACGAACAGCAGGCACAGCGGCATGATCAACAGCATGGCAAGCGCAATGCGCCATTCGACAAAGAACATGGCGATGAATGCGCCGATGATCGTCAGCGAGGAAATCAGGAAATCCTCTGGACCGTGATGCGCAAGCTCGGAGATATCGAAAAGGTCCGTTGTTGCGCGGGACAGCAGCTTGCCGGTGCGGATCTTGTCGTAGAAGCTGAACGGCAGCGTCTGGATATGCGAGAAGATATCGCTGCGCATATCGGCTTCGATGCGTACGCCCAGAAGATGTCCCCAGTAGTTGACGATATACAGCATTGCGGTCCGCAGCAAATACGCGGCGAGCAGCGCGACCATCAGGACGATGAACAGCGTAACAAGATGCGGTACGGGACCGGACTGCTCAAACTGCGGGAACAGCTGTTTCATGATATAGTTCGTCAGCAGCGGGAAACCGACGTCGACCGCGGAAACAAGCGAGGCGCAGCCGATATCGAGCAGAAACAGACCGAGATGCGGTCGGTAGTAGCGTGCAAAACGTTTAATCTTATCCATACGATCATCTTACATGATTCGTCCCGTTTTGTCCATATCGGAAAACAAGAATACGCGCATTTCTGTCCGCATATGGTGAACCAAAAGGAAAATCGGGAGGTTTCTATGGATAGAACGGCTCTTTATCGGGATATGCTGGAACGCACGCACGGAGACATATATCTTGGCGTGATCGGTCCGGTTCGTACAGGCAAATCGACGTTTATCAAGCGCTTTGCGGAGCTGTTTGTGCTGCCGAATATCGATGACGAACAGGCGAAGTCCCGCCTGATCGATGAACTTCCGCAGAGCGGTACGGGCAGGAGCATTATGACGACGCAGCCGAAGTTCGTGCCGAATGAAGCCGTTGAGATACACCTTGACGACGCAATGACGGCAAGGATCAGGCTGATCGACTGCGTCGGATATCTGGTACCGGGTGCGATCGGTTCGGAGGAGGAAGGGGAGACGCGCATGGTGACGACGCCGTGGTTCGACGAGGATATCCCGTTTGAACAGGCGGCGGAGATCGGCACGAAAAAAGTCATCGAGGATCACGCAACGGTCGGTATCGTCGTACTGACGGACGGCACCATCACGGATCTTTCGCGGCAGGCATACAGGGACGCCGAAGAAAAATGCATGAAAGCAGTTGCGGCTACCGGAAAACCGTATATCGTATTGCTGAACTCCGCGGATCCGAACGGCGACCTTGCGCAGAAAACGGCGGAAGAGATTCAGGAAGCATACGGCGTTCTGCCGATGATTGTCGATCTTCTGCACCTGTCGGAACGGACGTTGACGAACCTGTTGACGGAGATGCTGCGCGCGTTCCCTCTGAAGAAGATCGAACTCGCCGGACCGAGTTTTCTGAAAGCGCTGCCGCTTGAGCAGGGATTGATTTCGGAGATCGTTCAAGTCTTATCGCAAAGTCTCTCGCAGGTACACTGCGTACGTGACGCGCAGACCGTTGCGGACGCGCTGTGCGGCATCGATTCGTTCAGCGGCGTCACGGTGCAAAACCTCGATCTCGGAACCGGTAAGGCAACGATCGGGCTGCAGACCAACGAGAACGTGTTCTATGCAATTCTCAGCGATGCATGCGGCACTTCGATTCAGAACGATTATGAACTCATCTCCGCCGTCACCGACTTCGTTCGCGCAAAACAGGCGTACGATCGCCTGTCCGATGCGCTGGAGCAGGCAGCGAACGTCGGTTACGGTATCGTCAAACCCGATCCGGATCAGATCGAGATTTCCGAACCGGAGGTCTTTCATTCCGGCACGAAGTACGGCGTACGGCTGCGCGCAAAGTCAAGCGGCATGCATTTGATCCGTGTGGATCTCGAAAGCGAGCTGCAGCCGATGATCGGCACGGAGCAGCAATGCACCGACTTCATCGCATATCTGAATCAGTCAAAAACGGAGGAGGACGGGTATCTGGACACAAACATCTACGGAAAATCGCTGCATGATCTGATCCTTGAAAGCATGCAGTCGAAAGGCGGGAATCTGAACGAGCCGGTTCGCATGAAACTGCAGGGTGCGATTCAGAAGATTGCAAACGACGGATGCAACGGGATGATCTGCATTATGCTGTAAAATACGGGCAATCTAAACTCGGCCGTGTGCCGAGTTTTTTGTTGGAGGAATGTATGAGAACCGATCTTGCAAAAGAATCCAGAATGCAGATTCCGTCCCTGTCAGGCGTGCGCGAACAGACAGAAACGACGGACGGGATCGATATTTTGCGTATCGATGTGCTGACGAAGGAAGCAGCGCAGAAACTCGACAAGCCGATCGGTCGATACGTTTCCGCAACGGTAGAAAAGGATGCCATGATGGACAGGGAGGCGCGCGGCAGAATCGCTGCCGTCCTTGCGCGTGAGCTCGATGCGCTTGCAGACCGAAAAAACAACGCTATGGTGGTCGGTCTCGGGAACCGGTACGTTGCCGCGGATGCGCTTGGCACCAAAACGGCGGAGCATGTATTTGTCACACGCCATATTCATATGCACATGAAGGATGTCCTGCCGTCCGGTACGCCGGTTGTTTCGGCGTTCTGCGCAAACGTGCTCGGAATCACCGGCATGGAAACATTCGAAGTCGTGTCCGCACTGGCGCAAAGGATCAGACCGGAGATCGTGATTCTGATCGATTCGCTTGCGGCGGCGCAACCGGAACACCTCGGCTGTCTCATTCAATGCAACGACAGCGGCATCGCGCCCGGCGCCGGTGTTGGCAATTTTCGTACGGTTCTTTCCGAAGAAACGCTGGGGATTCCTGTGATTGCGCTCGGTCTGCCGCTCGTCGTCAGCGCGGAAGCAATGCTGAACGGGGCAGGATGCAGACATAGAGCGGAGAATGTTTATCGGAATATGATCGTCACGCCGAAAGAAATCGACGCGATGGTAAAGGATGCTTCGCGTGTGCTTTCGGAAGCGATCAACCGGATGCTGTTCGGTGACAACTATTCTGAAATCGAAAAATTATTGCGATAAATACCTGCACCCCGCATACCATATAGCGGAGGTGCAGTATGAAACACTATCGAAACCGTCGCCGTACTCTTCACAGAGACAAACCGTCCGCATTCGCATGGCTGCTTTTGATTCTTTCCTGGATCGTCGTTCTGCCGGTCGCAGGGCTCGTTCTGATGACATTATGGAACGACTGCCGACAGGAACCGTCCGTGATCGAGGAAGCGGCAGAACCGGTGTTTGCCCGGCAGATTGATACGCAGCTTGAAACAACCTATGAAAGAATCGGCGCAATACAATCGCTCCGGGGAGCGGAACCGACGATCCTGATTTATCACACCCATACGACGGAAGCTTACTTACAAAGCGAACAGAATCCGTATCGCGAAACATCGGCCTGGCGCACAAACGACAATACGAAAAACGTGGTCGCGGTCGGAGAAACGCTGAAAAATCTTCTGGAAACGCAGTACGGTTTCCGTGTGATCCACGACGTTACGGATCATGAACCGCCGAAGCTTGCGACGTCCTATGATCGCAGTCTGGTCACAATGGAAGCGTATCACAAAAAGTATCCTTCGATCGTATTGTTTATCGATCTGCACAGGGACGCGTATCAGGACGCATCAAAACCGGCGGATTATCTCATCATCAACGGTAAGGAAACGGCAAGAATGATGTTTGTCGTCGGCAAAGGGGACAAGTATACGGATAAGCCGTATTTCGAAGTGAACTACGCGCTTGCGGAGCGCATCACCGAGTACCTGAACAGCATCGATTCGAAGCTCGCGCGTCCGATTCGCATCAAGTCGGGCAGATACAATCAACACGTATCGCCGAACTGCCTGCTGGTGGAAATCGGACATAACGCGAATACGCTGGAACAGGCGCTTTCCGCCATTCCGTATCTTGCGGAAGCGATTGCATACACGTTCAGAACGGATATCAACCGATCCGTGTGGGCTCCGAATTGACAAGAGATATCGATGATGATATACTATTTTTGTCGAATGATAGGAGGTGGAGAATGTTGAGTAGAATCAGGATCGCTGTCGTCGGCGCAACCGGTATGGTCGGCAGAATGTTCCTTCGTGTCCTGGAAGAACGCGGGATCGAAGCGGACTACACGCTGTTTGCATCCGCAAGAAGCGCGGGCAGCCAACTCACATTTTTCGGGAAAGAACACACGGTTCATGAATTGACCGAGGACTGCTTTGCGGGACAGGGATTTCGATACGCGCTGTTTTCGGCAGGCGGTTCGATCAGCGAACGCTTTGCGCCGCTTGCCGCAAAGGCAGGCGCGATCGTCATTGACAATTCAAGCTGCTGGCGGATGAATCCGGACGTCCCGCTCGTCGTACCGGAAGTCAACCCCGAAGCGCTGAACAGCATTCCGCTCGGCATTGTTGCCAATCCGAACTGTTCAACCATTCAGGCAGTCGTTCCGCTCAAAGCGCTTGACGACGCATACGGAATTAGGCGCATCGTCTATTCCACCTATCAGGCAGTATCCGGCGCGGGACAGAAGGGGTATCAGGATCTTGAAGACGGGCTTTGCGGTGCGCTGCCGAAGAAGTTTCCGCACCCGATCGCAAACAATTGCATCCCGCACATCGATGTGTTCCTCCCGAACGGAAACACAAAGGAAGAGCAAAAGATGATCGACGAAACGAGGAAGATCCTCAATCGTCCGAATCTGCGCGTCACGGCAACCTGCGTGCGCGTACCGGTCTTCCATGGACACAGCGAAAGCATCAATGTCGAGCTGAACAAACCGTATGAGGTGGAGGATGTCAAATCACTCTTTGCAAGGACGGAGGGTGTCATCGTACGGGACGATCCGGCAAACAACGTCTATCCGATGCCGATTGACGCAGCCGGTACCGATCCGGTCTACGTCGGCAGGATTCGCAGAGATGAATCCGTGGAAAACGGATTGAACTTCTGGTGCGTGGCGGACAACATTCGAAAAGGCGCGGCGACCAACGCCGTTCAGATTTTACAGGAATTGCTTAAGGGGGAGAAGTTATGAGCATCTTTACAGGTTCCGCAGTCGCATTGATTACGCCGTTTCACGACGGCGCTGTCGATTATCAGTCGCTGACCAATCTCGTTGAGCTGCAGATCGCTTCCGGCACGGACGCCATCGTTGCGCTCGGCACCACCGGCGAAGCGGCGACGCTTGCACCGGATGAAAGAGAGGAAGTCATCCGGTTTATCGTAGAGCGCGTTTCGAACCGCATTCCGGTTATCGTCGGTACGGGCAGCAATAACACGGAGGACGCCATCCAGAAGAGCCGCTTTGCGGAGGCGGTCGGCGCGGACGGGCTGTTGATCGTTACGCCGTTCTACAACAAGACGACACAGGAAGGGCTGCTTGCGCATTACAGCTCGATTGCGGAACAGGTGCGTCTGCCGATCATCATCTATAACGTTCCGTCAAGAACAGGTCTGAACATCCTTCCCGAAACGGTCACCAAGCTCGTCAAATCGTATGAGAACATCGTCGGCATCAAGGAAGCCAGCGGCAACATCGAACAGATCGTCAAGCTTGCGGCGCTCTGCCCCGAATGCGACATCTATTCCGGCAATGACGATCACGTTGTACCGATCCTGTCGGTCGGCGGAAAAGGCGTCATCTCTACGGTTGCGAACATCATTCCCGAAGTCATGCACCTGATGTGCAAGGCGTACTTCGACGGCGACGTACAGGAAGCGAAACGCCTGCAGCTGGCACTTCTGCCGCTTGCGCAGGCGGCGTTCTGCGAGGTCAATCCGATTCCGATCAAGACCATGATGTCGCTGTTGAAACTCTGCGATTCCGAAGTTCGTCTGCCGCTCGTCAAGCCATCGCTCGAGCATTACGAACTCATGGAAACCACGCTCAAAGAAAACGGCATGCTGTGAGGCTTCTATGAAACGCGTTTTGATCAACGGTATCGGCGGACAGATGGGGCATGCGCTGCTTGCGTCGTTTGCTGATCTGAAGGATAAATGGTCGATCGTCGCGGGCATCGATCCGTTCTGCCGAGAACCGCATCCGTTTCCCGTCTATGCATCGGCAAAAGAAGTCGAAGTCGAACCGGATGTCGTGATCGATTTTTCCGTACCGGACGCGACGGAACAGATTCTGGATTATTGCCTCATCCATAAAAAGCCGATCGTCATCTGCACTACGGCGCTTTCCGACGCACTTGTCGCAAAGATCGAACAGGCAAGCAGGGAGATTCCCGTTTTCCGTTCCGGCAATATGTCGCTCGGCATCAATCTCATGCGTCAGCTGATCGCGGATACGCGGCGGATGCTCGGCGACGCATTCGATATCGAGATCATCGAAGCGCATCACAACCGCAAGAAGGACGCGCCGAGCGGCACGGCGCTGATGCTTGGCGAAGCGATCCGAAATGCCGATTGCTGCGAGCATCCCTATGTATACGGACGCAGCGAAAAGGACCGTCGCAGAACGCCGCAGGAGATCGGCTTCCACAGCATTCGCGGCGGCACCGTCGTCGGCGAGCATGAGGTGCGGTTCCTCGGTACCGACGAAGAACTGTCGATCCTGCATCGCGCGACGTCGAAACGCGTCTTTGCAAACGGCGCGATCCGCGCGGCGGACTTTCTCTTGAGACATCCGAACGGACTCTATTCCATGGACGATCTCGTGAAGGAACTGCTGAACAAATAAAGAGAAACGTTTCGGAGAAGAGCAAGTCAGGCTTGCTCTTCTTGCGTTTCATTCGAGCTTATGATATGATATATTAGCAGTAATATAGATCGAGGCAGCTATGAAACCGTTTGTTCATCTCCATGTGCATACCCAGTACAGCCTTCTGGACGGCGCATCCCGCATCCCGGATCTCGTGAAGCGCGCAAAAGCGCTCGGTCAGAGCGCCATAGCGATTACGGATCACGGCGTGATGTACGGCATAATCGACTTCTACCGCGCTTGTAAAGCGGAGGGAATCAAACCGATCCTCGGCATGGAAACCTATGTCACGAAGGGACAGTACAACGCTTCCGATGCGCGAGAACGCGATTATGCGCATCTCATTCTGCTTGCGAAGAATCAGGTCGGCTATCAAAACCTCATGTATCTCTCTTCCGAGGCGTTTATCCACGGTTTTTATTATAAACCGAGAATCGATTACGATCTTCTGGAAGCGCATCACGAAGGACTGATCTGCCTTTCCGCCTGCCTTGCGGGCGACATTCCGCAGTCTCTCCTGCGCGGCGACGACGAACGCGCGTACGCTGTCGCACGCAGGCTGCAGCGCATGTTCGGCGAAGACTTCTACATCGAACTGCAAAACCACGGCATTCCCGAACAGATGCAGGTGCTTCCGAAGCTCCGGAAGCTTGCAAAGGATCTCGAAATACAGACCGTCGCCACGAACGATATCCACTATGTAAACAAAGAGGACGCAGAAGCGCAGGATGTTCTTCTGTGCATTCAGACGCAGCGGTTTGTCGACGAACCGGACCGCATGCGCATGGAGGCAGAGGAATTCTATGTAAAGTCCTACGACGAAATGCTGCGTATGCTGCCGGAAGACGCGGACGCGCTCGACAGGACAAACGAGATCGCGGACAAGTGTGACGTTACGATCGAGTTCGGCGTGCGCAGGCTGCCGCACTTTACGGCACCGGACGGAATGGACAACCGCACCTATCTTCGCAAGCTTTGCAGCGAAGGCATGCAGCGCAAGATGCCGAACGCGGATCAGACGGCAAAAGACCGTCTCGAATATGAGCTCTCGATCGTTGAGCGAATGGGCTTCGTCGATTACTATCTCATTGTTTGGGACTTCATCCACTACGCAAAAACGCACGGCATCATGGTCGGCCCCGGCAGAGGCAGCGGCGCGGCGTCGCTTGCGGCATACTTCCTCGATATCACGGACGTCGATCCTTTGAAGTACAATCTGCTGTTCGAGCGGTTTCTGAATCCGGAGCGCGTATCGATGCCGGATTTCGACGTCGACTTCTGTTACGAACGACGTCAGGAAGTCATCGATTATGTCGGCAAAAAATACGGCGAGGGGCATGTTGCGCAGATCATCACGTTCGGCACGATGGCGGCGCGCGCCGTGGTACGAGACGTTGCGCGCGTGCTGCGTGTTCCGTATGCGGATGCGGACCGGCTTGCAAAACTCATCCCGAGCGTACTCAAGATTACGCTGCAGGATGCGATCCAGATGAACGCGGAGCTCAAAGCCGTCTATGACAGCGACGAGACGATGAAAAAGGTCCTCGACCTTTCGATGAAGCTGGAAGGGCTTCCGCGTCACAGTTCGACGCATGCGGCGGGCGTTGTGATCTCAGGCGTTCCGCTTGCAACGGTCGTTCCGTTGACAAGCAACGACGGAGCGCTGACAACGCAGTTCCCGATGACGACACTCGAGGAGCTCGGTCTTTTGAAGATGGACTTCCTGGGACTTCGGACGCTTACGATCATTCGCGACGCGCTGAACTTCATCCGCGCGGAAGGAAAGCCGGTCCCCGATTTTTCCAAGAACGATTTTGAAGATCCGGAAGTCTGGAAGATGATTGCGTCGGGCGATACGGATACCGTGTTCCAGTTGGAATCCGGTGGCATGCGCCAGTTCATGATGCAGCTGAAACCGGACTGCTTCGAAGATCTGATCGCAGGCATTTCTCTGTACCGTCCCGGTCCGATGGAGCAGATTCCGCGCTATATCCGCGGCAAACACGAAGGGAATATCGTCTATGCGCATCCGCTGATGGAACCGATCCTGAAGACCACGTACGGCTGCATGGTCTATCAGGAGCAGGTCATGGAGATCGTCCGAACGCTCGCGGGCTACAGCTACGGACGCAGCGACCTTGTCCGCCGCGCCATGTCCAAGAAAAAGCATGACGTCATGGCGAAGGAACGGCAGTTCTTTGTCTACGGCACGGAAGGCGTTGACGGCGCAATCAAGCGCGGTGTGCCCGAGAACGTCGCCAATGCCATTTTCGACGAGATGATGGACTTCGCCTCCTATGCCTTCAACAAAGCGCATGCGGCCTGCTACGCGGTTGTGGCGTATCGCACGGCATATCTCAAGCATTACTATCCGACGGAATTCTTTGCGGCGACCATCAACGGATACCGGCAGAATACGGACAGTATATCCAACTATGTGTACGCGGCAAGAAGACAGGGGATCAAGGTGCTCCCGCCGGACGTAAACAAATCGATGGCGCTGTTCAATGTGGAAGGCGATGCAATCCGTTTCGGTCTTTCGTCGGTTCGAAACGTCTCCGAAAACGTGATGGGCGACGTCGTGCGCGACCGTAAGGAAAACGGGCCGTTCAAGAGCTTTGAAGACTTTGTGAACCGCACGCCGGGACTCAACAAACGCATGCTCGAAGGGCTGATCTGTGCTGGCTGTTTCGACAGCATGGGCTATACGCGCAACAGCCTGCTTTCCGTCTATGCGCAGGCGCTCGATGCGGCGCAGAGATCGCAGAAAACGCGCGAATCCGGTCAGCTGTCGCTGTTCGATCTGGACGATTCAAAGGATGCGTTCGAACAAACGATGCTGCACATTCCCGACATGCCGGAACTGAATCACACCGTTTTGCTCGCGAAAGAACGAGAAGCGACCGGTCTATACCTGTCCGGACATCCGCTCGATGCTTTCGACGACGTACTGCGCAAACAGCCGTATCGCGTGCTCGATCTTGCGGAAGCGGACGGAACCGGAGAGATCACCGACGATATGCCGGTATCCGTAGCCGGTATGCTTACTTCCTGCAAGCAGCGCCCGACTAAGAGCGGGAACGGACTTCTGGGACTCGGCGTACTGGAAGGTCACGCGGGTTCCGTCGAGCTGATGCTGTTTCCGAAGACGCTGCAGGCGTGCTCCGGTCAGTTCCATGATGAAAACGTCGTTCTGATTCAGGGGAGACTCAGCATTCGCGAGGATCGCGCCAATTCGATCCTTGTCGATTCGCTGACGCCGCTTTCGACGCTGCATCAGACGCTGTACATCCGTCTGCCGTTTCTGAACGACGAGCAGCAAAAGCGCGTCCGCAGGCTGACGCATGCTTTTGCGGGCAGCACGCCGATCGTGCTGTTTGACTATTCAAAGCGAATCGCAAAGGGCGCGCCGAAGGAGTGGTCTGTCAATGCTACCGACGCGCTGTTGCGGATCCTCAAAGAAGAATTCGGAGAAGAAAACATCGTACTGAAATGAAAGAACAGAATCCGTTTCGCAAAAACGAAGAGATTACGCTCGAAATCACGGGAATCACAAGCGAAGGGCAGGGCGTCGGAAGAAGCCGCGACGTTGCGATCTTCGTTCCGAACACCGTTGCGTGCGAGACCGTACGCGCGCATATCATCAAGGTCGAAAAGCGCTACTGCATCGCAAAGGCGGTCTCAATCGAAACGCCGTCCGTGCACCGCGTCCCGCCGGTTTGCGAAGCATATGCCAAATGCGGCGGCTGCGCGCTGATGCATATGGATTACGAAGAACAGCTGCGCATCAAGCGACAGATCGTTCTGGACGCCTTGGAACGGCTCGGCGGGTTTGTTGGCGTTGAAGTGCAGCCGGTACTCGGGATGCGTGATCCGTGGCGCTATCGCAACAAGGGCAGCTTTCCGTTCGGCACGGTCGACGGCACAGTTGCGTTCGGCTTCTATGCGGAGCGCAGTCACCGGCTGATTCCGCTCTTTGACTGTCCGATCGAGGATGCGCGCATCACGGCGATTGCGCGCACCGTTGCCGAATGGGCGAAGCGCAACCGCGTTTCCGTCTATGACGAAACGACGCGCAAGGGCACGCTGCGCGCCTGCACGGTGCGTGTCACATCGAACAGCGAACGCATGGCTGTCGTCGTCACGAACGGTCCGCTTCCCGCAAAAGAATCGCTTGTGAAGATGCTCGACGTCGAATCGCTGTACCATAACCGCAACGACCGCGACACCAACGTGATCTTCGGCGATCGTTTCACGCTGCTGAATGGCGCGGAAAAGCTGATCGAACAGCAGGGTGATCTTTCGTTTGCGGTCAGTCCGCAGAGCTTTCTGCAGGTCAATCCGCAGCAGATGAAGATACTGTACGAAGAAGCGCTGCGTCTGCTTGCGCCGCAAAAGACCGAAACGGTCGCGGATGTCTACTGCGGCATCGGAACGATCTCGCTTGCGATCGCAAAACATGCAAAGCATGTGATCGGTATCGAATGCGTACCGGAGGCAATCGAAGACGCCAAGCAGAATGCCGTCCGCAACGGCATCGAAAATGCGCAGTTCCTCTGCGGCAACGCAGAGGACGTTCTGCCGAAGCTCGTTAATGACGGACTGAAGCCCGACGCAATCGTAATCGATCCGCCGCGCAAGGGATGCGAACCACAGGTGCTCGACGCGATCGCACAAAGCGCCGTCAATCGCGTCGTCTACGTTTCCTGCAATCCGTCCACGCTTGCGCGCGACGCGAAGCTTCTGTGTGAACAGGGCTATCGCATCGCGCATGTCCGGCCAGTCGACATGTTCCCGCACACGCATCATGTTGAGACGGTATGCTGCTTGTACCACCAAAAGAAAGACTTTATTTCATTGCCATATGAACCGAAAGATGCAGAATGTCGGAAGCAGGATATATGATTTTAGAAACATACTGGAGGGTGAGGAATCATGAAGATTGAAAAGATCATAAAGGGATCATTTGCAGTGATTGGAAAAGAAGGCTCAACCTCTGATGGCGATGGCTTTATACAGAAATTATGGGAGGACGCCAACACACACTTTGATCAGATCTCACATCTGGCAAAAAAAGATGAGAACGGAAACCTTGCAGGTATATGGGGGGCAATGTCTGACTTTACGCATTCCTTTATGCCGTGGGAAGATTTCAGGAACGGTTTCTATCTTGCAGGCGCAGAGTGTATAGACGAAGCGCAGGCCCCTGACGGATGGGTGAAATGGGTCATCCCAGGCTATGAATATCTGCGGGTGGAGAACGACGGGAAAAATACTTTTTCGGAGATGCTGCGGTACATGGAGGATAACAGCGTTAGCCTCGTTGGCGCAGTTCATGACTTCACATGCCCGCAGACTGGCAAAAACTATATGTTCTTTCCGATCAAGAAACTCTAAAATATTCTGCTTGTTGATATGTTTCATCCGCTCAATTCTCTGGAGACTGTAGTCCTGCTTTTGAAAAGCGACAAATAGCGGACAGCATACGGCAAATCCTTTCAAAGCAGCACCGATACGGATATGATGCGCGTATACGGAGAGCAGCACGATGAATGGCGAAGATCGGAGGTCAAACCATGACGGACAACGAACAGAGACAGTGGAACCGGCTGTGGGAAATGTACGGCAGCGGCGCGCTGCGGCAAGCCGATCACACCGCATATCTGTTGTGCGAATACGACAGCGGTATCAACGGCGAGGGTCACAGCGGGTGGTTTTTCAACCATCGCGTCCGGTTGCCCGAATGGATCGCTACGTATCAAAGCGTGCTGCCGAAAGCATTCTATGCGAATCTCTGTATGGCATACGAATCCTGCGGCACCGACCGTGAGGATGCGATATGCGCCGTCGCCGACGACTGGTTCTACGCGCATGAAGAACAAATAACTGCGCTGATCAGGCAGCGTGCCATCGAATTGAAAGCGTGAATTGAATGGATTATGTCAAAAGCATCCGGGCGAAGCTCGGGCATCAAAAGATCATACTGAACTGCGCGGGCGTCGTGATCGAGAAAGACGGCAGGATCCTGTTTCAGCGCCGCAGCGACAACAACCGCTGGGGACTGATCGGCGGTCTTTTGGAGCTTGACGAAACGTACGAGGAGGCCGCGATCCGCGAGGCGAAGGAGGAGACGGGGCTCGACGTGCAGCTGACAGCGTTCCTCGGAATCTTCCACAATCACAACATGGTGTGGAGCAACGGCGACGCGGCGCACACGATCGGCGCGTACTATGTCGCCGAAATCGTCGACGGCACACCGCGCATCGACGCGGAATCGCTGGAGCTGCGGTTCTGCAAAAAGGATGAGATTCCCGATCTGTTTGCCGAGGATCACCGCGCGGCAGTGCGCGCATTCCTTGACGGCGTGCGGTTGCCGCTTCTCAACGAAAACAACCGGAGCGGACAACTCGACGTAACGTTGTTTTCCAAGACGTATGCGGTCCGGCGGCTTACGGATGCGGACGTGCCCGCAGTCGTCGCGCTTTGCAAAGAGAATCCGCTGTTCTATCAATACTGTCCGCCGTTTGTAACGGAGGAATCGATCCGAAAGGACATGGCTGCGCTGCCGCCGAAAAAGACGCATGCGGACAAGTTCTATCTCGGTTACTTTGACGGGGACAGGCTGATCGCCGTCTTGGATTATATCCGCGCATTCCCGAACGAGCAGACCGCGTTTCTCGGCTTCTTCATGGTGGAACGATCCTTGCAGGGGCATGGCGTCGGCACCGCGATCATCGACGAACTGTGCGACACGCTTAAAAATCTCGGCGTTTCTTCCGTTCGGCTCGGATGGGTGAAGGGCAATCCGCAGTCCGAACATTTCTGGCACAAGAACCGATTCAAAGAGACCGGCGCGACATATGAGACCGGCGGCTATACCGTGATCGTCGCGCAGCGCGAACTTTCGACATCAAACGAAGGAGGCAACACATGAACGAAACCGTATCTTCCGCATCGATGTTCTGTATGGCGATCGCAGGGCTTATCGCATTCTGCATTCCGGTCGCGCTGTTCTTCTGGTTTCGTAAGAAAAAACATGCCGACATTCTGCCGTTTTTCATCGGCATGGCGGTCATGTTTGTTTTTGCGCTGGTCGTCGAATCGCTTGTGCATCAGCTGGTGCTGAACGTTCTGCCGGTCGGCAAGACGATCATGGGCAATATCTGGCTTTATGCGCTCTACGGCGGGCTGATGGCGGGACTCTTTGAGGAGACCGGCCGCTTTGTCGCGTTCAAAACGATCCTGAAAAAGTATCGCGACCGCGACATTGATGCGCTGATGTACGGCGCGGGACACGGCGGATTCGAAGCCGCCGCCATCTTCGGTTCCACCATGATCAGCAATATCGTCATTGCGTTTATGATCAACAACGGCATGACATCGACGCTGACCGCAACGGCAACGACGGAAACGCTGCCGCAGATCGAAGCCATGTTCGAAGCCTTGAAAACGGCAGCGCCGTACACCTATTTCATCGGATTGATCGAGCGTTTCCTTGCGGGCGTTCTGCAGCTTGCGCTGTCGGTGCTCGTCTGGTTTGCGGCGAAGGACGGGAAGAAATGGTTCCTGTATCCATTTGCAATCCTGTTGCACTTCCTTGTGGACGGGTGTCTGGCCGTCGTCGCGCACTATTTCACCTCCTACTGGATCATCTACGGCATCCTGCTTGCCGAGACTGCCGCCGTGGCAATGATCGCATACGCAGTCTGGAAGCGCAACGCAAGGAAGGAGCAGGTCAATGCAGATCAAACCGTTTGAGGACCGTTACCGCGACGATCTGATCTTCATGGTTCTCGAGGCCAAGGATGCGCTTGGAAGGGTTCCGCATATCAACGACGATCTGCTCGAGATTCAAAAGAGCTACTTTGACAAGGGGGACCGGTTCTGGATTGCCGTCGATGAAAACGACCGCGTGATCGGGTGCGTCGGGTACAACCGCATCGAACACACAAACGAAGCGTTTTTGCATCGGCTCTATGTCAAGGCATCCATGAAGCACCGAGGCATCGGGACGGCGCTTCTGAAGGAAGCGGAGACTGCCATGCGACAAAACGGGATTGCAGTCGCAAGGGTACATCTCGGCGAACCTGCGGAGCAGTGGTTTGAATCCTATGCGTTCTACCCGAAACACGGGTACCGCTTGTACGCACCTCGATATATGTTGAAAGAACTGAAAGGATAAAGCAATGAAAAAGAAGTCTGTCGGAAAACGCATCCTTGCCTTCATCGGCATCCTTCTTGCCGCCGTTCTCACGCTCATTCTCTTGCTGGTGGCGTTCCTCTCGATCGCGGAGTTCAGACCGGACGCGATCGAACAAGTCGATGCAGAGGGAACCGCGGAAAAAACGTTGTCCGTCGGCGATACCGTTACCGTGATGACCTGGAACATCGGTTACGGCGCGCTGGGTGAAGACGCGGATTTCTTCATGGACGGCGGAACGATGGTGCGAGCCGAAAACCGGGAAACCGTGCTGAAAAACATGAACGGCATCGAAGCGGAGATTCAAAAGATTCAGCCCGATATTCTGCTGCTGCAGGAAACGGATCGCGGTTCATCGAGATCTTTGAAAATCAACGAGTATGCAATGCTGGAAGGGGATTTAAGCGGGTACGTTTCTGCCTTTGCAAACAATTACAAGGTCGCTTATATTCCGTATCCGATGCCTCCACTCGGAACGGTGGATTCCGGTATCGCGACGTTTTCCGCGTTTCCGATGCAGGATAACGAACGCGTACAGCTTCCGGCCCCGTTTTCCTGGCCGGTCCGTACCATCAATCTCAAACGCTGCCTTTTGATTTCGCGTATTCCGATCGACGGAAGCGATCGGGAACTGGTGATCGTCAATCTGCATTTAGAAGCGTACGACGAAGGCGAGGGAAAGCTTGCACAGACAAAGATGCTCGCCGATCTGCTCAAAGAAGAAGCGGAAAGGGGCAACTATGTGATAGCAGGCGGCGACTTCAATCAGGTGACTTTTGGGCTTCTGCCCAAATGTCACATGAGATCATATAGGTAAATGCCGCCGCGTGTCAGCGTTTTTTTCGTTTCGTAGCGTTTGTTTCGCGTAGCCGAAGGCAAAAAAAGCCCCCCCAAAAAAGGAAGCCGCCCGTCCGCGGGCGGCACGGCGCGTAGCGCCGATTAAATTTCGAGGATGTACAACACCCTTTTTTTCTCCTGCACAGTCTTGAATCGGTATCCTGCAAGAAGCATTTCATGAATGTATCGGTAGCACGTAGACCGAAACATTTGAAAACCCTGCAATTCCATAGCCCGGCACATCTCATATATCGTCATATATTTGCCGTCGCTCGATGCCATTTCAAGCATACGACAAAACCGAATGAAACGTGCGTGAGACCCGTGCCCTTTAGAAGTTGGAACCCGAATTTTCTGCATTGCGGATTTTGAAATACAGGTGTCCATCGTATACCCCCGCAGTTACAGGAAGTTCCACTACTTCTCCGATTTCGTGATATTCTTTCGGATTTCTCTCGGAAACCCGAATGACGTGCCCATCACAGTTGACGGAGTATTTGACCGTTTCGTACTTGCCGTTTTCACTGTTCTTCGTTTCCTTGTAACGTCCGATAATTGTACCGAACAGATAAAGACCATTTTTCATTTGATTTCACCATCCCATTCTTTCATTCTTTGGTCTATGTTATTGCAAAGTTCCATCGTGATTTGATAGAACGTTTTGCCGAGTCCCGGTAGTTTCATCAGCCACCCGTCCTTAACGCCGTTATATAGCTGTTGTAAGCTTGAAATTCCCGATTCGTCAATGATCTTTCGATATCTGCCAAGGCGTGGCTCAAGATGATAGCATATTTCAAGCGCAAGCTCGGGTATCTCGGGTCTTTCATAAAACCGGTATTGGTCATATGAGAATTTCTCTGCCCTTCGCGTAACGTAAAAGAGCGCGACACACACCCTTCGGGCAACTGCATTTGCTGCTTTCTTCCAACTTCCACTACGACTGTAAATTTCATAGCCCCACTGTCCATAGAAATCTCCTTTCTTCCGCATGACACTACCGCCCGCAGACAATAAAACTCTGTGTAATTCCTTTCGTCCGCCGCGCTTGACTGTCGAGGTTACTTTACCCGCACTGATTTTAAGAGACGGATCAAGTCCGCAGTATGCGGCTATTGCCTTTTTATTCGGAAAACGCATGATGTCGACGATGTAAACAAGCCACATTATAGCAGTCCACCGTCCGACGCCCGGGACGGATTCGAGATACTCCATCATTTCTTTTCCGGGTATCTTTCCGCGTTCCGTGTTCCATTCGAGTTGGCAGATACGATTATATATCGTTTTTTCCATCTCTGCGATTTGTATGTCATAACTGTCGAATTGTAAAGCGAGATTTTTCAGTATGATCCTCGCATACTCCGGCAGGGGTTTTCCTATGTTTGTTTCACCTTCAAGGACAGAACCTTCGCACAATCTGTCCGTATATGAACGGTTCGTTTTATCGGACAGCACATTTCCGTTTTGTCCGTATGTGAATCCGAAACGCAAAAGGTAGTTATTGGCTCTGTTTCCGGTATTCGTGCGTAAAGCCTGCATTTTGATACGTTCATTCACCATCACGCGAAGTTCGCAAACTTCATCTGAATACTGAAAACTTTCGGGCCATAAGCCGGTCATGTTTTGATAGCATAGCAATTTTGCGTCGAGTGCGTCAGTCTTTCGACGGCTCGGGGACGCAAGCAAGGGATTGATTACGCTCGGTGTACCGCCGAGAGCCTTCAAAACGGGAAAATGATAGCAACCGGTACTTTCGATTGTATAGTGAAATTCCGAAATATCGGCTTCCGATATTGCCGGTATAGGCTTGCTTTTCAGCACATCCACAGCCCAAACTTTGGCGGCAAGCAACTGATTCCATGTCGTGCCGAACGGATGTTCGTACTTTTTTACCGAGGCATTTTCATGTACCATAACGCATACATGAATGAATTTGCTGTGTGTGTCGATTCCGATACCATATGAGCGCAAGGTTTGCACGTCAATACCATCATCAAGCACAACTTTGTCCAGATCGTCAAGGGATTTCATACTGTTCCTTTCTGCTTTTTCCCATAAAGTGGGGATGGGAAAAACAACTCTAATGACCGTCCTCATAGGGCACATGTGACAATCGTATCATCCCCGGGGCGAAACCTGATCGAGAATCCTCACGGGACTATTGAATAGGACTGCCTCTGTATCGAACGATTTACAAAGTACACATTTCGTTCGATGCGTTTATGATACATATAAAAATCGGTATTATGTTTGATGTGGATATACGGTATATCTACAAAATATTTTGAAAAAAAATATACGAACATATGTTCGCATTTAACTATCTTTAAACTCAATCATAATTTCCCATAGCATATTAGACATAAATGCGAAGCATAAAAAACGCGCCCGCACGGGCGCAAAGTCAACTTTGGGGGGGCTTTTTTTGCCGCCATCGGCGGCATTTACCTATATGATCTCATTAGGTGTTCTCTTCTGTAAATACGGATGCCGTTCCGCTGTACGAAGGAAACTGGGAAGCGCCGGAAATCGACGTACGGCAATTCGGCGAACACTTCTCGTTTTTGATGGACGAAACCGTTCCGAGCTGTCGCCTCCTCGATCAACCGTATCGAAACGCAGACCGTTCGACCTTCCAGTACTACATCATCGACGGCTTTATTGTATCGGACAATTTAGTGATCGAAACCGTCGAGGCGCAGGACATCGGGTTCGTTTATGCGGATCACAATCCGGTTGTTTTGAAGGTAACGGTGCGATAAGCGGATTCGTTGACAAGCATCCCGGAATCCTGTATGATATCTCTTGCACGAAACGAGGTGAAGACATGTACGATCCGAAAACGAATCGCTATCCGTATCCGGAGATCACGGACCGGCATTATCTGAAGGTTCACAAGAACCGCGGAATCGTATTTGACACCAAATATCCGTACTTCGACCGCAGTGCCTGGTTCCGTTTCAAACAGAAAGCAACGCGGGTTCTTTTGAACGTTCTGGTGTTTCCGCTTGCAACGATCCGACTCGGCTTGAAGATCGAAGGACGCGAGAATCTCAAAAAGCATCGTGAAACGATCGAGAAAGGTATCGTTTCCTGTTGCAACCATGTACATTTGTGGGATTTCATATGTGTGATGAAGGCGGTACGTCCGTATCGACCGAACGTGCTGGTCTGGGCGCCGAACATCAACGGCGAGAACGGAACCATCATCCGTCTGGTCGGCGGCATTCCGGTTCCGGATACCGATCTTGCAGCAACGAAGACGTACTTCAAAGCGGTGACGGAGCATATCGAAAACGGCGGATGGCTGCACATCTATGCGGAAGGCAGCATGTGGGAGTTCTATGCACCGATCCGTCCGTTCAAAGCCGGAACCGCGCGCATCGCATGTGAAGGAAACCGTCCGGTGCTTCCGCTCGGGTTTTCCTATCGCGAACCGAACTGGATCCGAAAGCACATCTTCCGGCAGATTGCCTGCTTTACGCTTCGAATCGGAGAGCCCGTCTTTGCAAACGAGAACCTTTCCAGAAAGGAGCAATGCAACGATCTGACGATCCGGTGCCACGAAGCGGTCTGCCGTCTTGCCAGAATCGATCCGAAGGAAAACCTGTATCCGCCGGTGTTTGCGGACACGAAACGAATTGACTACTATACGACCGAATACGGAATCGGATATCGGGATTAGAAAGGAAAAACCATGAAGCAGACTGACCGAATCAAAGCGATGGAGCGCTGCCTTGATGCTGCAGAAGAAGCTGTAAAACAGCTTTCGGACGCGCTCGAATGCTACGAACAGAACCAAAAATCGATCAAAAAACTGTTCGACTACTACGGCAGCACACTCTGGATGAAGGACTTCGAGGACGACGAAGCGGGCAAGCTCCCTGCTGACCTCAAACGCGGCGTTCTTTCGGAGGATACCGTGTACAACCTGATTACGGATCATCACGAACTGGTGGTCCGAATGGCAAACATCATTACAAAAGCGATTGAAGGACAGATGCTGTAATGAAAACGATTGAATCGGATCGTCTGATTCTGCGCGCATGGACGCCGGACGACGCCGAAGACATGTACGATTATGCGAAATCGCCCTTGGTCGGTCCGGCAGCCTCCTGGAAGCCGCACGAATCGATCGAGGAAACGAAAGCATATCTTGCGCAGACGATACAGGATGACGACACCTGGGCAATCGAACTGAAAGACGAACACAAAGTGATCGGTTCGATCGGTTTGCACGAAACTGCCGTCGACAGTGTCAGGGAGCTTGGGTATGTGCTGCATCCAAACTATTGGGGCAACGGCTATATGACCGAAGCGGTGAAAGCCGCGCTTCGCTTTGCGTTCGAGGATCTGCAGCTCATTGCTGTGCGTGTCTGTCATAACGTCAACAACGCGCGTTCGCGCAACGTGATCCAAAGATGCGGCTTTCGGTATGACGGTACGCTTAGAAGAGACCGGCAGTGCTATGACGGAACCGTTCGCGACACCTGTTACTACTCGATGACGCGGGAGGAATGGGAGAGCGGCTCAAGCGAAAAGCCCGCATACGCCTTTGTGCAGAACCGTGCATGCACATACTTTCCGTGCCATCGCACGAACGATCCGGAGCATTTCAACTGTCTGTTCTGCTACTGCCCGCTGTACCGCATGGAGAACTGCGGCGGAAATCCCTCGTATCTGTCGAACGGGATCAAGGACTGCAGCAACTGTACCGTTCCGCACTTTCATTATGCGCATGTAATCAAAAAGCTGACGGAAGGAGCGAACAAATGATCTGGGCTTGCATCGTCGTCGGCGTTCTGCTGTTGCTGTATCTGCTGTTCTTTCTTGAAAACCGCAGATTTGCAACAACGTTTACGACGTACGAAAGCAAGAAGATCGAAACACCGTTTCGCATTGTGCAGGTCAGCGATCTGCACGATCGCAGCTTCGGCAAGGAGCAGGTCGATCTGATGTATGCGATCCGTCAGGCAAAACCGGATTGCATCGTCATTACGGGCGATCTGTTCAACCGGCACAATCCGTATGCGTATCACAACGCGTTCGTCTTTGCAAAGAAAGTAAAGAGCGTTGCGCCGACCTATTTCATTGAAGGGAACCACGAATTCTCGCTCAAACAGACGGGGGAGCGGTTCATGGAACAAGTCGCAGAGGAAGGAATCTGCGTACTACGCGATGCGTTTACGGAACTTCCGCAATGCAGACTGATCGGTTTACGGCAGCGCGCGCCCGCAGAAACCCTATCCGCTATGCTCGCGGACGATCGACTCAATGTGGTGCTTGCGCACCGGCCGGAGCGGT
This sequence comes from Clostridia bacterium, assembly GCA_017428025.1. Lineage (GTDB taxonomy): Bacteria > Bacillota > Clostridia > Christensenellales > CAG-138 > UBA3792. The sequence continues at coordinate 140,158 of JAFRRO010000049.1, forward strand.
TTGCGATCTACGCGCAAACGCAGGCGGACGTCATGCTGTCCGGTCATGCACACGGCGGACAGATCAGATTCGGTCACAGAGGCGTATACGCGCCGCAGCAGGGGTTCTTTCCGAAGTATACCGAGGGTTGGTACCGGATCGGAAACAGCAGTATGTACGTATCCCGCGGGCTGGGCAATACAATCGCTTTCCCGCGCGTATTCAACACACCGGAACTGAACGTCATCGATTTTCTTCCGGTTCAATCAAAGGAGGACTGAATTATGTTCGTTAAAGCAATCGAAGAGGTATCCGGCGCGGTCCGTCCGATGCATATCATTCGCAGAAGATTTTCCGACAATGCGATTCTGCCGGATATCGCGACGCTGTTTTTCGTCAACGAGCGCGGCTATGCGATCACAACGAAACGTGTCGCGACGATCCTGCAGGCTTCGAATGCCGTTGAGCAGCAATACCGTGCGTATCTGGACCGCAAAGCAAAGCTCTCACACGATGAGAGCTACCGCTTTACGCTGAAAAGGCTCGAGAACGATATGAAACTCACCAAGGACAGCATCGTGCAGATTCGATTCGCTTTTATGGGCTGTGCAAGCGGCACGGTTCGCGTCGAGTGCAAGCCGCATCCGAAATACGATCTTGCACTGCTTCACTTTATGACGGACGAGCAGTTTCTCTATCATAAGTACGTCACATTTGCGGAAAACGTTCCGAAGCAGGGGCAGTCGGTCTGCAGGCTCGGTTTCCCGATCCCTGACTTCCACAATTTCAAGTTTGACGCCGAACAGGACGCCATCTCCTTTACGGACACGGGCAAGAACACGTCAGCTTTGTTTGCTTTGGACGGCATGGTGACGCGATATATTTCGGACGGCGAACGCGCGTTCGGTATCGAGACGACAAACGCCGGACCGATCGGCATGAACGGCGCGCCGCTGTTCGATGTGAACGGACATGTCGTGGGAGTTCAAAGCGGCATCGGTCTGATGATGCTCGGAACGGATATCAAGATGGATCTGCCGAACCGGGAACCTTACGTGGATCACGGTTCGATGCACCTTGCCGTCAACACGCACCTAGATGTGATCAAGGATTTCCTACGCGCGCAAAACGTCATGTTCTATGAAGCATAAAGCAAAACCGCCCGAATCCGTCGGGCGGTTCTTTTGTTTATAAAGTGTTATCCCTCGATAATCTTCTTCGATGAGCTTGCGCCGATTCGCGACGCGCCTGCGGCGATCATTGCCTCCGCATCGGCTTTCGATCGGACGCCGCCGCTTGCCTTGACGCCCATATCCGGTCCGACGGTTTCGCGCATCAGTCTGACGTCGGCAACGGTAGCGCCGCCGGTCGAGAATCCGGTGCTGGTCTTGACAAAGTCCGCGCCGACCTCCTTTGCGATCTCGCACGCCTTGACCTTTTCTTCATCCGTCAGAAGGCAGGTTTCGATGATGACCTTCACAAGCGCACGGCCGTTTGCAGCGTTCACCACAGCGGCGATATCCTCTTTGACGACATCCCATTCCTTGCCTCTCGCCGCGCCGACATTGATGACCATGTCGACTTCCTTTGCGCCGTTTTTGATGGCTTCTTCGGTTTCGAACGCCTTGACGCTCGGGAACGTTGCGCCCAGAGGGAAGCCGATGACGCAGCACGGCTTGACGTCCGTATCTTTGAGCTGCTCGGCAACGAATCCGATCCAGAACGGATTGACACAGACACTTGCGGTGCCGTAATGCTTGGCTTCTTCGCAGATGCGGAGAATGTCTTCACGCGTGGATTCCGGTTTCAAGAGCGTGTGGTCGATATACTTTGCAAGATTCATAGAATACCTCCTGGAATGTATTAGGATAAGGGGTAGCGAATCATATTGTCATCGCCTTCCCAAAGCCGTTCGATGTTGTAATAGGCACGTTCCTCCGGATGGAAGATGTGCACGAGCGCAAAGCCGAAATCGAGAACCACCCAGCGCGCATCTTCGTAGCCTTCCTTGCGCCGGATCGTCAGTCCCATTTCTTCGGCTTTTTCTTCCAATGCATCGCACAGAGCACGAACCTGCGTTACGGAGTTGCCGCTTGCAACGACAAACCAGTCCGCAATGATCGTCTTATCGCCGATGTGCAGCGCAAGGATGTCGATCGCTTTCTTTTCATATAAAAGCGCACAGATTGCAAGCGCTTCTTTTTCGCCGTAGCGTTCCATCAATTTCCTCCCAAGTCTTCGAGTGCACGCAGCGTCGCGGGATGCACGTCATAGTTTCTTTCTTTAATATACCAAATCGATCGCAATAAAGCAAGACGCATCATCGTATTCAGATCGCCCGCATTGCGGATTTCGTCAATCCCCTCATAATCCCTGCTCGGTTCGACCATATCGGCAAGATACACGACCTTCTCCAGATCCGTCATGTGCGCGTCACCGGTCGTGTGCAGACGAATCGCGTTCAAAACCTCGTCGTCGTCGACACCGTAGACCGTATGCGCATAGTCTGCACCGGCAGGCGCGTGCAAAACCGGCAGAATCGGCGGTTCCGTATCCGCATAGCTGAGAAGCCGCGCGTCCGAAAAGCCTTTCGCGCAATCGTGCAGCAGCGCGGCAAGCCGTGCCTTAGTAGGATCGACGCCGAACCGCTCCGCAAAGGAGATCGCGGTTTGCATCACATAAGCGGTGTGATCCATTCTGTGCGCGGAAATCTCATTATGAAGACGCGCGTACATCGGCATCAGCATCTGCGGTTCGTAGCAGCCGTTCCGATAGATATAATGCTCCTGCGCTGCAGGCACAAGTCCCGTGATCGGTCTTGCATCGTGAATGCGGTTACGAATCTCTGTAGAGGACAGGGGAGAGACCTGCTCCAAGAGGATGATCCTTGCGCCGAACTGCTCCCGAAGCGCAATCGCCTTTTGTTCCTCGCCGCCGCTTTGACCTTCCCGCACCGTGCAGACAAGCGCTGCAAGCTTTGAGATTTCCTCCGGCTTGCGCCAGGTATCGAACGACAGAAGCATGTCGCTGCCCATCAGGAAATAGAATTCCGCATTCGGTTCGCGCGCATGCAGCTGTGTCAGCGTATCGACGGTATAGCTGGTGCCTTCGCGTTCAAGCTCGAGCGTCTCTACGCAAAAACGCGGTTCATCCGCTAAAGCAAGACGGAGCATCTCCACACGCTGCGCATCCGTCGAGCCCTCTGCAAGCGTTTTGTGCGGAGGGATGCGGTCTACCACAAACAGGACGCGATCCAAAGAAAGCGCATCCATTGCGTGCTTTGCAAGTGCGATATGTCCGTTGTGAACCGGATTGAACGATCCGCCGAATACGGCAATTTTCTCTTTCTTCATGTTCATAATTATAGAATAAAAGAGGATCGTTTGGCAACACTCAATTTATGAAATCGGCAATGAATTCCTCGATCCGAAAAAAGAAGATTCTGCAAGCGATCGGAAGAACGGCAGATCTGATTCTGTTTACGACGCTGACGATTTGCGCGCTGTCGATGCTGTTCCGCGGGACAGCGAACGGCAAAGCGATTTTGATTCTGTCGGCACTTGCCGTGCTGATCGTTCTTTTGCTGCTCGATCGTATCACTCATACAAGAAAAGAAAGAAATGAGCTGACACATATATGCAAAGAAATCAGAATCGAAAAGCAGTTGCTGATGAGCGACGAAAGGATCGAAGAACTTACCGGTGAAAGAACCGTCATGATCAGAGAATCGTATCCGGAAAAAGCGCAGATTCTGAATGCGCTTATCCGGCATCCGAAGTACCTGATCTGCCTCGGAAACGAGGAACTTGCAAGAGAATTGATACGCTGTTATGCTCCGCAGACAACGCTTTTGACGGTCGAAGAAGCGATTGAAAGAACCGGCATCGAATGCTCTATGGAGGAGGCAAAAGGGCGGATGCAAAGCCGGGATACGTGCATACGAAGACACGTTGACGTCAGGCAGCTTTTTCAGAACGGATGGAACCGGTATTTGGTGTTCGGAGTACTACTGCTTGTGCTGTCCGTTTTCACAAGCCACAAAATATATTATCGACTTCTTGCGTCGGTTTCGCTGATTTTATCCGTATTTAAAGGCATTTTGAGACTTCGGAATCGATCGAATATTTTCCGTTTCTTTCTTGACAATATGGAAAGGTGATAATATAATATAAATGCATGTATTGTACATTCGTGTACTAATATTGATAAGGAGGATACATGGATGAAAAGAGCAAGAACCATTCTTGCGGTTGTACTCGCTCTGGTCATGGTGCTGAGCGTTCTGCCCGCGTCCTTTGCCGATGAAGCAAAGCTCCCGGAAAAAACGGAACGCCTGAAGAATTTCGATGGCCAAAGTGAAGCCACAAAGAGCGACAAGAACGTCAAAACGCTTGACACGCGCCTCAAAAAGGTCGACACGCTCGATCCGGACACGGAAGTTCCCGTGATCGTTGTGTTCGATGAACCTGCATTGAGCGACACGTTTACGGCGGAAGAGATTCGCGCCAAGAAGGCGGAATCCGTGCAGAATCGTCTTTCCGGCGAACACGACACCTTCTTCAAGTCTCTGTCGTTCGAAGCAAAGCGCGTGTATGACTACACCGCATTGGTCAACGGTATGTCCATCGTCACGGCTTACAAGAACATCGCTCAGCTCGAGAAGATGAACGGTGTCAAGAGAGTCTATGTGGCGAACTCGTACAACGCACCCGAAGTGCAGACGCCCGATCAGCTGAACGCCAACACCATCACCGGTGCAGACTTGATGCAGAATCTGGAATACAAGGGCGAAGGCATGGTCGTTGCGATTCTGGATACCGGTCTGAACCTCACGCATGAAGCGTTCCAGGACTATGGTCTTCTCACGGATCCGGCTTTCACGGAAGAATATGTTGCATCCGTTGAAACGACGGTCCCCGGCATCTATGTGAGTGCGAAGGTTCCTTTCGCGTATGACTATTATCATGGAGACGACGACGTGACCGACTATCGCGGACACGGTTCTCACGTTTCCGGTACGATCGCAGGCTTTGCGCTCGATCCCGACGGCGCGATCAAGTTCTCCGGTGCTGCTCCCGCAGCGCAGATCTGCTTCATGAAGATCTTCTCCGATACAACCGGCGGCACGAACTCTTCGATCTATATCGCAGCGCTCGAGGATGCATTCCTGCTCGGCGTCGATGCGATCAACATGTCTCTCGGTTCTCCGGCAGGCTTCGTTTATGATCCGTATGTAGAGGATGAAATCTACGGCAACGTCTATAAGAAGCTGGATCAGGCGGGCGTCATTATGTGCTGCTCGGCCGGCAATGAGTATTCGCTGGCGTATCAATCCGCCAACTTTGCAGGCGACGGTTACGTCCTTGCGGATCTTGCGGACTACGGCCTCGTCGGCACGCCCTCCTCGTATGAAGGCAATGTTTCCGTTGCTTCCATGGAAAACCTCGCATACCCGTCCTACGCGATCGAATATAACGGTGTAAACTATCCGTACGTCGATAACTGCTCCGACGGCGAACACGGCTGGCTCGATACGTTTGCAGGCAAGTCCTTTGAAATCGTAGACTGCGGCATGGCCAATCCCGATGAGATTCCGGAAGAAGTCGCAGGCAAAGTCGCACTCGTCGTCCGCGGCGACCTCTCGTTCTCCGAAAAGAACGCAAACGTTGCAGCTGCCGGCGCAATCGGTATGATTCTTTACAACAATCAGTCCGGTTCCATCGGCATGTTGATCGATCCGTACTATGTACCTGCGATCAGCATTCAGCAGACGGCAGGCTTGGAGATTCTTGCAGGTCTCGAAGCCGACAATACCGTAACGGTTCCGAAGGATCAGGTCAACGTCGACAACCCGAACGCATGGCTGATGAGCTCGTTCTCCAGCTGGGGCTGCACGCCGAACCTGGAGCTCAAGCCGACGATCACCGCACCCGGCGGAATGATCTATTCTGCCGTCAATGGCGCATCCGATGCGTACGAAGTCTACAGCGGTACCTCCATGGCGTCCCCGAATGCCTGCGGTACGTTCCTGCTGCTTTCTCAGTACCTCAAAGAAACACAGCCGTCTCTGTCCAAGGCGCAGCGCGCCGAACTCGCGGAAGACCTTGCGGAATCCACTGCTGATCTTCCGATTGACGCCGACGGTTATCTGTATTCGCCGAGAAAGAGCGGCTCCGGTCTCATCAATGCGCCGGATGCCATTTCCACGCCGGTTTATCTGGTTGAGCCGATCGTCAATCTCTATGACGATCCGAACAAGGAAGGCGTCTTTACCATCCGCTACACGCTCGTGAATCTGACCGATTCCGAACAGGTCTACGCGGCTGACGTCATCGGTCTGTTCGACTATGTAACTTCAGGCTACAACACGCTGACGTCGGATTATCTGTTTGACGGCGAAGGCATCACCGTTGAAGGCGATCTCAACCCGGTCGTTCCCGCAAACGGCAAGTTCGACGGCAAGATCACCATCACGCTCGACGATGCAACCAAAGAAAAGTTCGATGCGGACTTTGCAAACGGCAACTTCGTTGAAGGCTATATCGCATTCTACAGCGATTCCGAGGAAAACACCGGCATTACCGTCCCCGTCAATGAGGGTACCCTCGGCGACGCAAACCTGGACGGCAAGGTGACGGCGGCAGACGCTGCTGAGATCCTTCGTGCGATCGTCGGTCTGACTGAGCTCAGCGAAGAAGCGCAGGCTATGGCAGACGTCAATGAAGACGGTACAGTCACGGCAGCGGATGCTTCGTTCATCCTCCGCGCAATCGTCGGTCTCGAAACGCTTCCGGCGATCATCGGCGAGGAAGAAGCAGAACCTTCTCTGGTTCACCTTACCTTCATGGGCTTCTACGGCGATTGGACGCAGGCGCCCGTCCTTGACAGAACCTGGACGAACGATCCTACTTATTTGCAGTACTGGGCTGTCATGAATATTATGTATCCGCAGTACATTGCTCAAGGATATCTCCCGATCAATCTCTGGGATCGCTTCGAAACCAACATTGCGGTGCATGAGATGTATGGCGGCATATCGTCCGGCAGTCTCTACACCTACTTCGGCACAAACCCGATGACAACGCTCGCTTCAGATGAAGAGCTTGTTATGGAAGCGTGGTATGATGTATATGCAAACTACAGCCCGCTCCACAATGCGATCTCCAACTCTACAACCGATTCGTACTATGTCAATGACTGGATGTACATGCTTCCGATTCAACTTCGCAATGCGCGTCACCTGATCATGACGGTCACCGATGCACAGACCGGAGAAGTCTACTTCGTGGACGATACCGAATATCTCGGCAAGGTATACTTCGATACGGATACCGCCACATGGGGCGCACGCGGTTCGTTCTACTGGGACGGCATCAATATGAATGAATCGTCCGAAGGTTACGGCGACTATGTTCCGAACGGTACGATCTGCTACGTTTCTTACGAGACGATGATCGATTACCCCGGCGCTGAGCTCAACGAAGAGTACGGCTTCTACATGATCGTCGATACCGAATCCCCGGTCATTACCGGCGTTGAATTTGCAGAAGAGCAAGTTGAGGCGACGGAGGAAGGCGAAGAGCCGACCGCCAAGAAGACCGTCACCGTCAATTTCGACGACAACGGATCCGGCGTGGCATTTGTCGATGCGTACTGCTACGATAAGGAACTCAACAAGATTGACCTCGGATATGCTGTCGGTACCGACACCGCGGCGTTTAAGATCGATCTCAGCTTGGTTCCGGAAGGCGTTGACTACATCGTTCTCGATGCGATGGACTATGCGACTAACTGGCCGGATTACAACCTGAACATCAAGACCGGTGAAGTCTCGATGAACAAATATGACTTCATGTCCGTGCAGTTCGCTGCCGATAAGATCTTCAATGACAAGGATGCTCTCGGCTCCGTCGTAATGGTCGAAGGCGTTGTCACTGAAATCTATAAGGATGTTGTCTACATCCAGTCGACCAATCCTTATCTCGACGATCCGGGCTTCGGCTTGGCAGTTGAACTTGCGGATCAGGAATCGCTTGCAGATATCACCATCGGTGACAAGTGGATCTTCTCCGGTGAGATGGACAACTACTATGGATGCCCGACGCTCAAGAATGCGGAAGCTCTGTTTATGGAGTATCAGAACGTATACTATGCGGAAAGCAACTGGGATCCCGGTGATTGCCTGCTGTACATTCCGTATACCTACTTCACCCTGACGGATATCCAGAATGATCCCGGTCGGTTCACGGGCGAGTGCTTCTTCTTCGATGAGCTCACGATTCTCGGCGTCACCGAAATCGGCGACGGCACCAGAACGCTCTCTGTGACGGACGGTACTAGCTGCATCGATATCGTTGCAACCTATGGCTGTGAAGGCGCACAGGCAGGCAACACCGTATTCGTAGTCGGTACCATCGTATTCGATATGGGTACACCGCAGATTCGTCCGCTTTGTGACGAGTCCATGTTCTGGATCGAATCATACTGAGTCATACAAACACAAAGGAGCGGCAAATGCCGCTCCTTTTGTATTGGAAGATCAATGTTAATTATTTCAAATAAATCGATCGTTCGCGCAGTTCAACGATTCTGCCGACGCGCTGCGCGCTCGGCACAACGTCTTTCAAAGCCTTGAAGACTTCATTTGCATCCCGTTCGTCGACGGCGCAAAGAAGACCGCCGGACGTTTGCGGATCGAAGAGAAGATCGCAAAGAGCAAGCTCCGTATCACCGCAATCTACGGCTTGTTCCGCATAGGTGCGATTTCGATACATGCCTTCCGGCAGCAAGCCGATCCGCGCAAACTCGACCGCTTGCGGGATGAAATCGATCGCAGAAACGTCGATTTCGGCAGAGAGTTCGGAACCAGAACACATTTCGTAAAGGTGTCCGAGAAACGAAAACCCCGTAACGTCGGTGCAGGCGCGGACACGATAGTTCACAAGAACATCCCTTGCTACTTTGTTCAGCGTCGTCATCAGCCGGATCATCATTCGTTCCGTATCTTCATCAAGGAGTTCCGCTTTCTGTGCGGCGGTCAGCACACCGATGCCGATCGGCTTTGTCAGGAACAGAACGTCGCCGGGCTTTGCTCCGTGATTCTTCCACATTTTGTCCGGATGAACGAAGCCGGTCACGGAGAGTCCGTATTTCGGTTCATCGTCAAAGATACTGTGTCCGCCGCAGATGATTGCACCGGCTTCGGCACACTTCTCGTATCCGCCGCGCAGAATTTCATGAACGGCTTCCTTCGGCATGTTTTTCGGCACGCACATGATATTGAGAGCCAGCTTCGGTTCGCCGCCCATCGCGTAGATATCGGAGAGCGCGTTCGTCGCGGCGATCTGACCGAAGGTGTACGGATCGTCGGCGATCGGCGGGAAGAAATCGAGCGTCTGAACAAGCGCCCGCGTATCGGAAAGGCGATACACGGCAGCATCGTCGCTCTTGTCAAATCCGACCAAAAGATTCTCGTCTTTTAGCGTCGGCAGATCGGCAAGCAGCTTTGCAAGCACGCCGGCGCCGACTTTCGCACCGCATCCGGCGCAGTTCGCAAGCTTGGTCAGCTTGATGTCTTCTCCCATTTCAATCCTCCTCAATCTGGATCAGGATATCGATTACGCCGCCGCAGATCATGCCTTTGCTTGCTGCGTCGGTGTTGTTCATCATGCAGGTGTAACGCTTTGCATTCGCATGATTGTTCAGCATCTCCTGCGCGTGCTGAGCGGCTTCAAATTCGCCGAAACCTCCGCCAACCGAGGAAATGATTGTCCCGTCGCGTTTCACGATCATACGCGCTCCTGTGGAGCGAGGCGCGCTGCCTTTCTTTGTGATCAGCGTCACCATCGCATACGGCTCGCGCAGAGTTTCGATCGCATCGCACAGTGCTTGATCCCACTCGCTGCCGCGCATTTTGCTGTTCTTCACCTGAATCATCTCTCCGACGATGCAGACGGCGATCTCTTCCGGTGTGTTGGCACCGATCGAAAGGCCGATAGGGGCATGTACGGATTCGATCTTCTCGCGCGCGTATCCTTGCTTGAGCAGCGCCTCATTGACAATCGCGATCTTGGATCGGCTGCCTATCATGCCGCAATAGGTATAGGGCTTTTTGAGTATGGTTTCCAGGCAAAACCGGTCGAACTGATGCCCGCGCGTGACGATGACATAATACGCGTTCTGATCGTTGATCGTATCGAGCGCTTCGACAAACGGCAGATTGATGATGCTGTCCGCATCCGGGAAGCGCTCGGGGTTTGCAAAGTCTTCGCGTTCGTCGATTACCGTAACGCGAAATCCGACCATCTTTGCAATCCGCGAAACGTACACGGAAACGTGACCGCCGCCGCAGAGAATCAGATGCGGAGGCGTCGTGATCCGCTCGATCAGAATGCCGTCCTGCACGGAAGGTAATTCTGCGTCGACGTCTGCCGTTCTGATCAGCGATGGATCGCCGTATACGGTTTCACCGTCAAGTACGGCAGTATGCCCGATGCGATTGCCTTCGATCGCGGTAAAGAGCATGGGGGAGCGTCCGTTATGAATGGCTTTTACAACGTTACGAAACATGTGCATTCCTCCTTTTGAGATACAAGATCGCTTCCAGTACACCGCCGCCGACCGCGCGAGCCTTGTCTGAGACCGTCTCACAGTTCTGGATCACGCCGCGCGGATCGACGTCGCCGCTTTTCATACCGCGACAGACGGGCGTTCCGCTCGGCAAAAGTCCGCGTATAACGCCGTTCAGTTCCGACAGAATCGGTTCACCGTCGACCGTTGCCACGCATTCGCCTTTCTTTACAAGATCGCCGATGTGATGTACTTCCGTAAAGATTCCGTCCTTCGGCGCACGCAGCACACGCTCTGTTGTGAACCCGCTGATATTGCCGGGGATGCCGGTATTCGGCTGAGCAGGTCCGTTCAGAATCACGCGGCCGAGGTCGTGTCCGCGCATCGTTTCGATCACGGCATGACAGTCTTTGCCGGCAGTAAAGCCGGGACCGAGCGCCACGACGATCGGCGCGTCGTGGATCGTTGTGCCGAGATTGCTCTTTGCAAGAATTGCATCGACAACGACGTCCGGCTTCAACGTGTTGAGACAGTTTGCATGTATATCGGCAAGCACGGCGATGTGTCCGCGATCGAAAATCATCTGTATATCGCCGGTATCCTTTGCAAATTCTGCGGTGACGTCCTCCACCGTGTAGGAGCCTTTCAGAATCGCTTCCGAGAAGCAAACCGTACGCCGGATCGAAGTGGGGTGGGGGATATCCGTCATGACAATCTGAAAACCGCAGCGATGCAGGCGCACCGCGACGCCCGTTGCGATATCTCCCGCGCCTTTGATCAAAATCATGAATGATTCCTCCGATAACCTTTGATGGGATGTTCCGTTTGCCATGCGGTGATTGCGACCGGCACATCAAACAGCGCGGCAAGTGCTTCTGCTTTTGCGATTCGATCTGCATCGTCGGCTTTGTTGATCACGATTCCGTCAAAACGCGGATAGGTCGAAACGACATCGTGAATCATCTGCGCCGTCACGATCGCATCCGGATCGGCTCCGCAGATAGCCGCATAGCGCTCCGGTCGGTGCGCGGCTTCGGAAATCTTCCTGCCGAGCCCGTCGATGCCGATAATTACAAGCACGCGATCGGCTTCTGGCGGAATCACCGGTTCGTGCGATGCGTGCGCTTTCAGCGGCAGCTGCCGTGAACCGTCGGCTTCGACAATCACATAATCCGCAAGCTCTTTGAGCTCGCAAAACGACTGTTCGGGGCAGGAAAGCTTCTGACCGTTCTGCATGCCGGTTGCGTAGACCTCGCCGCTTTGGAGCGGTTTCTCGATTCGCGGACAGTACGGATACTGCGGAGGTTTTAGGATATGCGTTGAGGTGCAGACGATCACGGAACCCTGAATACGCAGATAGTCCGCAAGCGCGTACATCGTCGACGTCTTACCGCCTCCGCCGATCAGCGCAGTGATTCCTTTCCGTATTCCGAAGAATGAACAAAACTCCCGCATAAACACCTCGTTATTCTTTTGATAGAATAACACAATCCGAAGAAAATGTAAAGAAAAAGGACTTGCAGAAGCAAGTCCTTTGATACGGTACATTCAACACCCTTTCTCAAGATCGATCACGCTGCCGTCGACAAAGAAAGAAGGGACGTTTTTGCGTCCCTTCCCGATTTTACTTATTGCGCGGGGGCTTTGCCTTGATCTTCTTGAGATTCGCAAAGCGCGGCAGGCCGTTCTGCAGCGGAATCTTCGGATCGCCCTGAATGAGCGGGAGAAGATAATCGATGTACGGCTTTCTGAGACCGTTCCCTTCGGAGTTGATCCATTCGCGCGGAACCTTCTTTTCGGTGTTGGCGCATGCTTCGAGGTCGATCAGCTTGATTTCACACTTGTAGTTGCCATCCTCATCGGTCTTGCGGCGGAAACCGACCATCTTATCAGTGATGCCGTGCACGGCGTATTCGACTGCAATGCGTCCGGCTTCATAGGATTCCTCGATATCCGTCTGAGAAGCCGCGTGAGACGCGCAGCGCTGCAGCAGGGAGAATTCGATGCCGCGGATCTTTGTGCCGTGGAAATGGTCTTTCAGGATGCTGACGAGCGTTGCCGCAAGTCCGCCGAGCTGCTTGTGACCGAATGCGTCAACCAGTTCGTCGTTGTTGCCGTATTCGGAAATCAATTTGCCGGTCTTGTCGTGAATGCCTTCGGAAACCGCAATAAAGACCTTGCCGTTGTTGTCGTCGTATACTTCCTTGACGTCCGCAATGAAGCTGTCCAGATCGAAATCCGTCTCCGGAAGATAGATCAGGTCGGGACCGAATCCGGTATAGGTGGCGGCTGCCGCACTTGCGGTGAGCCAGCCCGCGTGACGTCCCATGATTTCGACGATGCAGATCATCGGCGTGTCATAGACGCGCGCATCGAGATAAAGCTCCATGCAGGTGCTGATGATGTAGCGCGCTGCAGAGGGGAAGCCGGGGGAATGGTCCGTGCCATACAGATCGTTGTCGATCGTCTTCGGTACGCCCATGATGCGGCATTCATAACCGACATGCTGCATGTACTTGCTGATCTTGTTGCATGTGTCCATGGAGTCGTTGCCGCCGTTGTAGAAGAAGTAGCGGACGTCGTACTTCTGGAAGATCTCGAGGATCTTCTTGTAATCCGAATCATCCTCTTCGATATCCTTCAGACGGTATCTGCTGGAGCCGAGCGCGGAAGACGGGGTATTCAGAAGAAGCGAAAGCTCATATGCGGCTTCTTTGCCCATATCGTAAAGATTCTCTTCAATGATGCCGCGAATGCCGTGCGCAGCGCCGTAGACCTTGGTAATATGCGGATCGTCAAGCGCGGTGCGGATCACGCCGTAAATGCTGGCGTTGATTACGGCGGTCGGACCGCCGGACTGCGCGACGATGCAGGTTCCGATTAGTTCGTTGTTCATAGTTGCCTCCAAATCATGAATCTTGTATATTATAGCGGCTATGCATGCAAAATGCAAGCATTATCTCTACGCTTTTTTGTGCGCCTTGACCTTGTCGGCGATGAAGAAACCGAGTGTAATCAGAAGCATATACGGCGCAAGAATCAGAACGGAAGGCAAAAGATAAAGGAACGGAACCGGTATCCACTTGTGGAAAATCTCAAGCAGGAAGTTGCCTTCCGTCTCGACCGAGAAGAAGTAGTTCGCTTTCGGATGCAGACCGGTCGCTCGGAACAGCATATTGATGCCGAACACGACGAGCGCGACGAGCAGAAGCGTCACAAGCGTCAGCGGCAGATCGCGGAACTTCGGACGATAGAGCCCGAACGTCACGATCGAAAGCGCCATCACGATGATAATGAAGTGGATGCCGTAGAAGCCGATCATGCGCGGAAGCAGAATTGAATAGCCGGAGAAGCCGTTTGCGGGCATCAAAAGCGCCATCAGCGCGCCGATCGGCGCAACGAAGAAGCAGAAGCTCAGCAGCGGCTTCTTCATCGTGATGACTGCGATCGGGATCAGGATCAGATTGATGTTGCAAAGATGCAGCGGCAGTTCGCCCCACCAGTTGAATCCGCCCATGTTTTGCGTAATCGCATCGTATTCCTTGTCGATCGAGATAAAATACTTGTAGACAAAGAAGCCGATAAACGTCAGAATGCAGGTAACCGCGATCAGCGCGCGCTTTGCCTTTTCGTTGCGCTTACGCATGATGAGCGAGACGACGATCAGCAGCACGATGAATGCTGCAAAGGTGATGCAGAACAGCGCGTTGAACGGCGCCATGTTCAGAAATCCGGAATCAGGTTGCATCGATTTGATTCTCCTTATCTTTGTTTTTACGGAACAAGCGTTCGATTGCGAACGCAATTCGTTCGATTTTTGTAAGACGTCCGATCTGCAGGGCAAGCTCGGTGATCACAAGCGCCGCACCGATGTCGGCGAGCACATGCTGCTTGACAAAGAGGATGCTGAAGCAGACGAGGATCAGAAACGCCAGATTGAACCAACGGTACCATTTGGGAATCCGTTCGCAGCCGAATGTACCGCGCCAACAGAGATAGCTGATCACGACATGGAAGGACGGGCAGAGGTTCACAGGCGCATCGATGATGTACAAGCCGCGCATCCAGTCATTGAACAGTCCGGGTTCCGTCACTTCGGGACGCTGCATCGTGACCGGATAAGCAAGGAAACAGACTGTAGACAGGATGCAGATGATCGTATAGACGCCGCACAGACGGTATGCGTGCTGTTTGTCTTCCATCAGGATCCAGATAATGCTGATGAGCCAGGAGAGGAACGACGCATAGTATACGATGATCCATGCGGGCATAAACGGGATCTTTCCGTCCAGCGCCGTGCTGAGATCATGCACGGGAAGATACTGCAAGAACGGACGCGTGCCGTAGAATACAAGGAGATCGATCGTAAGAAGATATGCAAAACAGATCCATACATACGGAGGAAAGAGGTCCTTAAACGTACGATGCTCGCTTTGTTCGATGGATTGTTCCTTCTTGTCCATGAAAAAGGTAGGGCGCTTATTGATTGCAAACAGCAGCAGCATGCCGAGAATGCCGCAGCAGACGAACTCGCCGATGAAAACGGTAAGTCCCAAAAACCACCAGGCGTCTTCGAATCCGTACGCATAGCGCAGCACAAACGGGACGATAATCGTATTGGCAAGGATCGGCGGAACGGGCGCGAGCCATTTGTATTTCCGCAGCGTATATGTAAGAAGCGCACCGATCAGCGTTGCGACGGTACCGAAAACAACATCCCAGATGACCGCTCCGGTCAAAAGGTTCGAAAGGAAACAGCCGATCACAAGTCCGGGAATCGCCGCGGACGTGAAGAACGGAAGGATCGTCAGCGCTTCGGAGATGCGAAACTGGATCACGTTCGTTCCGGACAGACCGAACTGCGCGGAAAGCTCGGTCAATACAACATACAGAGCAGCGATAAACGCAGCTTTTGTGATGTAGCTTGCTGTGTACTTGTTTGATTTTGACATAGGATACCCCGTAGTTTTGTTTTACGTGAGGATGGTTCCGAACTCACTTTGCATATTCTAACACATTTCGGCAGAATATGCAATCTTTCTTCCGATTATTTGCCGAAGACGCGTCGAAAGATCGCCCCGGCGCAGTCCGCTGCCGACGC
Source organism: Clostridia bacterium (assembly GCA_017428025.1). Taxonomy (GTDB): domain Bacteria; phylum Bacillota; class Clostridia; order Christensenellales; family CAG-138; genus UBA3792. Next base: position 155,807 of record JAFRRO010000049.1, read on the forward strand.
CGCACCCGTGTCGACCGTGAGATCGTAGCCGTCCTTCGGATAGAGATACCGGTACGAAGCCTCGGCGGAACCGACATAGCGATCGTCTCTTTTGCGTTCGCGCTCATTGAGGATCGCGGGCGGACAGTCGACATGCACCGCAAAGACGCGCTCCGGACGGAACGCCGCAACGAGCTGCCTAAAGATGCGTTCGCTTGTGATGACGTGATCGACGATCACGCCGTCCGATGCGTCGCGGGTGCGAACGGCGCATTCGCAGAGCTTTGCGGATATCGCAAAGACGTCGTCCTCGTAGATCGGCTCGTCGTTCGACAGTACCTCCGGCATGAAGTCGTCGATCGAAACGATCCCGTATTGCTCGTTCCGCCGTTCGGCGATCAGCATCTTCAGCGTCGAAGCAAGCGTCGACTTTCCGCTGCTCGACGGTCCGTTCAAAAGAATAATCTGTTTATTCATGTACGTTCACTTCGTAAGGTCGATCCAGTATCGTCTCAGAAGATGGCGACCTTCGGCGTCGTTATACGCTTCGATCGTGTCGTCGAGCACGCCGCCCATTTGTTCGCATATATGGATGGAAGCCTTGTTTTGATCGTTGATCGTCAGTAGGACTTTTTCCATGCCGTGCCGTTTTGCAAGCTCCAGACCGAGGCGGAGGATCGCTTTGCCGTATCCTTTTCCCTGTTCGGACACCCGGACGGCATAACCGATGCTGCCGATCTCCGACAGGACCTTTTCGGGAAACTCGGTGCGGAGCTGAAACTCGCCGATGAATTTCCCATCGTCGACCGCCCAGTAGTGAAAGCTGACAGGCTGACCTTCGATCAGTCCGCGTTCCTTCCTGTCATACCATGATTTTGTACGAAAAAACCAGTCGTCATCGATGCTATCCGGATTCGTAGGTCTGAAATAGGCGACATGGTTTTCATACAGCTCCCGACAGTATGCTTTGTACCCTTCCGTGTATTCGGGACATCTCCTGATCAGCTCTATCATACGCTCCCCTCAACCCATGCCGGGTGATGATCCGATCTCCGTATCACCGCAAATTTCCTGCTCCATGATACCATTTAGAAAAACGCTTGTAAAGTGATGATTGCGGATTAGAAAAGTATGAAACTGCGGCTAAACGGAAGAATTCGAACCTCGAAAAAAGGAATGATATATCGCTGCGCGATATCATCCCGAAGGGATATCATTCGTTCCGCACCGGAACGGACATCATTGAAAAAGCAGCCTTTCGGCTGCTTTTTCATGGCGGAGACGGTGGGATTCGAACCCACGGACCGGCTCATCACCAGTCAAACGATTTCGAGTCGTTCTCGTTATGACCACTTCGATACGTCTCCAAGGGGTGTGCTTGCGGCACAATCGGTAGTATAACGCATCCGATGCAAAAAAGCAAGTTCAAAATTCTTTCGTACGCAAATTTGCAAAGAACGCGGACAGCAGCGCTGCACATTCCGTTTCACAGACGCCGCCGACCGTTTCGACGGTGTGTTCAAACCAGTGATCCCCGAGGTCGATTCTCGAGCCGCAGCATCCGTTTTGTTTATCGAACGCACCGTAGACAAGGCGGGGGAGCTTGAGATGGATCATTGCGCCCGCACACATTGCGCACGGTTCCATCGTGACATACAGCGTGCAGCCTTTGAGCGAACCGAACTCTGCGTACGCCTGACGCATTGCAAGGAGTTCCGCATGCGCCGTCGGATCGTGCAGCACTTCGCAACGGTTATGCGAGCGACAGGCAATGCGTCCGTCTTTGACGATCACCGCTCCGACGGGGACTTCGCCTTCCTTAAATGCAGATTGTGCTTCTTTTAAGGCTTCCTGCATCCAGTCTCGGTCATTCACGGGAAAGCACCTCCTGCGTGTCAAAACCCGGGTAGACAACGCGCATCAGACATAGACCGTGCGCCGGAGCCGTTGCGCCCGCCTGTTTTCTGTCTTTCGATTCAAGCGCTTTCTGCATATCCGAAACGGGACGCTTTCCGCTGCCGATTTCCAGCATCGTGCCGACGAGGATGCGGACCATGTTGTAGAGAAACCCGTTTCCCGTAACGGAATACACCCAGAGATTGCCGTTCTTGGTCCATTCGGACTGCGTGATCGCTCGGACGGTGTTTTCCATCTCGCTGTCGGAACACTTGAACGCTGCAAAGTCGTGCGTGCCGATCACGGCGGAAGCCGCCTGCTGCATGGCGTCAAAATCCGGTGTGACATGCAGATGCAGCGAATACAGGCGTGAAAACACGTCCGCATGCGTGCCGACCTGAACGGTATAAGCATATTGCTTTTGCTTTGCGGAAAAACGCGCATGAAATGCCGGATCGCATTCTTCCGAATACAGCACGCGGATATCCGGCGGCAGATGCATATTCATCGCGATCGCAAACTTGTCCGCCGCCATGCGTACGCCGGTGTCAAAGTGCGCAACCTGCGCTCTGGCATGTACGCCGCTGTCCGTTCTGCCGGAGCCTTCGACGCGAATCCGTTCGTCGGTGAGTTCGTTCAGCGCGCGTTCGAGATGCGCCTGAACGGAGATTCCGTTCGGCTGCACCTGCCAGCCGACGTAGTTTGTTCCGTCATATGCAACGATGATTCGAATCCGTCTCATTTGAACAGCACCAACAGCACAATCAGTACGGCGATAAATGCGAGCGAAATCAAGAGCGCAAACAGATCGGCTTTTGTGAACCGAAGCTGATGCATTCTGGTTCTGCCTTCACCGCCGTGGTAGCAGCGGGATTCCATCGCGGTTGCAAGCTCGTCCGCCTTGCGGAACGAGGAGACGAACAGCGGAATCAGAATCGGGATCATGCTCTTGACTCTGCGGAAGATATTGCCGCTTTCGAAATCCGCGCCGCGCGCCATCTGCGCGTTGCGAATTTTCTCAGATTCATCCATCAGAGTCGGAATGAACCGAAGCGCGATCGTCATCATCATCGCAAGCTCGTGCGCGGGGAAGTGAAAGACCTTCAGCGGCGTCAATAGCTTTTCGATGCCGTCGGTCAGAGCGATCGGGGAGGTCGTCAGCGTCAGCATCGATGCGCCTGCCACCAGAAGAACGATGCGAATCGTCATGAAGAACGATTGCAGAATGGCTTCGAGCGTCAGCTTCCAGAATCCGAGATCCAAAAGTACGGTTTCTCCGCCGGTAAAGATCAGGTTCAGCAGGAACATGAACACCAAAAGGAACCGGATCGGCTTCAGAGACCTACCGATGTATTTCAGCGAGATACGCGAAAGCAGCAGTCCCATGATCAGGAACGCAAGCGGAATCGCAAAGAAATAGATGCGCTTGACAAGAAACGTCATCACGATGTACAGAAGCATGATCGTGATCTTGGTACGCGGATCGAGCTTATGTACGATCGAATTTCCGGCGACAAACTGTCCGAGGGTGATATCACGCATGGTGTTTTACCCCCTTGAACCAGTCGAGAAGCGCAGCTTCCGTGCAGATCGTCGTCGGAATCGAAATGCCGCGCTTATTCATTTCCGTACAGATCTTTGTGACGTTCGGAACGGAAAGACCGAGCGACTCGAGCTTGTCCGCATGTGAGAACACATTCTGCGGCGTGTCGAGCATCGCAATTTCTCCCTTTTCCAGAACAAGCACCTTCGTCGCATGACGCGCGATATCGTCCATGGAATGCGAGATCATGATGACCGTGCAGCCGGATTCGCGGCGAATCTGCTCCAGAAGAGCCAGGATATTTCCGCGTCCCTTCGGATCGAGACCTGCCATCGGTTCGTCAAGGACGAGATACTTCGGCTCCATGGAGAGCACGCCCGCAATCGCGGTGCGTCTGCGCTCGCCGCCGGAAAGCTCAAACGGAGAACGTTTGGAAAAGCGCTCATAATCCAGACCGACAAGTTCCATCGCATGACGAACGCGCCGGTCGATTTCCGGTTCTTCCAGTTTCATGTTTTTCGGACCGAACGCGATGTCCTCCGCAACGGATTCCGCAAACAGCTGATATTCCGGATACTGGAATACCATGCCTACAAGCTCGCGCGCGCGTCTGCGCTCGGCTTTTTCGGACAGGTCGTGACCGTCCACCAGAACGGTATCTTTTTCGCTCGGCAATAGTCCGTTTAGATGCTGAACAAAGGTGGATTTTCCGCTGCCGGTATGACCGATGATCCCGAGAAACTCACCTTCTTCGATCGTGAAAGTGAGATCCTTGAGTGTCGGCGCAAGGCGCTTTCCGCCTTCGGTATATGCGAATGTCAGATGGTTTATAACAATGGACATACTGCCTCCGCAAGCTGTTCGGCGTTGAGGACGGAATCGGGAATAGAATACCCGAGTTCGCGCAGCGCGTTTCGAACCTTTACCGTTTCCGGCGGGACGAGATTGCTCTCGGCAAGCAGTTCAACCTCGGAAAATACCGCTTTTGGCGTATCGTCACAGACGACTTTCCCGTGATTCATCACGACAATTCGATCGCATTCGGTCGTTTCTTCCATGTATTGCGTCACCATCAGAACGGTCATTCCCGTTTTATGAAGCGATTTTACGGTATCGATCAGTTCCTTCCTGCCGCTCGGATCGAGCATTGCGGTCGCTTCGTCCAATACGAGAATGCGCGGCTTCAGAGCAAGAATGCCGGCGATCGCAATGCGCTGTTTCTGTCCGCCCGAGAGATGGTGGACCGCTTTTTCCGCATAGTTCGTCATGCCGACCGATGCGAGCGCCTCGTCGACGCGCGAACGGATTTCGTTCGGTTCGATTCCGAGATTTTCGGGACCGAACGCAACGTCCTCCTCGACGATCGTCGTTACCAGCTGGTTGTCGGGATTCTGAAACGCCATGCCGACCTGCTGACGGATGGGCAGGATGTTCTCTTCGAGATTCGTTTGAAGACCGCAGACGGTTACGGTGCCGGAAGACGGCAGTAAAAGTCCGTTGATATGCTTGGCAAGCGTGCTTTTGCCGCTTCCGTTATGACCGACGATCGCAACAAATGAACCCTCCTCGATCCGGAGAGAGACGTCGCAGAGCGCAGGCTCGTCTGCGTTTTCGTATCGGAATGTTACATGGTCGAATTGAATCATGAAAGCTCCGTTTCAATCGATAATTTCACAGAATTAGAGTATACATTAGGACTGTTCATTTTTCAAGAGATTTGTTATAATTTGATCGGGAGGATACCGTTATGCTGACACGCTTGCAACAAATCCACACGCTGGTTACCTGTGATCCGTTCGATCATGTTTTCCGAAACGTCGATCTGTGGTTCGAAGACGGAAGAATCGTCAGAATCGGTTCGTTCGACAGAACGCCGGACCGGATCTTCGATTGCAGAAACATGATTGTCTATCCGGGGCTCATAAATGTACATCATCACCTCTATCAATACTTTACGCGCAATCTCAAAAAGGTTCAGAACTACGAGCTGTTCGACTGGCTGAAAGCGCTGTACGGCGTCTGGAAGAATCTGAATGCCGATACGGTTCTTTTGAGTTCAACTGCCGGTATGGCGGAGCTGATGCGGTACGGCTGCACGACCTGTTTCGATCATCATTACGTGTTTCCGAACGGCTGCACCGATCTGTTGGGCGCGCAGTTTGAAGCGGCAAAGCATCTTGGCATCCGCATGCACGCTTCGCGCGGAAGCATGGACCTCTCGGAGAAGGACGGAGGACTGCCGCCGGATTCGGTCGTTCAGACGGTCGATGAAATCCTGAAGGACAGCGAGGAGTCAATTTGCCGATACCATGACGCTTCGGATCTTTCCATACGTCAGGTCGTGATCGCACCGTGCTCGCCGTTTTCCGCTTCCGAAACGCTCTATCGCGAAAGCGCCGTTCTGGCGCGCAAATACGGTGTGAGGCTGCATACACACCTCTGCGAAACGAAGGATGAAGAGACATATACGACGTCGCGCTTCGGTAACAGACCGTTTGCATATCTGGAATCGCTCGGCTGGACCGGACCGGATGTGTTCTATGCGCACGGAATCCATTTCAACGACGAGGAGCTTGACCGTATTGCCGAAACGCAGACGAAAGTCGCGCACTGTCCCTGTTCAAACATGAAGCTTTCGAGCGGCGTCATGCGGCTTCCGGATATGCTCGAGCGCGGCATCGACGTGGGACTTGCCGTTGACGGTTCCGCAAGCAACGACGGAAGCAATCTGATGGATGAAATGCGCGCCGCATATCTGATGCATCGGCTGCACTGGGGAGACCGGGCGCCGAGCGGGTACCGGATTCTGAAACTTGCAACCGTCGGAAGCGCAAAGGTGCTCGGAAGAACCGATCTCGGCTCGATCGAGGAGGGGAAGGCGGCGGACGTTTTTGCGATCCGTTCCGACCGTTCCGATCTGCTTTGCGCGATCGACGATCCGACGACGCTGTTCGGAACCGTCGGATATCACAAGCCTTGCGATCTGGTTTTCGTCAACGGCAATCTGACCGTCAAGGACGGCGTTGTCCTCGGAACAGACGAGCCGAAACTGATCGAACAATCCGAACGGGAACTGCAGCGGTTTCTCCGAAATCTGTAAAGAAAAGGCACCGAACGGTGCCTTTCATAATACGCTCACGTCGCCGCGTTCTACGGCATGCACGGCGCCGTCCGATGTTTTGACAAGCAATCGAAAACTGTCGTCGATCCCGACGGCGATGCCGCGCTTGATGCCGTCCGTATCGGAGAAAAGAATCGATCGCTGATAAATCATCTGCCGTTCCCGATACAGCGGCAGAAACGGCGTTTCCGGAAGCTGTTCGTAATAGAACTTGATGCGCTGCAGCATCTTTTGCAGAAAACTCCTGCGAAGCGCTTCATCCTGTTCCGAAGAAAACACGGCCGTCGCGGTGTCCTTGATGATATCCGGAAATCCGCCGACCGGTTCAAACAGATTGACGCCGATTCCGATCACAGCATACTGATAACTGCCGTCCGGCGCAAAGGCGCCTTCGGTCAGAATGCCGACCGCTTTTTTATCGTTTACATAGATGTCGTTTACCCATTTGATGCGACTCAGGACCTGAAATCGATCGAGCGTTTCGGAAACGGCAACCGCGCCCATGCAGGTCAATGCGGCGGGAGGCAGGGGAACGGTTGGCCGCAGAAGAACGGAACAGTACAATCCGGTGCCCTTCGGCGAGAAGAACACGCGGTTCATTCGCCCTCTGCCGTTGGTCTGCTGCGATGCGACAAGCACGTAGCCTTCCGGCGCACCGGCTTTCGCAAGTTCTTTGACCGACGTGTTTGTGGATTTGACGGATTCGACGGTATGAAGTTCAAACTGCAGCGGTCCCTGCATCAGACGGACTCCTTCTTGACATATGCGCTCGTGCTTGCGGAAAGCAGCGCGCCGTAATCCAGACCGAACGCGATACGATCACCGACGCGGTATTGCGGGGCTTTGGTCATATCGAGCAGCAGATGATCGGAGCTTGCGCCCAAAATCCCGATGCGCGAGTCAACGGGGGTAAGACCGTCGGTGTTGACGTCCTGTCTGCCGATTGCGGCGATCCCGCGCAGCATCGTGCCCTTGTCGACATACTGAACGGTCTCTCCGAACGCGTTACGTGAAAGCTGACCAATCGGATAGGACGGCTTTTCCTTGCATTCGACGAGTTCCGCTTCCAGCCGGAACGCATCCTGATAACAGCCGTCGATCGTCGTATAGGTGCCGGGGATCACGCCGCACATGACCGATTCGCCGAGACGCAGATGATTGATGCCGTCCGGCAGACGATCTTCCAGCAACAGTTTCAAAGAAGTGCTGTTTCCGCCGGAAATGACCGGAATCGGCAGATGAAGCTCGCTTCTCAGTCGTTCCGTAATCTGCACGAGCGTTCCGAGATTCTCTTCATCCGGCAGAACGGAGCCGTAGCAGGTCAGATTTGTGCCGGTTCCGTAGAGTTCAAGATTCGGACAGCCTGCAATCAGCGAAGCGATACGCAGGATTTCTTCATAATTACGAAAGAACACGCCTTCACGCAGATCGCCGAGATCGATCATCAGGATCACGCGGTGACGTTTGTTCTGCCGTGCAGCGGCTTCCTGCAATGCAAGGATCGTTCGTTCTTCGCTTTCGAGACTGATATCGGACGCGCGAACGACGTCGTCTGCGCAATCCGGCATCGAAACGCGAAGCATGAGTTTCGGGAGCGATGTCACGGCACGGTCAAGGTTTTCGATACGGGAATCCGCAAGCATGTCGCATTCGCTCTTGTTGATACAGCCGATTACGGCGGGATGCGCGCAGACTACTTTGGAAACAAGTGCGATCGAAACGCCGCGCCGATGCGCCGCTTCGACGAGCGTTTTCATGTTATGAAGCACCTTTTCAGTGTCAATGATCAGTCTCGGATACTGTCCCATCTCAAACTCTCCTTTAAAAGACGCAAAGCGGATTCCGGATCTTCCTTCGAAAGAACGCCGATCGACGCCATGATATAGTCGTGATCGAACAGCAGACGTACGACGCCCGGCGAAGGCAACAGCTGCATCTTTGACTTGTTGCAGTCGGCAATGGTTCTTAAGATCGATTCCCGATGTGGCAGACGCGTCAGCGCGCCGCCGGTGCCGACCATCCATTTGATCGCGGAAAGGTCCTTGCCTTCGGCGATCGTGCGCCGTCCCTGCGGGGTGTAGAGATGCCGCAGCTTCCCGGCATGCCGATCCAGCGCAACGAGACCGGCTTCCAGGCACAAACGCTCCGTCAGGCGGAATTGTACATCCGTCTCAGGAATCGGCAGATATGCGCGCATCACGGCATCTGTATCGATCTGAAGCTCATGATTGAGCACATCCTTGCCGATGCGGTCGACAAGGTTATGCGCATTGATATAGAGTCCGAGGTCGCCCTCGACCGTGCGTTTCGCTTTCGGTTCCGGTGCTGTCATCATCGACATGATTTCCGGCGAACCGTCGGTAACGGAGTGTACGTCGGTCGTCGCGCCGCCGATGTCGAGCACCGCAAGATCGCCGATATCGTCATAGAGCAGCTGCGCAGCGAGCATGACGCTGCCGGGCGTCGGCAGGATCGAGCCGTTGACCATATCGCGGATATGCTCCATGCCCGGCGCGTTCGTGATGTGCTTTTCGAACATCGCGTGGATGCACTTGCGCACCGATTCGACGTTCATCTGATCGAGACGCGGATAAACGTTGTCCGCGATCGAAAGCGGAATGCCGGATTCTTCTGCAATGCGCGAAATCACCGTGCGGTTCTGTACGTTGCCGCAATAGATGACAGGCGTTTTGATGCTGCTCTTTGCGATCTCCCGCATATTGAACACCGCGGTTTCACGTTCGCCGTAATCGGTGCCGCCTGCCAACAGGATCAGATTCGGACGGATGGATTTGAGATCGTCGATGTCGAATTCGTTCAGCTTGCCCGCAGTCGTCTGTACGATAATCGCGCCTGCGCCGAGCGCTGCCGCTTCGCCTGCGCGCACAGTCATATCGCGCACCAGACCGTGTACCGTCATGCGCAGACCGCCTGCCGCAGAACCGGAAGCAAGCATGCGATCGTATGTGATCGCATGCTCGCTCTCGTTGACAAGCAAGTCGTCTATGGCGTTTTGAAGACCGATCCGAACATCGCCGTCCAAGACGGTGGTCGGCGCTTTGCCCTGCGCGATAAAACGCGGTTTTGCGGTGCCGAGTCCGTCAAATGCGTTGACGATCGTGGTCGTCGAACCGATCTCCGCGACAAGTACGTTAACGTGCATTCTGCTGTTCTCTTCTTGCGCGCTCCTTGACCAGGAACGTTGCGACATGGCAGCCGTGCGAACCGCGTCCGAAGCCGACGTCCGCGCCTGCTTCACGCGCGCCTTCATCCGTAACCTGTGTGCCGCCCGCAACAAACATCAGCTTGTCGCGCACGCCCATTTCACGCGCAATCCGGTCGACCTTTGCGATATTCTTGTAGTGGATATCGTCGTGCGAAATGATGCAGGATGCCAGCATGGCGTCCGCGTTCGTTTCGATCGCCGCCTGTACGAGCTTTTCCGGCGGAACGGAGGTGCCGAGATAGATGCACTCGATACCGTACTTTTCGATGCCGCCGTGCTTGATGTTGAGGATCTCGCGGAGACCGACGGAATGCTCGTCGTCGCCGATCGTGCCGGCAACGATACGCATCGGCTTCTTGTCTATCGCATCCCAGAGTTCTTCATCGCTGAGCACATCGGGAACCGTGGGAAGAACGAGGTCGTTCATGTTGATGGAGAATCCGACCTTGCCCTTCATTTCGATGCGCGTACCTTCGGCGCGCTGCATGATTTCACGGTTGATGACTTCACAGTCGTTGAGGTTCATCCGCTTGCCGACTTCGAGCGCCGCGGCTTCCGCGTGACGGACGTCGGTGGGGAAGAACATCGTCAGCATAACGGTGCCGTCCGCGAGCCATTCCATTTCCGGCTTGATCAGCTTTGCGTTCGGTCCGGCATAGTCCTTGACTTCGTCCATGCGAAGATAGACGTTGTCCGTTTCGTCGAGTTCATCGATGTATTGGATCTTATCGGGGCATTCGAAGGTACATCCGCCGATCAGCTTCGAAGGATCGGAAACCGCTTCCGGATCGTACTGCGCAACGTTATTGTAGCCGTAGTGCGCGGTAACGGGCGCACAGTAATCCTTTGCACGCTTGAAAACCGTACCGACGCCGATGCCGCCGTCGATCTTTCTGGAAATACCGTCGCCGTTGCGCTCGGGGAACATTCCGCTGTCGACGAAGAAGCCTTCTTCGACGGAATTGAAGTATCCGCCGAGCTCCTTCATGTTCTCGAGGAACAGAACGGCACGTTCCTTGAGCTCACGCGCTTTCTCCTTTAGATAGCCGTCCTTCTTAAGTTCGACCATCTCCATGAGACCGTCCATGCCGATCAGCGCCTGCTTTGCGGTGTCGCACGCTTCGATGTTGTAGATGTGCCACGGAACGTTTCTGCCCTCGTCCGGCGTGATCGTGCTCTGGATATCGGCGCTCGTGAGCTTCGAAATCACCATGTTCAGCACATGTGTGACCGTCGCTTCGCGCGTGGAGGCTTCGATGTACTTGGTGTTCATCTGCGCGCGCATCCGGTAGCCTTTAAAGAGATCGCGCAGTGCGACCGCGTAGGGAAGGTCCATATGGATGCACGGACCGGGCGTTGCCGTCGGGGGGACGGTGGAGAGGCAGATGTTTTCCTTCTTCATCCCGACCTTGTAGGAGATCAGCGCGTTGATGCCGTGCTGCACCATCAATTCGGGCATGACCTTCCATGCGTCGCGCGCGGTGGCGTTTGCGTTGTGCGCACCGTCGATCTGCGCCATGTCCGCCCAAGCCATGATGCGCTTTGATTCACATGCGTCGACGAAAGAACGCACCATATTGATATTCCGGTAAATGACGTTGTACTGCGGATCCTGATGCGCGCCGTTGACGCCTTCTTCGGCAAACATGACGGCGATATCGGGACCGGCGACGCCGGAAACGTAGCTGTGGTAGTTGATCGGTCGTCCGACTTCATCCTCGATCATATCGAGCGCCTTGCGCTGTGCACGCACCTGCTTGCGCGTGACCGGAACGCCGCCGATGCCCTGCGGCGTACCTTCAATCAAGCCGTCGAAATGACTTTGTCCGGCGGTACGGATGACCATGATATGGTCTGCGCCGTGGTGCGCAGCCATGCGCATGCGGCGGATGTCGTCCTCAAAACGGCCGGAAGCGATCTCGGTCGTGATGACCGGAATCGGCTGCGGATCGATGTCGCCGAAATAGTGTGCGGGAGGAAGACCGACGCTGTCCTTCAGCGGCTTACTGGCGTCGGAATAGGTGAACGGTCCCATCTCAAGATGCGGAACCGGTTCGCGCCAGGTCCAGCCGCGACGGCGCGGACGATAGTGTTCGAGGTCTTCGAGAATTTTTGCGACGTCGATCTTGACGTCTTTTTCGAGTTTGTATTCGCTCATGCGTTCTCACCTCCGAACAGCGATTCCGCTTCCGCCCATGCGTCGGTTTCGATGAGTTTCAACCCTGCGGTGCGAATGTCGGTCTGATGCTTCTTTGCAAAGCGGTAAACCACGTTCCCCGCACCGTGCTCCATGAGATTGTGTTCCATGCAGCCCTCGACGAGCGATTTCGCTTCGATCGAGGAGAATCCCATGCGCAGCAGGACGCTGCGCTCAATCGCGGGCGTCGTGTTCTCGTAACCGAGTTTCAGAAGCGGATCAATCATTTCATCGATCAGATTCCAGAAGCGCGATTCCAGTTCGGCGTCGGAGAGATCCTTCAGATGCTCTCTGCGTGTTTCAAAATCGTCTGTGCGTTTCATGCAAGATGCTCCTTTACAAAGGTGGGATTCGTCTTGGTTTCTTCTGCGAGGAATGCGATGTCCGCTTCGTTCGGCGTCTTGCCGGTCATCTTCTGCGCGTTGTGAATGAGCGACGTGCGCAGATGCTCAATATCCGCTTCGCGCGCATGGATCATCGACGGATGGGCGGGGAGGATGATGCTCTTGCCGGGGACTTCGTCCTTCGGATCGCCGAAGTGAATGTCGATGCCGTTCGAACGCGCAAAGCTCAGCTGCGCGTTGACATGCTTGCCTGCGCCGGTATACTCGGTCTCCTGCACGACGATGATCTTGTCCTTCGGAAGCGTCTGCGCCAGCGAGAACGCCGCCGCAAGCGACGTGTTGCCCGCAGGACCTTTTTCCATGCCCTCGAGAGCCGCGAGCATTTCGGTCGTATAGAACACTTCGCCCTGATTGACGGTCACATAGCGGTCCATGTAGCGAAGCGGCCTTGCGGCGCTGCGCGGGACGTCGCTGCGGTCCGGCCACGTCGAGAACGGCATGCCGAATCCGGTATGACCGGTTGTGAACGATTTGAGATTGAATTGTGTATCGCTCGCCATGTGCAAACCGGAGAGGTTGACGCTTGCCGCAACGACTTCCGCGCTGCAGTTTGCTTTGAGAAGTCCGCGTGCGGTGCCGGTGAGATTGCCGCCGCCCGCATTTGTGCAGACGACCATATCCGGATCGCGGCCGAGCATCAGACGGCACTGCTGTGCAATCTCAAAGCCGAGCGTTTCCACGCCCGCGATGCCGAACGGCGTATAGAGCGACGCATTGAAATACCCGGTTTCTTCGAGCATGCGGAGGAACATATAAAAGAGTTCCGGTCCGACGGTCAGCTGTACGACTTCCGCGCCGAGCGCTTCGCACTTTCTTGCTTTCTCGATGATTTCGGGCTGACCGACGCCTTTCGAGTCAAAGCATTCCTGTACGACGATACATTTCAGTCCCGCTTTTGCGGCGCATGCGGCAACCGCGGCGCCGTAGTTTCCGGAGGTTGCGGAAATGACGCCGGGATAACCCATGCGCTTCGCCTGATGAATGCTCGTTGCGGCGCGGCGGACTTTAAAGCTGCCGGAGAGGTTTGCCGCTTCGTCCTTGACGAAGATGCGAGCGCCCATGCCCTGCGGCGCAAACGAACGTGCGAGCGCGGAGAGGTTCTTGAGCTCGATCAGCGGCGTATTGCCGATCTGGAACTCGTTCGTCTGAATCTTTCTGACGGCGTCGAGATCGTATCCGGTCGCGGCCATCATGCCTTCGTAATCGAATGCGATGGAGCCGCTTTCGAATTTGTCATAGTCCATGCCGACGGCGCGCTTCATGATTTCGTTCTTGCGCGACATGACGGCTGCGTAGCTGTTGTCAAGCATGGGTTTCACCTCCGAACAGGATGGTTTTTACGGTTTCGTCGATCGTGTCAAGCTCGGGGATGTAATCGCCGAAATTGTGCTTGAAGGAGGGATTCACGGCGCAGAGCGTCCCTTCGACTTCGCGTCCGGTCTTGGTACGGACCTTGACGAGATCGCCGATTTCGGCAGTTTCGTCGATAAGGTGTCCCTTTACCCACATTTCAAGAGGCACATGACGCGTATCCTCGGGGATATTCGTCGCGCGTTCTTCGGGCTTCAGAACGTCGATATGGATCTGAACCCAATCGTTTTTGTTTGCCATTTGACGCTCCTTACTGTTCGATATAGTTGCGCATGTCGCCCATGATCGCATGCGGTACGGGCAGGTCGATCATCGTCTTGAGACCGGGTTTTGCGTTCAGCACGTGCGGGATCATATTGACACACATTGCGATCGTGCCGATGCCGCCGTTGACCTCGGGCTTGATCTGCATGTTGACGTTCGGCGTACCGGTGAGCGTGATATAGTCGCCCGTATAGGTGCCTTCCATCTCCGGCTCGATCTGCTGCGGATGGATCATGTCGATCATGACCTTGTCGCCGACATAGCCCTGACCGGTCATGTTGACGCCGGCAACATCGCCCGCTTTCGCAAAGCCGTAGGGGGATTTGCGGTCGACGCTCGTCACGATCGGCTTCATCTGCTGTTCAAAGCGATCGATCTCAAAGCCGAGCGCTTCGCCGATCATGCCGACGGATTCCGCAAAGCCGACGTGACCGGCCAGCGTTCCGTTCTTGCAGCCTTCTTCAAACTGCTCGACGGTGAGACCGACGCCCTGTTCTTCCATAACGGCGGGACCGAAGGGGGAGAGGGAATTGACGCGCTTGCAGAGTACATGCTCCACATCCGTCATACAGCCGGAAAGGCAGATTGCAAGAAGGTCCATCATCAGACCGGGATTGATACCGGTGCCGAGCACCGTAACTCCGCTGCCCTTGGCAAGAGCGTCCATCTTATCGGCAAGCTCCGGATTCTGCGCGCGCGGATAGCTCATTTCTTCTGCGGTCGAAATGACGTTGACGCCCTTTTCGATCAGATGGCAGATTTTCGGATACGCTTTTTTCGTAAAGGAATCGGTTGCGAGGATGCAGAGATCCGGCTTCGGCGTCAATGCGGCGTCGATATCGCCGATGACCTTGACGTCTTCGCGTTCGCCGCGTTCCACACCGAGCAGCTCGTAAATGCTCTTTCCGACACGATTCGGATGGATATCGCAGACGCCGGTGATAACGACGCCCTTCTTTTCGAGCAGGACCTTTGCGATGCCGCTGCCCATTGCTCCGAATCCCCAAATAGCTACTTGAATTTCTCTCATACAAATACCTCCTTCGGTTTCCGTACAATTATACAACGATTCGTATCCAACTTCAAGAAAAAAGCGCCCCGTAAGGCGCTCCGTTAACTATATATTTTATTGCGCTGTTGTACGAATCGCGTCCGCCGCAAACCGGATCTCGTCGTCCGTCGTTGCAGGCGAAAAGCTGAATCGGACACTTCCTTTCGGATAGGTTCCGAGCGATCTGTGCGCGTCCGGCGCGCAATGCAGACCGCATCTGGTCAGAATGCCGTATTCGGTCTCCAAAAGGTTCGAAACCTCTGCATTGTCGTGCGTCGGAAAATCGATAGCGTACACGGCGACGCGTTTTGCAAGGTCTGTCGTTCCGCAGACGCGGATGCCCGGGATTTCGGACAGGAGCTTCTGAAACAGTGTCATCAGATGCAGTTCGTGTTCGCGGTTCTTTTCAAAATCCGCACTCTTGAGAGCCGCATACAGACCGATAATCCCCGGCAGATTCAGCGTACCCGCTTCAAAGCGGTCCGGATAGAAATCGGGGATCCGTTCACTGTACGAAAGCGAACCGGTACCACCCGCAATCAGCGGCTCAAGACGTTCGGCAAACGCCGGATCGAGGCAGAGGATGCCGAGCCCCTGCGCAGACAAAAGTCCCTTGTGCGCGGGCATACAGAGCGCAGAAAGACCGAGTTCTTTCATGGAAAACGGAAAGTGACCGGCAGTTTGTGCAGCGTCCAGAACAAACGGCAAGCCGGAAGCCTTGCAGCGCTTTCCGAGTTCCACAACCGGCTGCAGAGAACCGCAGACGTTCGACGCATGCGTATGAATACAAAGCCGGAAAGAGGAGAGATCATCTTTGAGCTTTGCGAGATCGGAAATGCCTTCTTCGGTTGCGGGGATCCGTACGATCTCCGCGCCGATCTGCGCCAAGGGACGAACGACGGAATTGTGCTCCATCGAAGAAATCAGCACACGATCGCCTTTTCGGACGAAGCCTTTGATGACGGTATTCAGCGCGGCCGTCATGCCGCCCGTAAAGATCACGTGCTTTGCGGACGGGCAATCGAACAGAGTAGCAATCCGCTCGCGCGTTTCAAAAACGGTCAGTCCCGCTTCCTGCGCGCGTTCATAGCTTCCCCTTCCGATGTTGCAGCAAGAACGGTCCAGAAAGTCCTTGACGGAGTTCGAAACACCTTCCGCTTTCGGAAAAGACGTCGCCGCATTGTCCAGATAAATCGTTTTCATCTCTTTTCGTTATCCTCGCTTGCAAATAACGCTCATATGTGTTATTATATCACCGGAACGTTATTCTTGCAAGGGAATAGCGACAAAAGGAGGCATTTAAAATGGAAAACAATCAAAAGGGGTTCGCGGGCTTTTTGAAACGGCATTGGCTCGTGATTCTGACCGGTTTGGTGATCGGCGCTGCTGCTGTCGTTCTGACGGCGCTCGGCAACCCGAAGAACATGGGATTCTGCATCGCATGCTTTGAACGCGATATCGCGGGATCTCTGAAATTCCACACTACAGGCGTCGTGCAGTATTTCCGTCCCGAGATCGTCGGCATCGTGCTAGGCGCTATGATTATCTCCATGATCAAAAAGGAATGGCGTCCGCAGGGCGGTTCCTCTCCGATCACACGGTTCTTCATCGGCATGTTCGTCATGATCGGCGGTCTGGTGTTTCTCGGCTGTCCGCTCCGTATGGTCATCCGTATCGGCGGCGGCGATCTGAACGCGCTTGTCGGTCTGCTCGGCTTCATCGTCGGCATCGTAATCGGCACGTTCCCGCTGCGCTTCGGCTTCTCGCTCAACAGAGCATATAAGCAGAGCAAAGCGGAGGGCTTGATCCTTCCTTCGGTTCTTGTCGTGCTGTTCATTCTCTCCCTGATTCCCGAACTGTTCGCAAAGAGCACGGAAGGTCCGGGCAGCCAGCATGCGCCCTGGATCACGGCAATTCTGATTGCGATCGTTGTCGGCGCGCTGTGTCAACGTTCGCGTCTATGCATGGCGGGCGGTATCCGCGATGCGGTCATGTTCAAGGACTTCCATCTGATCTACGGCTTTATTGCGATCATCGTCGCCGTCCTGATCGGCAACCTGTTCACGCACGGTCTGAAGTTCAGCTTTGCGGATCAGCCGATCGCGCACACCGACGGTTTGTTCAATTTCCTCGGTATGGTACTGGTCGGATGGGGCAGCGTGCTTCTCGGCGGATGCCCGCTCCGTCAGCTTGTGCTTGCAGGCGAAGGCAACAGCGATTCCGCACTGACCGTTCTCGGCTTCATCGCAGGCGCGGCTGTCTCGCATAACTTCGGACTCGCTTCGAGCGCGAAGGGAATCGGCGCCGGTCCCGTCATCTGGGTGCTGATTGCCGGATTCGTCTTCTTGTTGGTTCTTTCGATCTTCAATACGAAAAGGAGGGCATAACGATGCTGGATGTACGCGGATTAAACTGCCCGATGCCGGTGCTTGCCGTTCAGAGAGAAGTCAAGGCGAACAAGCCGGAGACGCTTGAAGTGCTTGCGGATCATATGACGGCGGTGCAGAACATCACCAGATTCGGCAATTCGCAGGGCTATCACGTCGAATATCGGGAAAACGACGACGGCGATTTCGTCATCACGCTCAGCAAATGAACTATATCGCAACATTCTATACACAGGCAGCGGCGCTGCTGACAAACCGTGCGCTGAAAAAACACGGCGTACAGAGCAAAGCCGGTCCCGTACCGCGCGAGCTTTCTTCAAGCTGTGGGACCTGCGTTCACTATACCGCGGACGCCCCGATGCTCGAAGTTCTCGACGAAGATCTGGAATCGGTCTACGAGAAAGGGCCGTCCGGTTACAAACTGCTGCTGCATCATGAATGAGGCAAAAGGATCGCGCAAAGCGGTCCTTTTTTTGATTCCGTTCGCATAACTTTCCGTATGCGCATTGCATCGCGGAAAGAATTGTGTTAAAATACGCACCATAAAGCGATTCGGAGAACAGTCATGGCATCATTTCAGAAAATCGGCGTGTTTGACAGCGGTCTCGGCGGGCTGACCGTCCTGAACGCGATCTGCGCGCAGAATCGGGGATTGTCCATCGTATATTTCGGCGACACCGCGCGCGTGCCATACGGTTCGCGTACCCCGGAAACGATTGAGCGGTATGCGGAACAGGACGTCCGGTTTCTTCTTTCCAAAGGCGTCGAGGCGATCATCGTCGCATGCGGCACCGTAAGCGCGATTGCGCTGCCGAAGCTGCATCAAAGCTTTGATCTGCCGATCATCGGCGTGATCGAACCCGCCTGCGCGGCTGCGGTATCGGTCACGAAAACAAAGCATATCTGCGTCATCGGCACGCAGGCGACCGTCAACAGCAACGCGTATTCTTCGTGTCTGAACCGCATAGCACCGGACTGCCGCGTGTCCGGCATCGCATGTCCTCTGTTTGTGCCCCTGATCGAGAACGGATTCCGCGAGGACGATCCGATCACACAGCTGACCGTCGAACGGTACCTTGCACAGATTCGCAACACCGACATCGATACATTGATTCTCGGCTGTACGCACTATCCGTTTTTCACCAACGCGATCCGTGCGGAGCTGCCGGGCATTCATCTTATCGACATCGGCGTTGCGCTTTCGCAGGCGATCAAGCAGATGATGCCGAAGAGCGGAGAAACCCGGGAGAACGACGTCGAATACTGCTTCAGCGACAAGGAGACGAGTTTTCAGCGCTTCGATACCAACCATCTGAAGAGCTTGCCCAAAGGCGAGATCCATGTAATCAACATCGAACGGTTCTGAGCATATCGAACGGAAATCCCCCATACACTGGACTATCAGTATATGGGGGATTTGATTTTGCAGTACTTTGAGGACAGAATCAAGGAAGAAGCCGGTTACATCATCGAACACCGCGCGACCGTGCGTGAAGCCGCGCATGCGCTCCACATCGGCAAAAGCACGCTGCATAAAGACGTCACGGAACGGCTTCGCTATATTCATCCGATCATGTTCCGTCAGGTGCGGGAGATCCTGAATGTGAACAAAGCCGAGCGCCATATCCGCGGCGGCAAGGCCACGCACGACAAGTATGCCGCATTGCGCAGCGTCAGCGATCCGGAGACGTGACGGCGGCAAGATATACCTTGGCTGCGCCGCTGCGCTTCAAAACCTTGGCGCATTCATAGACGGTCGCGCCGGTTGTAAAGACGTCGTCGACAATGACGATGTTCAAACCTTTGACAAGCGAATCCGCCTCGAAGCTGCCGCGAATGTTTCTGCGACGTTCCGGCTGTGTCAGCTTTTTCTGCTCGAAAGTCAGCTTCGTTTTGAACAGAAGCTCGGTCGTGTAGGGAATGCCGGTGGCGTGGCTCAGATATGCGCACAACACTTCGCTGTGGTTAAACCCGCGAATATGTCGCTTAACCGGATGCATCGGAACCGGAACAAGAAGATCGGCATGCCATTCCTCCGGAACGGACAGGAACTGTGTAAAGAATCCGGCGTATTCGGTCTGTTCATAGCGCTTGAACCGCATCACGCACGCTGCGACTTCTTCCGTATATCGGAGACCGACCGTTATGCCGTCCAACGGCTGAAGGTATATCGGGTTCGGCATATAGAGCAGTTTTTCCCTGCACGCATCGCACAACCCGTCCTCTCCGACGTTTTCCTCCTCTTCACAGAACAGGCATTCGTACGGACCGGGCATCAGCGAATCGGCAAGAAAATCGATATGCGGTTTCAGTCTATCGGAGATCGGCATATTCCTCCAGGCGCTGACGAAGTCCCGTATTTCGTTCGGTTCTCTGCGCGTTCTGCACCATACGTGCAACGGTTTCCTTTCTGCCGATGCAGTAAACGAGTTTCTTTGCTCTTGTCACGGCGGTATAGAGGAGATTGCGCGTCAGCAGCGGAACGGGACCGCCCGCAAGCGGCAGAATCACCGTCGAAAACTCGCTGCCCTGACTTTTGTGGATCGTGATGCAGTAGGCAAGATCGATCTCCTCCAACTGCGCAAACGCGTATTCCGCCACGCGCCCGTCGTCGAATCCGATCACTGCCGTCTTTTCGTTCGGAATAATTCGTATGATCGTTCCGAAATCTCCGTTGAATACGCCGACGCCTTCTTCGAACTGTCCGAAGCTGCCGTTCTTTCGCCACTCGATCTTGTAGTTGTTCCGAATCTGCATAA
Source organism: Clostridia bacterium (assembly GCA_017428025.1). Taxonomy (GTDB): domain Bacteria; phylum Bacillota; class Clostridia; order Christensenellales; family CAG-138; genus UBA3792. The sequence goes on from JAFRRO010000049.1 coordinate 176,005, forward strand.
TCTTGTCGCCTTCCCGAAAGACGGTTGCGCCGGAAATATGCTCCGTCTTGAGATGCGAAGGCGGATTCAGAACGCTCTGCAGCAGGCGATTGAGCTCGGAAACGCCGATTGCGGTTGTTTTCATAGGAACAAGCACCTGCACATCGAGCAGCGGATCCGACGTACCGAGCGCCTCCTTTTCTTTGAGAACGAGTTCCGTCAAACGGCTCCGTATGCGGTCGATGTTCGGAATCTCTTCGAATATGAAATCGGAATCCCGATCGGCAAGCACGGGCATTCTGCCCTGATTGATCAGATGCGCGTTGCGTACGATCGCGGAACGCTGCGCCTGACGGAAGATTTCCGTCAAACGGCAGGAGGGGAGGCAGCCCGATGCAAGCGCATCGGAAAACACATTGCCGCATCCGACCGGCGGAAGCTGATCGCGATCGCCGACAAGAATCAGCCGTGTGCCCTTCGAGATCGCCTGCAGAAGCGCATACATCAGAGGCGCATCTACCATGGACATCTCGTCGATGATCACGGCGTCCGCAAGCAGCGGATTGTCGCGGTTTCTCTGAAACCCTTCGCCGGGAATGTATTCTAAGAGCCGGTGAATGGTCCTCGCCTCGGTTCCCGTTGCTTCCGTCATGCGCTTTGCCGCGCGTCCGGTCGGCGCTGCAAGCTCTGCCGTAAGACCTTTTTCCTGCATCGCGTCGTTAATGCAGCGGATGATCGTCGTTTTGCCGGTGCCGGGGCCGCCCGTAATGATCGACATGCCGTTGTTCAGCGCAAGCAGGACTGCTTTCTGCTGTTCCTGAGACAGTTCCAGACCGGTGCGCGACTGCCACTTTTGCAGATCCCAGAGTTCACGCGTCGGCGATTCGTTCAGAAGCAGAAGCTTCTTTGCTGTATAATCTTCGATCTTCAGGAGGTAGGGGAGATAGACCGCTTCGACATCGTTGACCTGTGCTGTCAACAGGTCTTCGCCGTCGATCATCCAGTCGACGGTCTCTTCGATCTGCTCGACGGACGCGCCCAAAAGTGCGGATGCGCGCTGCAAAAGCAGATCGCGCGGCAAAAACATATCGCCGCGTTCATCGCGCGCCTGCTGGAGACAGTAGCGCGTGCCCGCCATCAGGCGCGCAAGCGAATCCTGTTCGAATCCGGAAACATGCGTCGCAATTTTGTCGGCCGTCAGAAAACCGATCCCGTCGATGTCGTCGATCAGCTGATACGGATTTTCCTGCACCTTGGCAAGGCAGAGTTCGCCGTAGGTCTGCATCATCTTATACGCCTGTCCGACCGTCACGCCGTATGGCTCGAGACTGATCAGCACGTCTCGGAACAGTTTCTTTTCCCGGAACGAATCCGATATCATCTTCGCTTTCTTTTTTCCGATGCCGGGCACTTCCGTCAGACGTTCCGGTTCATTCTCAAGCACATTGAGCGTTTCCAGCCCGAATGTCGATACAATCGCCCGCGCCATCGAAGGACCGACGCCGCGAACGGCTCCGCTTTCGAGATACTTGATGATCGAAGTCTCGCTGGACGGCGCTTTGCGTTCATAGGAGGCTACCTTGAACTGCGAACCGAACCGTGCATGATAGGACGGTTCACCGGTCATAATCACCGTATCGCCCGGATTCAGAAGCGGCAGTGTGCCGACGCAGGTCGTGACCGTCTTTTCGTCGCTCGAAAGCAGCGACAAGACGGTGTACCCGTTTGTCGCGTTGCGGAAGATGATCGATTTGACGGTTCCGTTCAGTTCCATTGTCTTTCTGCAGAAAAGCCTCCGGGATTCGGAGGCTGTCGGTTCAGAAGTTCATTCTTTCTTCGATGTATGCGCGAAGGTCAGTTATCGGCAAACGCACCTGTTCCATGGTGTCGCGGTCGCGGACGGTCACGCAGTGATCCGTTTCGGAATCGAAGTCATACGTAATGCACAGCGGCGTTCCGATCTCGTCCTCGCGGCGGTAGCGCTTTCCGATCGAGCCCGTCTCATCGAAATCAACGGAGAAATGATTCAGAAGATCGTTATAAATCTCCGCTGCCTGCGCAGACAGTTTCTTGGACAGCGGAAGCACCGCCGCCTTGAACGGCGCAAGCGCCGGATGCAGGTGCAGCACGGTGCGCACGTCGTTGTTTTCGAGCGGCTGCTCCTCGTATGCATTGCACAGCACGGCAAGGAAGGTGCGCTCCACACCGAGCGAAGGTTCGATGACGTAGGGGATATATCGCTCGTTCTTTTCGGCGTTATAATACGTCAGGTCCTTGCCGGACGCGTTTTGATGCTGCGTCAGGTCGTAGTCGGTACGGTCCGCAACGCCCCAGAGCTCGCCCCAGCCGAACGGGAACAAAAACTCAAAGTCGGTCGTTGCCTTGGAATAGAACACGAGTTCGTCCGGATCGTGATCGCGCAGCCGCAGGTTCTCTTCTTTGATGCCGATCGAAAGCAGGAATTGATGGCAGTAGTTGCGCCAGTAATCGAACCATTCAAGGTCGGTTCCCGGTTCGCAGAAGAACTCCAGCTCCATCTGTTCAAATTCACGTACGCGGAAGATAAAGTTGCCGGGTGTGATCTCGTTGCGGAAGCTCTTGCCGATCTGTCCGATGCCGAACGGCAGCTTTTTGCGCGTGGTGCGCTGCACGTTTGCGAAATTGACAAAGATGCCCTGCGCTGTTTCGGGACGCAGATAGACGGTGTTCTTTGCGTCCTCGGTTACGCCCTGGAACGTCTTGAACATCAGGTTAAACTGCCTGATATCGGTGAAATTGTGCTTTCCGCAAGTGGGGCAGGGAATGGCATGCTCCTCAATGAATGCCTTCATTTCGGCTTGTGAGAACGCGTCGATCGGCTTGTCGAGTGTGACGCCGTTCGCCGCCGTCCACTCCTCGATCAGCTTATCCGCGCGGAAGCGTTCCTTGCACTCGCGGCAGTCCATCAAAGGATCCGCAAATCCGCCGAGGTGTCCGGACGCCTTCCATGTTTCGGAATTCATCAGGATCGCGGCGTCGAGACCGACGTTGTAGGGGCTTTCCTGCACGAATTTCTTCCACCACGCTTTTTTGACGTTGTTTTTGAGCTCTACACCGAGAGGACCGTAGTCCCACGTATTGCTGAGACCGCCGTAAATCTCGGAACCGGCGAACACAAAGCCGCGGTTCTTGCAAAGGTTGACGATTTTATCCATCGAATACGAATTCTGTTCCATCTTTTACTCCTCCGTTTATGCGTTCTATTATCTTTCGAATTGCGGTTTTTGTCAAGCTGTTTCCGTAAGCAAGCACCATTTCTCCAAAGTGCGCATACGATACTGTAACGACATAACCTGTCGAATCAGAACGAACGGAGGAACTTCATATGTTCAACAATTTCGGCGGAAGCAATCTGACCTGGGTACTGGTTCTGCTGCTTCTCCTCGGGGATGACAACAACGGTTTCGGCGGTTCCTGTGACACGCTGATCTGGCTTCTGTTGCTGTCTCGCTACTGCGGCGGCGAAAACGGCTGCGGATGCGGCAATACGAATCGTCCCTGCGGCTGCGGCTCGATGTAATTTTCCTATTTGAAAAGTACCTCCTTTGTGCTATAATAGCCGAAGGAGGTATTTGCTATGTTGATCAAGATTCAAGGCATGGGCTGTATGCGCTGCGTTGCCAAAGTCAGAAAGGTGATGGAGGAGATCGGCGCAACCATCGTTTCCTGTGAAATCGGCACCTGCATCATCGAACCGTTCGAAGATCGGGACAAGATCCGCGCGGCAATCGAGGGCGTGGGATTCGATCTCGTTTCGATCGAGGAATCATGAACCGAGTCGTAGTCGGAATGTCCGGCGGCGTCGACAGCTCTGTTGCGGCATATCTTCTGAAGCAACAGGGTTTTGATGTGGTCGGCATTTTCATGAAAAACTGGGAAGAGGAAGACGACGAGGGCGTATGTACCGCAACCGCGGATTATGCGGATGTGCGAAGCGTCTGCGAAACGATCGGCATCCCGTACTATACGGTTAATTTCGCGAAAGAGTACCGCGACCGTGTCTTTTCGTATTTCCTGGACGAATACCGAAAAGGCCGCACGCCGAACCCCGACGTTCTCTGCAACTGCGAAATCAAGTTCAAGGCGTTTCTGGACTTTGCGATCAAGTCCGGCGCGGAAATCCTTGCGACCGGGCATTACTGCCGTCTCGATGCGGACAAGCGTTTGCTGCGCGGCGCCGATCCGGGCAAGGACCAATCCTATTTTCTTGCAGGACTTTCAAAGGATCAGCTTCGGCGCGTGATGTTTCCGGTCGGCGATCTGATGAAATCCGAAGTGCGCAGAATCGCAAAAGAACAGAAGTTTACCAACGCGCTTAAAAAGGACAGCACCGGCATCTGCTTTATCGGCGAAAGGAACTTCAAAAGCTTCCTGATGCAGTATCTTCCCGCACAGCAGGGCGATATCGTTGACGAACACGGAAAGAAGATCGGCCGTCATGACGGGCTCATGTACTATACGCTCGGACAGCGCCGCGGTCTCGGCATCGGCGGCAGAAGCGACGGAACGGGCGAGAGCTGGTTCGTCATCGGAAAGGATCTCAAGCGGAATCTGCTGATCGTGCAGCAAGGCGAACACGAAGAGCTCTATTCGACTTCGCTCGACGCGCATAAAGTGAACTGGATCGACGGAGTCCCCGCCGGCGAATTCACCTGTACCGCGAAATTCCGCTATCGTCAGCCGGATCAGGCTGTGCGCGTGAAAATAGAAGGCAGCGGAGCGCATGTCGTGTTCGACAAGCCGCAGCGCGCCGTCACGCCCGGACAATGGGCGGTATTCTATCGCGGCAAAAGTTGCCTCGGCGGCGGACCGATCGACGAGGTCGCGCCGTTGAAACCGATACGAATATGAGCGAACGTTATGTACATCTGACGCCGCGTCTTCGCGCAGCGCTTTCCATGCTGTCGGGATCGCACACCGTTGCGGACATCGGGTGCGACCACGGACGTCTTTCCGCCGCACTCTTGCAGCAGAACATCTGCGAATCCGTGATTGCAACCGATATCAGCGAACCGTCGCTTTCGAAAGCAAAACAGCTGCTGACCTACATCGGCGTTTCGGATCGCGTTTCGTTTCGTGCGGGCGACGGTCTCAATGTGCTGAAGCCGTACGAATGCGACGCAATTGCCGTACTCGGTATGGGCGGCACGCTGATGACGCGCATGCTCGACCGCTGCGACATTCCGATCAACGGAGCCGGATGCATCGTTTTGCAGCCGATGCGCGCGCAGGCGGATATCCGTTCCTGCCTGTACAACAACTGCTATTGGATTGTCGACGACCGGATCATTCCGGAGCGCGGACGCCTGTATCAGATCTTCCGCGCCGAACCGAACGTCACAAAACAGCCGATTCCGGAGAGCTTTCCGAACGATTTCTTTGACGTCGGATACCGATCGTTTGCACAGCGGGATCCGCATCTTGCTGAGCTTTGCAGATTTCAGCTTGCGCAGCATCAAAAGCAACTGAAAACGGCTGCCGGAACGGAAGGCGAGAGCAAGCTTGCGTTTCGGATCGACGCACTGAACCGAATACTGAATCAACTGACGGAGTGAGATAAACATGAATCTTGAATCTTTTTGCGCTTTGATGGAACGGATCGCGCCCAGAGAGCTTGCGATGGAATGGGACCGCATCGGTCTCTTGATCGGTACGGATCGTACCGAAATCAAGCGTGTTCTGGTTGCGCTCGATCTGACATGCCCGGTTGCGGACGAAGCGATTGCGGGCGACTATGACCTTGTTCTGACGCATCATCCGATCTTTTGGGAGCCCGTTTCTTCCATTCTGCCGGACCGGTTCGATACCGCTGCCGCATACCGTCTGATTCGTCACGGAATCGGTATGTTTGCGGCGCATACAAACCTCGACGCGGCGACGGGCGGCGTCAACGATACGCTCGCCTCGCTTTTAGGGCTTGAGAACGTTCGTCCCTTGCCGCCGGAAAACATCGGCAGAATCGGTACGCTTGTGCAGCCGATGCCTTTTGGTTCGTTTGTGAATCTTTGTGAAAGAGTTCTCGGCACAAATGCGCGCATCGTCGGCAGCCCGGACGATCCGGTCCAAACAATCGGTCTCATCGGCGGATCCGGCGGAGGAGACGTCGCGTTTGTCAAGGATGCCGGCTGCGACGCGTTTGTAACCGGTGAGATGAAACACAATCAGGCGCTTGAAGCGGCGTTTCTCGGACTGCATTGCTGCGTGCTCGGTCACTACGAAACGGAAAATATCGTCCTGAAACCTCTAATTAGCCGTTTACAGGAAGCAAGTTTTGATGTAAAATATGATTTAACACAATCGGGCAGAGCGCCTTTGCCCTGTCCGCAAGGAGGAAACCGATATGAGTAAACCGTTGGCACTCTTGGCTTATCAGGATGCGGATATTGAGAAGCAGCAGATCGATGCAGCCGTACGTACCACCAGCAACCGGCAGAAGCTCAACAAGCTTGCGAAGTACATCAAGCAGCAGCAGGCAACGCTGAACAAGCTGAACGACGATATGGAAGTCTTCTACGCGTCCGTTTCGAAGATCAAAACGCAGTACGAGGCTGTTTTGAAGCGTCTCGACCTGGAATCTTCCGAATTCGAAACGTTGAAGGGCGACGAGGAATGCACGTCCGAGGAAATGACGGAGTTCCGTCATGACATCGAAAAGCTGAACCGCGAAGCGGGCAATCTCGAAAAAGAGATCAAGCAGCTGTTCCAGAATCTGGAAGGCGCGGTGACCGAATATCAGAAAACGCGTCAGCAGGGTGCGAAGGCGAAGAAGGAATACGATCAGCTGAAGCTCGTCTGCCAGAAGGAACGCGACGACGCGGCGGTCGATATGCTCGCACTCGACAAGAAGATGGAAGAGCTCGAAAAGAAAGTCAGCCCCGCATTGATGTCCCGGTACAAACGTGTGCGGCTGCATCACAATATTCCGATCGTCGAGGTACGGGAAGGGAAGTGCAGCGGATGCAATATGGCTTTGCCGAGCCTCGCCATCCGAAGGCTGGTCGGCGAAGATATGATTCTCGAATGTGAAAACTGCGGAAGGCTCCTTTACGCAGACAACAATTGAATACCGTTTGCGGTGAGTAAGTCAGACGATCACGGCTCTTTTAGAGGTGAGGAAAGTCCGAGCACCACAGGGCAGGGTGCCGGGTAACACCCGGTGAAGGCGACTTCAAGGAAAGTGCAACAGAAAGAAACCGCCCGCTTTTGCGGGTAAGGATGGAAAGGCGAGGTAAGAGCTCACCAACGGCATGGCGACTTGTCCGTTCTGTAAACCCCACTCGGTGCAAGATTGAAATGAGAGCATTCAATAGCGGCCCGCTACGCTCTTTGTAATCGCTTGAACGGCTCGGTAACGAGTCGTCTAGATAGATGATCGTCCTTTGACAGAACTCGGCTTACGGCTTGCTCACCGCATTTTAATCCATTACGGAGGTTCGAAATGGAACTTGCATATCGGGAAGCGTATACGGATATTCTGCGGAAAGAGATCGTTCCTGCAACCGGCTGTACAGAACCGATCTCGATTGCGTACTGCGCGGCAAAAGCGCACGAAGTGTTGGGCATGCAGCCGACCGCGGTCACGGTATCGGTCAGCGGCAACATTCTGAAAAACGTCAAAAGCGTTGTTGTGCCGAACACGAACGGACTCAAGGGAATCCGCGCCGCGGTTGCCGCAGGGATTGTTTGCGGCGATGCGGGCAAGGGTATGCAGGTCATCAGTGAGGTCTCTCCGGAGCAGCGCGCAGCCGTCTCGCATTTTATGGAAACGATCCGAATCGACGTTTCCTGCGCCGAAACGGACTGCGCGATTTATATCAGCGTCACGCTCTATGCGCGCACGTCCTATTCGCGCGTGGTGATCGCAAACAGCCATTCCAACATCGTTGAAATCATGAAAAACGGAGAAGCGCTCTTGAAGCGTCCGATCGTAGCGCAGAGCGAAGACAGCCTCACGGATTATTCCTGTCTGAATCTGCACGACATCGTCGCATTTGCCGATCATGTCGACCTTTCGCTTGTACAAGACCTTCTGGACCTGCAGATCGAATACAACACGGCGGTCTGCGAGGAGGGACTTTCTCACGATTACGGCGCGAATATCGGAAAGATCATCCTTTCGGAAAACGAATCCGATGCAATGACGATCGCGCGCGCCTATGCCGCGGCAGGCAGCGAAGCAAGAATGAACGGCTGCGAATTGCCGGTCGCCGTCATCTGCGGTTCCGGCAATCAGGGCATCGCCGCCTCGATTCCGATCATCTGCTATGCTAAACAGCATCAAGTCTCTAAGGAACGCATGTACCGCGCGCTGCTTGTTTCCGATCTGCTGACGGTCTATCAGAGAGCATGCATCGGCAGACTGCCGTCATACTGCGGCGCGATCAGCGCAGGCTGCGCGGCAGGCGCCGGAATCGCATATCTGCTCGGCGGCGACGAAACGGCCGTGGCGCAAACGCTGGTCAATTCCGTTACGATGATCTTCGGAACCGCCTGTGACGGTGCAAAGCCTTCATGCGCGGCAAAGGTTGCGTCCGCGATCGAAACAGGCATCCTCGGCTACCGGATGTATCTGCATCAAAAGAAGTGTTGCAGCGAAGGTAACGCCGTTGCGCCGAATGCCGACGAAACAATCCGAAACATCGGACGCATCGCTTCCGAAGGCTTGACGGAACCCGATCAGACGATCATCGGAATCCTCCAACAAGACTGCAAATAACCCCAAAAAGAATCGCACCGCTTTTTACGGCGGTGCGTTTTTTCGTTCGCGTTACGGCAGACGGTACAGCGTTCCGGCGCTGTTCTGTGCCGCGACGCTGCATTGCGTCTCAAGAAAATGATAGTCGATCTCGTAGTTGTTGCGTTCCGCATTGCTGACAAGGATGTAGCGGACGCCGTATTGTTCAAACAACGCCCGGTTTTCCTGCGGCTGTTCATACATCGAGCGAACATCGTATTCGCGCTGCGTATTGTTGATGCCGTGATAATAGAGGAACGTACCGGTTCCGGTCACGATGCTGCGTCCGGTCAGCGGAGTGACCAGATTCCAGTGGTAGCTGTTCGCGAGAATGATCTCATCCGGTTCCGTCTGCTCTTTGATCTGCTCGGACAACTCCGCTTCCGCTGCGGTATAGACCTGATACTCGCTCTTGATTTCGCGCATAATCGTCATAACGGATGAAACCGTTATGACAAAGATCAACAGATATCCGGCGAGCGTCGGCGCAAGAGATCCGAAGGAAAGCCGCTTCTTCGTCTTCTGCATGGAGTAACGCAGAAACGCGATCACAAGATCGATAACCGTCAGCGCAAAGCCGAGAAGAATGAGGATCCGGGCAAACCGATATTCGGCTTCCGTATACTGCCGACGCCAGATCGCAGCCGTCAGGATCATCCAGAAACAGGCAAAGACGAACGGCACAAGGAGCAGTCTGAAGTTTCGTAAGCTTCTGTCACGCAGGAAGGAGCGCACCGTCAGCGTCAACAGAAATCCGCAAAGGAAGAACAGAGTGAATGCGGTCTGCGCCGGAATTGCGATTCCCTCCGGGCTGCCCGTCACAAGCCTGCAAAGGAAATACAGCAGGAATCCCGAGCAGAACAGATGGATACAGATACGGTCCGTATGACAGCATTCGTCGACGGTAAAGCGCTTTTTGATCAGGCGATGCGCACGGTGCAGCAGGATACACAGCCATTTTGCAACCAGTGCGCAGGTGAACGCGAAACAGATGAACAGCAGCTTGTTGTTGTCGTAATCGTTCGGCTGAAACGCGACAAATTCCGCAAGCAGCCACAATACGAGTACGCCGCCGTAAATCCTGCGGTCGCGTCCGGACAGCAGCAGGAACGCAAACGGCATCAGCAAGATGATCATGCCGAGGTTCTTGATATAGAACCACAGATAGGAATCCGCATTGTTCGCCCAGTTGAGGTGGATGCGAACCAGACTGCTCTCGGCGGTTTGCCGGAATGTGAACAGCAAAAGCTGCGGCGCGGCGAGGATGCAGGTGATGATGGCGTACGCCGCCCACCGGATCAGTCTTGTTTTTTCGAAGCGAACGGTGATCAGATCGGTGATGCAGTAGACCGCGCTGATCACGCCGAGCGCAAGGAAGGAATGCGTATGAATCAACGGCAGAAGTCCCGCAATCACGGCAAGCGGCAGAACGTTGTCGTGCCTGTGCTCAAACGCGAATCCGTGCAGCAGATACAGGCAGGGGAACAGAAACGCCCAGCCGAACAGCGTTGCGCGCTGAGGAATCAGCATGTCCACGATCGGATTCACCCAGCGGAGCCCGAGCGCAGGCAGGTTCGTCGGCGTGTCGTAAAATCCGTCCATCAGCACTTCGGAGACCGTCTGACCGCGTGTGCCGATCACATACGAGAGCAAACCGCCGCTCTTTGCGAGGTCGAAAAAGTAGAAGAATCCGAATCCGCTGCCGAAGAAGAACAGAACCGTCGCAAGCGCGGCGCGCGAATCCTTTTTCAGCCATTGGCGGAAGAACAGATAGATGCCGAACACCACGAGGACAAACGCATACATCGCCGACAGGATATACGCCTGCCGCGGGCTTGCGCCGAGCTGATAAAGCGTTGCGCCGGAGGTTTCGCACAGGAACGGATAGTTCAGCGCGTGACCGGGAAAGATGCTGTACTGCGGCGGGAACGTCGTCTGTTCCGCAATGCTTGTGATGAATCCGAGATGCATCGCAAGATCGCCGTAGGTTACCTGTCCCACCCAAATGCTTCCGTCCGAATGCTTCATGAGAATGTGCGTATGAAGCAGCACGGCGCCGAGCACGATGACCGGAACCGTGACAAGCAGAAATACCGGCAAAGAGCCGTTGAAGCGGCGATTGGATTTGTATCCGCGTCTCTTTTTGGACAGCAGCACGGCAAGGCAGACCGCGCCTGCCGCTGTGACAAGCACGCATGCAAGAATCTGCGCGAGCACGGTAAACCCGATGATAAGCGCAAAGAGAGAGGGGAGCCAGGTCAACAACAAAAGCCCGATTGTCAAACCGAGCCAAAGGCGATTCAGAAACGCATGCTTATGAAATACGACCTCCGAAATCAGGATTCCGCAGATCGCAAACAGCAGAATGTACAGAAGTGCTGTGATCATTTTTGAATGAACAGAATACCGGTTGTATTCGGACCGCAGTGCGAGCAGATTGTCGCGCTTGCCTGCGTGATGAAGACTTCACGGAACGGCTGCAGCTCGAGCGCGCGCTGCCGCATGGCTTCCAGTACGTCCAGATCGGAACCGGAGTGCGTGATGAAGCAGCGGTCGAGTTCGAGATCGTGTCGGTCTTTGATCATATCGTCGACGTACTTCAATGCGCTGCGCTTATAGGAGCCCATGTACTTCTTGCCGACCGTCATGGAACCGAACAGCTCCGGACGGACCATGATGCACGGCTTGAGATTCATCAGGGACGCGCCGAACTGCGCAAGGCCGGAACAGCGTCCGCCCGCGTGCAGATATTCGAGATCGTCGAGGATGAACGATGCACTGACGCGATCAGCAATCGGCTGTACCTCCCGCACAACCTGTTCCGCTTCCATGCCCTTGTTGATCCGTTCGCCGCATTCGCAGACAATATGCCCGCTGCCGGTCGAAAGGCTCTTGGAATCTATGACATACACGCGGCCGGCGTCGAACAGTTCTCCGGCAAGGCGCGCGTTGTTGCAGGTCGAGGAAAGCCCGCTTCCGAGCGAGACGTGAACGATGTCGTATCCCTGTTCGATATACGGACGGAAGATCGCGGCATACTCGTCGATGTTCATTGCGGCGGTACTGGGCAGCGTATGATTCTTTTCGTAATTTTCGTAGATCTCGCGATGCGTAATATCGACGCCGTCGAGATATTCCTGTCCGTTCAGTCTGACATGAATATGTACAAAATCCACGTTGTATCGTTTTGCAAGTTCCGGACCGATATCGCAGGAACTGTCGGCAATCAGCTTTACAGGGCGCATAATTCCATTCCTCCTGATTGATTCTACCATGAAAGGGGTCGCGCTGTCAATTTTTATTCCTTTTCGGACCGGATTGCTGCGATGATTGTGCATAAAATGCAACAATCTTGTGAACAGCATTGACGAAACGCGAAAAAGCGTTTAACATGAAAAAAAAGAAAGGAGATCGGTGACATGGCAAAGAACCCGTATACCGTGCTCGGCGTATCGGAAACGGCAACGGACGAAGAGATCCGCGCAGCATACCGTACGCTCGCAAAGAAGTACCATCCCGATCTCAATCCGAACGATCAGGAAGCGGCGCGCCGCATGAACGACATCAACGTCGCATATGATCAAATCAAATCCGCCGACAAGCGCGAACAGTATCGCGCTTCGCAGACACAGCAGCAGCAAACCTACTATCAGCAATCGTATTACGCGAATCCGTTCGAAAATTACTACAAGACCGGAAGCGGCTACTACGGCGGCTCCTACACCGGCGGCAGCGGGGGAGACAACAACGAACCGCCGTTCGGCTGGAGCTCCGTTTTTGATGAGAGCAATCGCAGACGCGTCTACACAACGCGCGTGAGACCGTTCCGCATTCTTTCGATCATCCTGACGTTCGTTCTGTTCAGTATGTTTGCACGCTGCGTCTTGTACAGCTGTCTTATCAGTCCGCTGTACGGCTGCTACGGATCTGCGGATCGAACGCAAAGCAGAAGCATAAATTCAAGCAGTGAATCCGTCAGTCAGGACTGGATTCGGATCGGAGATTAACCATGAATTTCAGAAACAAGCTCTATCGTTTCATGCAGGGAAGAAACGGCGCCGATGAATTTGCGAAGTTTCAGAACCGCGCAAGCCTCGTGCTTCTCATGCTTGCCATCCTGTTTTCGATTCTGACCGTCGCGTTCGTCCGACATGCCATGAAAGCAGCCGTCGTGTTCCGGATCCTGTATTTCGTGTTCTATGCGCTCGGTCTTGCGATGATGATCTGGTGCACGTTCCGCATGATGTCCAGAAACGTCGCAAAGAGGCAGAAGGAAAACACCACATTCCTGTACCGCCGTCAGAAACTACGCCGTTTCTTCGAAAATAAGAAGCAGGAATGGAAGAACCGCAAGACCTACAAGTACTTCAAGTGTCCGAAATGCGGTCAGAGAATGCGCGCGCCGCGGCACAAGGGCAAGATCCGCGTAACTTGCAGCAATTGCTCCAATGTTTTCTTCACAAAGACATAACTTTTTCTTTCACAATCCGTCCTCCTGTGTTATAATGACAAAAAACACAGGGGACGGTTTTTTATGAGCTACGCAGACCAAGTCTATATCGAAACCTGCAAACGCATCTTCCGCGAGGGCGTATGGGATACCGATCGCAACGTCCGCCCGCATTGGGAAGACGGCACGCCCGCGCACACGGTCAAGCTGTTCGGCGTCGTAAACCGCTACGATCTCTCGAAAGAATTCCCGATCATGACGCTGCGCCGCACCTACTGGAAGTCCGCCGTCGGCGAACTTCTCTGGATCTGGAAAAAGAAATCGAACAACGTACACGATCTCGCAAGCCATATCTGGGACAGCTGGGCGGATGAGACGGGTTCGATCGGCAAGGCTTACGGGTATCAGCTTGCACAAAAGCACAAATATCCGGAGGGCGAATTCGATCAGGTCGATCGCGTTCTGTACCTCTTGAAACACGATCCCGCGAGCCGCAGAATCCTGACCAACCTTTACAATTTCGAAGATCTGCACGAAATGCATCTGTATCCCTGCGCATACAGCATGACGTTCAATGTGTCCGGCAATCGACTCAACGCGATTCTCAATCAGCGATCGCAGGACATGCTGGCCGCCAACAACTGGAATGTCGTGCAGTACGCCGTACTCTTGCACATGTTTGCGCAGGTTTGCGGCTTCGAGGCGGGCGAGCTTGTCCATGTGATCGCGGACTGTCACATCTACGACCGGCATGTGGATATGGTCAAAAAGATGATCGAGCTCGAACCGTACGGCGCGCCGAAATTCACCGTCGATCCGAACGTCAAGGACTTCTACGATTTCACAACGAAGAGCTTTTCGATCGAGGACTACCGGTATCATCCGTTTGACGAGAAGATACCCGTTGCAATCTGAGTATGAATGCCATTGTCAATGTAAGCCCCAACTGGGGCATCGGAATCAATAACGATCTTCTGGTCCATGTCCACGCGGATATGCGCCGTTTTCGCGCGCTGACGCTGCACAACACCGTGATCTTCGGACGAAAAACGCTTGACACCTTCCCGAACGGCGATCCGCTGCCGAAACGGAACAACATCGTGCTGACACGCGATCCCGAGTTTCAAAAAGATGGGCTCACGGTGTGTCACGATCTTATTGAGCTGAAGGATGCAATCAGCGGAATCGATCCGGAAAAGGTATTTGTGTGCGGCGGCGAACAGATCTACCGGCTGCTGCTTCCGTACTGCTCGTCCGTCATACTGACGCTGACCGAGGTATATCTTCCGGCAGACAAGTCATTCCCGAACCTGAACCGGATGCGAAACTGGATGCTGACGGAGACGGGTGAGCGGCAGACGGAGGACGGGATCGCGTTCCGGTATCTGACATACAGAAACACGGATACAAAGAGCCTTTGAAAAAGAGAGAGCCGTGCATCTGCGCGGCTTTTTTTGCGGGTACGGATTATAATTGCAAACTACAATGAAAAAGGACTCGCAGAAGCAAGTCCTTTTGATCTGGTGGAGCTTAGGGGATTCGAACCCCTGATCTCTACACTGCCAGTGTAGCGCGATAGCCAACTTCGCTAAAGCCCCGAACAGGTTGTATTATAAGGCAATCGTTTCGAAAAGGCAAGCATTTTTTACAAGAATGCGATCAAATTTTGAACAAATGAAAAAAAGGCTTCACGTCCATTCGGAATGTGTTATAATACCGTTATGGAAAAAAAGACGCCGAAACGGGTACATATCGGAAAAGAAACGCTGTTTACCAGAAACAAAACGAAAAAACCGTTTGTTCTGGATGTGTTGTTCTTATCCCTGAAACTTCTGCTGGTCGCCGTTCTGATTGTCGGCATGGCGGGGGCGGGGCTTGTTTACGGCGTGTTCAAAGTCTATATCGACACGACGCCGATGTTTGACGTCGCGCAGCTGACCAAGAGCGACCGGACCTCGTATCTGTTCGATATCAACGGACAGGAGATCATGCCGGTATCTTCGATCGAATACCGCGACTGGGTGGATCTCGAAGAAATCCCGGAAATGCTGCGAAACGCGTTCATCTCCGTTGAGGACGTTCGGTTCTACAAGCACAGCGGCGTTGACTTCAAGCGCCTGTTTTCCGCAACGCTCGAAATCCTCGGCAACTCGAACTCGTCCGGCGGCAGCACGATCACGCAGCAATTGATCAAAAACAAGGTCCTCGGCGCCGAGCGCACCTACAAGCGCAAGATTCAGGAAGCGTTCCTTGCGCTGCAGTGCGAGAACGTCATGGAGAAGGACGATATTCTGGAAGCCTATCTCAACGATATCTATCTCGGCGGTTCCAACTACGGCGTCAAGACGGCGGCAAAGGACTTTTTCGGCAAGGAGGTCAGCGAGCTGACGATCCGCGAATGCGCAATGATCGCAGGATTGACGCAGAATCCGTACCGGTACAATCCGCGTCTGAATTTCTACTGGGAGCGGTACGGCCGCGCATCGGACGCATACGAAAAGTACACCGTCGCGCGCACCAATACGGTCCTTTCCCGCATGTATGAAAACGGCAAGATCACGCGTGATCAGTATCTTGCCGCGCTTGACGAACAGGTATCCATCGTTGAGATTTCGGAGAATTCCAAGATGTACGACTATGCGTATTTCGTCGAATACTGCATGGATGACGTCATCACGCACTGGCTTCAAAAAGACGGCGTGCCGAACACCTCACAGAACCGCGTTGCGTACGAAAACAAGCTGCGTACCGGCGGATACCGTATTTATACGACGCTCGATCCGTTTGTGCAGGAAACCGTACAGACCACCATTTCCACATGGGAGTCCTATCCGAACCTTGCGGATATGAGCCAGAACGTCATCACTGAAACGCTGTCCGACAGCGTCACGATCGAAACGATCGAACCGCAGGCGGCGGCTGTCGTGATCGACCAGAAATCCGGCGAGATCCGTGCGATCGTCGGCGGACGCATGGAGCCGACCATCCGTCGCGGACTCAACCGTGCAACGCAGAGTTACGTCGAAGTCGGTTCTTCGATCAAGCCGCTGAGTATCTACGGTGCTACACTTGACAACGGCATTTCTCCCGCATCCGTCGTCGTCAATGCGGACGGCGCGATCGACGGATGGGGAGGGGAGAAGGGCTATCCGAGCGGCGGTCTGACGTCTTCGAAATACTACGGTCCCGTCACCGTGCGCACGGCGCTCAAACAGTCGCTCAACGTTTCCGCAGCAAGGCTTTTGTTCTCGAAGAACGTCGGAATCGAAACGTCCGTCGAATACCTCAAGAAATTCGGCATCAAAGAATCGCAGATCAACAAGGACGGTCCCGGTCTTGCGCTCGGTACGAGCGGCATCACGCCGCTGCAGATGTGCGCAGCCTACGCCGCCATTGCGAACAACGGATATTACAACGAACCGTTGACCTTTACGAAGGTCACCGACAGCGAAGGCAATATCATCCTGAACGCGGACGTCATCCGCGGTTCTCAGACCAAGGTCTTTTCCGATTCTTCGACGGCATATCTACTCGTCGATCTGATGAAGGATGCGGTCAATTCCGGTACCGGCACCAAGGCGAAGATCGACGGATACGAAGTCGCCGGAAAGACCGGAACGAACTCCGATTACGCGAGCGTGTTCTTTGCCGGTATGACCTGCGAATACACCGCCGTCGTCTGGGTGGGGCACGATATGCCCGCAAACAAGCTCGAGAAGGGCTCGACCGGCGGAGATTATGCCGCGCCGCTTTGGCAAAGCTTTATGAGCAAGCTGATGGAGGGCAAGCCTTCGATGCCGATCATTTCCGAGACGCACGACACGCTCGGACTTCTGCAGCGCACCGTCTGTCCCGTATCCGGAAAGCTCGCGACGGAAGCGTGCGTCCATTATCAAAACACGGACAAGAAGTTCAAGCTTGTCACCGACTGGTTCAACTATTCGAACGTGCCGACCGAAACGTGCGATATGCATGTCACGCTGTCGATCTGCAAAAAGTCCGGTTGCATCGCCTCCGAATACTGCAATCCGGACGATGTCGAGGAACGAACGTTCGTGCTGCTTCGCCCCGGCAATCCGTTCTATCCGCTCGAAGACAAGGTTCTTGATAAAATCTTCGGCAGCACCTGGGTACGAACCGACAAGACGGTAGCGCAGTACGTATCCGAATTCCCGGTTTGCACAGAGGACACGTCCTTCGAAACGCTGAAATCGCGCGGCAATACGCTGATCGGCATGGTACTGACCTATATCGACGCGCACGAAGATTTCGATGCGGCGGAGCTTGAGGAGCTGATTGACGAGATGCAGGCAGCCGAGGATTACGACACCTATAAGCAGGCGTACGACGCGCTGCTGTCCGCCTATAACCGCTTGATTTCTGAAAGCGACAACTAATCGTGACAAAACAGTGAAAACAAGACGAATTTTGTGCGTTCGTCTTGTTTTTTGCGGTACGGTTGCATTATAATATTGGTATGAATGGAGGAATGACTATGGCTATCAGAATTTTGATTTGTGACGATGAACCGGTTGTCCATGAATCGCTCCGCATTTATTTTGAAGCGGAAGGATATGAAGTCGTTGACGCCTATGACGGAGAGGAAGGTCTTTCCAAGATCGATTCTTCGATTTCTCTCTGTATTCTCGATATCATGATGCCGAAGAAAAGCGGTATTGAGGTTTGTCGCGAGATCCGCAAGGACTCGAATCTTCCGATCGTCATGCTGACGGCAAAGGGAGAGGAGATCGACCGCATTCTCGGGCTCGAGCTCGGCGCGGACGATTACATCGTAAAGCCGTTCAGCCCGCGCGAAGTCGTTGCGCGCGTCAAGGCGATCCTGCGCCGTGTCGAAACAAAGGAGCAGGTGAAAGACTCGAATACGATCTCGTACAACGGTCTGACGATCGATCTCAACAGCTATACCGTAACGCTGCGCGGCGAGCATATCATCTGCACGCCCAAGGAGATTGAAATCCTGTATATGCTCGCATCGAACCCCGGACAGGTGTTCACCCGCGATACGTTGCTTTCGCGCGTTTGGGGATACGATTTTGCCGGAGAGACAAGAACCGTCGATACGCACATCAAGCGTCTGCGCGCAAAGCTCGATTCGGAAGGTCTTGGCTGGAGCATCAAAACGATTTACGGCGTCGGCTACAAGTTTGAATTAGAGAATCCGTAACATGAAGCGTAAAGGCGAAATATTTCGCAGAGCGTTTCTGATCTGCATCGTTCTTGTCATCATCTGTATCATGCTGTTTCTTGCGGCATATACCTATTTCGGCAGAAGAACGTATGTTCTGTTGGAACGCGAACAATTGAATAAAACGGCGGACAGCGCGCAGGAGCTCTTTATGCGGCCTGCCGATCAGACGCTGTCGCGCACGACGTTTCTCGGGTATCTTGACGCCATATCCTACTCGAACGAAACGTTCTATATTCTGTTGTTCACAAACAACGACGACGGCAATTATTACTACAACACAAACATCGAAAACTATCAGGACAGCCCATATATCCAGGAGATTTACGAACGCGTGCTTTCCGGCGAAGCGATCGAACTGAACAATTTCAAAATCTCCGAGAGCAAGAATGCGATCTGCGCAGGCCGCCCGCTTTACCTTGAATCGGACAGTCAGCCGGTCGGCTGTTTCATCCTGATCAAGGAGATCTACAACGTCAACAGCGCATTCACACGGCTTTCACGCGCATTGTGGATTGTATCGTTCTGCCTGCTGCCGCTGATGATTCTGTCCGCTTACTTTGCGGTCAATCAGATGATGCATCCACTGTCAGAGATGACAAACGTCGCAAAGCAGCTGTCCAAAGGCAACTACGGCGTACGCGCAAAGGAAGACTATCCCGGCGAACTCGGGCTGTTTGCCAGAACGCTGAACAACATGAGCAGCGCGCTGTCTTCGACGATTCAACAGCTGGAAAGCGAAAAACGGCAGCTCGGTTATATCCTGTCAAGTTTCAGCGACGGCGTTGCCGCGATCAACAAGCAGGGGGAACTGACGCACTACAATCCGGCGCTTATGAAGATGTTCGGCACGGTCGACATTCATTCGCCGATGGATCTTGTTCCGGATCGCTCGATCTGGGACGCCTTTGACGCCGTTGTGGACTCCGAAGAGCCGCGTGTATTCCACTACAATCTGCCCGGCGAGCGAACGCTGTGGATCACGATCGTTCCGGTGCTTTCCGATACGGACGGATGCGTCGGCGCGGTCGGCGTGTTTAAGGATGCGACGGAGATCGAAAAGCTCGAGAAGATGCGCAACGAATACATCGCCAACATCAGTCATGAGCTTCGCACGCCTTTGACGTCTCTGCGCGGTCTTTTGGAGCCGCTGTGCGACGGCATGGTCAAGAATCCCGAAACGCAGGAACGCTATCACATGATCATGCTGCACGAAGTCGAGCGTCTTTCCAGGCTGATTACAGACATGCTGCAGCTCAGCCGTCTGCAGGCTGGCACCGAGACAATGGATATGACGATGTTCGACGTCAACGAGCTTCTTGAGGAAGTGATGCAAAGCTTCCAGTCGACCGCAAAGAAGCGCAACATCCGCATCGAACTCGAAACGCACGAAGACCTTTCACCGGTACTCAGCGATCGCGACCGCATCGAACAGGTGCTTGTGATTCTGATCGACAATGCGCTGCGTTACGCAAAAACGACGATCAAGCTGCGCGCAACCGACAATGCGCATGAGGTGATTATCGACGTCTGGGACGACGGCATCGGTATTGCAAAAGAAAACCTGCCGCGCCTGTTCGAGCGCTTCTATAAGGTCGACAGCTCCCGAAAGGACGGCGGGACCGGTCTCGGACTGTCGATCGCGAAAAAGATCATGGATCAGCTTGAGGAGCAGATCGAAGTGGACAGCGAGGAAGGGGAGTGGACCTGCTTCCGCTTTACGCTGAAAAAGTATGTCAGCAACGCGATTCCGCTGTCCTCCGTTCCGGACGTTGTGATTCCTTCTTCGGAACAGAATCCGAAAGAACCATAAAAACAGGAATACATAGAGACCTCTTTGCGTACTTTTCAACAAACGCAAGGAGGTTTTTTCTATGGAACATCGCAGCAATTCACATCCATATACCGTTCGCATGAAGAAGAAAAGCATGACGGCAACGGTCATTGTCGTTCTGTTGTCTATCGTACTGATCGCGGGAATCATCGCATTCTCACCGATCGGAGATTACCTGTCGGAACACGTATTTAATCCCATGGTTTCGGTCTTTACGAAAAAGCAGAAAGCGGACGCGGATATCGTTTCCGCTTTGAAAAGTCAGGAAGCTTCAGCGGCGCCGACGACGGTTCCGACGCCGGTGCAGAACAGCTTTACGATCGTGGAGACGCCGTTCTATCTGCTGCAGATGGGCGTATTCACCGAACAGGCGCAGGCGGAGGAACATGCGCAGAAGCTGCGTTCGATGGGCGGCGCCGGTATGGTCTACCAAGACGGTGAGGTGTATCGCGTATTTGCTGCCGCTTATCGGGATGAAGCAAGTCTCAAGAAGGTGCAGTCGCAGGTTCGAACGGACGGATTTGAAGCCACTCCGTATATCAGTGAACAGAAATCCGTTCATATTACACTGAAAGGCGATCGAACGGCTTTGAATACAATCGAACAGGCGATTATTCTTCTGACCGAGGTTCCGAACACGCTTTCCGATCTGAGCCTGTCGCTCGATAAGGAAACCGTCGACGGAGCAGAGTACCGTCAGTCGCTGAACGAGTTGTCCGACCGGATTTCTGAGCTTCTGAATCAGTTTCAGACGTTTCCGTCGGACAGCATCAAACCGTTTCAGACGATTCTCGAAAAATACCGAAATCGTATCTCGACATTTCTGCGGGAACATGATACGATAACAAAGATGAATGCATCCGAATGCAAACTGCTGCAAATCGAGTGCATCACAGATTATATATTATTTTTCGAACAGGAATAGCGAATGGACCACGTAACGATCTATACGGACGGCGCATGCTCACACAATCCCGGACCGGGCGGCTGGGGTTGTGTGCTGCTGTACAAAACGCATCGCAAGGAAGCAAGCGGCAGCGAACCCGATACGACGAACAATCGCATGGAACTGACGGCGGCGATCGAAGCGCTGCGGCTGCTCAAACGCAGCTGTTTTGTCGATCTGTATACGGACAGCGCGTATCTGTATCAGGCGTTCGAAAAATGCTGGCTCAGAAACTGGAAATCAAACGGCTGGAAAACGTCGAACCGCAAGGACGTCGAGAACCGCGATCTTTGGGAACAGCTCGATGCGTTGTGCATTACGCACACCGTAACATTTCATAAAGTCAAAGGACATTCCGACAACGAAGAAAACAACAAATGCGATTTGCTTGCAAGAAACGCAATCAAAGAACTGCTGAATCGATCGGAAGCCTGAACAAACAGCCGCGTGAACAGAATCACGCGGCTTTTCCTTAAAACGCGCAAAACGACCGGATTTGTATCATTTTTGTTAATAACTATTCGTTAAACTTGTCTTTAACGAATAGTTGTGCTAAAATCAGTTCCGTACAAAGATTTCATTCCCTGCCGGATCCGGAGGTTTTTATGGGCGAATATCAAACGCAGAAAAAGCTTGACTACACCGCTCGATTCCGAAATGTTCTGTCCGAACTGCCGGATTTTTGCGTTTTGTATTTCAGAGCCGTCGAACCTACGACGTCGATCCTGACGCGACACGGATATGCAATCGATCTGCGCAGTTTTTTCAAATTCCTGACGTCCGGTCAGATCGATGCGTTTGCCGGAAAAACCGTCAAAGATCTGAAGCTTTCCGATCTGCAGCTCCTCCGTTCCTTCGACATCGAATCCTATTTGGAGTACATCTCCATGTACCGTCAGGAAGACGGCGCGAAGATCGTCGAAAACAACGAACGTGCAAAAGCAAGGAAGCTGTCGGCAATCCGTGCATTGTTTAAGTTTCTTTATAAGAAATCGCTGATCGATACCAATTGCGCCGCTCTGGTCGATACGCCGAAACTGCACGAAAAAGCAATCATACGTCTTGATGCAAACGAAGTTGCCGATCTTTTGGACACAACCGAGCAAGGGACCGGCATGACGAAGAATCAGCGCTATTTCCACGACGCAACCAAAGTCCGCGACGTTGCGATCCTCTCCCTTTTCCTCGGCACCGGCATTCGTATTTCCGAGCTTGTCGGGCTTGACATCAACGACATCGACTTTACGAAGAATCAGTTTGTCGTCACGCGCAAAGGCGGCAATCAGGAAACGCTCGCGTTCGGTCCGGAGGTGCAGACGGCACTTTTGGCGTATCTTGATGAACGAAAGGACATCATTCCCCTTTCCGGAAGCGAAACGGCTTTCTTTCTCTCGCTGCAGCGAAAGCGCATCACACCGCGCGCCGTCGAAAACCTTGTGAAAAAGTATGCTAAGCTTACAACACCTCTAAAGAAGATCACGCCGCACAAGCTGCGCAGCACCTACGGCACGATGCTCTATCAGGAAAGCGGCGATATCTACCTTGTTGCAGATGTACTTGGTCACAAGGACGTCAACACCACGCGCAAGCATTATGCCGCCATGACCGAGGATAAAAGCCGCCAGGCAGCGAAGTATATCAAGCTTCGCGAGGAGAATGCAGCGTTCGTCGATCCGAAAGATTCTCTCAAATCGTAAAATATCCGAACAAATGTTTGCATTTTGGAGAGCACTGTGTTATACTTGCTTTGAGGTGGTTGCTTATGACAAAACTCAGCGATGCGCAAAACGTCATCTATCAATTCATTTTATCGGAGCAGAAAAAGAACGGTTTCCCGCCGACGGTGCGTGAGATTTGTGAAGGCGTCGGCCTGCACTCTCCCTCCTCCGTCCACCGGTATCTCCGGATTCTGACCGAGCAGGGCTACCTCGTCGGCGATCCCAACAAGAAGCGCGCCTATGCCGTTGCGGAGCCGTCCGTGCCGGATGCGGAGATCGTCCCTCTGCTCGGCAAGGTCGCCGCAGGCGTTCCGATCACCTCATATGAAAACAGAGAGGATGCGTTTGCAATCCCCTCCCTCCTTTTGCATCGCTCGCACGGCGACAGCGCCTTTATGCTGCGTGTCGACGGCGAAAGCATGCGCGACGCCGGTATTCGCGACCGGGACATTATCGTTGTCGAACAGGGCTTAACGCCGGTCGACGGCAGTATCGTCGTGGCGCGTGTCGACGGCGAAGACGTCACCGTCAAGCGCATCTTCCAAACCGGAAACACCGTCGAACTCCGTCCGGAAAACGATGCCTTTCAACCGATGTTCTTCCCTTCGGACCGTGTGGAGATTCTCGGCTGCGTCACCGGTTTAATGCGCAGCTATTAAGGCGTTCAGCACCGTCTTTGCCGCAATCACGGCGTGTTCATAGGTCAACGCTCCCTGCATATACCCGATATACGGCTCGCGGATCGGCGCATCGGCGGATAATTCTGTTGTTGCGCCCTGTACAAACGCGCCAGCAGCCATGATGACCGGATCGGAATACCCCGGCATATCCCACGGTTCCGGCACGACAAAGCTGTCGATCGGCGCGGACGCCTGTACCGCTTTCATAAACGAAATCAAATCCTCTTTCGTATCGAACATTACCGACTGGATGATGTCGCTTCTTTGATCCTCCACCTTCGGCATCGTCCGATACCCGAGAGATTCGAACAGCGCGGCAAACAGCAGCGCGCTTTTCATGCATTGCGCAACGGTATGCGGCGCAAGGAACAATCCCTCATAGAACGGGCGGTATGACGCCGCATAGGAGCCGATCTCGCGTCCGCAGCCGGGAACGGTCTGCCGGAACGAAACGGCTTCGATCAGATCCTTTCTGCCTGCGATGTATCCGCCGGTCGGCGCGATCCCGCCGCCGCAGTTCTTGATCAGGCTTCCTGCAATGAGGTCCGCCCCGACGGCTGTCGGTTCGGTCTCCTCGGTGAACTCGCCGTAGCAGTTGTCGACAAACACGATTAGATCCGGACGAATTGCGCGCACAAACGCGATCGCATCTTTGATTTGCGCGATTGTGAGCGCATTTCTCCATGCGTACCCTCTGGAGCGCTGCAAATATACCATGCGAACGGAGGGATCCTTTTTCAAATGCTCCTCCGCTGCATTACGATCGATCGAATCATTCTGAAACGGTACGGATACGAAGCGGATTCCGAAACGCGTCAGCGCATTCGGAAGATCGCCGTTGAGACCGATGGCGCTTTCCAGCGTGTCATACGGCGTTCCGGTCAAAGACAGCACGGTATCGCCCGGTTCGAGCGTTCCCGCAAGCGCCAGAAAGATCGCATGCGTACCGTTCGCAATCTGCGGACGCACCAAAGCGTCTTCCGCGCAAAGCGACTCGGCAAACACCCTGTCGAGCGCGTCGCGTCCGGTATCGTCATAGCCGTATCCTTCGGTCGGCGCAAAGTGCCGCGCGGAGATACGGTTGGACTGAAATGCCCGAAGAACGCGCTCCGTGGTTATTCTTGCAATGTTGTCGACGTTTTGAAACGCGGCTGCGCACCGCAGTTCGGCTGCCCGGATTCGTTCATTGATGTTCATATAGCAACTCCGTGATTCTTGTAATGATCTCCTGCTTGTCCAGTTCCAAAACGTCGAACCAGACGGTTTCGCGGTTTCGTTTGAACCATGTGATCTGACGCTTCGCAAAATGCCGCGTCGCAAGCTTGATCGCGTCGATCGCATCCTCAATGCTGCAGCGACCGCAATAGGATTCGTAAAGCTGCGCATAGCCGATGGACTGCATTGCCGTAAAGCGATCCGGCGTCAATCCGTTTTCAAACAGCCGGTACGCTTCTTCGATCAGTCCGCGCTCGATCATCTCATCGACGCGTTGATCGATTCGCGCATACAACGCCGTTCGATCCATGTTCAGTCCGACGCGCACAATCCGGTATGTCCCGTCCCCCGCCTGCGCGGTAGCGAACGTTTTGTTCAGTTCCGAAAACGGCTTTCCGGTCAGTTCAAACACTTCGATCGCACGAACGACGCGCTTTTTGTCGTTCGGATGCAGACGCTCTGCCGTGACCGGATCAGAAGCGCTGAGACGCGCAAAAAAGGCTTCTTGGTCGCTGTCATATTCTCTTTCCAATATAAGCCGCAAACCGGCGTCCGAAGGCGCTGAGAAGCGCATATCGGAAAAGATCGAATCGAGATACAGTCCGCTTCCGCCGACGACGATCGGCAGATGATCGCGCTTTAGGATTCCGTCGATCGCATCCCTTGCAAGCGTGCGAAACACCGAGACCGAAAAATCCTTATCCCGAATGTCGGCACAATCGATCAGGTGATGCGGAACCCCGTGCCGTTCTTCCGATGTCGGTTTTGCCGAACCGATGTCGAGTCCGCGATAGATCGCTACGGCATCCGCCGAAACGATTTCTCCGTTCAATTGCTCGGCAAGAGAAACAGACAGCGAGGTCTTCCCCGTCGCTGTCGGACCGACGATGCAGAGAACGGTCGGCTTTGTCATACGATTCTGCGGAACATCTTTTCAAGTTCCGTTTTTGTAATCCGCACAATGACCGGTCTTCCGTGCGGACAGGTCAACGGGATGCTGCCGCTCAGGAACTCGTTCAGAAGCGTGCGGATCTCCTCCTCGGTAACCGGTTCGCCGCCTTTGATTGCGTGCTTGCAGGCGGTCTGCATCATCTTCTCTTTGAGGATCGATTCGCGCGGGTTCTTTCCCTGCTCGTCCAGCAATGCAAGGACCTCATGGAGATACGTCTCATTCAAAAGTTTTCCGTTCAGCATCGGAACGGCGGACATCGAGAGCGTCAGCGCACCGCTTCTTGTGAGCCCGAAACCGAGTTCCAGAAGCGTCGACTGATTCGAATTCCACAGCTCCATTTCGGACGGCGTCAGCGTGATTTCCCTTGCGACCAGCAGCTCCTGAGACGTCTGCTGAACAGCCTTCGAAACCAGTTCGTCATACAGTTTGCGCTCGTGCGCCGCATGCTGATCGATCAAAAACAGGTTTTCGCCCCGCGCAACGATCCAGTAGGTCAGAAACGCGCACCCGAGAATCTCAAACGGTTCGTCGTTGAACAGCGGTTCTTCCTTCGGTCTGACCGCTTCCGGCTTCCGCTCGTCGTTTCCGATGCGAAAACTCGGAACCGTGCCGACGGAACCGGACGGGCGGAACATGTTATAGTTGCTGTCGCGATAGGAATACTGCGCTTTGCCGCTGTTTGAAATTACGTGAAAGTCGATCTTCGGCCGTTCCGTAATGGAAGCGACTCTCCTGTCCTCTGCGGGTTCCGGCATAGGCGTTTTCACGGAAACGTTATCGAGCGCATGTTCCACATGCTGCATCGAATCGTTGAGCGCAAGCTTTGCGGCCGCAGCTACATTCGAATAGACGCGGTTTTCATCCGCAAACCGGACTTCGGCTTTGGTCGGATGCACGTTGACGTCAACTTCCTGCGGCGCAAGATACAGGTTCAGCACATAGAACGGAAACCGTCCGATCATCAGACGCGTATCGTACGCCTGCGCAACGGCGGAAGAAACGGCAATCGAACGGATCGAACGTCCGTTCACGAAAAGCGTCTGGAAGGAGCGGTTATTTCTCGAAATCTCCGGCAGCCCCAGATAGCCGGTGATCTTCATATAGCCGTTGTCATACGAAACGGGAACGAGCTTGTCGGCGATCGTTTTGCCGTACACACAGAAGATCGCGTTGTACAGATCGCCGTCACCGTACGTTTCATAGACCGTCTTGCCGTCGGATTCATACCGGAACGAAACCTCCGGTCTTGCGAGAATCATCTTGCCGAGATAATCGCCGATATAGCCCGCTTCGGTTCGCGTCGATTTCAAAAACTTGAGACGAGCCGGTACCGAAGCAAACAGTTCCTCCACGGTGAACATCGTCCCGAACACGCAGGAAACATCCTCTTCGGAAAGGACCGTGCCGTTGTCGATCAATAGCCGCGTTCCGACTTCGGCATCTTTCGGTCTCGTAACCATGGTGACGCGAGCAACAGACGCGATCGAAGCAAGCGCTTCACCGCGAAAACCGAGCGTCAGAACGTGCGTCAGATCATCCGCCGTTTCGATTTTGCTTGTGGCGTGACGGAGAAAAGCGTTTTTGCAGTCCTCCCGCGCGATGCCGCACCCGTTGTCGATGACCGTGATGCTGCGCATACCGCCGTTTTCGATGCGTACGGTGATCGCCGTCGCACCGGCATCCAGTGCGTTTTCGACGAGCTCTTTGACGACCGAAGCCGGTCGTTCCACGACCTCGCCGGCTGCGATTTGATTTGCAATCTGCGGTTTGAGAACATGAATGACCGCCATGGATCAGACTCCCTTCAAAGCATCGATGTAGGCATGCAGTTTCATGAAAGCGTCGATCGGCGTCATACGCTCGAGATCGAGTTTGTTCAGATCGTTCAGGATCGATTGCTGCACCTGATTTTCAACCGTTTGCACCGGTTCCGACGCATCCTTCGGCGTGCGTACGAGAAGGTCCGACTGCTCCAGATCGCGCAAAATCTCCTTGGCACGGGCGATCACGGAATCCGGAAGTCCCGCAAGCTTTGCAACCTGAATACCGAAGCTCTTATCCGCGCTGCCGCGTACGATCTTACGCAGGAACAGAACGTCGTCGCCGACTTCCTTGACCGTGATGCGATAATTGACCACGCCTTCGAGCTTTCCTTCCAGTTCGGACAGTTCGTGATAATGCGTCGCAAACAGCGTTTTAGCACCGCACAGAATCGGATTTGCAATGTGTTCCAGCACCGACCACGCAATCGACAAGCCGTCAAACGTGCTTGTGCCTCTGCCGATCTCGTCAAGGATCAGTAGGCTGTCCTTGGTTGCATTGTTGATGATGTTCGCCATCTCGCTCATCTCTACCATGAACGTACTCTGCCCCGCTGAAAGGTCGTCGCTTGCGCCGATACGCGTAAAGATGCGGTCGACGATGCCGATCTCCGCTTCGTCGGCAGGTACGAATGAGCCGATGTGTGTCATCAGCGTGATCAGAGCAACCTGCCGCATATACGTCGATTTGCCCGCCATATTCGGTCCCGTGACGATCAGAAGACGGTTCTGTTCCAGATCGAGGTTGACGTCGTTCGGGATAAAGCCGTTCTTGAGACTGCGTTCGACGATCGGGTGCCTGCCGTTGACGATGCGAATGATCGGCTTATCGGAGATCTTCGGCATGACGTATTTGTTCGATACCGCGACTTCGGCGAGCGATTGATACACGTCAAGCTGCGCGAGCAACGCTGCGTCCTGCTGCAAACGCTCCGTCGTTTCCAGAAGCGCTTTTCGGATCTCGCCGAACAGTTCGGTTTCAAGCACGAGAAGCCGGTCCGTCGCGCCGAGGATCTTTTGTTCCAGTTCCTTCAGTTCCGGCGTGATGTACCGTTCCGCATTCGCCAGCGTCTGCTTACGCTCGTAGTAATACGGTACGTTCTGCGTCAGCGATTTCGTAACTTCGATATAGTAGCCGAATACGCGGTTGTATCCGATGCGCAGCGTTTTGATGCCGGTCGCTTCACGCTCGCGCGCAACGATCTGATCGAGCATCGTCTGACTGTCGCCGGAGATTGCGCGCAGTTCGTCGACTTCCTTGTTGTAGCCCTTGCGGATCAGCCCGCCGTCCTTGATATTGACGGGCGGATTCGGATCGATTGCCGCGTCGATGAGTCCGATCACATCGTCCATCGGATCGAGATTCTGTGTGATATAGTCGATCGCTTCCGCAGGGATTCCGCAGAGCAGCAGCGTGATCGGCGTGATCTGACGAAGCGAAGACGCGAGCGCGATACAGTCGCGTCCGTTGATCGTGCCGTATGCGATCTTGCTGGTTAAACGTTCGATATCATAAACGGAGTCGAGATACTCCCGCAGTGTCTTTCTGGTACGCAGATCGCGATAGAACGTATCGACCGCCTGCAAACGGTAGACAATGTCGTTTTTGGACTGCAGCGGACAGTCTATCCAGTTGCGCAAAAGGCGCGCGCCCATGCTTGTCTGCGTGGAATCGAGCAGGTACAGAAGCGTGCTTTTCCTGCTGCCGTTGAACTGCAGCGGCTGCGTGAGCTCAAGGTTGCGGCGCGTGGACGCATCGAGCTGCATGAACGCCGAGCGATTCAAAAACCGGATGGTGTGGATATGGCTCAGCGCATTCTTCTGGGTATCTTCGAGATAGGACAGCAGCGCACCGGCGGCGCCGACGGCATAGGTCTTTCCTTCAAAGCCAAAGCCTTTCAAAGATGCGACCGAGAAGTGGTCCATGAGCCGCTTCTCCGCCTGTTCCGGATGAAAGCGCACGTTCGGAAGCTTTTCGAGATAATAGCCGGATCTGATGCGCTTTGTGAAGTACTCCTGCTCAAACAGCTGTTCGTTTGCTACGATCTCGGACGGCGTCAGCCGCGTAAGCTCATCAAAGATCAGCGTCTGCGCGCCGGATCCGTACGCTTCGCAGGCATAGAACACGCCGGTCGAGACGTCGGCATAGGCATAGCCGATCGCATTGTTCGTATAGTTGATCGCAAAGATATAGTTGTTTCGGCTGCCGTCGAGCATCTTTTCCTCAATGACGGTGCCCGGTGTAATGACGCGCGTGACCGAGCGCTGCACAAGCCCTTTTGCGAGCGCGGGATCCTCCATCTGCTCGCAGATCGCAACCTTGTGTCCCTGCGAGATCATTTTATTGACGTACGTATCCACTGCATGGTACGGAACGCCGCACATCGGCGCACGCTCGTCCAAGCCGCAGTCACGTCCGGTCAAGGTCAATTCCAGGATTTTCGAGCCTTCGATCGCATCGTCGAAGAACATCTCATAGAAGTCGCCGAGCCGATAGAAGAGAAAGCAGTCGGGATACTGCTGCTTGACTTCCATGTATTGGCGCATCATCGGCGTCAGTTCATTCATGCACATGCTCCTTTGAACTGCATTCGCTCGTGCAGGTGCTGCAGTTGCAGTCGCACTTCATCGAAAGCGCCGCTTTCTCGCGCAGAACCTTCTCGAGCTCGTCCTTTGCCGCGACAAACGAACGGTACAGTTCGTTGTTCGAAATCTGATCGGACATGTATTCCACATCATTCGTCAGGCGAATGGCTTCCTGCGCGTCGTAATCGGGATTCTGAATGAGGTCCATCAGCTGTTTCGTCTCGGATTCATAGGTCTCAATGAGCTTCATCAGCGCCTCGTCCGCTTTCAGCTTCTCGCTTGCTTCCAGATATGTTTTCAATTCATTCATCGATCATTTCTCCTAACAAAGAATTCTTATTGGTTTTCAAAACGCGTACGTTGACGTATCGATTCATCAGAGACGGATCTCCCGGGAAGTAAACCATCTTGAAGTTCTGATACTTGCCGTAAAGCATCGCGTCCTCGCCGCGCATATCGCAGCCTTCGACGAGCACTTCGCCTTCAAAGCCGAGATATTTCTGATTGTTCTCAACGGTCTTTTTTGCCTGCAGCGCGTTAAGCTCCTGCAATCTGCGCTTCTTGACCGCCTCCGGAATCTGATCGGGGCTCTTTGCGGCAACGGTTCCCTGCCTCGGCGAATATGCAAAGGTGAACGCCGCTGCAAATCCGACCTCTTCGACCAGCGACATCGTATCGAGGAACGCTTCCTCCGTCTCTCCGGGGAATCCGACGATGATATCCGTGGTAAACTCGATATCCGGTACCGTTTCGCGCAGCTTTCGGATGATGGAAAGATAGCGCTCGCGCGTGTATCTCCGGTTCATCTTCTTCAGGACTTCGTCGTTTCCCGACTGAACAGGCAGATGCACATGATGGCAGACGTTCGGAAGCGCGGCGATCGCTTTCATGACGTCGTCATTGAGGTCCTTCGGATGTGAAGACATAAAGCGCAGGCGTTTCAGCCCGGGTACGTCGGAAACGTATGTAAGAAGCTGTGCAAACGTCATTTGTGCGGTGCCGTCGTTTCCGTAGGAATTGACGTTCTGTCCGAGCAGCGTGATCTCCGTGATGCCGCTTTTGACCAGCGACACGACTTCGTCGCGGATGTCTTTCGGCGTTCTGGAACGCTCTCTTCCGCGCACGTACGGAACGATGCAGTAGGAACAGAAGTTGTTGCAGCCGTACATGATGTTGACGAACGCGCTGCGCGGATTGTCGCGAAGCTGCGGCAGACCTTCCGCAATCGCATCCTCTGCGCGATCCGTAACGGCGATGCGTTCTCCGTTCATAACCGACTGCAGCATTTCGGGCAGTCTGTACAGCACATTGGTTCCGAAGATCAGGCTGACATGCGGAAATCGCTTCAACAGCTTTTTCGCCATGCCCTCCTGCTGCATCATGCAGCCGCATATGCCGATGATCATGCCGGGCTTTGCATCTTTGAGCTCCTTCAATGCGCCGATATTGCCCATCAGACGCTTTTCCGCATGATCTCTGACGCAGCACGTATTGAACAGAATGAGATCCGCTTCTTCCTTCGAAAAAGCCTCCGCGTAACCCAGCTCAACAAGTTCTCCTTTGATCGTTTCGCTGTCGCGCACGTTCATTTGACAACCGAACGTTTCGACAAAAAACGTGAGATCACGGCCCGAATTCTCGCGATAGACGGTATCCGCAATCCGCTTTTGCCGCTCCAGTTCCGATTGTGAAATATAACGATTCTCCGCCATAGACAAAGTTCCCCATATAAAATCATTTTATTATACAACAGAAACGAAAAAGAGACAAGAACTGTTTTTCCCGCATGGTAATCATTGCCGTTCATAGTTTTACGGTTTTTGCAAAAAGTAATGACAGCAACCAACAAGGAGGTGAAACATATGGCACGAAACGGCGCACTGGTCCCCGAATCCAAGAATAAGCTCCAGTCCTTCAAGAGCGAAGTTGCTTCCTCTCTGAACATCGATCTGAAGCAGGGTTATAACGGCGATCTGTCCTCGCGCGAAGCGGGCAGCATCGGCGGTGAAATGGTTAAGCGAATGATCGCTTATGCCGAAAAGAATCTTCATTAACCGGAAAGGAGAAACATCAAATGAGTCGTAACGGAAGTCTGGTTCCCGAAAGCAAACAGGCGCTTCAGAATTTCAAGTATGAAGTCGCGAATTCTCTGAACGTGGATCTGAAACAGGGCTATAACGGCGATCTGTCCTCGCGCGAAGCGGGCTCGGTCGGCGGCGAAATGGTCAAGCGCATGATTGCATACGCACAGAACAACATGAACGGATCCTCGTCCATGATGAGATAAACAACCGTTGAACACAGGATAAAATCGCCGTTCTGCGGCGATTTTATCAATTTCGTGCGATGTGATCAAAGATGCGGAAGCGTTCCTCCGCGCGTTCCAGAAGCGCATTGTGCATAATATCCGACAGCTCCCGGACCTCCTTTGCCGCCTGTGCCGCAAGCTCCAGAATCTCGACCGTACAGCCGGACAGAATCTCGTTGAGTTCGCCCGCGCCGCTCTGACGGATGCCGAACAGATCCCCCATCCCGCGCATTTCAAGGTCCTTTTGCGCAATTTCAAAGCCGTCGTTGCAGGTCAGCATTGCCTGTATACGCTGTTTGCCGGTCTCGGACGGATGATCGGAAAGCAGATAGCAGCAGGATTGCACCTCTCCCCGTCCGACGCGGCCGCGCAGCTGATGCAGCGTCGCAAGTCCGAAGTGGTCCGCGCCTTCGATCACCATCGAAGTCGCTTCCGGCACATCGACGCCCACTTCGATGACCGTCGTTGCAATCAGAATTGCTATCCTGCCTGTGCGGAACGCCTGCATCGTTTTCTGTTTTTCATCGTCCGGCATCTGTCCGTGCAGAATGCCGATCGGCGTTTCGGGAAGCAGCGCGGAAATCTCCTTCTGCAGTTCATACAGCGAAAGCCCCTCGAAGCCTTCCGTTTCCTCGATCAACGGACAAACGACATATGCACGCTCACCGTGCGCTGCGTTTTCCGCAAGATGACGGTACAGATCCTTGCGCCTGGTGTTCGGCACATAATAGGTCTGTATCGGTTTTCTGCCCTTCGGCAGTTCGTCGACAATCGAAAGATCGAGGTCCGCATAGATCAAAAGCGCAAGCGTGCGCGGAATCGGCGTTGCCGACATGACGAGCACATCCGGGCGGATTCCCTTCTCCTCCATTCGCGCGCGCTGCATGACGCCGAACCGGTGCTGTTCATCCGTCACGACAAGTCCGAGATCACGGAACCGGACTGTATTCGACAGCATCGCGTGCGTGCCGATCACAAGGTCTGCTTCTCCGCTTTCGATCCGGTGAAGCGCCGCCGTTCGTTCCGCTTTGCTCAGGCTTCCAGTATACAGACAGGCGTTCGGAAAATGCCGTTTGAGCGTTTGAAAATGCTGTTCTGCAAGAATCTCCGTCGGTGCAAGAAGCGCGCCCTGCTTGCCGTTATTCGCTGCGACAGACAGTGCGTATTCCGCAATCAGCGTCTTTCCGGAACCGACGTCGCCCTGAATCAGACGGTTCATGACGGACGGTTTTGAAAGATCGCTTTCGACCTCGCGCATCACGCGCTTCTGTGCGTCGGTCGGCTGAAACGAAACGGAACGCAGAAACGCGTCGAGCAGTCCCTCCGTACGAAATGCGTAGCCCTTCGTCAGCCGGTGATTCTCCTTTGACGACTGCATCGCCGTGAAATAGAGGAATGCCTCTTCAAAGGACAGGCGTCTTTTGGCGTCCTGCAGCTGTTCTGTTGTCTTCGGGAAGTGTACCTCGCGGATCGCATGATGAATGTCGATCAAACGATATCGTTTCAGCCATTCATCCGGTAAATACTCCGTTACTTCGGTCGTTGACAGTACCGCGTCGATCGCGTCGCGGATCACCGTCTGCGGCAGACCTTTGACCGTCTGATACACCGGAACGATGCCGCGGCGTTCCTTGCTGATCTGCGGATTATAAAGAACGGTCCCGCGCTTTTTGTTGACGATCGCGGTTGCATAGAGTGTTTCGCCCGCATGGATCTGCTGCATCCGATACGGCTGGTTCATCCATCGAAGCGTCGCTTTTCCGGATTCGTCCGCAACGCGCGCCGAAACGATGTATTTCCGCTGATGATAAAAGATCGTCGCGTCCGACAGCACGCGAACGCACACGGTCGCTTTCTGTCCTTCCTTCAATTCGGAGATCTTCTGACAATGCGTGTCGTCAAGATACTCCCTCGGGTAAAAACGAAGAAGATCGTCGGTCGATTCGATATTCAGCTGTTTCAGGAGTTCGATCCGCTTCGGACCGATCCCTTTGAGATCGGATAGCTGCATAGGAAAAGAGCCGCTTGAAGCGGCTCGAAGGTTCATTCAACCGATAGGTAGTAATAGTACAGCGGCTGCCCGCCTCTTGCGACGATGAACTCCGCGTCTTCAAACTCTTCCTGCAGGGATTCGGAAAGCGCCTCGGCTTCCTCCTCCTCCACATTGTCGCCGAAATACAGATTGACGATCGGATCGTCTATGTCGCGCTTCTCGATCATCTTGCGGACAAGCGCTTTGACCGTTTCGTTGACGGACGACGCTACCGCGGCGATGTCGTTGTCCATGATGCCGATGATGTCGCCTTCCTTGATGTCGTTTCCGTTGAAGTGCGTCTCGCGGATCGCATAGGTGACGGAGCCGGAAACGATCTCGTTGACGGCGTCGTTCATATTCTCCTCGTTCTCATCGACGGAAAGATCGGGGTTGAACGCCATAGCCGCTGCAATTCCCTGCGGAATGGTCTTCGTCGGAAGGACGATCACATTGTTCGAGCAGAGGTTCTTCGCCTGCTGCGCGGCAAGAATGATGTTCGAATTGTTCGGCAGCACAAAGACGTTTCTCGCGTTGCAGCGTCCGATCGCATTCACGATCGTATCAATGCTCGGGTTCATTGTTTGTCCGCCCGAAATGATGTGATCGACCGAGAAGTTGCGGAAAATCTCGTCGATGCCGGTACCGGCGCTGACCGCGATGATGCCGTATTCCTTTTCGTTGCGCTTCTTCATTTCGAGAAGCTGACGGTTCTGCTCGCGCATGTTCTCAATCTTCAGGCGATCGAGCTCGCCGAAGCGCATCGCAAACTGCAGAATCTTGCCGGGGCAGTTGGAATGCACGTGCACCTTGACGAAATCGTCGCCCGCCGCAACGACGACGGAATCGCCGACGCGCGTCAGATGATCGCGCAGTCTGTCGAGATCGGCTTCCGAGAAGCCGTCGATCAGCCGAACGATGAAAAACTCGGTGCAGTAACCGAATTCGATATCCTCGGTCGAGAAGTGTTCGAGATTCGCGCCTTCCTCCTCCGGCTTCTCCTCCTTCGGAAGCTCTTCTTCGACGATATCCGGGATGTCGTCGCCGTCCAGAATGGCCTTAAAGCCGCGATAGACGGTAAGAAGCCCGTAGCCGCCGCTGTCGACGACGCCCGCTTCCTTCAGCACCGGAAGCAGGTTCGGCGTATCGTCCAGCGCTTCCTGACCGATGCGAAGCATTTCTTCCATGAAGGCATCGAAGGAAGTCTGCGGCTTCTTTTGAATCAATTGCAGCATGGTCTGCGAGATCACGCGCGAAACCGTCAGGATCGTGCCCTCTTTCGGACGCAGAACGGCGTTGTACGCCTTGTTCGTGCCCGTTTCAAGCGCTTCCGCAAACAGTACGACGTCCAGTTCATCCTTTCCCTTGCATGCCTGCTGATAACCGCGGAACAGCTGCGAAAGAATGACGCCGGAGTTGCCGCGCGCGCTTCTCAACGCGCCGTTGGATACCGCGTCCATGACTTCGCTGACGGTGACGCTGTCCGACATGCCGCGCAGATCCTTGACTGCGCCCTGCATGGTCATGGACATATTCGTGCCCGTATCGCCGTCCGGAACAGGAAACACGTTGAGAGAATCGATATATGCCTTATGCTTCTCTAAATTGGCGGCACCGCCGAGGAACAGGTCCCTCAGCATGGCTCCGCTGATACTCTGATTGTTCAATGCTCAAACCTCCGAACGCTGCTTACTGGACGCGAATGCTCTCTACAAAGATATTCACATTGCGAACCGAAACTCCGGTGATCTCCTCGATTCGATAGCGCACGTTTTGCTTTGTGTTCTGCGAAACCGCAGGCAGAGACACGCCGTACTGCAGCGCAACGTGCAGGGAGACGTCGACCTGCGAATCATTGGCTTTCTCGATGAGAACGCCCTTCTGCATGTTCTCGCCGCCGAACAGTTCGACGATAGCATCGCCGGCGGTACGCGCGCACATGCCGACGATCCCGTAATTCTCGACTGCTGCATATCCCGCAACCGTAGCGATCAGGTCTTCATTGATGGTAATGGTACCAAGATCATTTGTGACAGCAATGGCCATTATAAAACCTCCTTTGCTATGCGATTCAGTATACTGTAAGGGCAGAGCGGTTATTCTTTCTCTTCCCAGACGCCGTTGTGGAAGACTTCCTGCACGTCGTCGTTGTCGTCCATTCTCTCAAGAAACCGCTCGATCTTTTCGATCGTCTCGGGATCTTCGATGTTCGTCGTGTTCTTCGGAATCTGCCCGATCTCCGCGGAGATAAAGTTGAATCCGAGACCTTCGAGATTCTCGCGGACTGCGGAGAAATCTGCGGGCGCCGTGTAGATTTCGAACGCATCGTCCTGCGCGACAAAATCCTCTGCGCCTGCGTCGAGCGCCTGCATCATGACTTCGTCCTCATCCATCAGCGCGGTACGCTCTATGACGATCAGACCTTTCTTGTCAAACATCCATGCGACGGAACCGGATGCGCCCATGTTGCCGCCGCTCTTCGAGAAGATGTGGCGCATTTCGGCCGCGATACGGTTGCGGTTGTCCGTCAGAACGTTGACAATGACTGCAATGTTGCCGGGGCCGTAGCCTTCGTATACGACTTCCTCGTAATCGATGTTGCTGCCGTCGCCGCTTGCCTTCTTGATCGAACGGTTGATGTTGTCGTTCGGCATGTTCGCTGCCTTCGCCTTCGCAATTACGTCGCGAAGCTTGGAGTTGTTTGCCGGATCGGCGCCGCCGCCCTCTTTGACGGCGATCGCAATCTCACGACCGATCTTTGTAAATATCTTACCCTTTTGTGCGTCGGTTTTTTCTTTTTTGTTTTTAATGTTTGCCCATTTGGAATGTCCGGACATGTTCGTTCCTCCTCAATTGTCACTATGTCAAAGCATTTCGCTAGCTTCTTCGTCAAGAATAAAGGTTGCGCCGGGATGCAGTTTCAGCGCAGAAAGCGGGGATTTCGTGATATCCTCGCGCAGCATCGTCTTTACGGCCTGCGCACAGTTTTTTCCGATTCCGACAATGATCGGATGCCTGGTCTGCATGACGGTCGCAAGCCCCGCCGTCAGAAAACCGTTGCCGTCCTCCGTCTTGATGTGCGTGAACGGATCCGCGTCGACCGTTTGGTTCATCAGAAGCGAACCGTCCTGCCGCACCGCAATGATCGCCGCGTCGAGTCCTCCGCAAGCGCGGATCGATTTCTCGAAATCGTCGCAGACCTTTTCCGCGTCCTCGGTCTTTGCAAACGGCACGGTATACTGCGCGTCTGAAATCTCGGTCTTTGCAAACAGCGCCTTACCGAGCAGATTCGCGATGCGCTGCTCGCCGGACGGATCCGCAACGAACTCGAACAGCTGAAAGACGTGCGCATCGCTCCAGTTCAGAAGCCCGTTTTCCGTCATGGCGGAAAGCGAATCATAAACCGGCAGCAGATTCTCGTGATAGTCGACGCCGATTGCGCAGGCGGGATCCCGCAAAATGTGCGCGCTCAACAGTGTTGCCGCGCATACGCCGACGGATTTGGAATCGTGATAGATCAGAACGCTCATTGCAGCTCACCGGATGCACAAACCGTTTCGATGAACAGCAGCACGTCGTTGTAGACTTCGCTGCGGTTCGTTTCGTTGAGCATCTCATGCCGTCCTTCCGGATAGAGTTTGGTCGTCACATTGTGACCGCTCTTCAAAAGCCATTTCTCAACCTGCTTGACGCCCTTGCCCATGTTGCCGACCGGATCGTTCGAACCGGATATCAAAAAGATCGGACGGTTCGGAACGCGCTTTGCCCAGTTGAGGTTGGAAACCTCCTGCAGGCCGGTGAAGAGATCGAAGAACGCGTTCGAAGTGAACACAAAACCGCAGAGCGGATCGGCCACATAGCGATCGACGTTTGCCGTATCGCGCGAAAGCCAGTCGTATTCCGTCCGCGCAGGCTTGAATTTTTTATTGTATGCGGCAAAGCTCAATGAATTCAGCTGATCGTTCGGCTGCTTGCCTTTGCCCTTTTTGATCGCGCTCTTTGCAATCATCTTGGCAACCGGCAGAGCGGGATTGGCGCCCGCCGTTCCCGAAAATACGAACGCATCGAAATCAACGCCCATACGTCCCGCGTATGTGCGTGCGAGGAAACTGCCCATGGAATGCCCGAACAGAATGCGGGCAACGGAAGGATAATCCGCCAGGACGAGATCGTGCATGGTTTTGTTATCCTGAATGAGATGATCCCAGCCGTTCTGATCGCCGAAATAACCTTTCGGCTGTCCGTCTGCGATGGACTTGCCGTGACCGGGAAGGTCCATACCGAATACGAGGATGTTGTTCTCGGCCAAAAACGTCGCAAAATCGTGATAACGCTCGATATGCTCCGCCATGCCGTGAATGATCTGCACGCAGGCATGCGGTTCCTCCGGCGCCCAAATGCGATACCGAACATCACAGATTCCGGTCGAGGAAGGAAACCGTTTATCCTTTACGACAATACCCATATGCATTCCTCCGCACATTTTGATATTGTATCATACCACATATGCGAAAAAAGTGCAAGTCAAAGGTTGATTTTTCTGTCTGCGTGCAGCAATTCGGCGTCGCCTGCGTCATGCGTAACGACGACGGCAAGCCTTGCCGTACCGATCAGATCCGCCGCGCGAAGCTTGTTTTGTTCGTCAAGTCCGGCAAACGGTTCGTCAAGCAAAACGACGTCATCGGAGAAAGCAAACGCACGCGCAAGCGAAACACGCTGCTTCTGTCCGCCTGAAAGTTCCTTCGCCTTCTTTTCCAGGAATTCCCCGAGGTTCAGGCGCTTCAAGAGCGTTTCCGCTTTTTCGCGATCGGAAACCAGCGCGACATTGTCGACGGTCTTCATGTGTTCCAAAAGCCTCGGCTCCTGAAACACAAAGGATATCTTTCTGTTTTCAAGTCCCGAAACAGAGCCCTTTTGCGGCTTCAGAAGCCCGGCGAGAATGCGCAGAAGCGTCGTTTTGCCGATACCGGACTCTCCGGTGATCAGCACAACGCCC
Source organism: Clostridia bacterium (assembly GCA_017428025.1). Classification (GTDB taxonomy): domain Bacteria; phylum Bacillota; class Clostridia; order Christensenellales; family CAG-138; genus UBA3792. The sequence continues at coordinate 215,500 of JAFRRO010000049.1, forward strand.
GTGTCGGGAAGCTCGAAGGAACGGTCTTCGAATACTGTTTGATTGCCGAAGCGAACGGTCAGATTCCGAAGTTCAATCATGGCGTTCCCCCGCTTTCTTCAGCAAATAGCCGAGCAGTGTTTCGATCGAGACCGAGCAGATGATCACAAGCAGCGTCCAGGCAAACAGATCCGCGGTGTCCAGATACACCTTGTCGAGATACATCTGGTTGCCGATGCCGCGTTTCGGAAGCGCAAGGATTTCGGCGGTGATGACGGCTTTCCACGCAAAGCCGAGCGCCGTCGACGCGGTGGCGAAGAACTGCGGCAGAATCTGCGGAAGTGAAACGAAACGGAGGTGTTTCCACGGGGAAAGAAAGACTCTCCCCATCTCCGCAAGCTTGTCGTCAAGTCCGAGGATCGCTTCCTCCGTCGTTCTCCAGATCATCGGAACGACGACGATAGCCGCAACGGCGATCGGGACCAGATCGGAAACGAGCGTGATCAAAAGGATCAGCGCAAACGAGGTGATCGGCGTCGTCTTGATGACCGTGCGCAGCGGACGAAGCAGCCATGCAAACACCTTTGTGTGCGCGGTTAGGACCGCAAGCAGGACGCCGCAGACACAGCCGAGCAGATATCCGCACAGAATGCGCAAAACCGTAGCGCCGATCGATCGCCAGCCCGTGGCGGTTTCCAGAATGCGCAGAATCGAACGGATCGTCTCTTTCGGCGTCGGGAACAGCAAGCTGCTGTCAAACAGCATTGACAGCAGCTGCCAAATGAGCATATAAACTGCGATAGGTACGCAGATTTTCAGGATTTTACGAAGGGTTTCCGACATAATAGAAGTCGTCTGCCGGCATGGCGCCGCCGATCGATTTCGGATTCGCGTCGAACAGCACCTTGAGCATCGCGGCTACGGTGTCTTTCATTTCGCTGCCCTTAATCAGGCAGATGTTGCAGTTCGGAATCGCGCGCTTTGCGATCGGCTCCTTCGCAATGATGCCCTGCGCCGCAATCACCGCGGCAGCGTCCGCTTCGGTCACAACCTTCGTTGCGGATGTTTCGGCATCCTTCAGGAATGCGTCAACCTGCTTTTTGTTCGATTCAAGATATGCCTTTCTGACGATATAGACGCCCTGCACAACCTGCGTGTCGTTCTTGGCCGCCCAAAGATCGTTGATCTTGAGCGCAACGCGCGCGGTTTCAACCTGTGCGCACGCAACCGAAACGTGCGGTTCCGGCAGCAGCGCGATCTCCGCGCTTCCGTCCTTCATCTTGGCAATCAGTTCGGTGCCGTCCGCAATGAATTCGACATTGACTTTACCGGTCAGACCGTAAGCGTCCAGAAGATATTGGAAGATGTATTCCGGCGTGCTTCCCTGCCCGACGGAATAGACGGTCTTGCCTTCGAGGTCCTCGATGCTGTTGATCGAATTGCCCGTTTCGAGTAGATACAGTACGCCGAGCGTATTGATCGCGATGACCTGCGCCTCGCCTTCCGTCTTCTTGTACAGAACCGATGCAAGGTTGATCGGCACGGCCGCGATATCCACTTCGCCGCTCAGGACCTTCGCCGTGACCTGATCCGGCGCGGTCAGAATCTCTACCTGATAATTATCCTGCATGTCCTGCATCATATATGCAAGTCCCATGCCGGTCGGACCGGCAAGCGCCGCGACGCGAACGGGTTCCGCGGGCGTTTTGTTCTGACTGCCGCAGGCAAGCGCGGTCAGCGCAAGAATCAATGCCAATGTGATGAGAATTGTCTTTTTCATTCCTTGTATTCCTCCAGTATGTTGATTTGCTTTCCTTCCCTTTTGATCTTTCCGGCTGCTTCAAGCGCTTCGAGCGCGCGGTACAGCGTCGCGCGGCTCAGGCAGAGCATCTCCGAAAGCTTTGTATAGTTTTTGACGGTATACACTCCGTCTTTCGATTCGGACGCGAAGAACGTCTGCAGCTTTGCCGTGACGGTGTTCTTTGAGAACGCGTCAAGCCGCTTGTTCAAAAAACGAATCCGTCCGTTCAGATATTTGAGATAGTTGCGCAATACGGTCTGGTTCTCAGACAGCAGCGAGAGCATTTCGTCTTCGCCGATGACGAGCACGCGCACCTTTTCGTTGCACCGGATGTCGGTCACATAGCCCATGTCTCCGCCGAACAGCGAAGCGGCGCCGTACAGATCGTTCTTCTGGAGCGTACTCATGTGCATCATGCCGTCCTCGCTCATTCGGCTGACGTCTGCCGAGCCGCGCAGGATGATGCCGAGGTGATAATCGTTGTCGTTCTTTTTGAACAGATACTCCCCCGGTTCGTATTCTTCGACAAAAGCGCCCGACCGATTCAGCCATGCGCGGATTTTATCCTCCGGCACACCCTCGAACAGAATGGATTTCGAAAGCTGCCGCGTGTATCGTTCTGCATCCAGTATCGTACTCATAATTCCCGTTTCCGTTTCATATGATACACATATGCTATCATTGATATTTGCTCTTGTCAATAGTATGAATTCAATATATAATGAATGCATGAAACTGATCAGTTGGAATGTCAACGGGCTTCGCGCCTGTCTCGGAAAAGGATTTGCGGACTTTCTTTCGTCCGAATCCCCCGATATCCTTGCTTTGCAGGAAACGAAACTGCAGCCGGATCAAGTGACGTATGTGCCGGACGGATACCATACGTACTATTTCAGCGCGCAGAAAAAAGGCTACTCCGGAACCGCAGTCTTCACCAGGCAGGAACCGCAATCCGTCCGATGCGGCATCGGCGACGATCGCTTTGATTCGGAAGGCCGAACGATCACGCTCGAATACCCCGCATTCACATTCGTGACCGCCTATGCTCCGAATGCGCAGGAAGGCTTGAAGCGGCTCGATTTCCGCACGGATTGGGAGCATGCGATCCGCGCGTATCTCTGCAGTCTCGCAAAACAAAAACCGGTCATCTACTGCGGCGATCTGAACGTCGCACATCGGGAGATCGATCTCAAGAACCCCGGACCGAACCGCGGCAACGCCGGTTTCTCCGACGAGGAACGCGCGCTGTTCTCGGATCTTTTGGACGCCGGTTTTGTCGACACATTCCGCTGTAAATATCCGGACCTGACCGGCGCGTACTCCTGGTGGAGCTATCGTTTCCATGCAAGGGAACACAACGCCGGTTGGCGCATCGATTATTTTCTTGTTCGCAAAGAAGACGCCGAACGCATCACCGATGCGTTGATCTACAGCAACGTCTACGGCAGCGATCACTGTCCGGTCGGGCTGATCTGGGAGGGTACATGGAACTGATTCTTGCATCGCAATCGCCGCGCCGTCATGAAGTCATGGCATGGATGGGCATCCCCTGCGGCACCGAAGTCTGTACCGAACCGGAATCCGTTCCGGAGGGGCTTTCCTGCGAAGAAACCGTCATGCATCTTGCAAAGCAAAAGGCTACTTTTGCATTGAAGCGCAATCCGGACGCATGCATCATCGGCGCCGACACCGTCGTGGATCTCGACGGTGAGATCATCGGAAAACCGAAATCCGCCGAAGACGCCGTGCTGACTCTGCGGCGGATGCAGGGACGTTCGCACGTCGTTTATACCGGCATAGCCGTTCTGAAAAACGGATACGAGGACGTCCGGACCGTCAAAACGCACGTCACCTTCCGTCCGATGACGGAGCGCGAGATCCGCTGGTATGTATCGACCGGCGATCCGCTTGACAAAGCCGGTTCCTACGGTGTGCAGGGACTCGGATGCGTGTTCGTCGATTCCGTCGAGGGGAACTATTTCAACGTGATCGGACTGCCCGCTCCGATCCTCTATGAAATGCTGCTGAAAGCCGGCGCCGTCACGGAAGACCGCACATGAATACGCTTCTGGAAGACAAAATCGCATTGCTGCCCGAAAAACCCGGCGTCTACAAGATGTATGACGAAACGGGCACGGTGATCTATGTCGGAAAAGCGAAGATTCTCAAAAACCGCGTGCGGCAGTATTTCCGTTCGCACAGGAACCATTCGCCGAAGGTGCTGGCGATGGTTTCGCATATCGTCGATTTCGAAACGATCGAAGTGCACAGCGAAGTGGAAGCGCTCTCCTTGGAGAGCAATCTCATCAAGGAGTTTCAGCCCAAGTACAATATTCTTTTAAAGGACGATAAGCATTTCCCCTATTTTCGGATCGATCTCAAACAGGATTTCCCGCGGATCGAAATCGTTCGCCGCGTGAAACAGGACGGCGCTTTGTACCTCGGACCGTATATCGTCGGTCCATCGGTGCAGGAAGAATTGAAGCTCGTCTACGATCTGTATCCGCTTCGGCATTGCAAAAAGAGCATATCAAAGATGCAGTCGCGCGGCGAACGCCCCTGCCTCCTCTATCACATCGGCAAATGCTGCGCTCCTTGCAGCGGCGCGGTTTCGCGCGAACAGTACCACGCTTATCTCGATGAAGCGATTCAGCTTCTGAACGGCAAGAGCGGCGATCTGATTCCGTTTCTGACCGCGAAGATGCAGGAAGCGTCGGAATCGCTGAACTTCGAACGCGCCGCCATGCTGCGCGACAAGCTGAAAGCGACGATGGCGCTGCAGGAAAAGCAGGCCGCCATCTCCGTGTCCGATCTCTGCGCGGACGTCTTTGCTTCGGCTATTCTCAACGACGCACAGATGGTTTTCTCGCTGTTCGTACGAAACGGCAAGGTCATCGGCACGCACGCATTCCCGATGGAAACGGAGGGTGACAACGATCCGGGCGACGTGCTGCAAAGCTTTCTGCTGCAATACTACGGGCAGGACGACATCGAAATTCCGCCCTATGTGCTGCTGCATGATCCCTGTCCCGACATGGATGCGCTGATCGACTGGATCCAATCCAGAAGCAAGCGTAAAGTATATGTCTCCGTTCCGCAGCGCGGCGTCAAGCATCAGCTGACCGACATGGCGATGCAGAACTGTCTTGCGCTTCTGCAAAAGAACGAGGAGATTCGCATCCGGAGCTGGGAGCGCGGCGAAGGCGCGCTTGCCGAGCTTGCGGGGCATCTCGGGCTGGACGAGATCCCGTCGCGCGTGGAATGTTTCGACAACTCGCATCTGATGGGCACCAATACCGTTTCGTCGATGGTCGTCTTTACCGACGGAAAACCGGACAAAGCTGCGTATCGCAGATTCCGTATCCGTACTGAAGCGAACGGCGACGACCTGCTTGCCATGCAGGAAGTGCTGACGCGACGTCTGTCCAAGGATGATCCGCTGCCCGATCTGATCGTGCTTGACGGCGGAAAGACGCAGCTTAAAGTCGGCATCGACGTTCTGAAGGAGCTGAACCTTTCGCACATCCCGATCTGCGCGCTGGCGGAATCGGACGAAATCATCTATCTGCCGGACCAGGAAGAACCGGTCGTTCTGCCGCGAAGCAGCGCGCCGCTGCACCTGATCGAACGTCTGCGCGATGAAGCGCACCGCTTTGCCATCACCTATCATCGGAGCCTGCGAAGCAAAAGCGCGCTGTACTCCAGTCTTGACACGATCGAAGGCGTCGGCGACAAGCGCAAACGCGCGCTGTTCGACCGGTTCCTGACGGTCGAAGCGATCAAAGCGGCCGATCTTTCCGAGCTGGCCGCTGTCAAGGGCATGACAATGCCGACGGCAAAAGCCGTATATAACTATTTCCACAAAGAAGAACCGGCAGTCGATTGACCGCCGGTTTTGAAATGAAAACGGGGAGCTCCCCGTATTGATTATTCTTCTTCCTCTTCTTCGCGCTTCGCCTGTTCGATGATCTTCTTCGCCTGCTCGGCGGGGACATCCTCGTAACGGGTGAACTCGCAGCGGAAGGAACCGCGCGCCTGCGTCATGGAACGCAGATCGGTTGCATACTTGAACATCTCGGAAAGCGGCGCTTCCGCGACGATCTCGGTACCGCCGTCTTTCGGCGTCATGCCGAGCATTCTGCCGCGGCGACGGCTGAGGTCGCCCATGATGTCACCGACGTTGTCGTTCGGCACCCAGATATAGTAGGTGTAGATCGGCTCGGTCAGAGCGGGGTTCGCCTTGACGCACGCTGCCTTATAGGACAGCCTTGCCGCGCTCTTGAACGCGACTTCCTTGGAATCAACGGGGTGATACTTGCCGTCGTACAGCGTTGCCTTGATGCCAACCATCGGATAGCCGGCCAGAACGCCGTGCAGCATTGCTTCACGGAGACCTTTTTCGACTGCCGGAATGTATTCCTTCGGAACAACACCGCCGACGATCGCATTGACGAACTCGAAGTCAACGCCTTCGGGCGCCGGCTCAAACCGCATCTGGACGACGCCGAACTGACCGCTGCCGCCGGACTGCTTCTTATGCTTGCCTTCTGCTTCCGCCGTGGAGCGAATCGTCTCGCGGTACGGAATGCGCGGGTCTGCGAGCTGCGCTTCGACGTTGCTCTTGTTGCGGATCTTTGCGCAGGTGACATCCAGATGCATCTCGCCGAGACCTTTCAGGAGGACGTCGCCGGTTTCCGCGTTCTTCTCGATCGCGATGGTCGGATCCTCTTCGAGGAGCTTGTTGAGACCGCTGATGACCTTATCCTCTTCGCCCTGCTTCTTCGCCGTAACTGCAAGGCTGATGCACGGTTCGGGGAACTTGACCTGTTCGACCGTTACAACGTCCGCTGCGTCGCAGAGCGTTTCGTTCGTGTTGGAAATCTGCAGCTTCGGAATGGCGCCGATGTCGCCCGCATTGAGCTTGTCGATCGCGATCGACTTCTTGCCGCGGAGCATAACGGGAGCCGTCGGCTTCTCACTCTTCTCCTGGTTTGCGTTGAACAGCGCAACGCCGCCGTCGAGCGTGCCGCGATGGATCTTGACGATGCTGTACTTGCCGAACTGATCGTTGACCGTCTTGTAGATGTGGCAAACCATCTTGCCGTCACGCGTGAGTTCGATCTCTTCGCCGTTCTTGAACGCCTTCGGCAGCTTCGCGTCCGCCGCGGTCGGCAGATAGTGCAGAATGTAGTCGAGAATCGTCGTTACGCCGATGTTGTTCAGCGCAGATGCGCAGCAAACCGGCGTGATATCGCCGTCGAGAACGCCCTTGGAGAGTCCCATCAGGATTTGCTCGCGTGTAAGCTCCATGGTCTCGAGGTATTCCATCATGAGATCTTCATCGGCTTCCGCTGCCGCCTCGGTCAGCTTTTCGTAAAGCTCCTGCGCTTCCGCTTCGAGGTTCGCCGGGATGGGCGCTTCCTTTTCGCCCTTGCCTTCGAACATCTTTGCGTTCATATTGACGATATCGACATAGCCCTTGAACGCGCCGTTGACCATGATCGGGAGCTGGAACGGAACGACGTTGACGCCGAACTTCTCGTTCACTGCTTCCATCGTCTTCTCGAAGTTCGCATTGTCGCGATCCATCTGATTGATGACAAACATGCGCGCTTTGTGCTGCTCTTTGCACATGGCAAAGGTCTTTTCCGCGCCGACTGCAGGGCCGGAAACCGCGCTGATCACGATCAGAGCGGCGTCGCAGAGCGCCATGGCGGCGGTGACTTCGCCGTAGAAATCAAAGAAGCCCGGAGCGTCGATCAGGTTGATCTTGGTGTTCTTCCATTCCAAGGGCGCGAGCGCCATGTTGATGGAGATGGAACGCTTGACCTCTTCGGGATCGAAATCCGTCGTAGGCGCATTGTTCGGGAAGCGGTCAACCAGACCTGCGTTGTAGAGCATAGCCTCGGTCAGAGTCGTTTTGCCTTCGCCGCCGTGTCCGAAGACGCCGATGTTGCGAATCTCATTTGCGGTGTAGAATTTCATTTGTGTTCCCCCTGTTGGAATTTGGTGTTCTAAAATTGAATCCGTTACACGGATTAACCCAGTTTAACTAATTTATAATAACACAAGTTTTTCGTTCTGTAAACCTAAACTTTCCAAGAATTTGCATATTCTTTTTGGATATCCGTGAGCACATCCACCGCGGCGCCGATGCTTTTGAGCTTTTCGTTCGCCACAAAGCTGTCGATCGCTTCCGGAACCGCATAGACGCGCGCTTCCTTCGGCGTATGCAGCGCAAGCTCTCTTGCACAGAGCGCCTGAATCGCAAAGCTCATGTCCATGATCTCCGCGGGATGTCCGTCGCCGGACGCAAGGTTCACAAGGCGACCGTCCGCAAGCAGATACAGCCAGTTGCCGTTTTTGAGCCTGTACCCTTCGATGTTCGGTTTCATTGCCCGTGTTTCAACTGCGATCTCCTTGAGTCGCTTCACGTCGATCTCAACGTCGAAATGCCCTGCGTTGCACAGCAGCACGCCGTTCTTCATGCGGTTCATGTGCGATTCCGTAATGACGTCGCGCATGCCGGTCACGGTGACGAATACGTCGCCGACCGGTGCGGCATCCTCCATCTTCATCACAGAAAAACCGTCCATAACCGCTTCGATCGCCTTGACCGGATCGATCTCCGTCACGATCACGCGCGCGCCGAGTCCTTTTGCGCGCATGGCGACACCCTTGCCGCACCATCCGTAACCCGCTACAACGACCGTTTTTCCCGCAACGATCAGGTTGGTCGTGCGATCGATTCCGTCGAACACGGATTGTCCCGTACCGTAACGGTTGTCGAACAGATGCTTGCACTGCGCGTCGTTGACGTCGAACATCGGGAACCGCAGCGCGCCTTCACGCTGCATCGACAAAAGGCGGTGAATGCCAGTCGTCGTTTCCTCACAGCCGCCGAGGATGTTCGGGATCAGGTGCGGAAGCTCCGTATGCAGCAGATACACAAGGTCTCCGCCGTCGTCGATGATGATATGCGGTTCACACGACAGCACATCCTTGAGACAGGCTTTGTATTCCGCTTCGCTTGCACCGTGGATCGCAAACACCGAAATGCCGTCGTGTACAAGCGCCGCGGCGACGTCGTCCTGCGTGGACAGCGGATTGCTGCCCGTCACAAACATCTCCGCCCCGCCCGATTTCAGCACTTCGCAAAGATATGCCGTCTTTGCTTCAAGATGCACCGAAAGCGCTACGCGCAAGCCTTTGAACGGCTGTTCGCGAAGGAACGATTCTTCGATGGTATTCAGAAGATGCATGTTGCGCCTTACCCATTCGATCTTGTTGAGACCGGACGGATACAGAGACGGATCCTTGATTCTGCAGTTCATAAGTACCTCCTAATGCGTCTCAAGATAGCCGATCGCCGCCTGCAGCTGTGTATCGAGTTCAAACGGCAGCATCGTGATCGAGTATTTCTGTGCTTCCTCCGACAGTTCGACGACCTGATCCGGCTCAATGCCCGTGCCGTGTACGCAGACGCCGTTCGGCGTGTAGTATGCTTCCGTGGTGATCTTCAGCATGCCGTTCGTCTCTGGAATGCCGAAATACGACTGCACGATGCCCTTGCCGAAGGTTGTCGTGCCGATCAGGTATGCCGCGTCGTAGTCCTTCAGCGCACCGGCGACAAGCTCGCTTGCGGATGCGGAATAGCCATTTACCAGCAGGACCATCGGAATGTCCATGCCATCGGTCTTCGTATAGAATTTCTCCTCTTCGTCCGAACGCGAACGCAGAGACGTGATGACATGATTCTTCGGCAGGAAGAAGTCGGCAATGTCCAGCGCGTCGTAGAGCGAACCGCCGAGGTTGTCTCTGAGATCGAAGACGAGCGCGGTCATCCCCTGCTCCTTCAGGTCCTTCAGTGCATCTTCGGTTTCCTGCACACAGGTGCCGTGGAAGGTCGAAACGCGGATATAGCCGATGGTGTCCGTCAGCATGCGATATGAAACGGACGGCGTATGCACCTCGCGCGCAACGATCGTGAACGTCAGTTCTTCGCCATCGCGCAGCACCTTGATCGTGTTCTCCGCGCCGTCCTCGGCGATCACGTTGCCGAGAAAACCGTTCAGGTCCAGTCCTTCATAGGATACGCCGTTGATCTCGATCATCTGGTCGCCCGCCGTCAGACCGGCTTCGCTTGCGGGCGTGTTGTCGTACACGTCGATGATGCGCACGGCGCCGTTCTCGTCCATCGACGTCAGGATACCGATGCCGACAAAGTTGCCTTCGTTCTGCTTCTGCAGTGCCGCGTATTCCTCCGCGGAGTAGTAGTACGCATAGTCGTCGCCGGTACCGGACGCCATTCCCTTGAGCGCTGCGTTCGTGAGCTTTTCTTCGTCTTCGTCGTAGAAATAGTAGTTTTCACGGATGCAGTAGCGCATGTCGCGAATCGCGTCCAGCAGGGCTTCGTCGTCCGTGCGGACCGGCTTTGTCGCTATGTAAACGGCAACGCCGACCAGAATCAGCGAAAGAACCCAGATGACCGGAATCAGGATCCACAAAATCGTGCGGATTCTTCGCTCGCTTCGCAGTTCCGTCTGATACGGTTCGGATTGATTGATGTATTCCATAATTGTTTGGTTAACCCTTCGTCAGATTGAAAAATCATCCGTCCTGACGGGCGGATGACAGTCTTATCATAACACCGCGCGCAGCTCTCATTCGAGATAAGGCTTCAAAAACTCGGGCAGCTGCTCCGGCATACAGGACAGCGACAGCACAAGATGAACGTTGTGATTGTCGGAGAAGCGTTTCATCTGACGGAACAGATCTTCGAGCGTATCGAGATCGTGCCGCACGATCTTCATGAAGCTGTCGATGACGAGATATTCAAGGTCATGATCCGATGCCGCAATGCCGCAGAGAAAGCCGTAGAACATCTTCGGTCCGGACAGCGCATACTCCGTCGCATTGATAAAGCGAATCGAAAGATTGAGATCGTACATATAATCGTCGTCGATGTCGACAAATACGATGCTGCCTTTTGCGGTTTCCGCCGCGCGGTTTGCGAGTTCAAGAATCTTTTTCGTCTTGCCGGATCCTTTTTCGCCGAAAATAAGCTGAATCAAGTCTGCACCTCCGCTTTTTGTTTATTATACCGTATCGTCACGATTCTTGCAAGCACGATTCCGGATCAGGAATCCTGAAAATACGCCCGCATCCAGTGATACCGCGGATCCTCGCGCCATCCCTCGCCCGTTTCGTCGCGCGTCGTATAGTTGCATACGCAGTCCGGAAGCGCTTCCTTGAGCGCCTTTGCCTGTTCGCGGCTGAACGGGTTCATCGCATACCAGAGCCGTTTTGCGCCGGTCAGCTGAAACAGCGGCGTCAGGTCCGACGCGCCCGTATTGCACACGTTGACGTCCCGAAGATTTGGCATTTCGCACAGCGGCGAAAGGTCCGGAATCTTGTTCATGAACAGTTCGATGTATTCGATATCCTTCAGCGTCGTCAATACGGAAATATCGGTGATCTTGTTGTCTGCAAGAATCAGCACTTTGAGCTTTGTGAGCTTTGAGATCACAAGCAGGTCGTTGTTCGTCAGATAGTTGTGTCCGAGGTCCAGCGCTTCCAGATCGGTACAGTATTTCAGCGCTTCGATATCGCCCTCACGCAGACGAACCGCTTTTTTGACGGATTCGTTATACTTGTCCGACGAGTTCGGGTTCGTATACTTGGACGGGTTCTTGGTGGAGAATCCGATCGCATCGGTACGAAGCTTTCGTTTTCCGATCTCGATGATCCACACGAATTTGACGCCCGGATGCGCGCTGCAGAGCTGCTCCATCTGTTCGTCATTAAGCCCGCAGTCGCACATCACGCATTTTGTGAGAAACGGAAGCTTTGCAAGAAGCGCCTCGACTTCCTCTGTCGACGAAAGCTTTGTCTTGGAAAGATCGATTTCCTCCGCGACGCCGTCAAACGTCTGTCCGAACGCCGTCACCGGACCGATGACCGTTACGCCGGGCAGCGCAGACAGAACGCTGTTAATCTGCTGTTCCGACCAGCTTGCCGGCAGCGCAACGGTGTTCAGGTTCGGAAAAGCGCGAAGCGTCTCCGCAAGCTGTTCGGGTGTCTGCCCCTGCAGCGCACGCAAATCGAGCATCTGCGCATCGGAATCGAACGACTGCCCGCCGATCGAAATCATACGGTGCACCCTCATCTGCGGATATGCGCTGAGAAACAGCTGCATTTCCGTCTCGTTCCAGCCGCTTTCGCAAAGATCGACCGATTCGATGTGTTCAAATGCATGCAGGTCGGAAATGAACTGCCGCACATCGACGCCGCTCGGAACGGCAATCGCCGTATCGCCGTCGGTCACGACGGTATCGCCGAGCGTCATGGAATAATGCACTTCCACCGACGGATGCGCTTCCTTAAAAGTGTGAAGCGCGGCAAATTCGCGGCTGCCGGTTGCGTCCACAAATACAAGATTCGAAAACACTTCGAGCAGACGGACGTCCTCCGCCGTTGCGTTCGGAAGCATCAGGGAAGCGGAATCGCTACGGAATATCCCGTCCGTCAGCTTCTGATTCCAAAGAATCTGACAGTTAGGACAGTTCAGAGAAATCTCTGCAATTTCTTCAGACGGCGTATACGGAAGCGCGGTCAGGTCGAGCAGCCGAAGCGATGTCATTGCGGCAAGCGTTTCGATATCCGGCATTTCCGATTCGGACAGGACTTTCAGCTCCGTCACGGGAACGGTGACGTCGTCGACGATCACTTCGACCGGCGGTTCCGTCTGTATCGGCGCAGGCGTCGCATCGACTGCCGCTGCGGGTTCATCCGTGCATGCGAATGCTGCGGCAATCAGAATCGCCGCAATCAGAACGGGAAAGATCCGTTTCATCCGATTACCTCCTCTTTCGTGCGATCAGCAGCGCGACAAGCAGCACGATCAGCAGCAACAGCAGACCGCCGCCGATCATCAGAACCCACATGTCCGAAAATCCGGACGGTTCCTGGGGAGCGGGCGCTTCCGTCGGCTGCGGTACCGGCGTTTCGACCGGCGCGGGCGTATCGGTCGGCGGTGCAGTCGGTTCCTCCGTCGGCACCTCCGTCGGTTCGGCGGTCGGTTCCGGCGTATCGGTCAGCGCAGGCGTGTCGGTGGGCTCCGGCGTCGGTTCCGGCGTCGGCGTGACGGACAGCGTCATCGGATCGACATGCTCGAACATATCGTTAACGCCCGCCGTATCTTCGCCGACGGTCGTATAGGCAAGACCGAACTCCGCGATGCTGTATTCCGTGGTCGAAACGAAGTGATTGTTGTTCTTCGTCTGCGATCTATGCCATTGATAGGCTTCCGTTGCCGCTTCAAACGCTGTTTTTCCGCCGAGCTCCGTTATCGGCGCGTTGACGTCAAGCGTCAGCTTGTTCTGGCTGTACAGATGGATATAGAGTTTCTTGACTTCCCATGGCTCCAGTTTTTCATACCCTTTGGGCTGATAGTTCGGATCGGCAGCCGCTTTGACGCCCGCCTGAACGCCCTCCGAAAGCACCTTGTGCTGCCAGTGTCCGTACTCTCCGTTGACGTCCTGCGTCACAACCACTTCCGGGCGGTATTTGCGGACCTGCGTCGCGACATAGCGCTTGACGTCGTCGGCTGTAAAGGTGTGTTTGAACTTGCTGTAATAATCCTGCGGAATATCCGGAAAACCGCCGAATACCGGCTGCGTCTTCATGCCGAGCGTCCATGCGCCGTTCATATCCTCCTGCCGGCGTAACCGCTGGTTCTTCTCCGGCAGCTTTGTACTCATGATGATCGACAGACCGGACAGCCCGCGCTGCGTTTCATAGATCGGATAGATTGCGCCGAGGAACAGAACCTCATCGTCCGGATGCATGGCAAAGGTCAGAAAGTCCGCTTTTTCGATCGTCGGACGGAACGGATGATAATCCTGTACCGTGCCTTCGCCGTACGCATACAGCGAGCAGAACGCGCAGTTATCCTCCTCTGCGCGGATCGAGACCTTACGCGTCTCCGGCAGGGTTTCGATGAGATTGTTGTACAAAAGGATTCCCGGATCCTCGGACAGCTTGTTGCCGCTTCCGTCGAACTGCATCACGGTATACGCGACCGGCGCGTAATAGAACGAAAGAAACACGGATGCGACGGGAACGTCGTCCTTCCAGGAAATCGACAGCGTCTTGCCCTTGTTGACGCGCTGCGCGCTGTCCAGATCGTCGTCGCGAAGCCGGTCGGCATGGACGCTGAAATCGCCCTCATACTTGCATCTTTTGGAGAGGTTCTCCGCTTCCACGTCCGCCGCTTCCGCATGCATCGATATGACTGCAGCGAGCAGAAAAACGATCGACAGTATCAGCGCAAACCTCTTGATCCGTCCGTTTTGTGTCATGCTTTCCGTCCTTTAAAATCCGAGTTGTTCCAAAAATGCCGTAAACTTCCGATACGTTTCTTCGTGCTCTACCGCCGCGCGCAGGTACTGCGGCAGCTCGTCATCCGGGATTCGGAAGGTGTTCTCCCAGTATACGGCTTTCGTCTTGTTGCGACCGGTTCCGTCAAAGAACGCGTCCATTGAATAGAACGTGCGTCCGCGCACCTGCCGGAACGTCAGGATCAGCATGGTCAGGTGCGGCGCCCACATCTCGTACGTGAGATACGCATCCGAAGCGCCGTCGCCGTCCTGGTCCAGCCGGTCGACGATCATGAGATAATGTCCGCCGGACCGGACGATATCGCCCGATCTTGCGCGGTCGTACTGGATCTTGTTGTCGTTGTTCTTGACGCGCTCGCCGTTTCTGCCGATCTCGGATCGAAGCGTCGTAAAGAGGTTCATGCCCGCCTGCTTATACGCCCAAACGATGCTTGCGACGCACTGCATGCCGCAGTAGTAGTACGTGCCGTTCGGATCGGACGTCGGCTCGTCAAGCTTGGAGCCCCATTTGGGATTGACGCCCCAGTCGTTCATGCCCTGATACGAGCCCTTGCCCTGATAGACGATCGAATAGCCGTATTCGGACATATGCGAAATCAGCGAAACGCCCGCCGTCACAACGCCTTCGCGCGTGTAGATGCCCGCTGCCGCAACGTCCGCGCTGATCGTTTCGTTCAGCTTGCCGATCGAGGAGTTGTTCTCCTGCAGAACCAGTTTCAGCGCATGCCGAACAGGCTCGAGATTCTTTGCCTGAACCGGATACCGGAACCCCGATTCCACGACGACGTCGATCGATTCGAGCAGTTGATCCTCCGTGTCGCGCACCCAGAGCGTATATGCGCCGTCATACTTATAGACGCGGAAATGCGGCGAAGGCTCGCCGGAATCCAGCACATTGAACCAGTCGCTCGACTTTTCGGGCGGGATCAGTCCCTGATTTGTGAAGCAGTATTCCTTCGCGGAAACACCGTTTTTGACGACGACATCGACGACCGCGCCGCGCACGGACACGGAAATCGCGTCGTTTTCGTTCGCATATGAAACCGGTATACCCGACAGCGCGTTTGACTCCGCAATCTCGCTTTGAATCAGCACATATTCGTCGTGCATCATCTTGCCGGTCTTGTGGTAGAACTTGAAATCGACCGTCCGGTCGTCCGAAACGAGCAGATGCAGATCGGAGCCCGAATAGGTATAGGTCCCCTGCTTTTCAATGCCTCCCGTGGTGACGGTATAGGTGCCGTCCGAGCGCACGTCGAGCAAAAAAGGCAGGTCCTCTATCGTCCATGTGCCGAGGAACGGATTCGGTTCCGGCGTATCGGTCGGTGCAGGCGTGTCGGTCGGCTCCGGCGTCGGTTCCTCCGTCGGCTCGGGCGTCGGTTCTTCCGTCGGTTCCGGCTCGGGCGTCGCGATCGAAACGGTGTCCGTTGCGGGCGAGATCGCTCCGAGCGAAACGGTTTCCTCTCTCGGCACCGCAGCTTCCGGCACGGCGGATTCCGTCGTCTGCGCAGTCAGTTCCCCCGTCTGATTTCCGGCGCAGCCGAACAGCAGCAGGACCGCAAGAAGCAGCGATCCCGCGATATGCAGTTTGTGCCATTTCGCATATTTCATGTCATGTAGTTTAGCACGAAACGACAGAATTGTCCACCATGCAAAAACCGGAGGATCGCTCCTCCGGCTTTTGTTCACAGAATTTTCTTATTTCGCGCAGAGCAGGAACGCCTTGTACGCCTTGAATGCTTCGTACAGGTCTGCTTTGGAAATGATCTCCCACGGCGCGTGCATCGAAAGGACCGCGACGCCGCTGTCGATGACTTCCATTCCGTATTCCGCGCAGATGTACGCGATCGTTCCGCCGCCGCCCGCGTCGACCTTGCCGAGCTCCGCGGTCTGATAGACGACCTTGCTGTCCTCCATCCACTTACGCAGTTTCGCCATGTACTCGGCGTTCGCGTCGTTCGAGCCGCTCTTGCCGCGTGCGCCGGTGTACTTGTTGAAGCAGACGCCCTGACCGAGGAATGCGCTGTTCTTCTTCTCAAATACGCCCGCAAAGTTCGGATCGTAGCCCGCGCTGACGTCGCAGGACAGCATGTGCGCGTTGGTCAATGCGCGGCGCAGCTTGAGTTCGGAGTATTCGCCGGTGAGATTCATAATCTCCGCAACGGTGTTCTCGAAATACTTGGCGTGCATGCCGGTCGCGCCGACGGAACCGATCTCTTCCTTATCGGCAAGGATGCAGCAGCAGGTTGATGCAGGCGTGTTCTTGACGTCGAGCATCGCCCTGATCTGCGCAAACGCACAGACGCGATCGTCGTGTCCGTAGCCGAGGATCATGCTGCGGTCGAGACCGAGTTCGCGGGATTTGCCTGCGGGAACGACTTCGATCTCTGCGGACAGGAAATCGTCTTCCTCGATATCGTACTTCTCTTTGAGGATTTTGAGCATGTTCGCCTTGACGGGCTCCTTCTCCTCGTCCTTGAGCGGCAGACCGCCGATGATGACGTTGAGCTCCTCGCCCTCGATCGCGACGGACGCCTTCTTCTGCAGCTGATCCGCAGACAGATGGATCAGCAGGTCGGAAATGGAAACAACCGGATCGTTCTCATCTTCGCCGATCACGACATTGACCAGCGTTCCGTCCTTCTTCGCGACGACGCCGTGCAGTGCAAGCGGGATCGTAACCCACTGATACTTCTTGATGCCGCCGTAATAGTGCGTATCGAGATACGCAAGCCCCGTGTCCTCGTACAGCGGGTTCTGCTTGAGGTCCATGCGCGGCGAATCGATGTGCGCGCCGATGATGTTGAAGCCCTTCTCCATCGGCTCTTTGCCGACGATGAACAGCATGATCGCCTTGCCCATGCAGTCCGCATAGACGCGATCGCCCGCCTTCAGCGATTCGTTGTTTGCAATGACGTCCTTGAGATTGCGATATCCTGCCGCTTTTGCAAGTGCAATCGCGCCGTTCACACATTCACGCTCGGTTTTGCCCGCATCCAGAAAAGCGCGATACTCCTTCGATACGGTTTCGACCTTTCTGAGCTCGGTCTTGTTGTACTTGGTCCATGCAACGGTACGTTCCATAAATGCCTCCCCTGATTGATTTGTCCATATTCTATCACGATTTGCATTGCGAATCTACCGGTTTTGGAAAGAAAAAATGATATATAAAGAGAGCATGCGGTACGAAAAAAGCACTTGCCGAAACAAGTGCCTCTTCCTGGTCTGGGTGGAGAGATTTGAACTCTCGGCCTCTTGAACCCCATTCAAGCACGCTACCAAACTGCGCTACACCCAGAGATACGGACCGAATGTTATAATAGCATCCGGCCTTTTGTTTGTCAAGTACAAAATTCCTATGCTTCCGGCGTCGGTTCGGGCGTGACTTCGGGCACCTGTACGGGTTCTGCCGTCGCAAGGTCCTCGAGTCCGTTCAGCTCCGGCGTCTGAAGCGAATCCGGTCTCGGATCGGGCGTGTGACCGCGGAATTCATTGATCGTTTCCTGCGTGTCTTCCACAGCGCCGTTGAAATGTGTCTGCATGTTCGTAATCCAGGTGGACAGCGGACCTCTGATATACCCCTGTCCGTTCAAAAAATACAGAACGAGCGCTGCGAGCACGACAAGCACGACCACAACGCCGATAAATCGAAATACGTGTTTCATAATTACCTCCTGTCTTGCACAAAGTATATGCGAATCCCGTCATTTGATCAGCGAATGATCATTTTTTCCGTTTTGCCGATTGCTTCCTCGATCATCGGTTCAAAGTCGACAAGCGCTTCGCTCTCTCTGAGCCTGTCCACCTTCGGCTTTGTCACCGGATGCTTCGGCACGAACACCGTACAGCAATCCTCATACGGCAGAATCGACGTTTCGAACGTGCCGATTCTTTGTGCCTTTTCAATGATTTCTTCCTTATCGAATCCGATCAGCGGCCGGAACACCGGCATCGAAACCGCATCATCCGTCACGCACAGGGATTCGATCGTCTGGCTTGCGACCTGTCCGATCGATTCGCCGGTAATCAGCGCGAGCGAACCGGTGTCCTTTGCGATGCGTTCCGCAATCTTCATCATCAGACGACGCATCAGCACCGTCGTTTCGGTCGAAGGGCATTTGTCGTAGATGGTCAGCTGAATATCGGTAAACGGCACGAGATACAGATTGATCGTCCCCGCATAGCGCGATACGAGTTTTGTCAGCTCAATGACCTTGTCCCTTGCGCGTTCGCTGGTGTACGGATAGCTGTAAAAATGCACCGCGTCGAGCAGCACGCCGCGCTTTGCGATCATGTAACCCGCGACCGGACTGTCGATGCCGCCGGAGATGAGCAGCATGGCTTTGCCGTTCGATCCGACCGGCATGCCGCCCGCGCCGGGAATCTCGTTCGTGTACACAAACGCGTTCTGCTGACGGATCTCCACCGTGATCTTGAGTTCCGGTTGATGTACGTCGACCGCAAGGTTCGGATACGCTTCCAAAAGTTCGTGACCGAGTTCGCGGCACAGCTGTTCGGACGTCATCGGAAACCGCTTGTCCGAACGGCGCGCAAAGCATTTGAACGTCAGATGCGCATTTGCGTCCGCAAACGGCTTTGCTTCCGAAACGGCGGCGTTTCGGATCGCTTCCCAGTCCTTTTCCACGCAGCACGCGGGGCTGATCGAATGAATGCCGAACACACGGCAGAGCTTGTCCATGCTTTCCGCAAGCTGTTCTTCCCCGATGCCGTATACGAAGATGCGTCCCTGTTCGCGCTCCACCCTTGCGGCAAGCGGCGCAAGCGCCTGCTTGATGCGGTCGACAAGGAGCCGTTCGAAGAACGGACGGTTCAACCCCTTCAGATGTATTTCCGCGTAACGGACCAGCAAAACTCTTTCCATTGTTTATCTCCTTTTGTACTTGCGCAGCATGCGGACCTGATCCGCAATCACATTTGCCGCCTCGTCGGCTTCCGCAACCGTATTGAACGGACAGAAGCTGAACCGAATCGCACCTTCCTGCCGCGCGCCGCCGATGCCGATTGCATTCAGCACGCGGTTCTTCCCCTGCTTTTTGGCAGAGCATGCGGAGCCGGTGGACACGATCACTCCGTACCGTTCGAGCGCGTGCAGAAGCACTTCACCGCGAACGCCGAGGAACGACAGATTCAGAATGTGCGGCGCGCCCTCTTCGATCGCCGGACCGTTCAGGCAGACGTCGCCGAGCGTGCCGAGGTTCTCATACAGCCGTTTCTTGACCTGAAACATCTGCTGATGCCAGACGCGCTGATTCGACTGATAGAGCCGCAGCGCGCTGTCCATGCCGAGGATGCCCGGCACATTGGTCGTTCCGCTGCGAAGGTTTCTCTCCTGTCCGCCGCCGATCTGTCCGCCCGCAAATCGAATGCCGTTTCTGACAAGCAGGAATCCGACGCCCTTCGGCGCGTGCAGCTTGTGCGCGGAAACGGAATAGAGATCGACCGGCAGCTTTCCGGTCGGCACCTTCATAAACGCCTGTACGCCGTCCATATGCAAAACCGCGTTCGGCGAGAGCGCGCGGACCTTCCTTGCGATCGCGTCAAGGTCGTTGACGCTGCCGAGTTCGTTGTTTACGTGCATGATGCTGACAAGCCCGGTGTCGGCATGCAGCACATCGGAAAGGCGGTCGAGATCGACGGTTCCGTCCGCTTTGAGCGGCGCATAGACGATCTCCATGCCGAACTCCTTTGCGGCGGTTCGGATCGTTTCATAGACGGACGGATGCTCCGTTTCCGTCGTCACGATCGATTTCAGATTGCGCATCGGACGCAGCGAGCCGAACACCGCCATGTTGTTCGACTCCGTCCCGCCGGAGGTGTAGAGAATCTCTTCCGGCTTTGCGCCGACCAGCGAAGCGGCGAACGCACGCGCCTCATTGACCTGCTTTTCAACGCCGAACGCCGCGCCGTACGCCGCCGCGGGATTATAGTAGTCCTGCGTCATTGCCGTATAGGCGCGTTCTGCAGCCTCCCTGCAGGTACAAGTCGTTGCGCTGTTGTCAAAATAGATCATGTTCTGCTCCGTCCGATCGATTTACTACTCTATTCTATTCCAAAACCTTGAAATCCGTAACCATTTATACCACAAGAATGAAAAAATTGCACATAAATCAAAAATTGTTTACACATTCGTCACGACTCTGTGAAATTTTATGTTATAATAGTAGGCAGAAAATAGGATCATAATAGGAGGTAACTCTATGATTTGTAAAGAGTGCGGAGCATACAATCCCGATCATGCGACGTACTGCAAGGTATGTGCAGCGAACCTCAAGGGTGAGCCGGAAGCCGAAGCTCCCGAAACGCCCGTCGTTGAGGATCCTCAGCCGACCAAGCGGTTCAGCCGTCCTTCGTGGGTTGTTCCCGAGCAGGCCAAGAAAGTCGAAAAGCCTGTGAAAGAAGCCGTCGAAGAAACCGAAGATCTTCTCGACGAGGTCGAGGAAGTCGTTGAAGAGCCGGTCGAGATCCCCGAGAAGAAGCCGGTCGAGATCCCCGAGAAGAAGCCGGTCGTCAAAGCGCGTCCCGCAAAGCCTGTCGAGGAAGAACCGGACTATGACGACGACGATCCCGACGCTTACGAAACCAAATCCGACCGTCCGATCTGGACGCCGACGCATCCGGTCAAGCGCGCAAAGCCCGTCGTTCAGGAAGAAGACAAGGACGAGGACGAAGAACAAAACGAACCGGAAGTCGAGGACGACGACACCATCTATAATGATGAAGAAGCGCTCGATCAGGATGACGATTCGTTCGAGTATGAACCGACGCCCCCGAAGCGCAAGAACACCAAGAAAAAGAACAACACGCTGTTCACGGTCCTTCTGATCTCGATCATCGTTGTGATCGTACTGATTCTTGTTGCCGGCGGTCTCTACCTGCTGAACAAGATCGGCGTTCTGAAGTGCGGCACCCCCGCAAAGCCGGTCACCGGCGATCAGACGGTTACGGCCGAACCCGCCAACCCCGCCGGTACGCCCGAAGCGCAGCCGGATGAAAAGGTTGCGACGCTGCTTGAGTATGTCGACGAAACCGGCAAGGACTATGTCGCCATCACGGTTCTCGTCCCTGCGCACGGTACGTTGACGATCGATTTCCCGCACCAGCCAGACCACAAAGCAACGAACGATAAGGATATCGCATATCCGAGACGCGTCAACATCCCGGTCGAGATCTTCTATCCGAACACGCCGCTCGAATCCTCGACGCGGGAAATCAAGCCTTATGTCACCGTAACCACCGCGGAAGGCAACACCTATCAGGTCGAATGCCCGTCGTTCACCAAGACCTTCCCCCCGCTGACGATCAACCTCACTTCCCCGATCGCGAAGGAAGACGGTTCCATCATGGCAGCGGAAGGCAACGTTGTGCATCTCGAAGGCACGGTCGACGATTTCGACGTCACGCTCACGATCAACGGCGTTGCGACGAACGTCTATGAGGGCGGCGTCTTCATGCAGGACTACAACATGACCGGCACCGGTTCCGAGACGATCGAACTCGTTGCGACCAAGAACAACTTCGTCACCGCATCCAAGACGCTGACCGTCGATCCGTACGTGTTCGTACCGGATCCCATGGTTCTGGAGGTCAAGGACGACGTCGCATCACTGAGAGCGGATAAATCCGGCAAGCTGACCGTCACCGGCACGACGCTGCCCGGCGCAACGCTGAGTGCGACGAGCGACGATACGACGCGTGTGCTCTGCGGCACCGTGACCGTCGACGCGGACGGCAAGTTCTCCTTCGGCATTACGATGGACTCCTCCTTCTACGGCATCTCCACGATCACGCTGAACGGCTCCAAGGAAGGCGCCGAAGACGGCAGCACGACGTTCGTCGTTTCGAGATCGTATGCCGACAAGGATGCGTTCATCAAGGCGTACGGCAAGAAGTATAAGGAAGTCAACCGCGGTATCACGATGCAGGAACTCCTTGCGGACCTCGGTACCTATGCAGGCAACACCTACGGATTCCGTATCATCGGCAATGTCAACGAAGTCATCAACGACGGCGACAAAACCTATGTCAAGATGACGATCGCAAAGACGAACGAAATCGTCTATGTGCGCAACATGAGTTCCAAGTGGTCGCCGCAGGACAACATCGGCGGCAAGTACCGCATCTACTGCAACCTCGTCGGAACGTATCAGGACACCGGCTGTGCGGAGTTCATCGGCTGGTTCGTCTACACGCAGAAATAATGCGTATCTGGGCAAAAACGCTGACGCGTCAAAAGATCCAATCAGAAGTCGTGCGGGAGTTCACTCTCGCACGACCGTCTGATTTTGAGGGCTGGATGCCGGTTCTGCACGAGCTCTGTCAGGCGCTCGATCTCTCCCGCCCCGTTCTTTTAGAAAAGCACATCGCAGAACTGGACCGGTTCAACCACACGCAGTTCCGTCAGAGCGACTTCATGGAACCAGTTGCGTTCGATCGGTTCGATATCGAAATTTTAGTCGAAAAAAAGGAGCATGAAAATCCGTTTTCACGCGCATACTAACGGCGTGAAAGGAGTGATTTCATGAATATCGTCGCTTTGATTCTCATGATCGTCGGCGCTTTGAACTGGCTGCTTGTCGGCATATTCCGGTTCAACCTCGTGACGTGGATCTTCGGTGCTTCGTCCGTCATTACGGCAATCCTCTATGTGCTCGTCGGTCTCGGCGGGATCTGGGGAATCGTCATGCTGTTTCAGCGAAACGTACGGAAAACCGAGCTGCACGGTGCCGATTGATCGCAAACGACAAAAGAAGCCGATGCGGGCTTCTTTTTTTTGCGGAAAGACTGGCTTTTTGCCGTCCGATCCGGTATAATGAATCAAATGGAGGAATGATACGATGGATTGGATGAAAGAAACGGCACAGCAGCTCAAAAAAGGCGCTTTCCTGATGGTAGGCGGAAACCCGATGACGATCGGATGGGGACAGTTCGGCGTTCTATGGAACAAGCCGACGTTTACGGTCTATGTACGAAAGAGCCGCTATACGCACGATCTGCTGCTGCAGGCGGATACGTTTACCGTCAGCGTCCCGACAGCCGGCGCCATGCAGAAGGAGCTTGCGTTCTGCGGTACGAAATCCGGCCGCGACGTGCAGAAGATGCAGGCGCTGAATGCAAAGCTTTTCCACAACCGCTTCGGCGCGCAGGACGGATTCGACGGATGCAGATATCATATCGAGTGCCTGATCCTGTTCCGCGCAGACCTCGACGAACATGCGCTTGAGGACGAAACGCTGCAAAGCCGCTATTATGCCGACGGCGATCCGCATACCATGTATGTCGGCGAGATCCTCGGCGTGACCGAACAGACGCTATGAAACGCGCTCTTGTTCTTCTGCTTGCCGCCCTGCTCGTCTGCGGATGCGGCGTTTCGGCGTCCAATCGCTACGTTTCCGATGTGTTCGAAGCGGATCTTCCGGATTCGTTCGAACGCGTTCCGAACGCCGATATCCTGTGCTTTGCGCCGTACGGCGACGCGCTGCGCGCAAGCTCGATCACCGTGTACACCACGGAGCTGAACTGGTACTTCGACTCGTTTGACGCCGCCGAATATGAAACGGCTCTCATGGAACTCTGCGGCTATGAATCGCTAACGCTTAACGACGTGCAAAGCTGCCGCGTCGACGGAAATCCCGCAAGGCGGATCGCCTGCAAGGTCGAAATCGATCAGGGCACGCACGATCTGATTCTGTACGCGGTTTCCGCGGAGCGGACCTATTTCTTCACGCTGCTGAACCGCGATTCGGATTCCTTCGTCGCGCCGTTCGATCAAATGATGCAATCGCTCAAACTGAAAGGACAGCAATCATGAAAATCGCCTTGATTACCGGCGCTTCCGGCGGAATCGGTTCCGCGATCGCCGTCCGGTTTGCACAGAACGGCTATGCCGTCGCGCTGCAGTACCGTTCCAATGCGCAGGGTGCGACGGACGCTGCCGCAAAGTTTCCGAAGGATATTCCCTATCTCTGCGTACAAGCGGACCTCAACGACGCATCGTCGGTTGCCGCGATGATCGACACGGTGCATACGCGGCTCGGCACCGTTTCCGTGCTGGTCAACTGTGCGGGTATTGCGCCGCGTCAGACGCTGTTTTCCGACACAACCGACGCGGACTGTGCGCAGGTATTCGACACCAATGTTTACGGCACGATGAGCGTCACACGCGCGCTGATTGAGGATCTTCGCAAGACGGAAGGATCGGTCGTCAACCTCTCCTCCGTCTGGGGCGTCTGCGGCGGTTCCTGCGAGGTGCTTTATTCCGCAAGCAAGGCCGCCGTCATCGGATTCACCAAAGCGCTTGCAAAGGAGCTTGCGCCGTCCGGCGTCACCGTCAACTGCGTCGCGCCCGGGCTGATCCGGACCGAAATGAATGCGCATCTTTCGGAAGAAGCGCTCGAAGCTTTCCGTCTGGAAACGCCGCTGATGCGGTTCGGAACGCCGGAAGACGTTGCCGACGCCGTGTTCCGCCTTTCCGGGATGCGTTTTGTGACGGGACAGGTTCTCTGCTGCGACGGCGGATATGCCATCTGAACAAAAAACGACCGAAGAGCAATTCTTCGGTCGTTTGATTTTTGGCTTTTACGGAGCGATCAGGCATGCGCCGATGATGCCGGCGTCGTTGCCCGCCGTCGCCACCACGATCTCCGGACAGGTTTCGAAGAAGCACTTCTCCTTCACGTTCGCTCTCAACGGCTCCATCAGAAAACTCCCTGCGCCGCAGACGCCGCCGCCGATCGCAATGCGCTCCGGATCGAGCAGATTCACGATCGAAGCAAGATAGCTTCCGAGATCGTCGACGAATGCACGGAACAGTTCGGATGCGTCCGGATTGCCCGCCTTTGCCGCATCGATGACTTCCTTTGCGCCGCACAGACCGAACGATGCGCCGTCCTTTGCAAGGCGCGTCGCCGCGCAGTACGCTTCCGCGCAGCCGTGAATGCCGCAGGTGCAGAGCCTGCCGCCGTTTCGCAGAACCATGTGCCCGGGTTCGGTTCCGTTGCCGCGTCCGCCGCGGAACAGCTGTCCGTTCAGAATCAGTCCGCCGCCGATGCCGGTGCCGATCGTGATCATGACGGAGGTTTCGGTTCCTTTCAGCGCGCCGACGCCGTGTTCCGCAAGCGCCGCCGCATCGGCGTCGTTGATCACCGCGATCGGTTTCTGCAGGGATTCGTGCAGAAGACCGGCAAGCGGCGTATGATGAAAGTCGAGATTATGCGCATCGATCACAACGCCGTTTTCGATGTCGACGCTGCCGGGAACCGCCGTGCCGACGCCGGATACCTCCGCATCGGAAAGCGCCGCTTCGGTCAGCAGCGCGCGATACAGCGCCGTGCAGACGTCGATTACGGCCTGCGTCCCTCTGCCGCGCGGAAACGGCATGGATTTCTTGCAAATCAGTACATTCCGTTCATCCAAAATGCCGGCGGCGATGTTGGTTCCGCCGATGTCGTAGCCGACGCGTACCATCTTATGCCTCCTCTGCCTGCTCCACCGCTCTCGCAAGCTGATCCGCGCAGGACGTATAGCTGTTCCCGCAGGTGTTGCCCCTGAGCGTCTGGACGAGCTTTTCGCGCTCCATGCCCTCAACGAGCTTGCCGATGGCTTTCAGGTTGCCGTTGCAGCCTCCCGTGAACACGACATTGTACACCTTTCCGTCGATCAGATCAAAGTCGATCTTCGTGGAGCAAACATCGTTTGTTTTACTGGTTACATGCATCAGGATATCCCCTTTCTGTTTCTCAAAATCAGCCTTGAAACCGGCTGTTCAAATCCGTAAGTGATCACGATTGCGACGAGAAACGCCGTCGCAAGTCCGATGATCGTCAGCGTCCATTGCGTGCCGACGCCCATTCCGGCGATGTCCGCGCCGCTCTTTGCGCCGAAGCTCATGCGCAGATGCACCATCAGCCACTGATGCCAGAGGTACAGGTTATACGTGATCGCCGCGATCGCCGCCGCAACGCGATTGTCCAGAATCCTGCGGAACGGCTTCGGTGCGATCGCAAAGCCGAGCACCAACGCGGCAAACGCAAAGGACAGCACCGCGCGGTATTTCATCTGCCAGATCTGCTGCTCGCTGCCCGTGCTTGCGCACATCGAGAAGAGCTTGTACACCGCAAAGCAGGCTCCGACGGCGACGAGCATGCCGACGATCGAGATTATTGCTTTGCGCTTCACGCGCGATGCGTACCACGCGTACAGATGCGCCGCCATCATGCCGTTTGCAAAGACCGGCAGAAACGTCAGGAACCGGTTGACCATGACGCGCGGTTCCGCGATCCGGAACGCAAGCCCGTATGTGAACGCGATTCCGACAAGCATCATCGCGGCATAGATCAAGAGCGGCAGTTTCTGAAACGCCTTCGCAAGCCACGGGAAGATCAGATAGAACCCGACCTCGATGCAAACCGTCCACACGACGGCGGTAATCCCCGCGAACAGATACGTATCGTTGAAGAACATCTCGGTAAAGGTCAGGTGCGTCACAAGATCCTTGACCGCAAAGCCGGGCTTGTTCGCATAGAACCCCTCCGCCAGCGCGACGAAGAACGTCACGAACACAACCAGAAGATAGCTCGGCACGATGCGCGCGAACCGCTTTTTGAAGAACGTGCCGATCGAATCGACCGGCGTTTTCGAAAACGTCTGTCTCGCGTACGGCAGATACAGAACGAACGCAGAGAGCAAAAGCATCAGATCGACGCACAGATACCCGCAGCGCCGGAAGCTGTTCGGATAGATCTGCCGGATGCCGAGCCAGTTCAGAAACGGCGTCTGATACGCGGGCATCAGCCAGGTCTGCTGCCAGAAATGGAACCACAGCACGATCAGCACGCCGAGCGAGCGGATTCCGTCCAGTACGCCGACATGCTTTGTGTCGACGGAAAAGATCGATTCCTTATGCGGTTGGTCTGCGCGTTGTTCCACGTTCTATCCTTCTTTCGCTTATTTATTTATTTTATCAAATACGGAAAGAAGTTACAAGAGGTTATTTGCACGGCAGCGCGGATTCCACGGTCTTCCGGAGAATCGCGGCGGTTTTCGGATCGAGCGCAGCGAACAGCCGTCTGCGGTCTTCGATCGCCCTCGGATGCTCCGAATCGAACTGCACGTCAAAGTCGATCGATTCATCGGTCAGCTTCGAAAGATCGCGCTGTCCGGTCAGCAGCGACGCAAAGGTCGCGGCGATCAGATAGGATGCGTTTTTGGAGGCGTGCAAGCCGTCGCGCCAGTAAAGCTCGATCTCCGGATGCCGCATGCGCAGCGTTTCGAACAGCTCGCCGATCGGCGCAAGCAGCGTGTCGTACC
Source organism: Clostridia bacterium (assembly GCA_017428025.1). Lineage (GTDB taxonomy): Bacteria > Bacillota > Clostridia > Christensenellales > CAG-138 > UBA3792. The sequence continues at coordinate 243,007 of JAFRRO010000049.1, forward strand.
GTTCGGACAGCGTACGGTAGGCGGCGGAGATCTCCGAGATCCGTTCCGGATCGTCCTTCTTTGCCCATGTCATGTACAGGACCGGTTTCGTCCCGCAGGCTTTGCAGAGCGCAGAAAGCGCGCGAACCTCCGGCTCCGTCTGTTCAAGTCCCGGAAACGGATGTCCGAGCTGCTGGATCACGCAGTAATCGTAATTGCCGTACAGCAGCGCAAAGCGGATCGAAAAATACTCCTTCGTATGCCAGCGCAGCGCGCGCCCGGAATAGGCGAGCATCGTGACATTCGGTTTCTCCTGCCCGAGCGATTCGCACATCGTTGCGAACAGATGCGGCATATCGTTGAAATAGGTATGGCTGTTTCCGATCATCAATACGTTCATAACGCTGCCTTTCATAAACAAAAAGACCGTAGACCGGCGTCTGCGATCTTATTTGCGTTTTGTCTCAGTCCCACTCGATTGCGCCGATGCTTTCGAGGTACGCTTCGCTGTAGTCCATGTAGTCCTCGACGAAGCGCATGCAGTACATTTTCTGTTCTTCGAAATCCTTCTGCAAGCCCTCGAACAGATAATCGAACGCCTTGTCGTCGTCGTACACCTCGCCGTCGTTCACGCCGCTTTTCTCCATGAATTCCTCATCGAGTTCCACGACGCGGTCCAGCATGCGGTCGAAGACGTCCTCTTTGAAAATCAGGAAGTCGCCCTGTTGTACAAAGCGTTCCTTGATAAACTTCTTTGCGTTTTCTACGCTGTATTCCTGTTCCATAATTCCCTCCGATACGGTTCTGCGGCTATTGTATCACACTTATGCGAACATTTCCATATCTTCGGTTAATTTTTTACGGCATCCACAAACCATCTCGGATCCTCGAAGAACAGGAACGCCGTCTGCCCGTTGATGAGGCAGGTGTAGCGCACGCCGTTTCCGCCGGCTTTGAGGCTTGCGGCGCGGCGCTCGTCCAGCACCTTCTGTATTTCGAACCGCCGCCCGTCCGTCCAGTGCACGACGCGCGGAAGCGTGTGTCCGACCTCGTCCGTGTAGGTCTCCACACCGACATAAACCTTCATGCCCGATATCCCACCGGATGCGAAACATGCTCTTCCCTCGGATTCATGACGCCGATCGTCCGGTCGGTCAGCAGTCTTCCGCGCAAAACCGCGTGATAGCCGAACCGGTTGCGAATCCCGTCGATCGCGCGTTCCGCCGTTTCGAGCCGTTTCCGGTGTTCCTCCTCTCCGAACAGATTCAGCTGCATCGGACGGTCGACCGGCCAAAGGTCCGATGCGCAGACCGTCAGCGACCGGATCGGCCGCTGCCAGTCGTAGTTCTCCGAAAACAGCTGCATTGCCGTATCCAGAATTTCGTCGGTCAGAAACGTCGGCGCCTTGAGCCGTCTCTGCCGCGTGAACGAAAACAGCCCGCAGTCGCGCACCGAGAGCGCGATGACATTTGCGCGGAAGCCGTGCTCGCGGAGTCTGCGCGAAACGCTCTCCGAAAGCATCAGGACCGTCAGCCGTACATCGTCGTCGTTGACGAGATCGCGCGGCGCCGTGATGCCGTTTCCGACGCTCTTGACCGGCGTTTCGAAACCGTACGGCAGCACCGGAGAGGTGTCCTGTCCGTTCGCGAAGCGGTACAGCGTCAGCCCCGCTTTGCCGAGCTGCGCGTGCAGAAACGCGGGATCCGTCTTCGCCAGATCGCCGATGGTCATGATGCCGTAGCGGTTCAGCCGATTTTTCGTCGACGGTCCGACCATCAGAAGATCGCCGACCGGAAGTCGCCACGCGACGTCGCGGTAGTTGTCCGGCAGAACCGCGCTCACGGCGTCCGGCTTTTTGAGATCGCTGCCGAGCTTGGCAAAGATCTTGTTGTCCGCCACCCCGACCGAAACGGTGATCCCGATCTCCGCGTGTACGCGCTCGCGAATCTCGTTCGCAAGGTCGATCGCCTCGTGAAAATCGCGCGTGCGTCCCGTGACGTCCACCCAGTTCTCGTCGAGCCCGAACGGCTCCACAAGATCGGAATATTCATGATACAGTTCCCTGCCGAGATGCGAAAACCGAACATACTGATCGTAATGCGGGGCGACGCAGACAAGCTTCGGACATTTCTGCTTTGCCTCCCAGATCGCTTCCCCCGTCTTGACGCCGAATTGCTTGGCAAGCTGATTCTTGGCAAGCACGATCCCGTGCCGCTTTTCGGGATCTCCGGTCACCGCAACCGGAAACGCGCGGATCGACGGATCGAAAAAGCACTCCACCGAAGCGAAAAAGCCGTTGAAATCAATATGCAGAATCCTTCTTCCCATACGACACCGCTCTTTTTTCATATTCGAACATTTGTTCGTATTTACATTATACCACGAATTCGGGGGTTGTCAAGCGGCGATTTTTCTCATATAATGCATACATGAAACGAATCCTGATTGTTTTGATCTGCCTTGCTCTGCTGCTCGGCTGCGCATATGATCCGACCGAATCCGAGGAAACGCGAAAGCTCGAACTGTTTGCGTTTTCCGTCGGAAAGGCCGACGCGCTTCTTGTTCGCACGAACGACGCGGCTGTTATGATCGACTCCGGCGAAAACGGCGACGGCGACAAGCTTGTGTCGTATCTGAACGCGCTCGGCATCGAAAAGCTCGATCTTCTGATCCTGACGCATCACGACAAGGACCATATCGGCGGCGCGGACGCCCTGATCGAAAACATCCCGATCGACCGTGTGGTTCTGCCGAGCTATGAGAAGGATTCCAAGCAGTTCCGCGAGCTTTCGGACGCACTGGACGCGGCGGGCACCGCGGTTTCCTATCTCAGCGCCGACGAGTCGCTGACATTCGGCGAACTGCTCGTGAACATCTGGGTTTCCCCCGTCCCGTACGACGGCAAGAGCGACAACGAACAGTCGCTGATTACAAAGCTGATCTATGACGGCAGGACCTATCTTTTCATGGGCGACGCCGAGAAGGACGAGCTGAAAAAGCTGATCTACAGCGGTAAAAACCTGACCTGCGATGTGCTGAAGCTGCCGCATCACGGCGTTTACGACGAGCATCTGGCGGCGCTTCTGACGGTGACGATGCCGCAGTACGTGATCATCTGCGATTCTTCGAAGAATCCCGCCGAAGAAGAAACGCTCAAAACGCTCGATTTCTTCGAGACGACCGTACTGCAGACAAAAAACGGCGACGTCCACATGATCGCCGCCGGGAATGTTTTAAAGATAGTCGACGAATAACCAAACGATCCCGCACATCGGTGCGGGATCGCTTTATGTTACAGGATATAGTCCGAGATGCAGTCGTACCAGTGGACGTACGTTTCGCCGTCGACGGTGATCCGCTCGTTTTCGGGAAGAAGCTCGGTCCACGGGCGCCGATAGCTGTCCTGCATCCAGTCGTTGCTGTTGAACCGTCTCCAGAGAACCGTCCTTCCGTTGCGGTCAAGGTACTGCTCGCTGAGCACGCCCTCGTTGTATGCGCCCGCGTCGATGACGCAGATCGTGTCGTAGGTCCTGCCGTTGATCTCGACCTGATAGCGGCCGACGACGTCGAGCATAAACGGCTGCTTTGCCGTGGTAACGACGCTGCCCTCCTTTTGTATCAGCCCTTTCGGCGCGATATGCGTCTCGTTGCCGCAGTTGTCCGCACCGAATCCCCAGCTTTGAAGGAAATCGTCGCCGTCCAGGAACGTGTACAGCTTTTTGACGCCGTCCTCCTCGTGGCTTTCCGCAAGATACCGGCAATGCGTATCCGTGAGCTGCGCGACAAAGCGGCGCTTTGCGACGTCTGCGCCGTTGATTTTGTTGCAGTCCATCGGATCGTACTCGACTGATTCGATCTCTACGCCCTCGATCCCGTGCACCTCGGCGCGTCCGACCACCTCCATGTCGCATTGCTCAGTGCGA